>LMZR01000056.1 GCA_001567105.1 Chloroflexi bacterium OLB14
GACGAAACGGTTATATGTAAAACACGCCGCCGAGGACGGCGGCTTTAGCATATTTGTTTTTTTTCTTCATTGCTCGCTTCGCCGTCCTCGGCGAAGCAGTTATATGCAGAACACACCGCCGAGGACGGCGACTTTAACATATTGTGGCAAAAGATTAAGATGTCAGCGAAATAAAATACTCGTGGAATCTAGTATCCTCTGTCAGCTCGGGGTGAAACGAAGTCGCCAACAAGTGACCTTCCTGCGCCGCCACGATTCTTCCATCTGCTAGTTGACTCAACACCTTAGCATTTCCACTGACCGATTCAATAATCGGCGCACGGATAAAGACTGCATGATATGGATGCTCTGTGCCTGTGGCTTCATACAATTCATCAATTTCTAAATCTGTTTCAAACGAATCTACCTGACGACCAAAAGCATTGCGTTGTACTTTAATATCCATCAAACCCAGCAAAGGCTGGTCACGACTCACATCTTTAGATAGAAAAATCGCACCTGCACATGTTCCCCAAATAGCATGAGATTTTCCAAACTCTTGTAAGGGCTTCATCAAATCATAAGCCACTGCCAATTTACCAATGGTTGTAGATTCACCACCAGGCATAATCAAACCATCTAAACCATCTAAATGTTTTGGCAAACGCACTTCAATTGTATCCACACCGATTTTTTTCAGCATAGAAACATGTTCTGCAAAATCACCTTGTAAAGCGAGGACACCGATTTTCATAATAAGACCATTGACCGTGGACGATTGATCATAAAACCACTCATGGTCTACGGTCTATCGTCCATCGTCTAAATTACCAACCTCTCACAGCCAATCTTTCACCTTCTGGCATTTGCGCGGCGTTTCGTCCAACCATTGCTTCGCCGAGATTCTTACTTACTTCCGCCAAGATAGAAGCATCTTGATAATGCGTCACAGATTTAACAATGGCAGCGGCACGTTTGGCAGGGTCACCAGATTTGAAAATACCAGAACCCACAAACACACCATCCACACCGAGTTGCATCATCAAAGCCGCATCTGCTGGAGTTGCAACTCCACCCGCCGCAAAATTGACCACAGGCATACGCCCTAATGTTTTAACTTCTTTAATTAATTCATAAGGCGCGCCATTATTTTTTGCAAAGGTCATCAACTCTTCATCATCCATTTTTTGGATTTGTTTAATCGCACCCAAAACAGAACGTGCATGACGAACCGCTTCGACTACGTCGCCTGTGCCTGCTTCTCCCTTCGTGCGAATCATTGCCGCGCCTTCGCCGATTCTTCTTAATGCCTCGCCGATATTTCTACATCCGCACACAAATGGCACTTTGAAATTATGTTTCAAGATGTGATGTTCTTCATCAGCAGGAGTTAACACTTCAGATTCGTCAATGTAATCAACGCCAATTGATTCAAGAATCTGCGCTTCCACAAAGTGACCGATGCGACATTTCGCCATAACAGGAATTGTGACCGCATCCATAATTTTCAAAATCATATCAGGGTCAGACATTCTCGCCACGCCACCATCAGCCCGAATATCCGCAGGGACGCGCTCTAACGCCATCACTGCACACGCGCCAGCATCTTCCGCAATTTTGGCTTGCTCAGCATTGACCACATCCATAATCACGCCACCTTTGAGCATTTGTGCTAAACCCTTTTTCTCAGTCCATGTTCCAGTTTTTGCTTCCATTGTTTACTCCTTAATTTGAATCTATTTCGGAGTGCAGACTTCAGTCCGCTTTTTAATTTAATAGCAAACTAAAGTCTGCACTCCGCTTTACAATTTGTATTATTCTAAATACAAATTGGACTATGTTAAGAGCCAATAAATATGATTAACAACCCGTCCAATTTTTGTTGAATTTGTTAATTAACCAGAATTGCGTCTATATTTAACCTACATTTGATGATATATTCACCATGCCAATATAATTGGAGACGTAAAAAATGCGCATCCCAATTGACCGTGAAATTGATACCCCACTTTATCAGCAGATTGGTGCCTATCTGAAAAAAGCGATTCTTTCTGGCAAGCTGACGGCTGATACTCGTTTACCAGCCTATCGCCAACTGGCAAATGATTTAGGAGTCAACCGCGCCACGATTGAAAATGCTTATGCCTTGTTAGAGTCTGAAGGTTTAGTTTTTTCTCGCATGGGTAGCGGAACGTATGTGTTGCCTCAAAATTTATTTCCATTATCAAAACAAAATAAAGAAGCGACATTGCCTTTGTGGCAAAAAAATTTTCAAACAGAAGAATCCACTTTCACCGCAAGCCAATTAGATGAACTGTTATATAAATCAAAACATCCGCACCCAATTAGTTTCGCCAGCGGAATTAGTGATACACGTCAATTCCCATCCGATGAGTTTCGTAAAATTTTACAATCCGTTATGCGCCGTGACCAAATCTCAGCCTTGGAATATGGCGAAAGCAATGGCTATGCTCCACTGCGTGAAGGCATTACAAATATTTTGGCTAGCCAAGGTTTACAAACTAATGCCGAAAATGTGTTGATAACCGCTGGCTCACAACAAGCGATTTTTTTAGTCGCTCAAGTTTTGCTAAAACCGAATGACATTATCTTAGTTGAAAGCCCAACGTATTCTGTTGCTATAGATTTATTCCGTGCTTTAGGTTTTCAGATCATCGGCATTCCAATGGATAGTCAGGGAATGCAAGTTGAAAAACTTGAAAAACTTTTGCAACAACATCACCCCAAATTAATTTATACGATTCCAAATTTTCATAACCCAACAGGGACGTGCCTCAGCAGTCCGCGCCGCCGCGAGTTGATTCTGTTAGCAGAAAAATATAACGTCCCAATTTTGGAAGATGATTTCGTTGGCGATTTACGTTATGAAGGTCACGCTCAACCTTCGCTCAAAGCATTAGACCCAAATGGGCAAGTCATTTATGTTGGTACATTTTCAAAAATGCTGATGCCTGGTCTGCGGGTTGGATTCATCGTTGCAGATGGTCCTGTCTATGATCGTTTACTGAATTTCAAACGCCTCAGTGACTTAGCCACATCGACTCTGATTCAACGGGCATTAGATGCTTATGTGACAGTTGGCAGATATCAAACCTATTTGCATCGTTCTAGTCAAGCCTTTCGCAAACGCCGTGATGTAATGGTTGATTCAATTCGTAAATATTTACCATCCAAAGTTGTATTTGACATTCCAACTGGCGGATTATTTATTTGGCTGAAATTACCCAATGGCATATTCGCAGAAGATTTATTACCCTTAGCCTGTAAAGAAGGCGTTTCGTTTATGCCTGGCAATTATTTTTTTGTTGATAATAAAGATGGCAAAGAATGGCTTCGCCTCAATTTCGCTTCTCAACCTGTGGAAGATATTGAAGAGGGAATCATAAGGTTGGGCAAAGCGATGAGAGGGATGAAAGCTTAGAAATAAAAAAGCGTTCACTTGAACGCTTTTTTATTTAACTTGACAAAACCCGCTTAAATGCTACAATTCATTCATTGATACAATTAGTACAATTTAGTAGAGGAATATGTCAACAAAAAAACTAACCCTACATCTAGATTTTCACTCGGGCTTGCCCATTTACACACAAATTGTAGAGCAGGTACAAAGCCAACTCGCCAATGGAATTTTGAAGCCAGGCGACCAATTGCCCACTGTACGCGCTTTGGCTGAAGAATTGAGAGTCAACTTTAACACCATTGCACGGGCGTATCGTATGTTAGATGAAGCACGCATTATTTCCACACAACAAGGGCGTGGAACATATATTACAGAAGTGCCATCACAAAAAGTGACTGAGAAATTGAAACGTGAATCACTAATTGCCTTGACGGAAAGATTTATCAATGAAGCACAACGCTTGGGATTTTCGGAGCGAGATATCAGCCAAATGGTCAGAGACAGGTTGAAGGTCAAGAATGAAGCGAAAGATTTATAAAAAGGAGAATGTCAAAATGAATCTAAGAAATTTAATATCAATTAGTAAAAAACAAAACGATCAACACATCCCGCCAATTGCAGTCACTTTGTTTGTTGTGTTTATTTTGGTGGCGGTGTTAGGTGTTGCAATTGGTGAAGGGAAATATTCTGATGCAGTGCTTGGCGCTTGGGTTGCGGTATGGACATTGATAGCCACATATATTTTGTTTGCATTGAAAGTTGCCTCTCAATGGGAAAAGGCGGTTGTGTTGAGGCTTGGCAAATTCGTTGGCTTAAAAGGCGCAGGTTTGTTTTGGATTGTGCCGATTGTGGATACGATTGCCACATGGATTGACCATCGTGTGATGGTTTCACCATTTGCGGCGCAAAAAACATTGACGAAAGATACTGTGCCTGTAGATGTGGATGCCGTTTTGTTTTGGGTTGTGTGGGACGCTGAAAAAGCCGCGTTGGAAGTTGAAGATTATCGCGCGGCGGTAGATTGGGCGGCGCAAACTGCTTTGCGTGACATCATAGGCAGAATGATGCTGGCAGATATTTTGATTGGGCGTAGTTCAATTGATCAAGAACTGCAAGCTGTGATTGATGAACGTACTACGCCTTGGGGCGTGACGGTGCAATCGGTGGAGATTAGAGATATTGTTATTCCGCAAGATTTGGAAGATGCTATGTCTCGTCAAGCACAGGCTGAGAGAGAACGTCAGGCGCGTGTGATTTTAGGCGAATCGGAAAAACAAATTGCCGATTCATTTGCCGAAGCCTCAAAAGCCTATCAAGATAACCCAACCGCTTTGCATTTACGCGCTATGAATATGTTATTTGAAGGTCTGAAAGAAAAAGGCGCGTTGGTGATTGTGCCAAGCTCCGCAGTGGATACGATGAATCTCGGCGGCATGAGTGGCATGGTTTCAATGGCGCAGAATAATTTGCCGAAAGATAGTTGAAAGTTGAAGGTTTGAAGGTCAAAGGTTGAAGGTTGAAGGTCAAAACCTGCAACTTGTAACTTTCAACCTGTAACCAACTGTTTCACATGAAACATAGAAGAGGAAAATAAAATGTCAACAAAAACAACTTCAATTCTTGCACTTGCTTTAATTGCTATCGCCATAATTGCAGGTTTGCTATTATGGAATCAATTACCAGAGCAAATGGCTTCGCATTGGAATGCCAATGACGAAGTAGATGGCTATATGTCAAAATTTTGGGGTGTGTTTCTGATGCCACTGACAGCCTTATTTTTATTCGGGCTGTTTATGGTCATCCCAAATATTGATCCGCACAAAGTGAATATTGAATCTTTTCGTGGCACATTTAATTTGTTCATCGTGTTTATAGTAGCATTTCTGCTCTACATTCACGGGCTAACTTTAGCATGGAGTCTTGGTTATCAAAACTTCAAAATCAGTTCTGCTATGCTTCCATTTTTAGGTGTGCTGTTTATCTTTATCGGTGCCATGATGAAAAAGCCAAGCGGAATTTTTCATCGGCATTCGGACGCCGTGGACGCTTTCAAGTGATTCGGTGTGGGATAAAACGCATCAACTCGGCGGAAACTTGTTCATGCTTTCTGGAGCCTTAGCGTTGGCTGGAGGCTTCTTTGGCGGAGTTATCGCTTTGTGGCTGGTATTAGCTCCGTTGTTTATTACGGTCATCTTCACGATTATTTACTCGTACATTTTGTATCGTAATGAAACCAAAGCATAAGTGATATAGTGTAGAGGCACAGCAACGCTGTGTCTCTACGATTGTTTCACATGAAACATACAGGAGGATAAATCATGATAAAAAAACCTTTTAGCTGGAAACTTTTTCTGATTCTATGGCTTGGCGCTGTGATTGGTGTGGTTGGCGTAATTCCTTACACTTTAACACTCCAAAGCAACACTTTACAAAGCATTGAATTGCCAACTCCTTTACCTGTGTTACTGGCAATTCAAATTGCACAAAATGCAGTGATGTTTGCAGTTCTCACCGCGTTGGGCTTATTACTGGCAAACCAAATTGGATTAGGCGCGCCAATCATTGAAGCATGGCTGAATAAAGAATCAATCGCTGAAAAGATAAAAAGCATTTTGCCAATTAGTATTATCTTAGGTGTCATCGCAGGTGCATTGATTATTGTTTTAGATGTTTATGTTTTTCAACCATTGATGTTAAAAGAGTTTGGCGAACAAATTAACAACACCGCACAAAACATCAAGCCGCCAGCATGGCAAGGATTTTTAGCATCATTTTATGGTGGCATTGCTGAAGAGATCTTATTACGTTTCTTCTTTATGTCTTTATTAGCATGGCTTGGATCATTCATCGTCAAACCTGTTGATGGAAAAGCCAATGTAACCGTTTTATGGATTGCAAACATCCTCGCCGCTATTATGTTTGGTGTTGGTCATTTACCAACAGCCGCCGCAATATTCCCAGTTATGTCAACATTGGTTGTGATTAGAATCATTTTGTTAAATTCATTAGGCGGAATTATTTTTGGTTGGTTATATCAAACACGCGGACTTGAATCTGCCATGATTGCTCACTTTTCAACAGATATTGTTTTGCACGTGTTGTTTGCGATTTAAATTTTTAACGTTCTGCAACATTGATGTTGCTTTATAAAAGCAAGATAAATCTTGCAGTACCAATTGAAGTTAAATAAAAAGATGGGGAAGCAGAATCAAGTGTAAGTCAAAAAAAGAAGCGAATAATTAATTAGAACATTTGTTCTTTTTGAATCAATAAAAAATGCCGAGTCAATTAACTCGGCATTCTATTTAACTTATCCTAAATGCATGGGCATGATGACGTGTAAGAAATTATCATCACCTACTGGGCGTAAAACACCTGGCGCATTTGCCGCGGATGTTTCCAGCGCAACATTTGGAGTTTTGATAACTTCAAGTGCTTCGCGTAAAAATTTAACATTGAATGCAATCAACACACTACTGCCATCAACTGTGGCTTCAACAATAGTTTCATTTTTTCCAGTTTCTTCAGAGGTAGCAGAAATCTCAACTTCACTGGGTTGCATATCACCTTTTGATTCTTTAATATCGAGGCGAGCAACGTTTGAACCTTCGCGTGCAAAAATTTCGGCTTGCTTACAAGCTTTGAGTAATGTGGCAGTTGAAACCAAGGTGCGTGATTTGTAATTGCGTGGAATGATTTGATGATAATCGGGAAATGTGCCATCAATGAGTTGTGAAACAACTTCCACATCTTTTACGCGGAATAAAACTTGCCCACGATTTTTTGGCACAACCATATAAATTGGTTCTTCGGGGTCAGATGCAACACGTGCTAGTTCATTTAACGCGCGAGCGGGGATAATGATATTGATGGGGTTAGAAACTTTTTGTGAAAGTTGCGCTTTACGAACCGATAAACGAAAACCATCCGCCGCCGCCATTGTGACATTATCTTTATCAACATTCATCAACACGCCCATCAACACAGGGCGGGCTTCATCGGTGGATGAAGCAAAAGCAACTTGATGAATCATTTCTTTGAAATCGGCTACATTTAATTGAATAGCATCTTTCATTTCAGGTGTGGGCAAAGGTGGAAATTCTTGTGCATCAATACATTTGATATCGTTATTCGATGAACCACTTTTGATATGTAAGTTTTGAGTCTTTGTATCTAAAGTCAGTTGCACTTGGTCACCTGGCAATGTGTTGACTAAATCAGAAAGCGTGCGTGATGGCACAGTGGTTGAACCGTTTTCATCAATGCGGGCAGGAATCCAACAGGTGATTCCTAATTCCAAATTAGTAGCAGATAGTCGCAAACGACCTTCATCAGTTGCAATTAAAATGTTTGCTAAAACAGGTAATGTAGTGCGTGGCGAAACTGCACGCGCAACAATGCTTAACCCACGAGCCAAATTTTCTTGAAGGACTGTAACTTTCATATCATCGCCTCGAATCAAAATATTTTTTGAAAGTATATCATTAAGTTTGTAGAGTGCGTCGCACCTTGCACGCAAGAATCATTCAAACAAAAAGACTCTGCCTGAAAACAAGCAGAGTCAAATGTAAGTGTGCGACGCACCCTGTTAAATTAAAATCCCGTCACCATTGAAACGCCAAACAGCAACAACATCATCAACACTTGGCAGGCAAATAATGCAGCAAACACATACGCTACATACGTCCAAACAGATGTATTTCTTTTTGATGATTGCGGGCGGACTTCTTGCCCTTCAGCCATTGACTTGGCTACATCTGCCGTTTGCTCGAAATCATTCATCCAAAAAACGCCCGCCGCTTCATCACTGACTACAAGTTTGTTACCGCTAAACGACCTGATCCACGCTTCGACATTTTCTGGCGTATTGACAGCCAATGAAGCAGGTAAAACAATGGCATCCGCTTTTATTTCAGCCGATATTTTTTCATTCGCATTGACGATGGTCACTGGCACTTTGGGTGCGCGTTTGGCAAACATGGCTTTGACTGCTTCGCCAAAACTGCCGTTATGGTCAAAGACTAATACTTGATAGTTTGATTGTTTTTCTTCCAATACATCAGATTTTGCTTCGGTATCTTTTCTCAAAGCGGATAAATGATACAAAAGTAAAACTACAAACACAATCAGCGACATGAAACTATTAAGAATCGTTTTCAACAAATCGGGAGAATCGCCACCGAGTGCGGCATTGATAATTGTGAAAACTAGAACTCCTGCGGATGTCATACCACCGATGACGGAAGCGAACAAAACTAGATATAAATAAAATTTACGAATAACAGAACGGCGCGTATGATCTGCTACATCTCCGCTGGCTGTTGCTTGTGCTTGCATCGGAATCCAAGTGAGTAACCAAGTTGGTAAACCTACTAATAGCAAAGCAAAAGAGGTAGAAAGTGGCTGTGCAAAACCACTTTCGCTAAGATAAGAACTACCTGTTATTAAATCAATCAATAAGTTGAAGAGAGAAAGCAAGCCTGAAACAGTTACAGATAAACCAAGTAAAGCAAGTAAATAATAGAATAATCTTTGTTTGCTATGACGGCGGGGTAAATTTTCGTCAAAGTTAAATTGCTGTTTGAGCCAGCCCCCATAATATACCCACAAGACTCCAAAAGGTAAGCCTAATGAAATTGGTCCGCCGATTTCTTGCATAAAACTTGACCATGAAGTTCCGTCAGATATTTGTAAAAGGATTCGATAAATCAAATTTCCGCTGGCAGATAACACTACAATAGCACTACCTAAAGAAAGTAAGTACAAAACGCCGAGGCGCAGATAAGAGTCTCGTTCAGCAGAATCAGGCAGAACGTCTTGCAAGATGCGCCAAGAGAAAAACCAGATAGGCGTACCAACAATCAATAAAGCAATGGCGTTGATGATGGTTTCGCGTCCAATTTCTCCAAGCACACTAGAAGGTAATATGAAAGCAAAATTTAGGGCTTGTTGAACGCCGTAAACTGTCATCAATAAACCGTACAACATCCAAATGAAGCGATATAAGCGACGAATTTCGGCAAAGTTTTCAGTTTCGGAAAGTGTTTTCCAATTTTGTTTAAGCACATTCCAAAAATATGCGGCAATGAGTAAATTGATGACGATGGCGATTAAATTATCTGACCATGTTTGAGTGCCGCCAACTAAAGCACGAAACTCGTAAAGGTTTGCTGAAGATAACAAGGCGCGATTGACAAGCGCAAGAAAATTTTGTATGGCTGGTACAAGCGTGGCAAGCAACATGCCGTATAAAAATATGGCACGTAAACTGGCGGAGTTTTCTTCATCATCTTTGCTAGAAACATTTTGCGCCCACAGCCAATGTACTAAAAATATTGGCACGCCTACCAAAATTAATGATAAGGCTTGTGCTAATGTACTAACCCCTGATGTAATTTGCGCATGATTAACAATGGAACGTAGTAAAGCGATAATGCCCCATAGCACTACTTCCGTGCTAATGAAGGCAACGGCATAGAAATAAAGTCTTCTTATACTTTTCATAGGTTGAATCCTTTTGAAAAAATCTAAACACAAAGTACATGAAGGTCACTAAGGTTTAATCTTGCTAAAAATAATACTTGTCTTTCCCTTTGTGTACTTGGTGTCCTTCGTGTTTAAGAAATTAATAATCTTGATACCAATCGTAAGCCCAAAAACTATATGGCATATAACTAATTTTCCATGCGCCGTTTTGTCTAACTAAGTTAGCACGGTCTGAATTGCCATAACTACTAGAAAATGGATCATTATAGGAATAATATATAGTTAGATTCACCGTTGCATCGTTTCCGCTTACGTCTACGTTGCCAATACTTACGCCTGTATTTTCAGGGTTGACTATGCCATTAAAAAATGATTGTCGAAATTCTTCTTGAGTCGGCTTATTTTCTAAATCAGCAAGGTAGCTGTAGGCTTTTTCATAATCTTTATCTAAAACTGCTAAGATGTAATTATTTACAACGCCTTCAGGGGTCGAGTCAGAAACGTATGTGCGAGTATCTTGGCGCATAAAAAACAGCACCAATGCCAGCACAATCAATGCACCAATGCCAATCAGAATGCCTGTTAAAAATTTATCTTGTTTCATGGGGAGTGCCTCCGTGGGTTAACTTTACACTAAAATTTACCAATTTTCTGCCAAAAACTACCATATTTTCAAATGAGAGTTTTGTTATACTTGACGTATCTTTCCTTAAAGGAGTTCCACAAATGACTACTTCTGCACCTCGTTGGGATTTGACGAACGTCTATCCCGCACTTGATTCTAAACAATTCAAAAATGCTATGAAGCAATTTAAAACTTTGCTCGATGATATGGAAACATTTTTGAACAAAGCCAGCAAAGCCACTGCCAAAACTGATGCCAAGAAACTGGGCAAATTATTAGGTGAAGCCATCAATCGCTTCAATAAGATTTATGATTTGTCTGGGACGTTGAACCCTTACATTTATTCTTTCGTTTCAACTGATTCACGCAACAAGGAAGCCAAACGCCTCGAATCGGAATTTGAGCAGGTGGCTGTTAAGGCAAATATTCTTAACACCAAGTTTTTAGCCTGGGCAGGGACTTTAGGCAAACCAGCCATCAAAAAATCAGCCAAGACAAATGTGTCGGCACAGAACCATGTATTCGCATTGTATGAAGCGGCGGAGCAATCCAAATATCTGATGAACGAAGCAGAAGAAATCTTAGCCGCAGAATTAACGTTAAGTGGTGGCAATGCCTTTGGAAAATTACAAGGCACACTCACCTCTCAAATGTCTGTTGATTTTGAATTGGATGGCAAGACTCAAAAATTACCAATGCCCGCATTGATTAATTTACGTTCACATCCTGATGAAGCCACACGCAGACGTGGTTATGAAGCAGAAAATAAAGCCTGGGAAGGTGTGCAAGAAACTTTAGCGGCTTGCATGAACGGCGTTAAAGGTGAGACGTTAACTTTGGATAAAAAACGTGGGCGTGAAGATGCAGTACACGCATCTATTGATGCCGCTCGCATAGACCGTGCCACACTTAACGCTATGTTAGGTGCGATGAAAGATTCATTCCCGATGTTTGAAAAATATTTCAAACACAAAGCCAAGTTGATTGGAAAAGAAAAACTAGCCTGGTGGGATTTATTTGCTCCGCTTGGAAAAACCGATAAAGAATATTCATGGAAAGAAGCTTGTGATTTTATTGTCACTAACTTTAGCAAGTTTTCACCTGAATTAGGTACTTTTGCCAAACGTGCTTTTGATAACAACTGGGTAGATGCTGAACAACGCGAAGGCAAACGCGGCGGCGCATTTTGTATGGGCGTGGAAGGCGTGAAAGAAAGCCGTGTGTTGATGAACTTCGATGGTTCGTTTGACCAAGTGAGTACATTGGCGCATGAGTTGGGTCATGCTTTTCATAATGAATGTGCTTATCAAGCCAATAAGACTCCTATTCAACAAAATACACCAATGACCTTAGCAGAAACTGCTTCGATTATGTGTGAAACAATTGTGACCGAAGCACTATTACAAAATATCCAAGATCCACAAGAAGAATTAAGTGTTTTAGAAGCGCAAATTCAAGGGGCTTCTCAAGTGGTGGTAGATATTTATTCACGTTATCTATTTGAAAAAGAAGTTTTTGAAAGACGCGCCCAAGCTGAACTTTCGGCTGATGATTTGAACGACATCATGGAACGCGCTCAAAAAGCAACCTATGGCGCAGGCTTAGATGAAAAATATCTACAAAAATATATGTGGACTTGGAAACCACATTATTATGCCAGCGGATTTTCTTTCTACAACTATCCTTATGCTTTCGGTTTGTTGTTTGCTACAGGTTTGTATGCTATTTATCAACAACGTGGCGCAGAGTTTGTACCTGCTTACAAAAATCTATTAGCTCCACAGGTGAAGCCAGCGCCGCCGATTTAGCCGATAAGTTTGGCATTAACATCCGCACCAAAAAATTCTGGGCAGATAGTTTAGCAATTATCGGCAAAAGAATTGAAAGATATTGCCAATTGTAAAAAAGGAGAGTGGCTAAGAAAGAAGGTAATCTAAAAGATTTAACCACAGAGACCACGAAGATCACAGAGAAAACCTTATAAAAACCTCTGTGGACTCTGTGTTCTCTGTGGTGATTGTTTTTTTACTCTCCCTTTTCGCCATCTCCCTATTATATAATATAATACCTCGCCCTTA
>LMZR01000057.1 GCA_001567105.1 Chloroflexi bacterium OLB14
GCATTGGGCTGAGGATTGGATTGAGCAGTTAGCTCTTGAAGGTATCACCAGTGGTTGTGGTGGTGGCAATTACTGCCCCAATAGCCCTGCCACGCGTGATCAGATGGCGGTTTTCTTGGTCAATGCTCTTGGTCTGCCATAATAGAAGGACAAACCCTAAGCTTTAAAAGCAACTATAAGTATTCAAAAGCCAATTAAGTATTACTTAGTTGGCTTTTTGTGTTTTGTATAGTAACTAAAGGATGTCATCAGATAGAAAGCACCTAACAATTAAGCATAAATTACATTTCTATAACATAATCATGCTTCATATTGACTTTATGAGAAAATATTAATATAATAGATTTACGTCTTATCTCTGTGCGGGGCAGGAGTTTTCGGTTCTTAAAGATCCAAGAACCATGATGAAGTTTCAAAAAACTTCATGATTTAAAGGAGGTTTGAAATGCAAAAAGCTATAAAAATTATTTTATCAATTGTTTTACTTGTTTTCGCATTTGTCCCCACAAATGCTGTGCAGGCTGCGTCTATTACAGTCTGTGCATCTGGTTGTGATTACACAACTATTCAAGCCGCCATTAATGCGGCATCTGCCGGTGATGAAATACAAATTGGGGCAGGCACCTATAATGAGAATGTTATTGTTGATAAAAACAATCTCACTTTAGTGGGCGCCTTAGCATTAAATCCTAACGATGTGGCTAGCCCAGCTACTCACACCATTATTGATAGTGGGGCACCTGCCTCTGCAAGTTTGCCAGGTATAACTATTAATAGTGGTATTACTGGGGTAACGATTAGAAATTTGCGGGTGCAAAATTTCTCAAGTAACACCGGTATTTATGGAACTCTAAGCAATAATAATCTCACCATTGAAAATGTTCATGTTTATAGTAATAACACAACCAATTCTGTTAACGGTGGTGGCATTTACTTGAACGGACCTGTTTCTAATGTTTTGATTAATAATGTCGACTCGCAACTTAATCGTAGCCGCGGCATTGTAATTTGGAACGGTTTTAAACAGAATATTACCATTACAAATAACTACGTTGCTGGCAATAACTGCTGTGGCATCGAATTACAAGATGGCACTGCTTCTGGTGTTACCATTTCTGGTAACACCATCATAATAATGGTGATAGTGGAATTGGAGTAGTTGGGTTAACTTCTGGTGCGGGGGCTAATGTTATCAGTAATAATACACTCACCAACAATGGGCGGTTTGGTATTGAAATCAAACTGCCTAATGGAACTGGCGCAACTAGTGGCGATGGAAGTATTGTTGTTGAAAATAATACCGTTACATTATCTACCCCCTCAGCCGACTTGCGTGATTTTGCAGGCATTGCTGTTTTTAGGCGTGGTTGGGTCTCTGGCAATAACAATGTGGATATTCCTACAGGTGTTGTAGTTCGTAACAATACCGTCACTGGCTATGTCCAAAATAATGTTGGTTCAAATAGTACAGGTTTTGGCATTGTGGTTGAAGGTACTAAAATGCAAGTGCTGAACAATACTGTAAATGGAAACGAAGTGGGTATTCAAGTTCAATCTGGGCATTTACCATATACCGCAAACACAAACATTGATGGAGACCAAAGTAATTTAAGTGACAACTATTTCGGGCGTGGTAATTCACCAATTGCTTGTGCAAAGGTTGATGCCAATATATACAGCTCAAATGGGGTTGATGATGCTACTGTTGGCAGTGCTGCAAGCCGCAATCAGACAATATTTAATCAAACCAAAAACACTTATCACTGTACTATTCAAGAAGCAATAAATCTTGCTGATGCTGGCAACACAATTCAAGTACCTGCAGGCACCTATACTGAAAACCTTACTATTGATAAAGGTTTAACTTTGTTAGGTCCAAATAGCGCTATCAACCCCAACACAGGTTCAAGGGTGGCTGAAGCGATCATTCAGCCTGCTACGTCAAACCCAGATCCAAATACATCTTGCTCTATTATTGCTTATTTAAGTACAAGCAATATCACAATCAAGGGATTTACATTTGATGGTGATAACCCAAGCCTAACCAGTGGGGTAATGATTGGTAGTGCCGATGTAGATGCTTGCGAACTTTTAGCAGGCTATGAAGGCATGGGGAACATAGTTGTTGAAAACAATATCCTTAGGCATAGCACTTATTCAGGTATTGATTTCTATAACTACACCGTTGATACTGCTACATCTGGGAATTACATCCGCTACAACCTATTTGAAAACATAGGCGAAACCACTTATAACTGGGGTATTGGTATATTGCTTTACAATAATTTCTATGCTGATGTTAGTGACAATGTGTTAAATAATGTTCGCGTGGGTATTCAAACAGGCAATTTCTATCAAGCAAACCCTGGTAGTACTGGTGTGATTAATAACAACCAAATCAATGTTTGGCGGTTAGGTATCTTCCATAACCTTTGGTATTCTGCTGCTTCAGATATGCCTATTACCAATAACACCATCACAGCAATGGATTCAACTGGATCAACAAAATGGAATGGCATGTTGATCAGTAGCTTCCAAACTGCTGTAGATACTACTATCACCAATAACACGATCAATATTGGGTCAATTACTCAAAACCCAGCCAGCGGATATAACATGTGGAACATTACCACCTCCGCCCCAATTACCATTTCTGGTGGTACGGTTACTGGTGGTAATTATGGCGTCTGGGTTAATAACTTTGAAGGCTATAATAGTAACGCTACAGCCACAACTGCTTATGTAGATGGCGTTACGATTACCAACGCTATAGATGCTGGCATCTATGTTTTAGATAGCCCCAGTAATACAAACAATGCTACAGTGCAAGCAGTTATTACAAACACAACAATTTCCAATTCTGGAAAAGGTGTTCATGTTGCCAATGCTGATGCTACTGCTGAAGTGCGCAATAGCACCATTGCAAATAGCACCACAGAAGGTATCTATAATAACAGCTCGACTTTAACTGTTAACTCCACTACAGTTTCTGCAAGTGGTACTAACAATCTTAATAACTCGGCTGGTTCAGTAAGTATTTCAAACACAATCCTTGCTAATGCTACTAGTATGGATTGCACAAGTTCAAATCCGCTTGTTCTTAATAGTTTCAACCTCATCGAAACGAACTCTGGTTGCGGTACACCTGCTTTAACGAGCGACCCTTTGCTAGGCTCTCTAGCTAATAATGGTGGCTCAACACAAACCATGGCTTTATCTGCAACCTCTCCAGCCATCAATGCAGGTGACAATGGAACTTGTGAAGCAACAGACCAACGCGGTATTGCACGTCCACAACATACAACCTGTGATATTGGTGCTTATGAATATTCCGATACTACTGCCCCAACAGTGAGTAGCATTATCCGCGCTTCAACCTCACCCACTTCTGCCGCTAGTGTAGATTTCACAGTCACCTTCTCTGAAAGTGTCGCAGGCGTAGATGTTGCAGACTTCAGTTTAACCACAACTGGTGTTAGTGGCGCATCTATCACTTCGGTCAGTGGTTCAAATTCATCCTACACAGTTTCAGTCAACACAGGCTCTGGCAATGGCACCATCCGCTTGGATGTACCCAACTCAGCCACTATCGCTGATGCGTTCAGTAATGCATTATCTGGATTGCCTTTCACAGGTGGCGAAACTTATGTTGTAGTCAAGTCACCTACCTTTGCTGATGTACCTGAAACCTACTGGGCACATGACTGGATTGAACGCTTGTATGCTGCAGGGTTAACAGGTGGCTGTACTACCAGCCCACTCAATTACTGCCCTACCTTGCCTGTCACGCGGGCTGAAATGGCGGTCTTCTTAGAACGAGGCTTGCATGGTAACTCATTCACACCTCCTAATGTACCTGCTACCTTCGGCGATACTACTGGGCATTGGGCTGAGGATTGGATTGAAGCTCTAAAGGCTGATGGCATCACTGGTGGTTGTGGTGGTGGTAACTACTGCCCCAATGCTCCAGTCACTCGGGCTGAGATGGCTGTCTTCTTGCTGAGAGTCATGCACACTGCCAGTTACACCCCTCCGAACCATGCTCCCACCTTTGGTGATTCTGCCAGGGCATTGGGCTGAAGATTGGATTGAGCAGTTAGCCATTGAAGGTATCACCAGTGGTTGTGGCAATGGAAATTATTGCCCTAATGATC
>LMZR01000058.1 GCA_001567105.1 Chloroflexi bacterium OLB14
GGTGGTTTGGAGTATTTGCATTAACAATTAACCCGTTGGTCGAGTAGGACGATTTTTCGTCCGTATCGAGACCAACAGTTGCATATAAAATTTTAAGTAATCTGCAAACCTGTGGTCTCGATACGGCGGCGATAATCGTATAAGATTAAATTTAATTCATCCCCGCCTCCTACTCGACCACCAAAACATAATAAATGAAACCTCTTTCCTATCTCATCTCACTCCTCACGCCACTTGCTTTAATTGGTTTAGCACTGCGTATTTTATTAACACCTATCTTTTACACCATTGAATACAACCTGCCATATTTTCCGCAAGATGAATATGGCTTCACAAAAGATGACCGACTCAAATGGGCGCCTTATGCTGTTAATTATTTAATCAACAACGAAGATATATCCTATTTAGCTGATTTAAAATTTGACGATGGCTTTCCCCTCTTCAACGAACGCGAATTAAGTCACATGCAAGATGTTAAAGATGTCATTCAAAACTCGTTACGAGTTTGGTACATCACGCTTTCTATTCTCTTCCTCCTCTTCATCCTATTCTACAAACTCAATTGGCTACGCGAATATTATCTAGCCTTGAGTCAAGGTGGCTGGGTGATGATTACGTTAGCACTGTCACTTGTTTTTGTAGCAGGTGCTGGCATTTTATTAAACCCTGATATCTTCTGGGCATTTTTCTCTGGCTTTCATGCTCTCTTCTTTGAAGGCGATTCTTGGCTGTTTTATTATTCCGATACATTGATTCGCCTCTTCCCCATTCGCTTCTGGCAAGATGCAGTCATTGCAATTGCAGTCATCGCTTTAGGTGGTGGATTAGGTTTAGCGTTTGGATTAAAAAGATTTATATCGTAACGACACGGCGTCGCCGTGTCCCTACTCATAACGGCGGTATAATTCAAACAAAGGATATTTAACTCATGGCAAACTCACTTGAAAACAAAGTTGCATTAATCACTGGTGGCTCACGCGGAATTGGACGTGCCATCGCATTAGAATTTGCTTCACGCGGAGCGGCAGTAGTCGTCAACTATAACAAGTCGCCTGATGGAGCAGAAGCAGTTGTAAATCAAATCAAAGAAGCGGGCGGAAAAGCCGCATCCTTTCAAGCCGACGTATCAGACTTCAAGCAAGCAGAAGCCTTAGTCAAATTTGCGATTGATACGTTTGGAGATTTAAGTATTGTAGTTAATAACGCTGGTATTACACGCGATCAATTAATTATGATGATGCCCGAAAGTGATTGGGATGCTGTGATTAATACCAATTTGAAAAGTACGTTTAATGTTTCTAAAGCCGCAGTGAAACACATGATGCGAAAACGTGTTGGACGAATTATTAACATGGCTTCGGTGGCGGGGCAAATGGGTAACCCAGGGCAGACGAATTATTCTGCATCTAAAGGTGGGCAGATTGCATTTACAAAAGCATTAGCGCGTGAAGTTGCTGCCAGAAATATTACTGTCAATGCCATTGCGCCAGGCTTTGTGGATACTGAAATTTTAGATGCCATGACTCCTGAAACATTAGAAGCCGCATTGAAAATGGTTCCGCTGGCTAGAAAAGGCAAGCCAGAAGAAATTGCTTTCGCCGCCGCATTTTTAGCATCTGACGAAGCCGCATATATTACAGGTCAAGTGTTAGGTGTTGATGGTGGCATGGCGATGATGTAAATTTTTTATGCGCACTTCGCCGTCCTCGGCGAAGTGTTCTTGAAAAATAAAAACGCCGCCGAGACGGCGGCTAAAGCAAGGAAGTCAAAACGGCGACTAGAGCAAGAAGAGTAAGGAGAAAAATAAATGTCCGAAAACTTAAATGATAAAACAACTGTTGCGCCAGAAGTGTTAACTACCATTGCAAGACTCTCTGCCTTAGAAGTGCAAGGCGTGAGTCGTTTCGCAGAAGTAGCTGGTGGCGTCAACCGTCTTTTCAAAAAAAGGCGTTGGCGATGGTGTACGCATCGAAGTACAAGATAACATTGCACTTATAGATTTACATCTAATCTTCAAACAAGATGTAAACATCCGCGAAGTTAGTCGCAATGTGCAACAAAATGTAACGCGCGCTATCCAAGAAACTGTCGGTATGGATGTTGCCGAAGTAAATGTGCACATAGAAGATATAGATTACAGCAACCCAGTATGAACATGAAACCCCGCACCAAAGCGCGTTCGATCGCTTTGCAAGTTTTGTACGAAACAGATTTATCCACTCACTTAGCAGGTGATGTATTAAAAACACGCCTTGAAGAAAATGAACTCACCGAAGAACATGCTGAATTTGCTCGTCAAATTATTTTTGGTGTATTACCTTTGCGCGAAGCCTTAGATATTGTCATTGCTAAATATGCACCTGAATGGCCCCTCGACCAAATCGCCGCAATTGATAGAAACATCATTCGCATGGCATGTTGGGAATTTGCCATCTCAGCTGAAACGCCAGTTAAAGTTGCTATCAATGAAGCAGTTGAACTTGCAAAAATTTATGGTTCAGAATCAACGGCGCGTTTTGTTAATGGTGTGTTAGGTACATTGGTTGAACATGAAAATGAAATTCGGCAAGGCGTTATTAGCAAAATGAATCACGAAACAAAATTGGAATCTTAAATGGAAATTCTTGGTATTGGTGTTCCCGAAATTATTTTTGTAGTGATTATTGCATTAATTGTTTTAGGTCCCAAAGATATGCAAAGCGCGGGCAAAACAATTGGCAAATGGTTACGCAGTATTATCACATCTGATGGCTGGAAAGTGTTTCAACAAACTTCACGCGAGATTCGTACCTTGCCAAACAAATTAATGCGCGAAGCCAATGATGAAATGAATAAAATTGGAAATGAAATAAACCCCGCTTCATTCTTAGCCGATAAAGGGTCACAGCACAAAAAGCCTTTGCCTCGCTCTAAGCCTTATACTCCTACTGCTAAGCCAACCTCACAGCCGAATAACGAAGCCGAATCACCAGCAAACGAAAGTGACCAAACCACGAATGCCTAAGTTTTTTCAGGGGTTATGGCGAATACTCACATTCCCATTCCGACTCATCTATAACATCCTTGCTTTTCCATTTCGGGCGATTAAGAAATTTAATCAATTCCTCAATGCAGTGCCAGAGGAAAGACCAATAGCCGATATTTTTGTAGATATAGCAACGGATAAAGATACGCGCGCCGTTTTATGGGAACAAGTGGACGCCTTACGAATGCACTTACTTCGTTCAGTAGCAGTCTTAGCTATTACTGTCATTGCTGCTTTTTGGGTTGCACAAGATGTGATGAGTTTTCTCTCTCAACCTGTGGGTGGATTAAGTAGTTTGCAAGCCATTGAAGTGACCGAAGAAATTGGCGTGTTTATGCGCGTGGCATTGATGCTCGGCATTGCTGTTTCATTCCCCTACATTGCATTAGAAGTTTGGTTATTCGCCGCACCAGGTCTTAAACCACGCGAAAAGAAAATGGGATTAATTGGTATTCCTTTTGCAACTTTGCTTTTCTTAACAGGCATGGCATTTACATTTTATGTTTTATTACCAGCCGCCCTACCCTTTTTAGGTGGCTTTACTGAAATTGCACAATTTTGGACTGCCAAAGAATATTTCACCTTTGTCACTGGTTTGATGATTTGGATTGGAATCTTTTTTGAATTTCCACTTTTGATATATATCATCACGTCTATGGGATTAATTCAACCAAAAATTTTAGCCGAACAATGGAGAATCGCCATTGTGATTATTGCCATCCTTGCGGCGGCAGTCACACCTACAGTTGACCCCGTCAACATGGGCTTGGTGATGTTGCCGATGATTTTGTTATACTTCATCAGCATCGGATTAAGTTACATCGCCTATGCTGGGCGCAAGAACAATGCTCCAGTGAATGAACAAGTTGAAGAAACAGGAGCAGGCTGAAACAAGTCTGAAGCGTTTTTATATCGCAGGGGCGACCCATTAAAATAATCAAAAATATAAAAATCATCATGGGCGGGTCGCCCTGTGTTTGACGAGGAGAAAATATGAACGGGAAAGTTAATCTCACACGCCGAATATTGAGTGCTATTGTGCTGTTGGCTATTGCCAGTCAGGCTTGCACGCTTTCGTTATTTAGCCCACCCACGCTTGTACCTAACACGCCATCTGCTAATCAGAATATTCCCACTTCTACGCCTTACCCTGCAACACAAACAAATTTTGTAGTGACATTACCCGAACCTTTGCAAGCAGGAGAAACGTTATTATTAGTAGTGCTAGATGAAGTAACAGGGCTTTCGTTGAATCCGCAACAATACCCAATGACTGCACGGGATACATTAACTTATACTGCTACTATTCCAACTTTTTTATAATTCGGTTATCAAATATCGTTACATTCGTCAGGGAAGTTCACTAGTGTTTGAAGATACCAGCGCCGATACATCTATTCGCTATCGAATGCACGTTGCGAATGGACCCAGTGAAGTACATGATATTGTGGCAGATTGGGGAGATAAAAGTTTTACTCGCGCCACAGGTTCTATTTTAGGGCAAGTATATAACAGTGATACAAATACCCCTGTGCCAAATATTCTTATTACGGCTGGCGGTTTGCAATATATTACTGATTCTTTAGGGCGCTTTGAATTAACAGGGCTACCTGTTGGTACACATCAGTTAGTTGCTTATAGTTTAGATGGTTTCTATTTGCCGTTTCAACAAGGAGCTGTAGTAATAAGTGATGCCCCAACAATTGTAGATTTACACATTAAACCCACTCGTCTCGTCAATGTTACTTTTATGGTCGCTATCCCTGCCGATACAACACCTGGCGTGCCTGTGCGTATTGCTGGCAATATTTTACAGCTTGGTAATACCTTCGCCGATTTACAAGGCGGTACAAGTACCATTGCCGATAGAATGCCCGTTGTTAGGTTACAAAACGATGGCAGATACGCCATTACATTAGGTTTACCTGTTGGCGCTCATATTCAATATAAATACACCTTGGGTGATGGTTTTTGGAATGCAGAACACAAAGAAGATGGTGCTTGGGTCTTGCGAGATTTTATTGTGCCAGAACAAGATGTTACTTTGCAGGATGCTGTAGCCGCTTGGGTAGCCACTAAAAATTCCGCGCCAATTTTATTTGAAACTACTGCACCATCGGTTACACCGCCTAATGATATTGTCTATATTCAATTCAATACATTTAGTTGGATGGAACCCATTCCAATGTGGCCCCTTGGTAACAATCGTTGGGCATATAAATTATATAGTCCGTTAAATTTCTTAGGTTCATTCTCATATCGTTACTGCCGCAATGGTCAATGTGGCAGTGCCGATGATAACCAAACAGTTGGCTTGAATCCCACGGGACGATTAACCTCAACCAGTTTTCTTGGGCAAGATATTCAAGATAACATCAACTCGTGGAAATGGTTTGAAAACCCCGAACCTGTTTCATTGGTCGGCTCAACTATCAACCCTCGTGCAGTGGGCTTTGTTGCAGGCGTAGAATATCAAGCCACCTACCGTCCAAACTTCTCATACTTTGCACCACAAACTTTTGCCAACACCAGAGCCATCGGCTCCAACTTAGCAGTTATTACACCAAGTTGGACTTATACAAATATCTCTCCCTTACGATTTCAAACTCTGGCTGGCAACGATCCTCTGTGGATTGATTCAGCATTATGATTTCGCAAGCCAAATCGGCAGGATTAAACGTAGCTATCTTCCCCACGCCTCATTTCATCGGGACAGTTGATTCATCTACCCCAGCCTTTTCTTCCTTTTGGCAAAATGCCCCACGTGATGCCGCATGGTGGCAAACATGGTTTACAAAATATCGAGCGTTTGCAGTTAACTATGCCGATCTAGCTACACAAACAGGCTCGCAATTCTTAATCCTCGGCGGCGATTGGGTTGCGCCCGCGCTTCCAAATGGCACCCTGCCCAATGGTGAGTCATCAAACGTCCCCGCAGATGCAGAGGCGCAATGGAAAGCCATCATTCAAGATGTGCGCTCCAGATTCAGAGGTCAGGTATTTTGGGCAATGCCATACACAAAATCAAATGTACAAACACCTGTTAGTTTCCTCAAAGATATGGATGGCATTTATTTATTATGGTCGGCTCCATTGGCATCTAGCACCACCGCCACCAAAGCCGATTTTACAAACGAAGCAGGCAGGCTGTTAGATAACGAAGTTGCCCCATTGGTGAACTTGTTAGGCAAGCCAATTATCTTAGCAGTTTCATATCCATCTGCGGCTGGCGCGGCAACTGGTTGTGTTGCCAGTGGCTCAGGCGCATGTGTAGACTTCTCCTCATTATCCCAACCTTATACAGATAACTCATCTGTCAGTTTGAATTTGCAAACCCAAGCCGATATTTACGAAGCCATGCTCACTGCTGTCAATACCCGCTCATGGGTCTCTGGTTTTATCAGTCGAGGCTATTTTATGCCTGTGGCACTGCAAGATAAATCTACATCTATTCACAGCAAACCTGCGGCAGATGTGTTATGGTATTGGTTTCCTAGACTACTGGGAGTTGTTCAATAAACACTTAATCCTATTTTTGGAGGTAATATGAAGAAAATTGTAAGTAGAATTTTAATTGGATTGTTAGTTATTGTCGTAATAGCAGTTGCATCAGGGGCGTTTTATTTCAAAAGTTATTTGCCAAACACAATAGCGCCAAAATCTTTTCCACAAACCAATGGTGAAATTCAAGTCACAGGTTTGAATGGCAAAGTAGATGTATACCGTGACAATATGGGCATTCCTCACATTTATGCTAATAATTCATACGATCTATTTTTTGCACAAGGTTATATCCATGCTCAAGATCGTTTCTGGCAAATGGATTTTTGGAGACACATAGGTTCAGGTTCGTTATCTGAAATGTTTGGTGAAGGTCAACTCGAAACCGATATTTTTTTACGAACTCTTGGCTGGAAAAAAACCGCCGAAGCAGAGTGGGCGGCATTAGATGCTGAATCAAAAGCCATTTTGCAAGCCTATGTAGATGGCGTGAACGCTTACATTAAAGATAAAGATGCAACCGAACTCAGCCTTGAATATGCAATTTTAGGTTTACCTATTCTCGCACCTGATTATCAAATTGCAGAATGGACGCCAGTCAATTCTTTAACTTGGGGCAAAGCAATGGCGTGGGATTTACGTGGCAATATGGATGAAGAAATTCAACGTGCTGTTTTGCTCAAAACACTTACACCCGAACAACTCAAACAACTTTTCCCCGAATATCCGCAAGATCATCCCGTTATCGTCAACAAAATTGGTGATGGAAGCGCAAATACAAATCCCACATTTACCCATACATTTGATTATGCTCAACTGCCACTTGACCAAGTTGCTTATAACGCTTCATTACTTGACCCTGTACTTGGTGAATGGAACGACGGCATTGGTTCTAACTCGTGGGTTGTTTCTGGCAAATTGACCGATACAGGTATGCCGTATCTTTCCAACGATCCTCATCTTGGCATTCAAATGCCTTCTATTTGGTATCAAATTGGTTTACATTGCGTTGAGAAAAATGATAACTGTCCATTTGAAGTGGCTGGTTTTTCATTTGCAGGTGTACCAGGCGTAGTGATTGGTCATAACGACAAAATTGCTTGGGGCTTCACCAATGTTGGACCTGATGTAATGGATTTATATATTGAAAAAGTAAATCCTGAAAACCCAAATCAATACGAAGTCAATGGCGAATGGGTAGATTTTGAATCCTACGAAGAGACCATTTATCCCGCAGGTGGCGAAGCGGTTACAGTCACAGTTCGAAGCACACGTCACGGACCTGTTATCTCTGAAACTTTTGGCGCATTAAAAAATGAAGGCGATCCAGAAGATAAAGAATTTGTACCATTCAACGAACGTGCGGGCATCGAATTACCTGAACAATATGTGATTGCATTAAAGTGGACAGCACTCACTCCCTCAACTCCATTTGAAGCCATTTGGGGATTCGATAAAGCCGAAAATTGGGAAGAGTTTCGAGAAGCGGCAAGTAACTTCCATGTGCCTGCTCAAAATTTAATATATGCAGATGTAGAAGGTAACATTGGCTATCAAATGCCTGGCGATATTCCCATTCGCAAAAATGGTGATGGCACATTACCCGTGCCAGGCTGGACAGATGATTACGAATGGATAGGTTTTATTCCGTTTGAAGAGCAACCTTACACCTTCAACCCTGAAGAAGGTTACATCGTCACTGCTAACAATCAAGTGCCACCAAATGATTATCCTTATTTCATCAGCGCTGATTGGGATTATGGTTTTCGAGCCGATAGAATTTTGACCATGATTGAAAACGCACCAGCCCAAATTGATATTGCCTACCTACAACAAATGCATGGCGATTCGTATGATGCCAATGCTGAAGTTTTCGTTCCGATTATGCAAGCGCAAGATTGGAAGTTTGCAAAAGACAATGAAGCAGTTGCATTTGATACATTAGCAGATTGGGATTATCAAGACCGCATCGAATCTACATCTGCGGCGGTCTTCAATGCCTTCTGGCGCGCCTTCTTGAAAAATACCTTCAATGATGATATATCCGAAAAAAGATATTATGCCGATGGTGGCTCACGTTGGAATGAAATTATGCGCAAGATGGCGCAAACCCCTAACGACCCATTTTGGGATGATAAAACTACAACGGATGTTGTTGAAACTATGCCAGACATCATCAAAAAATCTTTTTCAGAAGGTGTGGCTGAATTAGAAGGTATTTTCGGCAAAAATGTTGCAACATGGAATTGGGGTGATATGCACGCTTCCACTTTCCGTAATGGCACATTAGGCGAATCAGGCATTTCGTTAATTGAAGATTTATTCAACCGCGGACCTTTCCCCACTAGTGGAGGTGAATCACTTGTCAATGCTACGGGTTGGTCAGTACGAGATGGCTACGAAACAAACTGGCTACCTTCTATGAGAATGATTGTAGATTTGAGCAATTTAAACAATTCACAAACTGTTCACACGACTGGGCAATCTGGTCATGCTTATCACCCACATTATGATGACATGGCGCAACTATGGGCAGACGTCAGCTATTACCCAATGTGGTGGGAACAAGAATCAATTGTCAGCGATAGTGAAGCGCATTTGATTTTGATGCCTTAAACAAAAAAGAACTCGGAGGTTTTGAAAACCTCCGAGTTCTCATTTTAAGACTTCTTTTTTCCTTCTAAACTTCCACCATGCTAAAAAACCAAAACAGAGAATGCCTGCATAATTTGCGGCTAAATCTTTCAGTGAAAAATCACGCCCACGAATGGGACCTTGTGAAACTTCTTCTAGAGTGAAAAAGATCAGAAAAAATAAAATACTACTAACTGCAACCAAATTTGAATTTCTAGTAGAAAAAGTTTGCATTAAACTCGCTGTTACTAAAAATGTAAGTATGCCAATTAGTAGGAAATGTAAAATAGTATCAAGGTTTGGCACACGACTAATAAACCAAAGCATAAAGCGCAAGCGACCTGCATCTGCTAGAGCAATGATAAGCGCAACAAATATTGTAAAAGCAACAGCCAGCCAACGAATTTTCATTTCGATTCAGATTTACTCTCGCGCCTTGCCTTCCACCATTCCACAATCATTGGCACAACAGATAACAAAATGATGACAATAATCACCAATTCAAAATTCTTTTTCACAAATGGGATATTGCCAAAGAAAAATCCAAGCAATGTAAATAACACAACCCAAACAATGCCACCCACCACATTGTACGTTGCAAAATATCCATAAGACATTTTGCCAATGCCTGCCACAAACGGCGCAAAGGTTCTAACAATTGGAACAAAGCGTGCTAAGAAAATTGCCTTGCCTCCATGTTTCTCAAAAAAGGCGTGCGTCTTATCCAAATATTCTTTCTTAATCCATTTGATGTTATAAGCACGTTCACCTAAATAATGCCCAATCGAATAATTAACTGCATCACCAGTAATTGCGGCAACAATTAATAAGCCTATCAAAAACCAAACATTCAATGAACCTAGTGCTGCAAATGTGCCTGCCGCAAACAGAAGTGAATCGCCTGGCAAAAATGGCATCACCACCAAACCTGTTTCCACAAAAATGATGGCAAACAAAATGCCATACGTCCATGCGCCATAATTTGAAATCATTTGCGCAATGTATTCATCCAAATGCAAAAAGAATTCAAGAAATTTAATTAGATAATCCATGTTTTATTTTCTCTTTCATATTTTATTTTGACACAATGAGCGCGGATTATACTCCGCTTTTTTTATTAGGCTGGATTTTTAACAACCACTCACCAATTACTAAGGATACAACGCTTCCGACCACGCCCAAGCCTGTTTCTAACCCTCCAATTTGATACAAGCTCCAGCCTAGTGCTTTGCTCAACCAATGCGCGAGAAAAAATCCAACCAGGCTTAATCCACAAAACAAAAGTAATCGCCATCCATTACCACCACGAATGAAATGAAACATAGTGGCGATGAGTAAGGCGATGATAAGTCCTAATAACAAGTTGGGAATAGTCATATTAATTATGCTCTCTACGCCGTCCTCGGCGTAGAGTATTGCCGCCGAGGATATATGCCCAGATATGGGTACGGCGGCAATAGCAATGAATTACGGATTCAAATGTTTAGCAAAGAAATCAGTAATGGCATTATAACAAGTGACTCGATTCTCATACTTCAACACATCATGCCCTTCATCTTCAAAGACATGAATTTGAATCGGCTTGCCTTTTGCTTTCAATTCTCTGACCAAATCTTCCGATTCTGCCGCCACTACACGCGGGTCATTTCGTCCTTGAATCACCAACATCGGCGCAGACATATTATGCAAATGCGTTTTGGGCGAGCGTTGAATTAAGAAATCTTTTTCTTCAGGCTTAGATGGATCACCTAAGACAATTTTGAAA
Organism: Chloroflexi bacterium OLB14; assembly: GCA_001567105.1. Classification (GTDB taxonomy): domain Bacteria; phylum Chloroflexota; class Anaerolineae; order Anaerolineales; family Villigracilaceae; genus Villigracilis. Next base: position 10,926 of record LMZR01000058.1, read on the forward strand.
TAGGGTTTCCATGTTTCAGGGATTCTGTCTAAGAAAGTTAGCAAATCATACGGACCAAACATATCGCACGAGGCTTTCCATAAATCAGGGTGCATACCTGCTTGCATCAAAGTCATGTAGCCGCCATAAGAACGACCAACGACTGCGGCACGTTTAACATCTATGCGTTTATCTTTTGGCAAAACTTTCGTCATAGCATGAACATGATCGAGTCTATCTTGTCCGCCCCAATCACGGTCAACGTGTTTGGTGTATGAAAGTCCATACCCTGTTGAGCCACGCACATTTGGAACAAAAACTGCAAAGCCTTTCAAGGTCATAAACTGAATCAAGGGCATAGAGAACCAAGCAAAATCTGGTCGTTCTTGATCTTGCGGTCCGCCATGAATGTAATACACAAGTGGACGTGCGCCCTTAAAACCAAGTTTGGGTGAAGGCAAATATAAACGAGCAGAAACCCGCAGACCGTCGTGTGAAGCGAAAGAAGCATCCTCACCTTTTGAGAGCAACGAATCAGGAATCCCTAAAATCTTTTCATTGGTATGCAGTGATAAATCATTTCTATTTTTGCCTTCAATAGAATAAATTTGAGTTGGCGATGTGGCAGTTGAAAATGAAAAAGTAAACACATCTTCAACGGAGTCATAATCTAAATGTTCAATCATGCCGTTATCAAATGGCTCTAAACCGACCAACGTATATTTTAGAGTCATGCTTAATTTCTTTTCATCAAACATGGCTTCGTATGCCCAAGAACAACCATCAATATTAAATGTAACTAGATAACGATTATCTTTCAGATGAGCGATGTTTTCCATTTCGCCCATGCCTTTATGAACAACGCCTTTTAATTTAATTGGCAAAAGTTCGCCAGGTTTTTTGAAATTGATATAAGCCAAACTAAATGTATCTTCAAAAACAGAAGTGGTGACAATAGCGCCTTTTTCACTTGGCGAAAACACACCAGCACCTAAACCATTTAATGGAACTTGCTGACCTTGTTTTCGTTTTTCAATTGGCGTGCCATATAACAAAGTCATTTTATTATTTGACCATAAATAAAAAACTGCATCACCCACTGAATAACCTGTGCCAATTAAAAGTTGTTTATGATTTTTAGAATGTGCAGTGACATTGTAGCCCCATTCACTTTCTGCAATTTTAGTTAACTTGCCTGTTTTCAAATCACCACGATATGTTTCTTGCAAAGGTTTATCACGCCGTTCAGCATGTAAATAGACAATGCCTTTTTCGCGGTCACATTCACCGAGATGCACACGATATTTTTCAAAGAAATTATTGAAAGCAGGTTCAGGGAATCCGCCATCTAAAGAAATTAACTTTGGTTGATAATTTTCATCGCCATCTTTGTCAATCATCACCATGATTTTATTTAAGTTTGGAAAGACATAAAATGAATGTCCACCTATCAAATGCGGATTTTGCAAAGCGATGTTCGGCGGCAACAATGGCTCGGGTACACTGCCACCATAAAACATAGCATACAAACTCAAATGCCCTGTTAGGTTGCTCAAAAAATAAATTCGCTCTTCGGTATATTGCGGTGCAACAAACAAACGAGCAGACATTAAAGATTCAATTCGATAGGTCATTTTGACTCTCCATATAATTTTATTTGCCACGCTAAAAACATGACTTACATTTTAGATAATGATTCCACCGCCGATTAACACATCATCTTGATAAAAGACTGCGGCTTGACCTGCTGTTGCATCTCGGACGGGCGCATCAAACTTAATTTGAACTTGGTTTTGCTCCATCGGCATTACCCATGCTTTGACTTCCTTCGCTGTGTAGCGGATTTTTACATCGGCATAAAACGATTCGGTTGGAACATCACCACTTTGCCAGTTGACATCACGCACAAACAATTCGGGAGTGCCAAGTTGGGATTCAGTGCCAACTATCAGCGTGTTAGATGAAGCGTTTTTTTTCATCACATACAATGGCACAGCGGATTGAACATTTAATCCCTTGCGTTGACCAATTGTATAGTTTGCTAATCCAGTGTGTTGACCAATGACTTTGCCATCAGGCGTGACGATTTCACCAGCAGTAAGAATCTCTGGAGAATTGCGTTGTAAGAAGTTGCGATAATCTTCCCCAGCCAAAAAACATAAATCTTGCGAATCTTTTCGTGAAGCAGTTGGCAAACCAAACTTTTCAGCAATGGCGCGAATTTCAGGTTTGGGATAATCACCCACTGGAAATAAAGCATGTTTCAATTGTTCTTGTTTCAAAACATGCAAAACATACGATTGATCTTTAGCAGAATCAACTGCTCGCATTAACTGACGCTTTCCGCTTTCATCTTTTTTTATACGCACATAATGCCCTGTTGCCATAAACTCTGCGCCCAAAGCAAGTGCATGATTGAGCAAAAACGTCCAGCGGATTTTTTGATTACAAATTAAACATGGGTTGGGCGTATCGCCGTGAGCATATCCGTTGAGAAAATATTCAACCACTGTTTCGCGGAAAACATCTTTAGCATCAATCACATAAAATGGGATGTCTAAAATTCCCGCCACACGACGAGCTTGCGCCATAGAATCAGGCGTACAACAACGATTGGTGTCTTCTTTGCCTGGCTCACTCCACAAACGTAGCATCATACCTGTCACATCATAGCCTTGCTCTTTGAGCAACGCCGCCGCAACAGAAGAATCCACGCCGCCAGACATGGCAACGACAACTTTTTGCTTGGTCATAGGCTGTGATTATAAACGAAAGAAATTAATAATTTTTGTAGGGATACGGCGACGCCGTGTCTCTACTTGCTTGCAAATATTTTTTCATTTATAGTTATCAAAATTTATTAATCAAGGAAACTTCAATGGCTGACATAATAATCATCAACGCAAAAGTATTTACAAGTGATAAAGAAAATCCATGGGCGGAAGCAGTTGGGATTAAAGGAAATCGAATCGAGTTTGTAGGCACAAACGAAGATGCAAAGCAATTTACTGACAGCAATACAAAAGTGATTGATGCAAAAGGTAAAACTTTAACTGCGGGGTTTATTGACTCACATTTTCATTTATTATCAGGTTCTATTTGGGCGGGTAGCGCGCAACTATATAACGTCACCAACTTAAATGAATTAAAAGAAATCCTTTTAGATTTTGCAAACAAAAATAAAACTGCTGAATGGGTAGATGGGCGTGGAATTAAATATGGTGTAATCAATTCTCGAAAAGATTTAGATGAAATTATTTCAGATAGACCGATTTACATCAATGCCTATGATGGTCACACTTCATGGGCGAATACCAAAGCACTTGAAATGGCTGGCATTTTGAAATCAGGTATCGAAGCGAGTGGAGTCGGTGAAGTTGTGCGTGATGAAAATGGCTTGGCTACTGGTGAATTACGCGAAACGGCTATGGATTTGGTTGAGACTTTAATCCCTGAGCCTGATGATGCTCGCAAACGTGAGTTGTTGAAAATGACAATTCAAAACATCAATGCCAGTGGCATTACCAGTATCCACAACATGAATGGGGATATGAAAGATTTAATGACGTATGCCGCATTGGAAGATACAGATGAAATGACATTACGAGTCTATGTGCCGTATAGCATTACACCAGAAACAACAGAAGAAATGTTAAGTGAAGCAAAAGAAATGGCGAATATCAAAGGTGAATACGTGCGTGGTGGTGCTGTAAAATTTTTTATGGATGGCGTTTGGGAATCTTACACGGCATTAAATCTAGAACCTTATGCTGATAATCCCAACGCAAAACCTGATGGCATTTATTCTCTCGAACATTTCACGCGCATGGCAAAAGCCTGTGATACTTTGGGCTTGCAAATTTTTGTCCATTGTTGTGGCGATGGTGCAGTGAGAAGAACGCTTGATGGTTACGAATCAATTCAAAAATCAAATGGGAAGCGCGATAGCCGTCATCGTGTGGAACATATCGAAGTGCTTCATCCTGATGATTTGCATAGATTCAAAGATTTAGGAGTCATCGCTTCGATGCAAACGAGTCATGCTCCGCTTCGCAACGACGGGACAGATGTGTGGATACAACGAGTTGGTGCTTCGCGTTGGGGTTTGTCTTTTGCGTGGCGCACCATCAAAAACGCTGGCGCGCATTTAGCCTTCGGCAGTGACTGGAATGTTGCGCCGTTTGACCCGATGATTAATATCAACGCTGCATTGAATCGTGAATTATGGGCTACGGATAATCCAAATCAAAATTTAACTTTGGAAGAAGTGATTTTTGGTTATACCTGCGATGCCGCTTATGCAGAATTTATGGAACATGAAAAAGGAAAAATCAAAGCAGGTTATGTAGCCGATTTAGTTTTGTTTTCAGATGATTTGTTTGCAATGAACCCCAAAGATATTTTGCAAGCCCAAGCCGTGATGACGATTGTGAATGGCAAAATAGTTTTTGAAAATTAGAATTAAGTTATAATGAAATCACAAATGACAGCACACACACCATGCTGTCATTTTATTTTGTAAAAGCGTTATAGGAAAAATGAAACACATAAAAAATTTCAAACCACAAGCCATCATCTTCGATAAAGACGGCACGTTGATTGACTTTCACGCCATGTGGGGTAACTGGGTTGTATATCTAGCACAACAACTTTCACAAGCCAGTCAAATCAATGTGCATGAAGTCATCTATCAAGCAATGGGTTACGATGTTGCAACAAAAAAAGTTTTAGCAACTGGCAAAGTTGCCATGCGCCCAATGGCTGAATTATTTCAACTCACTATTGAAACTTTAAAATCTCTCAACATTCACAACGCCCAACAATTGGTAACAAATTGTTGGGTTGTGCCAGACCCTGTTTTGCTTGCCAAACCGCTCACCGATTTAGATTTATTATTCAGCAAACTTCATCAGCATGAAATCAAAATTGCCATCGCCACTGCAGATGACCGCGCCCCCACACTCGCCACGCTACAAGCTTTTGATGTAGAAGATTATATTTCTACATTTATTTGTGCTGACGACAACATCGCTTCAAAACCTGACCCAAGCATGGTTCTCGAATTATGCCAACGACTTAACCTCAAACCAGCAGATGTCATCGTCATTGGTGACACCATCGCCGATTTGAAAATGGGGCGTGCCGCAGGTGCAAGTTTATGTATTGGCGTGTTATCTGGCGTATCAAACCACAAAGACCTTTTGCCTTACGCCGATATCATCCTCGAAAGCATAGAAGAATTACATATATATTTGGAAGAATCTTACGAGCAAAGTTCTAGCAAAACAGAAAGCGGACTCAACCCCGATTTTGCATTTTAGAACTTTAAAATATCTCAAAAATATTCTCACCTCTTAGGAGATGAGAATATTTTTTTTATTCCTTTATAATCACATTATGATAAAAAAATATCTCAAAGTGATTCTAATAACTTTATTCATCCTAGCCAGTGGAATCGTTATTTTGAATTTGGATGTTGTTATGCGCGCATATCAACACATCCAAAATAATACATTTTCACTTGAACGCTTGCGTTATGACCTTGCTTCTTTTAACATCGGCAAAAAATCAGCCGTCCAACCTGTTGACTCAAAAAAATCAACCAGCGATGGCATGATTCAATTACTTGTACCCGCAGGAGAATTTTTAATGGGCAAAGAAGGTGAGCCTGATGAAGATTCTCCAATTCATACAGTTTACTTAGATTCGTTCTGGATTGACCAAACTGAAATTTCAAATGTCATGTATGAAACATGTGTCAATGCTGGCGGATGTTCATTGCCTGTGACAAGTGCAAATCATTTCTATGGAAATTGGATCTATCGTGATTATCCTGTTGTGTATGTCAATTGGTTTCAAGCCAACGAATATTGTGCTTGGGCTGGCAGAAGATTACCTACTGAAGCAGAATTTGAAAAAGCAGCGCGTGGCACAGGAAAAAATAAATATCCTTGGGGAAATGAAGCACCGAATCCACGTTTGGCGAATTATGCAGGCTCATTAATTGGCGAACCTGTTTCTGTTTATCGTTATCCATTAGGAGCAAGTCCTTATGGTGCGTTAAATATGGTCGGCAATGTGCGCGAATGGAATGCCGATTGGTATAGCATTACCTATTATCAAGAAACAAGTTTGAATAACCCTACGGTCCTGAGACAGGAATTGAACGCTCCATGCGTAGTGGCGCGTATGATGCAGATGCCAATGAAATATTCACAACCACACGCTATAAACATGAACCACAATCAGCAGGGGCGAGTCGTGGGTTTCGCTGTGCAGAAAGTAGCCTAGAGCAGTGAAGTAAAGATTTATTTGCTCGCTCAATCATCTGTGAAATTTTGAACAGACACGTGGTAAAATCTCGAATAGCAGGCGATTCAATTCAAATCACTGACAGGAAAACAGAAAAGACTTACTTTGGAGCAAACTCAATGCTTAAACTTAGTTACAGCACCTTTGGTTTAACCAATTTGAGCTTTTTAGACTCAATTGACGTTGTGGACAAGGCAGGATATGCGGGGATAGAGCTTTCATTTCACCGAGACCAATTCAATCCATTTGAAATTACAGATGATTATCTACACATCATAAAAAAACGCTTTGACGAAATTGGCGTTGTGCCTGCTTGTGTGGCAACTGCATCACATTTCTTTACACCATCTCGCCCACATGAGCCGTCTTTAATGAACGTAGATTTAGCAGGCAGGAAACGCCGCATCAATCTCGTTCGCAGGGGAATTGATGTCGCTCGTAAGCTGGGCGTGTCACTCGTCACGTTTGGAAGCGGTTTTATTCGTGATGATCATGTAGCCAACCCATCTATCAATCCACAAGAGTTGTTAGCAGATAGCATACATCAATGTCTAAAATCAATCCATGATGATGAAGATATAACTTTATTAATTGAACCAGAGCCAGGCATGTTTATTGAAACAGTGGAGCAAGGATTAAACCTAGTAGATCAAGTAAATTCTCCAAAGTTTCAACTGCATTTAGATTTATGTCACATGTATTGCGGAGAAAAAGATTACATCTCTGCCTTAGCAGAAGCCGCGCCTCGCACCCGCTATTTGCATATCTCTGATGCCCAAGAAGGATACAACCTGAAAATAATCAAGATGGCGGAAGACCTCAACTTGGATTTAGGGTTTGCGAAATATTTAATCTACTTCCCCGAATATGCTGAATATTTATTGGTGGACGAGAATCATCCAATTTATTTTTATGACGAAAAGCCAAACAAGGATCAAGAGAAAAAAATAGAATCTATTTTAAGTAAGGCGGGCGTTAAACAAAAGCTTGCTTTAGTTAAATACGATAGCCTGTTCGCAGGCACAACATCACTAGAGCCAGAAGTTTTCACGTATCTCATTTCTGTGCCTGGGTTAAGTTTTGACGTGCTTGAAAGAGCCAAACCGATACTTTATTATTTACGAACTACAACAGATTCAAACGGCAAATTACTTGTAGATAAAATGGTAGCCAATACATTAACAGGCATCGCACATTTTCACGAAATTCCAGGTGAGGGCACGTTAGATTTTAAGGCAAGTTTCAACGCATTAATCGAAAACGGCTTTTCGGGATATGGCTCGGTGGAGTTATATCATCACGTCAAATCTTGGGAAAAGGCGTTGAACGATAGTTATAAACATTTATCGCAGTTTGTTTAAGCGATAGTTTTAGTATAGGAGTACGTTATGGTAGATGTAAAACAATTAGGCTGGGACGTGAATACAGTCGGCGAGTTGGATCATCGCTTGCTCAAAGCGCCGCATGTGAAATTGCGGTCTTTCACAGAAGGTCCTAAAGGCGATATCGTCTATTGCGTGGATTTACGCATCAACCTACCGAACACAGAATTTTTATCTTCGACAGAAATGCATTCCTTTGAGCATTTCTTGTTGGAGGGCTTTCAACGTTACATGCCCAAAAACTTTCTTTCAATTGGGTTAATGGGCTGTCAAACTGGTTTCTACTTAGTCTTATACAACGAAGGCAATGCGGAAGTTATCCGCAATACGTACGAAAATATTTTGAATGATATTTTAAAAGCAAAAGAAGTCCCTTATGCCAATATTCAACAATGCGGCAATTTCAAAAATCACAGCGTTGAAATGGCTCAAGCAGTTGCAAAAAGAGTTTTAAGTGCGAAGGAAAATTGGCGGCAAATCATATGAAAGAAAGCGCATCAAGATGGCGAGTTAACTATCAACAAGCTATTGAATATGAAATAATAAACTCGCCTCATTTATTTCAATTACAAAACGATTCGATCTTATCGGTAGGGAAAACAGAACAAGCCCGCCGCTTTGTAGTGATGGATAGGAACGTAGAAAAATATTATGCAGAAGAAATTCATAATTATTTTTCACATCACCAAATTGAAGCGAAAATTATCTCCATCCCCAGCGGAGAAGAGCATAAAACCTTAGAAAGTTATCTCACCATCGTGCAGGAGTTAGATGCCTTCCCCATCAACCGCAGAAATGAACCAATTATCGCCATTGGTGGCGGAGTCTTGACTGATATTGTAGGTTTTGTAGCCAGCAGTTATCGGCGCGGATTACCTCATCTTAAAGTACCCACCACCTTAATGGGTTATGTAGATGCTTCTATCGGAATCAAAACGGGAATCAATATCAACGGAAACAAAAATCGCCTCGGTGCGTTTGCCCCTCCACAAAAAGTTTTCTTAGACAAAACATTTCTCAAAACACTGCCTAAACGTCACATCTTAAATGGCGTTTGTGAAATTATCAAACTAGCCATTATCAAAGATGCAGATTTATTTCGCCTGTTAGAAACACATGGAAGCCAAAGTATTGAAGAGTATTTCCAAAACGCTGAAGGCGATCTGATTTTAGATACCGCAATTCAAGGCATGTTAGAGGAATTAGAGCCAAATTTATTTGAAGAAGATTTAATGCGCAAAGTGGATTTTGGACACACCTTCAGTTATGGGCTGGAGACTCGTCACGAAACAAACTTATTACACGGCGAAGCAGTTTTACTGGATATGATGGTCTCTTCCTTAATTGCAAAATCTCGGCAATTTATTTCCGAAGAAGATATTTCCAGAATCTTCCAACTCATTGACCAATTAGGCATTGAATTGGATACAACTATTCTCGACTCGGATATGTTATGGGCTTCACTCAATGAAAGAACCTACCACCGAGACGGGTTACAACGAGTCCCCATGCCGTTAGGTATTGGCGGATGTACCTTTGTAAATGACATTAAGCAAGATGAAATAATTAATGCCGTAAAAAAATTAGAAGACAGGATGATTCTTAACTATGACCACGCTTGAAAAAAATGTAGATCAAAAAGAAATTGATAAGTTTGATAAAGTCGCTCAAATCTGGTGGGACTTAAAAGGCGAAATGGGCACACTGCACGTTATCAATCCGTTACGCACAAACTTCATTATGGAAAAATCAACAGTTGCAAATCCCAAAATCTTAGACGTAGGCTGCGGCGGCGGGATTCTCTCCGAAGCGTTGGCTCAGGCGGGGGCAAATGTCGTTGGCATTGACCTATCCAAAGATTCGATTGAAGCGGCTCAATATCACGCCAAAAAACAAGGATTGACAATTGATTATCGTTATGAAAGCGCCGAACAAATTGCATCTAAAGAAGCAGGTACATTTGATATTGTGACCTGTATGGAAATGTTGGAGCATGTGCCAGAACCTAAAAAAGTGATCGCCGCATGTGTGCAAGCAGTAAAACCTGGTGGGCATGTATTTTTCTCAACTATTAATCGCACACCTAAAGCATTTCTTTTTGCAATTGTAGGCGGCGAATATATTTTGCGCCTTTTACCAAGAGGCACGCACACATACAGCAAGTTGATTCGACCCAGCGAATTAAAAGAATGGGCAGGCGAAGCAGGCTTAGAATTTTCTCGGCTGGCTAGTTTAATTTACAATCCATTTACCCGAAAATTCAAAGTAAGCGCAGGCGTAGAAGATGTAAACTACATGGCGCATTTTATAAAAAAATAAATTTATCAATTATTTTGAGAGATAGCCTATGAAAAAATTCTTTGCACTTTCTCGCACCACTCACGGAGTATTAGACCTCGCAATGCCTGGCTTTGTGGCTTTACTTTGGTTGGGAGACTTTCCGCACTGGCAAGTAATTTTGCTTTCTATATTCACCGCTTTTGCGGGCTATACCGCCATTTACGCATTAAATGATTTAGTAGGCATTGCCGTAGATAAAGAAAAATTTGCAGGCGGCATTAATGCTGGCTATTCTGTAGAAGCATCCGACATGCGTTATCCGCTTGCACAAAACGTATTAAGTTATAAAAGCGGTTTACTTTGGTTTGCCTTTTGGTTTGTACTTGCATTAATTGGCTCTTACTTACTTAACCCAAAAATTATTTTCATCTTAATCGCCGCCGCGATTTTAGAAGTAATTTATTGTCTTCTGCTAAAAGTTACTTACTTGCGAACTTTTGTAAGCGGGCTTGTAAAATCCAGCGGACCCATTGCCGCAATCTTTGTTGTAGATAAAAGCCCATCGCTTTCGCTTGTGCTTTTAATTTTGGCTTGGGTTTTCGTTTGGGAAATTGGCGGGCAAAACACCCCAGCAGATTGGAACGACACAGCAGAAGATAAACGCGTTAATGCAAAAACAATTCCACTTCAATTTGGAACACAAAAAGCGGGCTTGGTAGTTTTATTTACACTTATATTAACAGTGATTATCAGTTTGTTTTTGCCAAAGGTTTCGCCATTATCACTGGGCTTGCCATACAGCCTCGCCACCATCGCCATAGGAATTTTCTTATTGCTTATCCCTGCTTATCAACTTTATCAAACGCAGGAAGGTCGCAAAGCCGCCGCACTTTTTGATAAAGCCAGTTACTATCCGTTGGCACAACTAACGCTCATTACAATTTTTGTTTTACTGGCATAAAAAAATTCCCTCCATTTCGGAGGGAATTTTTTTATTTCAATTTTTCTTCCACAACTTTTGATAACTGACTCAACGCCTCTTTGACGTTTCCATTTGACAAACTACCTTGTGCCATATTCGGACGTCCGCCTCCTTTCGCGCCGATACCTGTTAGCACATCCCCAGCTTTGATTCCTCGCTTGACTAAATCTTCCGTCACAACTGCTATTAAAGTGGAACCAGTTGCTAAAACAGCAATTCCATTCTTTGGATATTTCTCGCGGAATTTATCTGCCAACATTCGCAATGTATCAACATTTGAATCAGGAATTTCAATAGCGAGTATGTTTACTTCTTTAATAACTTGCACGTTAGAAAGTAGTGATTGGAAAGTAGAAAGTGCTTGTTGAGCGCGAAGGTTTGATAATTCTTTCTTCAAATCAGCAACTTCATCTTGTAAGGCTTCAACCTTATTTGGAATTTCTTCAACAGTAGATTTCAAAACAGATGAAGTATTTTTCAATAACTTAAAGCGTTTGTTGATTAAATCATACGCGCCACGTCCAGTCACTGCTTCAATGCGACGCACATTCGTCCCAACTGAACCTTCACTAGTGATAATAAACGCGCCAATATCAGATGTTCTTTCTAAATGCGTACCACCGCATAATTCGTAAGAATACTTTTTATCTTTGGAGTCAGTTTGCTTGTTCCCGCCTTCCGCCAGCAAGCTGGCTGAGTCCATAATGCTAATCGTTCTAACCGTTTCACCATACTTCTCACCAAACAAAGCCATCGCACCTTCTTTCTTGGCTTGTTCCAATGATTTTATTTCTTTCATCACAGGCATATCATCTGCAATGGCTTCATTAACCATGCGTTCAACTTTTTCAATTTGTTCAGCAGTCAATGCCACTGGATGATTAAAGTCAAAACGCAAATGTGTTGGCGCAACTAACGAACCTGCTTGTTTGGCTTGGTCACTCACTACTTCATGCAAAGCCTTATGTAATAAATGTGTAGCAGTATGATTTCGCATGATGTCGTGTCTGCGAATCAAATCCACTTCTGCTGTGGCAGTATCACCAACTTTTGGTTTGCCCGAAATCACAGTGCCAACATGAACAATCACGCCAGCAGAAGGTCGGCGCATGGCGTTAACTTCAATCTCCCAATCTTTTCCACGAATGAATCCAGAATCATTTACTTGACCACCAGACTCGGTATAAAAACCTGTCTTGGGGAGGATGACTTCAACTTGATCATCTAATTCAGCCGATTCAACCGCTTCACCATTGACCATGAGGCTTAATACTGCTCCATCAACTTTTGTACTAGCGTATGGGTCGTACTCCACACCATCTTTGCCGATTTTATTTTTCGCTTGTAAATCTTTCAAAATGTTAGCAAAGAATTCTGCATCTTCACCACCGAGTTTGCCCATAGCCTTTCCACCACCAGAGGCTTTAGAATGTTTTTCTTTGGCTACATCAAAAGCTACTTTATCAACATCTAAATTTTGTTCGCGGGCAATATCGCGCGAAATTTCATACGGAAGTCCATACGTTGCATATAAATCAAATGCTTTGTGACCATCCAAGACTTTTGATTTGGAAGACTCAAGCTCGGAGAGAAGATTCTGTAAATGAGCAGTACCCGCTTCAATGGTGCGGGCGAAGCGGATTTCTTCGCGAGTCAAATGCTCAAGAATCGAAGTCTTACTTTTTTCGAGTTCGGTATAAAAATTTCCATAATAATTAATTACAGCCTCTGCAACTTTTGCAAGAAACGGCTCATTGAGATTTATCTTCGTGCCAAAACGTGCGGCGCGGCGGATAATCATGCGAGTAACATAATTGCGACCCGCATTGCCTGGCACAACACCATCAGCAATTAAAAATGCAGCAGAACGAACATGATCACAGATAACACGATAGGGTGTAAAGTTTGCCAGCATTTCTTTTTCACTTGCGCCTGTAAGATTTCGCAAAACATTTAATGACTCGGTGAATAAATCTGTTTTGTAATTTGAATCAACGCCTTGCAAAACAGAAACGATTCTTTCAAAGCCCATGCCTGTATCAACATGTTTTTGTGGCAGTGGTTCAAGTTTTCCATCGGCAAATAAATTGTATTGAATAAAAACGTTATTCCACAGTTCGAGATAACGCGTACATTCACCATTGACTCCGCACACATGATCGGTGCCACGCAAGTTATCACGCTCTTCACCTAAATCAATATGAATTTCAGAGCATGGACCACATGGACCCGTCTCTGCCATTTGCCAGAAATTTTCTTTTCTTCCAAAAAATAAAACATGTTCTGGATTAAAGCCAGGTTGTTTTCTCCACACATTTGCGGCTTCATCATCTTGTGGTACATTGCCTTGATCATCTTTGAAACAAGTGGCGTACAATTTATCTTTTGGTAAACCCCACACTTCGGTTAATAACTGCCAAGACCATGCAATGGCATCTTCTTTATAGTAATCACCAAACGACCAGTTGCCCAACATTTCAAAAAAGGTGTGATGCGTATCATCACGCCCGACATCGTCAAGGTCGTTGTGTTTGCCCGCCACGCGTAAACATTTTTGCGAGTCAACTACACGTGAGTAGGGATATTTTTCTGTGCCAATAAATACATTTTTGAATTGCACCATGCCAGAATTGGTGAATAGCAATGTGTTATCACCGCCTGGCACAAGTGACATAGAAGGCACGGCGGTGTGTCCATGCTCTACGAAAAAGTCTATAAATTCTTGGCGGATTTGGTTGCCTGTTAGTTTTTTCATGCGAGAGGTTGCTCCAGAGTTAAAGTCAGGGAATTATACCAAGTGATGAAAGAGGAAAGAAGAGATGCAAAATGAAGGAATGGCGAAAAGGGAGAGTAAAAAAACAATCACCACAGAGAACACAGAGTCCACAGAGGTTTTTATAAGGTTTTCTCTGTGACCTTCGTGGTCTCTGTGGTTAAGTCTTTTGTCTTACTTTCTTTATTAGCCACTCTCAAAAATGACCTCTCCCCAGCCCTAACCATTTATTCAACAGAAAAGAAGAAATGCAAAATGACCTCTTCCCAACCCCTCTACCATTTCATGGCACGCGTCCTGTAGGAGAGGGAGTTTGTTGCGTGATGGACTAACTCCTCCCCTAAAAGGGAGGCTGGGAGGGGTTAAAAATGCAATTTACACGAAGCAATAAATTTTACATAAGAGAGGTAAAATTGGTTTATGACTCTTCCAACCTACCATCTCAACATCAATGACCCTGAATTTATTGCCAAGCCATACGCGCAATTAAAAACTTTGCGTCAAGAAATGCCTGTTTATCGTGATGAAGTGTGGAATAAAGTTTTTTTCAACTTATATTCTGATGTTGCTTCATTATTAAAAGATAAACGACTTGGGCGCACTATGTTGCACAGATATTCGCGTGAAGAAATTGGCTGGCCCCCACCAGATCCAAAATTAGCAGGCTTTCGTAGTTATCAAGATAATGTCTTTATGGATATGGAAGGCGAATCACATTCGCGCATTCGTTCATTGGTCACAAAAGTTTTTACACCAAAACGTGTTGAAAGTTTGCGTGCGAAATTAGAATCCACAACGCATAAGTTAATTGATGCTGTTGAAAAAAATGGTGCGTGCAATTTCGTCAGTGATATTGCTGAACCTTTGCCCGTCATTATGATTGCTGATTTGCTTGGCATTCCTGAAGAACATCGTGCAATGTTGCGTCCTTGGTCTGCGGCGATTGTCAAAATGTATGAACTCGGTTACAGCGATGAACAAATCAATGAAGCCAACAAAGCCGCTGTTGATTTTATGAATCTAATTGGCGAGTTAGCAAATGAACGCAGAAAAAATCCGCAAGATGATTTAATCACTGATTTAGTGCAAGTTGAAAGTGCTGGCGAAAAATTAACTGAAAATGAAATGCGTGCAACTGCAATTTTTCTTTTGAATGCTGGGCATGAGGCAACGGTCAATGGTTCGGCGTTGGGGTTAATGTCACTTTTTCAGAATCAGAATCAATTTGAAATCATGAAAGAAGCGGTGCATCAAAATAATCAAGCATTAATCAAAACAGCGGTTGATGAAATGTTGCGTTACGAAACTCCACTTCCGATGTTTGAAAGATATGTTTTAGAAGATATGGAAATTAATGGCGTGCAACTTAAACGTGGCGATGAAGTGGCGTTGATGTATATCTCTGGCAATCATGATGAAAAACGCTTCACGCAACCAGACGAGTTGGTTCTGTCTCGTCAAGATAATCCTTTGCTGACGTTTGGTCTTGGCACGCATTATTGTTTAGGTGCTCCATTAGCAAGATTAGAGTTGCAAGTTTTGTTTAGTGTTTTGATTAAGCGTTTGCCCAATTTAGAATCAAATGGTGATGCTGTTTTTTCAAAAGGTTTTGTGATTCGTGGTTTAGAAAGTTTGCCGATAAAGTTCTAATTTAAGTACAGCGATATTTATGTCGCTTGTAATTGCAAGATAAACGCCACAAGGGCACGATGTCTTGCGGTACATTTATAAAGGAGACCTCATGCACACAACCGACAAATACACAGGCGTTCATGCAGAAACAGTGATGATGAAAGGCGCGAATGGTGATGAAATCAATGCCTATCTTGCGCGACCATTAGGTGACGGGAAATTTCCTGCTATGGTGTTGGCACATCACATGCCTGGTTGGGATGAATGGTATCGTGAAGCAACATATAAATTTGCAGATCATGGTTTTATTACGATGACTCCGAATTTATATTTTCGCTCAGGGCATGGCACACCAGAAGATGTGGCGGCGAAAGTCCGTACTGAGGGTGGCATATCTGATGACCAAGCCGTTGCTGATTTAGAAGGCGCGATGAAATTTATTCGTGGCTTAGATAATTTCAATGGCAAAGTTGGAATTTTTGGTACCTGCTCAGGTGGGCGACATGCTTATCTAACTGCTTGCCGAGTAAAAGGTTTTGATGCGATTATTGATTGTTGGGGTGGAAATGTTGTTATGGAAAAAGTAAATGCAAAAATGCCAGTCTCGCCACATGAATATACAAAAGATTTATCTTGCCCTATTTTAGGTTTGTTTGGTGAAGAAGATTCAAGCCCAACGCCTGAGCAAGTGAAAATCCATGAAGATGAATTAAAGAAGCATGGCAAGAATTATGAATTTCACATGTACCCCAATGCTGGGCATGGATTCTTTTATTATCACCGCCCTGCTTATCGTGTGGAGCAAACGTTAGATGGTTGGAAAAAAATCTTTGCGTTTTTGGAAAAGAATTTAAGTTAATCCGTCATTGCGAGGAGGGCATACTTCCCGACGAAGCAATCTTATGATTATGTTGGAGATTGCTTCAGGCAAAAACAAGAACGCCCTCGCAATGACGAATTTTGTAAAGGAGAAATTATGTGCACAATGATTACACAATCTGTCAAAATAGTGGGCAGTGGAAAACATAATAATGAATGGATTAAGTTACAGCAAGCCAATGTATCTTTTGACCATCCATTCCATGCACCATACGAGCATACGCTGAATATTGACTTTGTAAATGAATCTCAACGCGTGGCTGTAGAATTAAGCGAATCTGCCGCACGAGATTTGGTGCAAACGATTCTGTCAGTTTTGCATCAAGCGGAAGCAGAAGGGCATATAGGAAAACAATCTGCATAAATGAAAAGGCTTTCTGGAGTTTTGACTCGTGGGCATCAGGTGGCTTCTCGCCCATCTAAAGATTATCCATACAGTACCTTAGAAAAGCAAAAACCGTATTTCAAGCAATTAGGTTTAGATTTATATCCATATTTCAATGGAACACTAAATATTTCCATTGCTCCACTAATATTTAGAATGATAAAGCCAGAATTTACATTTGAGAAAGTTGGGTGGACTGACTTACACCCACCCGAGACGTTTTCATTCTCACGTTGCAAAGTCATGTTCAAAAGTAAAGAATACGCAGGTTGGGTGTATTATCCACACCCAGAGACAAAGAAAAATCACTTTCAAAATCCATCGTTGATGGAGGTGATTACTTTTGAAGTTGAGAACATTCGGTATGGTGATAATGTAGAGGTCGAGATTAATCCAGTTGAGATAGAGGTTGAAGGTCAAGCACCAAGTTGAAGTAAGTCAGGAAGCGTTTTTTCATCACCCATAAGTTCTATAACAATATTTTTTTTCACTGTGTCAGGTACAATTATGGTGAAAAAGGAAACCAATGCGCATTGCTTTTATTTCAGATATTCATGGAAGTTTTACAGCACTTGAGGCTGTACTAAATGATATTAAAAAACAAAAGGTTGATCAGATTATTTGTTTGGGCGACACAGTAAGTTTGGGTCCGCAACCGCGTGAAGTGTTAGATGCATTGCATGAAATAAAAAGTATCAACATTAAGGGGAACCATGATGGGGCAATACTTGAGCCTGAAAAAGCCGCGCAGTATGAAATTACTGAACATTTGATTCCTGATTTGTATTGGGGACGAGACCGTCTTTCGAAAGCAGATTTTGATTTTATGAATTCGTTTGTAGAAACTCACTCTTTGACTTTTCCAAACGGAATACAGTTGCTGGCTTTTCATGGTTCGCCTCTTTCGACTACCCATTTGATTCAAGCGACTACAGATTCTGCTTTGCTGGATGCTTATTTTGCAAATCAAACTGCTTCTGTATTAATCGGTGGACATTCGCACATTCAAATGCAAAGGCGTTATGGCGAGAAATTAATTTTGAACTCTGGTAGTGTGGGTAATGCTTTTGTATTCGCATTTTCGCCTGGTAATCCGCCACGCTTGTTGCCATGGGCTGAGTATGCTATTTTAGAGCAAGTAGGAAGTTCTTTTAGTGTAGATTTACGGCGGGTTTATTTTGATATTCCGAAATTTGTGAAAGTAGTAAAAGAGAGTGACTTGCCTGGTAAAGAATGGTGGGTAAGGCAGTATTACGGAAGCTTTTAATAATTGTTTTCAAACCTATTTCTATCTCGATTTTTTTCACGGTGTGCCGCAGAAGGGGTTAGCATAGACTTAATTTAATAGAGTAAAATTAAATTTAATGACAGAGAGCAAGAAGTCAACAGTCTTTATTTCTTATTCGCGCAAAAATAAGGCATTTGTGCGAAAATTAGATGCCGCGCTTGAAGAACAAGGAATTAATGCATGGGTGGATTGGGAAGGCATTCCTTTAAGCACTGATTGGATGGTTGAGATTGCAAAAGGTATTGTTGCGGCAGATGCTTTTCTATTTGTCATTAGCCCCGATGCTTTAGATTCGGAATATTGTTTGAAAGAATTAGAATTAGCAATTTCAGAAAATAAAAAAATAATTCCAATTGTATATTCGGAACCTGAAAAACGAAAAAAAATTCACCCACGCTTGGCATCAGCAAATTGGGTTTTCTTACGCCCTAAAAAAAGAAAAATTTATAGACGTTATTCCCAAAATTATTGAAACAATTTTCACTGATTTTAATTGGGTTAGTGAACATACACGCTTGTTACAGCGCGCTATTGAGTGGGATAAAAATAATAGAAATGTTAGCTACTTGTTACAAGGCACCGAATTAGAGAATGCCGAAAAATGGATGACGGAATCTACAACTGATATAAAAACGTCAGGTAACTTTGTTGCAAGCTGAATATATTCGAGCTAGTCGAGAAGGCACAAGTCGCCGTCAGAAAAGATTTACTTTCACTATTGGGTTCGCAATGCTAGTGAGCATCTTGTTATTCATTTTTTCAGTCAGCCAATGGAGGCAATCAATTGAGAATATGCACTTGGCACAAGAAAACGCTCTAATTGCCGCCGCAAATGAAAGAATTGCTAAAGAACAACAGTTGGTAGCAGAGGAAAATGCGCGGCTAGTTTTGGAAAACGAGAATAAAGTTAAAGCACAACGCAGTACTGCCTTAGCATTAGCGTATAGCGAACGCCCTAGTAATTTAGACATCAGCACGCTGTTAGCATTGGAATCGCTTACTCGCTTTGAATCAGATGAAGCAAAAGCCATACTGCGTAATAACATTAGTAAAATGCCAATTCCAGTAGCACAACTACACCATACTGACAGAATTTGGAATTTGATACTATCAAACGATGGGCAATATTTTATCAGCGCAAGTGCAGATGATTCGGCTTGTGTGTGGACAGTGAGCGGAGAAAAGAAATTCTGTGTTACTCACACAGATGATGTAACTGACGTTCTAACAACAAAAGATGATGCATTATTAATCACTGCTGGACGAGATGGCTATGTAAAATTTTGGAACTTCAGTGATGGCAGTGCCGTAAATGAATTTAATGTAAAGTCTCCCATCTATGATATTGATATAAATATGCAAAACAGTTTATTAATTGCAGGGCGTGAAGATGGTTTTGTTTCAGTTATCAATTTAAAATCAAATATCCCCACTTACACTTTTGATTTCAATCGTGGTGCTGTCACCACTGTTAAATTTCACCCAAATGGAATCTGGGCAAGTGTTGGCACAAAAGAAGGTAGAGTACGTGTATGGAGAGTGCAAACTGGTCAACTCGAATCAGGACCACGCCATGAGGCGGAAGTTTTCAACCTAGCTATCAGCCCTAATGGAAAAGTGATGGTATCAGTTGGTGCAGACAGTACAGCCAGAATCGCACGTGCGGAATCAGGCAAAGAAACTCATATACTGAAGCATCCTGATTGGGTAGAAGATGTTGCCTTTAGCCCGAATGGCTTATGGTTTGCAACAGCTTCAGATGACAAAATTATCCGCGTATTTGATACCGAAACAGGCATCGAAAAATTACGCATGTATCATAGCAGTTTTGTACAACGCGTAAAAATTAGCCCAGACGGAAATTGGATTGTGAGTACCAGTTATGATCTAACCGCCCGTATATGGGATTCGCGTACAGGCGCATTGGTATTAGAAGCCTCGCTAGATGGCATAGGTTCAGCTTTATTATTTAGCCAAGATGGAAAACACATCATCGTTGGCGATAGAGATGGAAATATCACCATTTGGGATATTTCCATCTTGTATTCGCAGATTGGCCATATCGAATTTGAAGAATTTGTTAACCGCATCAAATTCGACCCTGACGGCAGTCGCATATTAATTAACTCAGACGACAAACTTGTATGGCAATTACCATACAGCCAAGTTACACTTACCAACCAAGGTGAAACAGGTAAGCCAGTTTTCTCCACAAATAACTTAACCTCATTGTTAGAAATCAGCCCCAACTCAAAATGGATTGCGGTTTCAGAAAATTCAGAATTAAATCAATCACAAGCTATTCTATTTAATTTTGAAAGCCTTGTAAAAAATGCACTACCACACACATCAGATTTAACTAGCTTATCATTCAACCCCACCAATCAATTTCTAGTCACCACAAATATTGATAGCCATGAAGTTTATATCTGGGATATTGAAACAGGCAACAAAATAAAAACGATTACTTTCGATGAAGAAGTGTTTACAGCAACATTTAATCCTAAAGATTCAACTGTAGCCATTGGCTTAAGTGACAAAATAATCATTTGGAATATAAGCGCCGACCAAGAAATCATGCGTTTATTTCATACAGGGCATATCAATATACTTGCCTTCAATATGCAAGGTTCGTTATTAGCTAGCGCCAGTTCTGATGGCAGTATAAACATTTGGGATTTGAACCAAAAAGAAGTAAACAATTCAAAGTATAAATTCAATCAAAATAGCATAATAACCGCGTTAGATTTCAGCTCAAATAAAAACTGGCTCGCATCTGCTAGCGAAGATGGTTTTGTATATCTTTTTGATATAAACATAGGTGAAGAAATACTTCGCATTCCACATGGCGATGCTGTTACAGGTTTAGATTTTTCACCAGATGAAATGCTACTCGCTACAGCTACTCGAAAAACGCTTCAAATTTTTGACCTCAACTTGCTGTCTCCAATTTCAAATAACGACTTATCTCACACTGCCTGCTCACGCCTCACCCGCAACCTAACCCAAAGCGAATGGAATTCATTCTTCCCACAAGAAGACTATCAAATACTATGCCCAGATTTACCCTAAAAAAAGAAAATGGGTTATAACTAACCATGCCCGTTACTTTTATTAATCCCATATATCTAAGGAGTGTTTATACCCCATGACCAAAATCTACGACCTCTCGCAAGACCTGAACGCTGATGCTTCCTTCTGGCCCTTTTACCCGCCTTTTGAAGTGAAGTACATCAAACGCAAAGCAGAACAAGGAGTCAATGCACAATATATTATGACTTCGAATCACATGGGTACACATTTGGATGCACCCAAACATTTTGTCACCAGTGGCAAAACCATTGAGCAAATTCCAATCGAATGGTGTTATGGACCTGGCGTTATCGTTGACTTAAGCGACATGCTTGATGACCTCGGTATGTTTACACCAGAAGATATTGAAAAACGTGCAGATGTACACGAAGGTGATATTTTATTTATCCACACAGGTTGGCATAAGTATTCATTCTTTAGCCCAGAAGGTGATGAAGAAAGATATATCCAACGTCACCCAGGTCCGCATTACAGTATTTGTGATTGGCTATTAAAGAAAAAGATTCACATCTGGGGCGTGGATATGATTTCAACTGACCATCCAATGAACTTACCGATTGGACGTTTTCTCGGCAAAGGTGGGTTGGAACATTGGCAAAAGGTTCGCAAGCTAACTGAAGAAAAATTTGGCGCAGATAAAATAGATGAACTATTCCCAGATTCTGCTTATCAATTAACGCACAATGCTTTATTCCCACATGATTGTATGCACGTTGAAAACCTCGGTGGTGATATTGGATTAAAAGAATTACACAACAAACGCATCACACTCGGCGTATTCCCATGGAAATTCAAAGGTGGTGAAGCCGCGTTTTGTAGAGCAGTAGCTTGGGCGTAAGCACCCCGTTGGTCGAGTAGGCGGCGGGAGATAATATTTTTTTGCAAGTCATCTTGCCTCCGCCGCCGTATCGAGACCAAAAGTTAACAAGAGTAATTTTGTTATAAAATTCGCTTTTATTCTTGGTGGTCTCGGTACGCCCTTCGCAAAAACGCTCAGGGCTACTCGACCACCGAGATTGAATGAAATAAAAATTATGGCATGGATGTATATTCTCAAATGCGCTGATGATTCATATTATGTTGGGTCAACAAAAAATCTTGATTTACGAATTGCTCAACACCAATCAGGTAAAGGCTCAAGATATACATCTCGAAGATTACCAGTAGAACTTGTTTATGGTGAAGAATATGACAGAGTTGCAGATGCATATTATCGTGAAAAACAAGTCCAAAACTGGAGCAGAGCAAAAAAGAGAAGCATTGATAAATGGAAATGTAGAGTTGCTTCCTGCGCTTGCTAAAAAGAAGTTTGAAAAGAAACAAAATAACAAAAGCAACCCGTTGGTCGAGTAGGCGGTGTTCGTCCGCCGTATCGAGACCAACAGTAATATGTAAACGAAAACGAAATTGGAAACTTTAAGTATTTTATAAACTTGTGGTCTCGGTACGCCCTTCGCAAAAGACGCTCAGGGCTACTCGACCACCGAGGATGAATATTATGACCACTCGATACTTCGGCGAAAGAATCAAACGCAATGAAGACCCGCGATTGTTAACGGGTCAGGCATTATATGTAGATGATGTTGATTTACCCAACATGTTGCATGTTGCTTTTGTGCGTAGCCCGTATGCACATGCAAAAATAAATCACATTGACGTTTCGCAAGCGTTGAAACGTGAAGGAGTCATCGCCGCATATACCGCGAATGATTTGGGTGATTATTGGCAACCTGGTCCGTTGTTGGTTTCGCCGCCGCCTGTCAAAGATATTACCTTCAATCAAAAAACGCAGGTGCCACTTGCAAAAGATAAAGTTAAATTTGCAGGTGAACCAATTGTGATGATCGTTGCCGAGAGTCGTTATATCGCCGAAGATGCAATAGCAGATATACAAATTGATTATGAACCACTCGCCTCTGTCGTGGATTTGGAGTTGGCACTGAACCCCAACAGTATCTTAATCCATGAAGAGCTTGGCACAAACATCGCCGCGCATGTGATTCAAACCAAAGGTGATTATGAATCAATCAAAAAAGATGCTGCATTAATTATCAAACGCCGTTTCTTATATGATCATGGTTGCGCCGCCGCGATGGAGAATCGTGGCATTGTAGCGGAATGGGATAAACGCGCAGGACGATTAACCGTTTGGGATACAACACAAGCACCTGTTGTCATTCGCAATGGATTAGCAGGAATGCTTGGCTTATCTGAAAGACAAGTACGCGTGATTGCACCATTCATCGGTGGTGGATTTGGTCCCAAAATAATGATGTTCTATCAAGAAGAAGTTTTGATTCCATGGGCGGCGATGAAATTGAATCGCCCTGTTAAATGGATTGAAGACCGCGCTGAAAATTTTGTCGCTACCACGCACGAACGCGGACAAATCCACGATGCTGAAATTGCATTTGATAAAGAAGGTCACATACTCGGCGTGCATGATGTTTTCTTACATGATACAGGCGCGTATGCCCCCTATGGATTAACTGTGCCATTAAATTCACAAGCCAATATCTTGGGATTGTACGACATCAAAAATTATTACAGTGAATTTACGGCAGTATTCACAAATAAAACCATTGTCACTCCGTATCGCGGAGCAGGCAGACAACATGGCGTGTTTGTAATTGAACGTGCCTTAGACCTTGCCGCCAAAAAATTGAATATTGATAAAGCCGAAATTCGCAGACGTAATTTTATTCAACCAAAACAATTCCCCTACAACAACGAAATTATTTATCAAGACTTTGCACCCATCGTTTACGATAGCGGAAATTATGAACCACTCTTAGATGAAGCCTTGAAAAAAAATTGATTACCATAACTTCATCACTGAAATTCAACCGAAGTTAAGAAAAGAAGGAAAACATGTCGGTATTGGACTTGTGGCTTATGTTGAAGGCACAGGCATTGGACCTTACGAAGGTGCAAAAGTACAAGTGATGAGTAGTGGACGAGTCTCAGTCGTCACAGGAGTCGGCACACAAGGGCAAGGTCACTTCACCAGTTTTGCACAAATCGTGGCTGAACAAATTGGCGTGAGCGTAGATAAAATTGATGTCATCACTGGTGATACTGATCAATTTTATTGGGGTGCTGGCACATTTGCGAGTCGTGGAGCTGTGGTGGCAGGCAATGCAATTAACGAAGCCGCAAAAGTTGTCCGCAAGAAAATTTTCAAACTCGCATCAGAACATTTCAACGCACCTGAAGATGAACTCGAACTCGAAGATGGATTTATCAGAGTGCAAGATATTCCGCAACAATCTATTTCATTAGGTGAGTTGGCAGGTATGGCGAATCCCACGCGCGGAGCCGTCAAGCCAGGTACAGAGCCTGGGTTAGAAGCAACCAACTATTTCGGTCCAGAAAGAGGCGCTACTGCAAGTGGAATCCACGCTATGATTTTAGAAGTCAACCCTGAAACGATGCAAATTAAAATCCAAAAATATTTGGTGGTGCATGATTGCGGAAAAATTATCAACCCGTTAATTTTGGATGGGCAAATTCATGGTGGCGTGGCGCAAGGCATTGGCAATGCTTTTTATGAACATCTCAAATATGATGAAAATGGGCAACTGCTCAACGCCACGTTTATGGATTATCACCTACCCACTAGCCTTGAAGTGCCGCGCATTGAAACGGGACATGGCGAAACATTATCACCGCTGAACCCGATGGGCGTGAAAGGTGCAGGTGAAGCAGGCGCGATTCCTGTTGGTCCGTTGTTTGCGCAAGCATTAGAAGATGCGTTGCATGATGTGGATTTTGAGATTTTGGAAATTCCGATTAATTCGAATCGTTTGTGGGAGATTGTTAGTGGAAAGTAGAAAGTGGGGAATAATTAATAGTGAATAGGGAATAGGGAATAGGGAATAGGGAATAGGGAATAGTGAACTCGGTGGTCGAGTAATTCCGAGCAACGCGAGGAATGTATCGAGACCACCAGTTAATAAAGCAACTTTAGTTATAAGATTTATTCTTGTAACTTGTTGGTCTCGATAAACTTGACAACCTAGCACGGCTACTCGACCAACGGTTATCGCTTCATTCTTAGCCGATAGTTGATTCTCTCCATCGGCTTTTTATTTTGCTTATAGGTGTTATGGCTTATAATTGTGCAAGCTATGACACAAAAATCAGAAGTGTTTGCAAGAGCGTTGATTGATAAAGCCTTGACTGAGAGCGGTTGGGACATTTTTGATTCTCTGCAAATGGAATTTGAATACAACAACGCCAACGGTCGTGCAGATTACCTTCTCAAAGATCGCAATGGGCGCGTGTTATGTGTTTTGGAAGCCAAGCGTGAAGATATAGACCCTTACGATGCCAAAGAACAAGCACGTGGCTATGCTGAAAACCTGAATGCGCCTTTTGTCCTTCTTTCCAATGGAAAAGAGCATTGGTTTTGGAATTATGAACGGCGCGACGAAGCCGACGCTTACCGCATCGAAAGCCTGCCTTCATGTGAAGATTTGGAACGCCAGCGGTTCAAGAACATGCAACCGCCGCGACCGTTATTAACTGAAAAAGTGGATACAAATTACATTCGTCGTTTTCGTGATGACATACTATTGCATGGCTATCAAGTTAATGCCCTAAATGAAATCGCAAGACAATTTGACAATGAAAAGCGCCACAAGTTTTTGCTTGAAATGGCAACGGGTACAGGCAAAACTTTGTTGTGCGCGGCTTTGATTCGCCGTTTCTTGGAAACCCGCAATGCCGAAAGAGTTTTATTCATCGTTGACCGCATTGAACTTGCCAAGCAAACGATGGAAGACTTCAATGTCATCTTGCGGGAATACAGCCCTGTCATTTACAAAAACGCCCGCCGCACAGGTGAATTGCTTGGTTCAAGTGTTGTTGTTGCAACCATTCAATCCTTGATGGTTGACAGACGATACCGCGAAGAATTTACGCCGTTTTATTTTGACTTGGTTGTCAATGACGAAGCGCATCGTTCGATTTACGGAGATGCACGAGAAGTTGTGCAATTCTTTCAAGGCACGCGCATTGGCTTAACCGCCACGCCAAAGGCTTATCTCAAAAATATTGACATTGACAAACTTGGCGCGGAAAACCCGAAGGCTTTGGAAGCGCGCTTTCTGCGAGATACTTATCATTACTTTGGTTGTGAGCCTGGAAACCCAACTTTCCGCTACGACATCATTGACGCGGTAAAAGACCCCGAAGGACCGTTCCTTTGCAGACCGAAAATCATTGATATTCGGTCCGACATCACAACCCAAGCCCTTGAAGAAACAGGCTGGGCAGTTACGATCAACGAAGAGGAAGAGAATTACAAAGTGCAGGACTTGGAGCGCAAGATTTTCACCCCTGCCCGCAATGAATTGATGTGCAAAGCATTTCTTGAAAATGCTCAAAAAGCCCCCGATGGCACATTAGGCAAGTCCATCATCTTTGCAGTCAATCAGACTCATGCAACTTCGTTGACAAAAATACTGAATAGCATACAACCCGAAAGCGCGGTGACGATTACTTCCCGAATCAAAGATGCTTCCACGATTGCAAAAGACTTTCGAGATGGCAAACGAAAAGAACCGATTGCTGTTTCCGTTGACATGCTTTCAACGGGTTACAACTGTCGTGATTTGTTGAATGTGGTTTTGATGCGCCCGATTTTCTCGCCCACCGAATATATCCAAATTAAAGGACGTGGCACACGGCGATACACTTTCAAGGATGGAAACACCGAATACGAAAAGGAATTTTTCTTTCTGCTCGATTTCTGCGGTGTGGCTGAGTACTTTGAAGAAAAATATGATTACACCATCCCTCTGGAATTACCCAAAGAAAGCAAACCCAAAAGTGGAAGCGCGGGCACAGGTCGCCAAGTGGCCGATGAAACTGGTAAATACGAAGGTGAAGATTCGGGAAAAGCGGAAAAGCCTGAAATTCCTGTTTGGCAGGGAAAAGATACGGTTATCTCAAAAGAGATTTATGTTGTCGGTCCCGACGGCGAGAAAGTGGATGTGATGACGTATCGAGGCGCGTTTGAGCGAGACTTGAAAGATTTTGCCCAAAAGACATCCGATTTTCAGCAGGCGGTTGAAAGCGAAGATGACGACACCGTTGAAACGATACTCAATGAAAGATTCTTCCATAGACCTGAATGGTTCTATTCGCCCGATAAACTGGTAAAGACCTACGGCGTACCTGCGCCAACGCTGAGTTTCATTTATCATGCACTTGGTAAAAAGAAACTACCGAGCAAGGAGCAAATTGTTGACGATACCGTTGATTCGCTGGCGGCGCGTTTCAATTTGCGTTACAGCGAACAAAAATGGTTGCAGGCGTTGGCAAAACTGGTCGTGGACGACTCCGAAGCCCGCCAGCAATTTCTGGAAGATAATCCCGAAATTTTTTTCCCGCGCCCAATTCAGGCAATTGGGTGATATTCAGCAATTGAGAAGATTTACCTCCCGTGAACAAGTATTTGAAGCCTTGCGGCAATCATCCATCATTCGGCAATCCATATCAGGAGCCTTGAGCGCATAATGCTAAACTCAAATTTTCAAAATTCAGGTTTGCTTCAAAAAGTGAAGCAGTTAATGAATATTC
>LMZR01000059.1 GCA_001567105.1 Chloroflexi bacterium OLB14
CGCCAATACTTTTCCAAATTTTGATGATAAAAGATTTGACATAATGACTCTTCCTACTTTTGATTTTCAACTGCTCGAACAGCTTTGATAAATGCTTTCATTTTCGCTTCATCTTTTTTGACCTATACCTGATTCAACACCCGAAGCCACGTCCACACCCCAAGACTTGACTCTGCTAACCGCATCCGCAACATTTTCAGGAGTCAACCCGCCTGCCAATAAAAATTTATATCGCTTCGCTAATTCGCTTGCATAATTCCAATCTGCTTTCACTCCTGTGCCACCATAACTATCTTTAACAGAAGCATCTAATAAAAAAGCAGGCTCATTTTTGACAAACATTTTTTCATCAACCTCCCCACGAAAGGCTTTGAATGCTTTTCCGCTCAACTCACTCAGCATCTCAAAAGTCTCATCCCCATGCAATTGAGCCAAATCTAATGAGCAAGTTCGCAAAATATCTCTAACGTCATCAACGGATGAATTAACAAACACACCGATTAATTTGATATGTGGATATTCCTTCTTCAAAACAGATGTAATTTCAGCACAAACATTTTTCTCAATATATCTCGGACTCCTTGCATAGAAATTAAACCCAAGCATCTCTGCTCCCGCTTCAATTGCAGAGATAGCATCCTTCAATGTTTTAATTCCACAAATTTTTTATGATGGTCATTGTTCTGTAGGTCACGTTTTTTAACGTGACGAACTCCATTATTTTTATTTGTCACGCTACAAGCGTGACCTACTTTTGCTTTATCATAATTTTCTCTAACCCCAACGGGGTGAAATGATTCTAGACTTATGGTTTATGTTTTTTCAAACCCCGAAGGGGCGACATAATTTTTCAATGCTATGCCATCTACGGGATTTATACATATCGCAATTATTTTTTCTATAATAATTTCATCCTTCGGGATTATTCTTCATTCCAGAAAGTTCTCTTACTTTTGCTTCAATATTTTCTGCTACTACCAACGCTTCGCCAACAAGAATCGCATCTACATTGACTTTCTCTAATCTTTCAACATCGCTTGCCGTAAAAATTCCAGACTCGGCTACCACAGCAATATCAGGTGGAATCATCGGGCGTAGTTGTTCTGTCGTTTCAAGTGATACTTCAAATGTGGCTAAGTTACGATTATTGATTCCAATTAACTTCACGTCTTTTAATTTCAAAGTACGTTCTGTTTCGGCTTCATCATGCACTTCGACTAAAGCCGTTAAGCCAAGTTCTAAAGCACAGGCGTGTAAATCTGCAAACAATTGATCATCCGTCAACGCGGCGGCGATTAAGAGAATCGCATCTGCCCCATTGGCTCGTGCTTCATAAATTTGCGATTCGTGGATGATGAAATCCTTTCGCAAAAGAGGTAATGCTGAATGATGTGTAAAGCGTAATTCGTAAAGTGTTTCAAGTTTGCCTTGAAAAAATTTTTCATCCGTTAACACTGAAATAGCGGATGCACCGTTTTGAGTGTAGATATCCGCTACTTGAAACAGATCAAGGTGTGGGGCGAGGATTCCTTTTGAGGGAGATGCACGTTTGAGTTCAGCAATCAGGCTGGAGCTAGTCCCGAAGCGGCGGCGCGTGATGTGAGCAAGAAAATTTCGAGGCATTGGACTCTGTTGGGCGGAGAGTCTTAAGGCTGAGGCGTTGAGCGCCGCAATCTCAATCTTTTTTTGTGCAATTATTTTTTCAAGAATGTTCATAATCCTCAAGTACTGCAACATTTATGTTGCCAAACTCGCAAGATAAATCTTGCGGTACAAATTTTTCAGGAACGTTTATTGCGCAAAACTTTGTGAATATTCGATGAGTGTTTTTAATTTATTCAATGCCCGACCACTATTAAGTGATTCAGTCGCTTCATTCAATGCGGATTTGAAATCACCAGTTTCGGCGGCGAGTGTGGCGGCAGCGTTTAATAAAACTGCATCACGGCGTGCACCATTTAATTTATTTGAAAGAATCTCGCGCATCATTTGAGCGGATTCATCAGGCGTGCCGCCGCGTAAATCTTGAACGGTTGCAGATACGAAACCTAAATCATTTGGATTCAAGTCATACGTTTTGATTGCACCATCTTTAAGATGACTGATGCGATTCGTTCCCGTTGTATTTAATTCATCAAGATGATTGGCGCCATGAATAACCATCGCGGCTGTTGAACCAAGTTCTTTTAATACATAAGCCATTGGCTCAGTGAGGTTAGGATCAAAAACGCCAGTGAGTTGAATGTTTGCGCCCGCAGGGTTTGTAAGCGGACCTAAAATATTAAATATCGTTCGTTGACCAATTTCTTTACGCGGACCAACTGCATGTTTCATAGCAGGATGAAATTTTGCGGCAAACATAAAACCAATTCCAATTTCTTCAATGGCTTTAGCAATTTGCTCAGATGATAAATCGAGACTAATGCCTAATGCAGATAACACATCGGCTGAACCACAATGAGATGAAGCGGCGCGATTTCCATGCTTAGCAACTTTTTTACCAGCACCTGCCAAAACAAAAGCAGATGCAGTTGAGATATTAAATGTATGTGCGCCATCACCACCTGTGCCAACAATGTCATAAATATTTTCATTTGCATTCAATTTAACTTTTACAGAGTTAGCACGCATGGCTCGCACCGAACCAGTAATTTCATCAATCGTTTCGCCTTTCATGCGCAATGAAATTAAATACGCACCAATTTGTGCTTGCGTAGCACCGCCCGTCATAATGACGTTCATGGCTTCTTCGGCTTCGCTTGCAGATAAATCTGTGCGGTTAATTGTTTTAGCAATAAAAGGTTTTAACATATCTTCTTCTCGCTTTGCAGGTGTTGGATTCAAATCTAAAAAGTTTTTTAGAATTTGTTTACCATGTTCTGTCAAAATTGATTCGGGGTGAAATTGCACGCCATAGGTTTCATGTTGTTTATGTTTCAAGCCCATAATTTCTTCTTCTTTTGTAAAAGCAGTCACTTCCAACTCATCGGGGATGGGGTCATATACCACCAATGAGTGATAACGCATGGCTTCAAATGGTGATGGGATATTTTTAAAAATGCCTTCGCCATTGTGATTGACTTTAGATGTTTTGCCGTGCATGAGACGTGGTGCGCGCTTCACTTCCCCGCCGAAAACTGCTCCTAGACACTGATGCCCTAGACATACTCCCAGCACAGGAATTTTGCCCGTGAAATGTTTAATGGCTTCGGATGAAATACCATCATCTTTGAGCGGTTCGCCTGGACCTGGTGATATAACTAAATGTGAAGGATTCAAGCGCATCAATTCATTAAGCGATACTTGGTCATTGCGAAAGACTTTAACATCCGCGCCGAGTTCGCCGAAGTATTGAACGAGGTTGTAGGTAAATGAGTCGTAGTTATCAATTAATACAAGCATAAGTAATTCCTACTCCGTTGGTCGAGTAGGCGGTGATTGTCCGCCGTACCGAGACCAACAATTTTCAAAAATAATTTTTTTATAAAAAGTATTTCATTAACATGTGGTCTCGAGTAGGGGCGAGAAAACCTCGCCCCTACTCGACCAACGAGTTAGTCATATTCTCCAAAAATATCAACTTCATCAGCGAATAAATCTAACGAATAAGATAAACCTGTCACCTGGCGGACAAGTTCCATTGTAGATTTTGCTTCGCTTTGCATTCGTTTAATTCCATCCGCTAATACATCTCGCGGAATAGTTGGATGTGCAAGGAAGTATGCGCGTTTTTCACGAATCGGCTCAAGGAAGTTGTTAATGGCAACTGCAAGTTTTTGTTTCACTTCCACATCACCTACTTTGCCTTGACGATATCGTTCTTTCAAATCATCCACTTCGGCTTTGGACGGATTAAAAGCATCATGGTAAATAAAAACTGGATTGCCCTCCACAGTTCCAGGGTCAGTGGCTTTGAGGCGTTTTGGATCGGTGTACATATTCTTTACTTTTTCTTCCACAGCCTTAGCATCATCTGATAAATAAATTGCATTACCCAATGACTTGCTCATTTTGCCTTGACCATCTGTGCCAACTAACAAAGGCACATCGCCAATAATAGAATCAGGTTCGGGGAAAACTTCGCCGTATAAGTTATTAAATTTTCGCGCCATCTCACGCGCAAGTTCAACATGCGATTGATTATCACGACCCACAGGGACAACTTGCGCGCGCGGCAATAAAATATCCACTGCTTGCAAAACGGGATAGCCGAGTAAACCAAATGGCATAGTCTCCATGTTTGCATCACGCGCCATATCTTTGAGTGACGGGATTCTCTCCAAGCGTGGCACAGTCACTAACATTTCAAACAGCAAATTGAGTTGATATGTTTCAGGAATTGCCGATTGCACAAAAATTGTGCTGACGTTTGGGTCAATGCCAACAGCGAGATAATCCAAAACGGTTTCGCGGATAAAAGTTGGAATCTCTTTTATATAATTTGATTCGGGCTTTGTGGTGAGTGTGTGCAAATCTGCAATGATGAAAAATGATTCATATTGATTTTGCAAACGCACGCGATTTTCTAATGAGCCAACATAATGCCCAAGATGTAATCGTCCTGTGGGTCTATCGCCTGTGAGTAATCTGGGTTTTTGTGAAGTCATAATCAATTCCTTTCTTGAGTTATCTATGTTTTGTTTTTTGCAAATTATGCCTAGACGATAGACCGTAGACAATGGACGATAAAAATGGTCTATGGTCTATTGTCCATCGTCAAGAATTCGTTTCTGCCATTTCAATCGCTTTCAACATCGCACTGGCTTTATTAACTGTCTCTTGAAATTCGGTGTTCGGGTTTGAATCTGCTACAATGCCTGCGCCTGCTTGCACTGAAAATTTATTTCCGTGTGCAATCATCGTGCGAATTGCGAGGCAGGTATCCATATTACCGTCAAAACCAAAATAACCAATTGTGCCTGCATAAGCATTACGCGCATCAGGTTCTAATTCCGAAATAATTTCTAATGCGCGAACTTTCGGCGCACCACTGACTGTTCCAGCAGGGAATGCAGCGCGCACTAAATCAAATGCAGTTAAATCATTTTTCAATTTTCCTTCTACATGTGAAACGATGTGCATGACATGTGAATATTTTTCAATTGTAAAAAAGTCTGCCACCTTTACTGTGCCATATTCACACACGCGACCCAAATCATTGCGACCTAAATCCACTAACATCACATGTTCGGCGCGTTCTTTTTCATCCGCAAGTAATTCTTGCGCCAACAAATTATCAGCGTGTGCATCTGCTCCACGATGGCGCGTACCAGCAATCGGGCGAAGTGAAGCGGTTCTTCCTTCCAAACGCACAAACATTTCAGGTGATGAACCAACAATAAAAAACGGCTCATCATCTACGATTCCAAAATCAAAGAAAAACATATAAGGTGATGGATTCAAACGGCGCACAGCGCGATACACATCAAACGGCTCAACATTACTCTCACGCGTGAAGCGTTGCGAAAGCACCACTTGAAAAATATCGCCCGCGCTAATATGTTCTTTGGCATCGCGCACCATATCTTCAAATTTTCCTTGCGTCATGTTTGATTTTATTTTTGAAATTTTTATTTCGCGTTTTTCAGCGGGCGGAATTGGTTGACGAATGATTGATTCAATTTCATCAAGTTTTTGATTTGCAGATTCGATATCACCATCCAACGCGTTTGCAATTAAAGATAAATTTCTGCGCGCATGATCAAAGGCGATGACTGTATCTGCTAACAAAAAGATTCCATCTGGCAAATGGTCTCGATACGTCCTCATTTCATTCGAACTACTCGACCAACGATTGCGCTTCATACTTGACCTGAGAGTTGGTTCAAAAAATCGAACTGATTCGTATCCCAAATATCCCACCAACCCACCGATGAAACGTGGCACGCCTGTTTGAGGTTTGAAATCAAAGCGATTCATTTCTTGTTGAAGAAAAAGAGTCGGGTCGTTATCGTGATGCGTAATGCGTGATTCGTTATTTTCGATAACTTCAATTTGATTATCACGGATAATATATTGCGCTTTGGGTTTGAATCCGATAAATGAATAACGCGCGATTCTTTCTCCGCCTTCAACAGACTCCAATAAAAACGATGAACCTTGTCCACGTAGTTTCATGTAGATGCTGATGGGCGTTTCGAGGTCTGCGCTGATTTCGCGAATGATTGTTTGGGTAGTGGCTTCGAGTAACATAAATCTCCTTAACAATAATTTACGTATTACGTTTTACGAATTGCTAACGTAATGCGTGATTCGTAATTCGTAAAGGTCGAATTAAATTAAATATCCCTCCGTCCATTGGGACGAGAGGGATTCTCGTGGTGCCACCCAAGTTAAACACTTTGCTTATTAACAAAAAAATTCCCGTGTGATGCACACAGGGAAGAAAGCCAGCGTCACTCTTGTAGTTTGCTAGTGGATAGTTTGCTAGTTGATTAGTTACCAGTTATCTAGTCTCTAATTATCTAGTTTCTATCTTGCTAAGAAACTCTGCGATGATAACGGATGCAGTTCCCGACTCTGTTACTTATTACTATCAACTAATCTCTAGTTATCTAGTTGCTAGTATCTTTCACGTTGTAACTCGGAGGTCCATTCGGTTTCTGCGCTTTTGCCTCGTTTTCAGAACTTACCACTCGGCTCTCTGAAAATCGCTTTGAAACGTACTCGTCCTCGTCAGCGTTTTTGCTATTTGATTGGGCGCGATTGTATGACTAAGATGGGAGGTTGTCAAGAGTTAATTATCCCGATAATCCTCATCATCCAACACACTACCATATGGGTAAACAGGTCTTTCATTTTTTATGCCACCAAAAATGCCAGAGAATAGCGGATGAACACATAACTCATCTTCATGGCTCAAAA
Source organism: Chloroflexi bacterium OLB14 (assembly GCA_001567105.1). Lineage (GTDB taxonomy): Bacteria > Chloroflexota > Anaerolineae > Anaerolineales > Villigracilaceae > Villigracilis. Next base: position 6,865 of record LMZR01000059.1, read on the forward strand.
TTAATTCATGGTCAACTGTATACTCAAAATTACCTTTGATATACACATCCGATTCTCTGCCTGGAATAACTCGCCCAACTGCACCAATTTCTAGTAACATTCTTTGAAAATCATGTAAATCGTCACTGCCAAAAACTGCTTTGCCGTGACGGTTAAAAACGCGATGCAATTCACCTATTTTGAATTTATGTCCCAACTCAGGCAAACAACGTTTACAAGTCTCTTCGGCAGTAGGGTAGATTAAGTTAAATGCATTAAAAATTTCCTTAGCAATAATTCCTTCTGTTTGCCGAATGCTGTTGACAATCCGTTCTTGTGTAACTGGGAATGGGCGCAAATTTTGTGTTGTGCCAGATGTTTTGAAAATGGAGTTAAGCAACATCAATAAATGACGTGGCAACAATTGCGTATGACGCAAAATATAAGAAATGGTTTCTTCTTGATGCCCTGCCCCATTCATAATTTTTTCAGGCAAAACAGAGTGAAAGAGTTTTAATGCATCATTACGTTTGGATACATCTAGCGGGAAAATACTGCGGGCAAAATCTTCATAGAAGATAGTCAAATACATTGTTAAGCGATGTGCGCCGATTAATATCAACTCTGTTGCTGTCCATTGAAGTTTGAGCGCGCGTTTGAAATCTTTATTTGCATTGGACGAAATTTCTACTAAGCGTGGATACACTTCGCTTGGCAAGCAGAAGCGAATATCTACACGGTCACGTGGTTTGTTCATTGAACCAACTAACTTCAATAAACCTTTTAGTGAACGCTCAACAGAATCAAAATTTAATTGAAAATCTTCTAGCGAATCCATCAAGATAACAAATTTTTTATTATCTCGTTCTAGGGAATTAATCACAATGCGCTTGGCTTCATCAAATGTAACGCCATTCATGCCACGCAAAGTTTCTAAAACTAACATTGAAGAAATTTTCCCCGCCTGCGCGTTGAGCCGATTTGCTAAGTTCAATAACATTTTTTCGGGGTTTTCATCTTCTTGCACGCCAATGCTCTGCAAATATTCATTGAGCATGGTGCGTTCTTTCCAATCCATCAAGCGACTTTTTCGCATTTCGCCAAACACGCTCGCCCACAAAATAATCTCCCATAAATCTGCCACCGATTCAGCAAAGAGAGCATCATCAGTCATACGTTGCACAACTTGTGTCATGTGGCTTAACACGCTTGCAGTTTTAATTTCAACATGAAAGTTATAGTCTTTATCAAAAAATACGCTTTTTAGATAATGTGTTTTCCCCGCACCTCTACGCCCCATAATAATAGAAGGTCTCTGCCGAAGTTTTTTATAAATGGAATTATGCTTTTCAAACAAAGTATCAATGGCTTTCACATCGCTTGATTCAATATCAATCGAATCAATGGGTCCAAACGGTTCGTCTTTGGTGATGTAGGGTTGGATAGAATGAAACATAATTTTCCTCGGTGGTTTGAAAATTATACAACAAAAGCATAAAAGAACACATAATAAAGGTTTGTTATAACCCCCACATGAGTTGTAATCGTTTATTAGTTTTTCAGTTATCTGTCTACAAGTTTTGCGGCTCTTAAAAATAGACCTTCGTTAGTATAGTAAAATTTCTTTATGCTACAAATAAAATCTTTACGCCAAATCATCCAAAATTATTGGCTCTTTATTTTTATTCTCATAATTGGAATATTTGCGCGAACGTGGGAATTTGGCAATATACCCGCAGGCTTAAACCCTGATGAAGCATCCAGCGGCATTGAAGCTTATTACATTTATAAATACGGCATAGATAGAAACGGAATATCCTATCCTGTTCATCTAATTTCATGGGGCAGTGGTCAAAATGTATTCTATACTTATTTATTAATTCCATTTGTAGCGTTCGCTGGTTTAAGCGCAAATGTAATTCGTTTCCCCATCATGCTTTCTGGAATTTTATCTCTACCATTAATATATTATGTTGGAAAAAAATTATTTGATGAAAAACTCGCGCTATTAGTCATGTTTTTTCTAGCCATTTCACCATGGCATATTGTCAACACACGTTGGGCTGTTGAATCAAATATTTTGCCATTTGTTTTTTACTTGGATTTACCTTCTTACTCGCTTCACACCATGCGGGAATATGGTTCATATTCTCATGCCTTTGTTTTGCTTTATGCTTATACACTTACGGAACAACATATATTGCAATTCCAGTATTCTTCATGCTTACACTTCCGCTTGTGTTTTTCAGAGGGGAAATAAAAACGAAATACATTGTTATTGGATTATTACTATTCTCATTAATTGCTTTGCCGATTCTTCTTTTTATAATTATCAATACACTTAAATTAGACCCACTTAGATTAGGTAGTATCACAATCCCACGTTTACCTGTTGAAGCTCGCTATGAATCGTTAGCTGTTTTTTTTGAGAGCAATCCGCTTCAATCCCTTTTCCACAACATCAGCATTATGCTTAAATTATTATGGGAACAAGAAGATGTCTTTACTTGGAATTTCGTAGAGGGTTTTGGCTATTTTTATAAATTCACATTTCCGCTTGCTATAGTTGGGTTGTTTTATCTAATACATTTTATTAAAAATTCAAAAGAAAAATTACTTGAACGCTGGATGCTACTGGCATGGTTAATTTCTGCTGTCGTAATTGGTATAGTTCATCCTGTCAACTTGACGCGTTTTCAATTTAATTTTTATTCCCATTATATTTTTAATAGCGCTTTGCATTTGGAAGTTTAATCAATATTTCAAACATGCAATCATCTTTACTGTTAGCTTGTTTTTTATTGGATTCATCTTTTTTAATTTAGCATATCATGGCAAAGCATATGAACAGAAATCCAAAGAAGCATTTAATGCAGGTATCATCCCAGCTATACAATATGCTAGTGAAAATTCCGATTCTCTGATTTGTATATCTGATACTATCCGCTTTGGCTATATCTATACTTTGTTTGTTAGCAAAATACATCCTTCTGAATATCTAAATCAACTGGAATGGATATTGCCAGAAGAACATCCGCTTGACCCTGCTAGAACCCCTAGAGCAATAAATATATTTCGCTTCCAAATAGCAGATTGTGCCTTAGACCCAAACGCCGTATACATTCTTAAGTTAAAAGAACTTCCACCAAACACAGAAGTAAAATATAAAATAAAAAGGTTTATCAAGTACGATGTTTTTATACCAAAAAATGAGCAATAACTATATCTATTCTGACAAAGATAAATATTGCTTTCGTAAAATATACAGTACAGTACCTGTGTTAATTATCGCGGCAATCATCACAAAAGACGATGAAGCGTTCCAAATAAAGACCGAATATGACAAAGCAGAAATAATTTGGCAAAGTATTGGCACGAACCACATTCTCGGGTCAAAAATAACTAAGGCATACGAAAACACATCTACAGGGTAAAAATATCGTTCGTGCATTTTAGGTAAAACAAATGGAACAAGAGCAAGTGCCGATAAAGCCATTAACATTATCTTTCTATTATCATACGAAACCTTAGCTCTCCAGTTTACCCACCCCCAAATTATCATGGCACATACAAAAATAATCATTCCAACCCATACACCAATTTCATAATATGCATCAGAGATAAAAACATATAAATTAGGCGCGCTCATAGATAGGCTCGTAAATTGCCCCACTTGCCCAGTATAAATCGTTAACACACTCAACCAACTTCTTCCTAAAGCAACTGATGGAATTGCAAGAATTATATAAACAACTGGGATTATAAAAAAAATGGTACCAATTAATTTTGCCCTTCAAAAACATAATTCCTAAGAATGGAAGAAGAAAAACAGATTGAGATTTGAAAGAAAAAGCAACTCCAAACATCAACATGGCATAAAAGGGTTTCTCTTTCAAAAGAAAATAAACACACAACAACAAAAAGGAGGTATATAAACTATCTATTTGCCCCCAACCTGTGCTGTTGAACATAATGGTTGGCAAAGTAAAAAAAAATTGCCGCTAACAAATAAGGTCTGTCATTATCAAAACGGAGGCGTGCCAGCAGATAAATAGCCAATGCTGAAATCAAATCAAAGATTGTTGGGATAATTTTTATAATAGCGAAACCATCCAGCCATCTTGAAAACAACCTAGCAATGTACATCAAATATAAATAAGCAGGGGTATAGTTAGAAAATTCCCCATTACCTAAAGAAGTTTTGCCATATTTAAAAATCTGTTTATACCAACCTAGTAAGATGTCCACATCTTCATTAGACAAACTATAAACTTGATATCGTATTAAAACAGATATACTAAACAAAATAAAGCTTAAGATTAGTAAGGGGCGTTTTTTGATAAAATTCATTTCACCTCTAAGATGCTTGAAGCATACAAATTATACATTAGCTATAATATTGAAAAACTATTCAGGAATCCGTTCTTTTGAAAATCAAAAAACCACACTTCAATAAATTTAAAATTATATTCAGCTTACTATTTATTCTGTGGCTCATTGCTGAAATATTTATTAAGTTTGAACCATTAAACAACTACCCCAATGATGATAGTGCATCTTTTCTATATATCGGAAGAAGCATTTTACAAGGGAAAATTCCTTATGTAGATACATGGGACCATAAAGGACCCTTATTGTATTACATTGATGCATTAGGACTTTTTATATTTGGATTATGGGGAGTGTGGTTCGTACAATTTGTGCTTACCTTTTTAGGGTTCGGAGTTGCCTATCTTAATGCTAAAAGTTTATTTGGAAATTTTCCCTCACTGATAGGAATCCTAAGTGGGTTCTATTTATTAGATTTATTTGCCGCAGGGAACATTACAGAAGAATATTCAGCTATTTTTGCTTTATTTTCGTTTGGGCTCTATGTTGCTTATCAACAAGATCCTACACAAAAAAAGATTTGCTAGGGCTAGGTGCATTATTTATGTGCACTTTTTTGACGCGAGCTAATAATATCGGTTTTCAGTCAGCTCTTTTAGTCTCAATTGGAGGCTTAAGCATCCTACAAAAAAATCACCAAAGACTAAAAAGTGAAATCATTTGGGTTATCAATGGAATGTTAATCGTGTTACTGCCTTGCATAATTTATTTTGGGATTAATCAGGCTGTGTGGGATTTTTACGATCAAGCCTTTCGATATAACTTGATATATATTGAGACAACAAAATCAATCTTAGATTTCAAGAAGTTTTTCTCGCCTCCGATTCACATCCTAACCTGTATTTGGGTTGCCACTTACGGAAGCATCCTTTTTGGCTTGAAAAAAAATTGGAAAAACTTTCAAACAATAGAAAGTAAAGTGATAGTGGTATTGTTATTTGCTTTCCCAATAGAATTTTTACTGAGCAATATTTCAGGCAGAAATTATGACCATTATTATCTAACCTGGATACCTTATGTAATATTTGCATCTGCTTTTTTCATACATCAAATACAAAAAACTATCAAGCCAACAAAGATTACCGAAACATTTCTCATCGCATTTGTTTTCATTGGGTATCTAATCATTTGGAAGCCACAACAAACTTTCTTTCAATATACATCCATCTTAAACCACTTCATTTATAACCGCGCCAATGGTATAGAACAACATCACCCGTTAGCCGATTTTGTTCATGAAAATAGCACCGAACATGATACTGTTTTACGCTGGGGCTTTGGCAGGTGGCTAAATTATGTAATTGAAAGAGATACCCCCACTCGATTTTTATATCAACTAGAGCTTTTTACACCAGGCTACACAACAGATGATATGCTAGATGAATTTGCGCATGATGTTATCTCAAAAAAGCCAAAATTTATTATAGAGGCGGTTAATTATTTCATCCCTATCGATTCGAAAAAGTTACCTTCGTATGGCGATATTGTTCATCCAAAATATTTTGAGATTGTTAAGTTCATTGAGGAAAACTATCATATTGTGAAATTAAAATTTTACGCAGAGGGGCAAAATGAGGAAGACAGGTGGATTAAAGTATGGATGTTAAATAATCCCTGAAGTATTTGCTCATAAGTATAAAAGGACAAATCTACCACAAAACATTAGGTAGGTTTGTCCTCAAATAGGTCGCTATAGATTTATGCTACAGAAACTGCTTGGTTATATATCTGCTGTTTAATAGAAACAATATCTTGTTCTAATTTTCTATCTGTTGGAATTTGCTCTTTGATTTTTTCATAAGCAGACATGACCGTAGAATGGTCGCGGCCGCCTAACACTTCACCAATTTGTGGGAAAGAAATTTTTGCTTCTTCACGTAAGATATACATCGCAATTTGGCGAGAGCGCGCTACATCTTTTGTACGATCACGCCCTATCAGTGTTTGTGTTGTAACGTCTAATACTTTAGTAACAGCATCTAACACGCTTTCGGGTTTAATATCTCCACGTGAAGGCGTAATATCTACTAATGCCATCTCAACTAAGTTGGGCGTCAGCGATGTGCCGCTTAAATCCGCATAAGCAATGACACGATTCAGTGCCCCTTCTAATTCGCGGATATTAGATTGCACTTTTTCGGCAATATTTTGTAAAATTTCATCTGAAATTTGCCTGCCAGTGCGTTCTGCTTTAGAACGAAGAATAGCAAGGCGAGTTTCTACGTCTGGGGCTTGGATGTCGGCTGTTAAACCCCATTCAAAACGAGAACGCAGGCGTTCTTCTAATGTCACCAGTGATTTGGGAGGTCTATCAGACGAGACGATGATTTGTTTGTCTTGTCCGTGTAGGGTATTGAAGGTATGAAAAAATTCTTCTTGGGTTGATTCTTTACCAGCGATGAATTGAATATCGTCAATTAATAAAACATCGGCTGAGCGATATTTTTCACGGAAGGCTTGCGTGGTATGAGTACGAATGGCGGTGATCATGTCATTCGTAAATTCTTCAGATGAAACGTATAAAACATTTAATCCGCTAGCGTGACAGGCGTTTCCAATAGCATGGAGTAAGTGTGTTTTACCTAAACCTACGCCTCCATATAAAAATAATGGATTGTATGCTCTAGCAGGTTTCTCTGCTACGGCTTGACATGCCGCATGTGCTAAGCGATTTCCTGAACCGACGACATAAGTATCAAATGTATAACGTGGGTTTAAGGTTACATGGCGAGGTTTTGGTTCGGGGGGAGTAATCTGTATCGAAGCAGGAGCAACTTCAAGGTCAGATGAAGAAGCGTGGTTTTCATCTGCTTGAGAAACTATAAATTTCACAGCAACGTTTGAGTTTAAAACATCAATCAATAAACGATTTACAGTTGTAGCAAGGCGGCTTTCAAGCCAATCTCGCGCGTAGGCATTGCGAACACCAATTGTAATAAGCCCGTTATCATACGACACTGGGCGAGTATCACGTACCCAAGTATCATACGATGCACGGGGCATATCCATTTGAAGTTGTGCGAGAACTGATTGCCATGCCTGTTCTGCGTTCATAAGCATTCCTTAAAGTGTATTTTTATTTTAGACCATACTAAAAATTTTGTACGGTTTCTTGCGATATTGAACTAACCCGCCTAAAAAGCGGCTTTTAAGCATACTTTATGTTGTTGTTATTTATTCTTACAGGAGTTTGGATGTTAAGGGTAAACATCCATTATATCAGCGTGACGTTATTGTAGCAGAACATTGATAAAGATAATAGGCGTTCAACCTACGTTAAGTTAAAAGAATTTGTTTTTTTAAGATTCATAAACCTTAAAGAATTGCTCTCCATTCAATCATAGAATCATTTTTTTATTAGAACAAGTGTATCAGCCAATAAGGCGTTCTTAGCGTCCCCTACCCCCCATATATGGGTATAAAAAGTTATTTTGGCATATCTGGAGTATATGTATCTTAAAGAATTCATTTGTAAAGTTTTTTTAATTCTACAATAACGAGTCTCTGGTTTTTGTGATTCAATTTTGAATCATTGAATGATTAATCATTTTGTATTTATTTTTGTGTTTATGATAAAAAAAATTAGTCAATGAAGTGTTATATAAATGTAAAAAAATTTTTTTTATTTAATCATTGCATAAAAAAGATAAAATTTTTTATGCACTAAAACGATTTTTTATATCATTTTGATAGAATTTGCAAGCAAGTTTCGTTTATATTTAGGTCAATTTTTATGACAAATTCACGCATCTCTGGCTTTTATAACTTGAATCTTGATGAAAGACGCAAGAAAATTGCTGATTCATCAACGCTTCATGACTTGTCCCTGCTTGATTCTGCTCTTACAACTGGTCTTTCACTGGAAACTGCCTTGCACATGGTCGAAAATGTGATTGGATTATATGCTCTACCACTTGGAATCGGGCTAAACTTTCAAATCAATGGGCGTGATGTGCTTGTTCCAATGGTAATAGAAGAGCCATCTGTTGTTGCTGGTGCATCATTTATGGCAAAACTTGCGCGTGCTAAAGGTGGATTCATTGCACAATCCACTGAACCATTGATGATTGGTCAATTACAAGTGCTTGAGATTAACAATCTACACGAAGCAAAAGATAAAATACTTACAAATAAGCAAGAATTAATTGAATATATTGATTCATTTCCTTCATCTATACAGAAACGTGGTGGTGGTGCTAGAGATATTGAAGTAAAAATTATAGAAGACTCACCCATTGGAGCATTTTTAGTTGTGCATCTCATCTATGATGTGCGCGATGCTATGGGAGCAAACGCCATCAACACAGCATGTGAACAACTGTCGCCTAAGATTGAAGCGTTAACGGGTGGAAAAGTCCATTTGAAGATATTGTCTAATCTAACAGATAAGCGCATCACCAAATCAAAATGTGTGATTCCTGTCAAAGAGTTGGCTTTTGACAACTTTTCAGGTGAAGAAGTGAGAGATGGCATCATCGCCGCTTATGCTTTCGCCGCCGCAGACCCTTACAGAGCCACAACTCACAACAAAGGAATTATGAACGGCGTGGATGCAGTTGTGATCGCCACAGGTAATGACTGGCGTGCCATTGAAGCAGGTGCACATGCTTATGCGGCTCGTTCTGGTCAATACACTTCATTATCCAAGTGGAGCAAGGATGAAGAAGGTAATTTAGTCGGCGAGTTGGAAATGCCAATGGCTGTTGGGATTGTCGGAGGTGCAACGAAGGTTCATCCAGCCGCACAAATGGCAATTGAGTTGATGCAAGTTAAATCTGCAAACGAATTGGCTGAGATTATCGTCTCCGTTGGCTTGGCACAAAATATGGCGGCACTTCGGGCTTTAGCCACAGAAGGCATCCAACGCGGACACATGTCATTGCATGCTCGTCAAATTGCAATTTCAGCAGGCGCAACTGGTGATTTGATTGAGCAAGTGGCTAGTCAGATGGTTTTGGAGAAGGTGATTCGGCTTGAAAGAGCGAGTGAGTTGGTGAAGAATTTGGAAAGTAGAAAGTAGAAAATGGAAAGTAGAAAGTGGAAAAAGGAGAATTGTGGAACATATAGATTCAGAGGCAATAATTGATTCAAAAAATGATATTTCTGATAATCAAAAGTGGATAAATCTTTTTGAAATTTTCACATTAATATGCGTTGGTTTTACTGCTTTAATAGTACTTACAATCTTTTTTGAAGAAGATATATTTAGAATATTTACACCATTTTTAGCCCCATTTATTTTACTTTTTATGTTTCTTAGTTATGTAGGCTTAACTTTTTTTATCTATCATTTATATACCATTTCAAGTTAAAAAGGTTTTTTGGCGAGTACTAATACCGATTAGTATAAATTTGATTACGTTTTCTATTTTTTATTATTTGTATGACGAAATTGGTAATCTTCGAATAGAGGCAAAATTTCGTATCAATGAAAATAGATTCAATGAAGCCAAGGAGTGGATAGAGCAATCTATCCAACCCAGTACAGATGAAGACTACTGGATTATCTCTCTACCTCAAAAATATAAAAGCCTTGCAGAGGATGGTAAAGTTAGCGTGAAATATGAATATGGAGTTGTTATTATTCAATTCTATCGTGGCGGTGGATTATTCGAGTATGGTCCGAGTTTCGTTTACCGATCAGATAATATCTCACCACCGTTCGAATCTTTTGGAGATATAGTATGTACAAAAACGCCTTAGTCCAAATTGGTATGATTGTTATTAATAGTCTTGAAAAGAGAAATCAATGAAAGAAGATTTCATTTGCTAAGTTCGCCATTATGGAAAGATAAAAATTTATGAAGAGAGTAAAATTATTGAAAAGATTTTTAAAGTTAGTTAAAACATATAAAGTTTTGGTATATTCAAAAATAATTTTCAATAACATAAAATTTAAGAAAGG
>LMZR01000060.1 GCA_001567105.1 Chloroflexi bacterium OLB14
GAGAATTCTCTGATTATAGTATCCACGTGAAGGGAAAAAGATAGTGATCAGTTTTCATGTGCAAAAATATAAGGCACTCAATCGCATTAAGATAGATTGAGCGCCTTTGTTAAAGTAAAGGTTGTTATGAGTGATTATATTTTGAACTTATTGCCCAATATGTTGAATCACATCGCCTGTTGTAACATCAACTTTTAAGGGTGTTAGGATTGATTCGTATTTTGACAAGATCGATACGCGATACCCTCCATACTCATCATTTCTTCAAATAGGTGTAATTTGTTGTAATTCAAAAGAAACTTCGTCGTAAAAATTTATGGAACAAAATTTATTCCCAATTTATACAAAGCAATACTTGGAAGAGCAAGGGCGGTGGAAGATGTCATGGAATGTATAACTCACATACCCCTGCTGAAATTTCACATCGTGCTATTTCTTCTCCAACCCATAGCACACGGAATTGAGTTGAGTTTTTATAGCCATAATCTGGGCTCCAAAAGATTAGGTCGCCTGGTCTGTCAAAGCGAGGTTGGATGGTGCTCATTAATCCGTTCAAGCAATCTGGTGAAACAGGTAGGTATTGTGGGTCTTGGTCACCATAGATGTTGATGTTTACACAAAAATGCCTTGGTAGGTAGGCTACGTTGGGGCTTTCCCATTGCCAGCCTTCGAATCGTTCTTTAGTGGGGTTACCGTTTTCATCTAAACGTTCAAATACAAAGCCTGCTAAACTGCGCTTTGAAAATGAACGATTAAGCATGTAGAAACTTGTTGCGTTATAAAATAAGGTGAAGTTGTTGCCTTCGGGATATAAAACAGTTGGCACACCAAGTGTTGCAGTGGGGGTAATAGTGGAGGTTGCAGGAATTGCTGTGGGCGTGGCAGGATCCGTTTGAGGCGAAGATAAGGTTTGGGTTGGAGGAACAAGTGTAAGCGTAGGCGGAAGCGGTGTATTTGCTTCAGTTGAAGTGGGCAGGCTGGTTGGGGTAGTCGGTTTATTTTGAAAAAAGTAAAAGGCTCCAAACCCTAAAAGTAGAATAAGGAGGATTCCATAAACCCAGTAATTTTTTTTGCGTGCTTGGTTGCTAGCAATAACAGTTGGCGGTTGTTTTGGGCTGAGTTCAGCGGGCGTTTTAGGTTGGATAATTTTCCCTGTGGAAAAATCGCGTTGAATGGTGGGTGCGCCTGCAGGGAGTGGTGGTAGTTGATGCTTTTTTTGTTCAGGCGTTTTTTTTTGATGCTGGCTGTAAGTGCTGAAATTAATTCGGCACCAGTTTGATAACGATTTTTTGGGTTTTTTTCTAATGCGCGAAGCAAGACAGTTTCTACTTCTTTTGATAGATTTTGATTCGCGCTTCGTGGCGGACGGGGAGGCTGGGCAATGTGCTTGAGGGCGATTTCTTCAGGGGTGACATCGTCGAAAGGTACAGTGCCTGTGAGCATTTCATATAAGATTACGCCAAAGGAATATAAATCGGATTGAGGTACTACGTCGGATGATCTTCTGGCTTGTTCAGGTGAGATGTAATGAGGCGTGCCGAAGGTGGTGCCTTGCGTGCCATCTTGCATATCTAGTGCCATACCAAAGTCACCGAGTAATACACGCCCATCTTTTGAGAGTAGGATGTTGGATGGTTTTACATCACGATGAATGACGCCTTGTTTTTGCGCGTAGTCTAAGGCGTTGGCAATGGCTTGACCAATTCGTAGTACATCTTCTATTGCGGGCAGGTTGGCTTGATAGTGATGTGAGTCAAGGTAGGCGGCTAAATCTTGTCCGTCTATATGTTCCATGACGTAATAAGACCAACCTTGAGAATCGTCGGCGTAGAAGATGGGGATGATATTTTCATGTCGCCATTTTGCCATCATGCGGGCTTCGTTGACGAAGCGAGTAGCATAGGCAGGGTGTTTGCGGTAGCGTTTGTCTAATATTTTTATGGCAACAGGTCTATGCAGTTTCACATCTTGCCCATAGTAAACAGTTGCCATGCCACCTTGCCCTAGCAAGCGTTCGATGCGAAAGTTCCCAAGTTGTTTTCCAATTAATGGGTCGTTCATTGTGTTCTATTATGAGCCTCGTTTAGACGAAGCAATCTCCAATTTATTTTTGGATATTATTATCTTTGTGGATTAATTGCTCTTTAGCTTAATTTTACCCTGTGATAAGGTATCTCGGCTAGCAATTGTAATTTTTGATAGTTCGTGAATGTAGGTATTGGCACCGAGGACGTATGCATTTAGGTAATCTTGGGCAATCATCTCAGCTAAGTCTTTTCTGCCTATTTCTAGTAAATTTGAAATATGCGGACGGAAATCACGTAGGTTTATTTTTACAATACCATCACTATCTGTGATGATGCTCCATGCTAATTGTTTTTGATCATTATCATCTTTTGCTGTCATAAAGCGAGTGAGTGTGCTAGTGGGCACTACTGCGCCGACGTTTGAGAATACTTCGCGTCCTTTGAGGATGTTGTTTAACACTTCAAAGCGTTCTGGAATTTTATCTAATAAGCGTTGAATAGGCAGGGGTAGGTGGGCAAGTAATTTGATTGCACCTACACTAGCACTTTGCCCTAAAGAGGCAATTTCTTTGGCGCGTGAGAGATACATCCCAAAGCCAGCCAAAGAAGCGAGATATATTTTTTGTGAGTGATTAAAACTTGCAAATAAGGTGGCTCTATTTTCTCCTTTGGGAGCGCGTTCGTAAGCATCTAATAATTTTAGGGTTTGAGCATGTAAGCCTAGCAGATTCAAATCCATAAGTGGCACTTCAACATTCATGGGGTACACGCGTTCGCGCGGAGATTTGAGGCTAGCGTCCATCGGAATCAAGATGGATGGGTTGGTGCGACTACCTTCTTCTACCAGTTGATGAAGCATAGCAGATAGTTCGGGTTGTGTTTCAGAAAGTTTACGAATTTCACTTATTAATTCTGGCGAGGGCTGATAGGTGGCGGCGTGAATTGCTCGATATAAAACCAGTAAATCGTTGATGGTTAATTCGATTAAGTCATTTCTTTGTTTGAATTGTGTGCGTAAAGCAGAAAAGGCTTTTAATTCTAACGATGGATTCTCTGCACCGACTTCCTGTAAGACGTGCGGAGCTTGACTCACTAAGTGTAAATCTTCTTCATTTAGTTGCAAGGCTAATGGGGCATAAATTGATTGATTAGCTGAAACAGGTGAGGGCAGTAAACTTAAATATCTCCCCCAAGAGAGCGCTTCATTTGTCATAATTTCGGATAAAGCAGTTCCCCAAACGCCATCAAAAAAGATATGAGATTGATCAAAGACGATTGTTTCGCCTGTATCAAAAATTGTCATGGCATGAGAGCCAATACCCCTTTCAGTTTGGCGTAATTCTGGTAATGGCAAATTTCGTGAGCGTATATTAGTAGAGACGAGAATAGGCGCAAAACGCAAATTATCTAACTCATTAACTAACATAGGGTTTAGTTTTGAGCGCAAGTCTGTTAAGGCAGAGCGTTTTACTTTTGCGAGTGAAATTAATTGCGAAGGTGAACCAACTGCAGAGACTAATAATCTGGCAATTTGTGCGCGGGCAGTCATCACGTTGAGCGGTTGGTTTGTACCGGGCTCACAAATAGGGACTAAGTAATAACTTTCTTTATGAATAATACCAATATATGCATCTGTTATCTGAAAAGGCATCCGAATTTCGCCGTATGGACCTGGCTCTAAATACGCCAAGATAGACATTTGCTTTTGATATTCTGGTAATTCTGTTTGCATGGCTTGGCTTAATTTCTTGTGCCATGCTTCATAAAGATTGTTTGGCAAAATTTGTAATTTCTGTTGTAAGAATTCTGTAAATTTTGCACGGCGATAAGTTGGGTAGTCGGAGCTTCCAGCCTCAGCCTCCCGCCGATATGGACGAATCAACTCCCAGTCACGAAAGAGGCGCCGCGCGGTTTGAGTTTGATCAGGTACAGAGCGAAGCGCTTCTTCTAGTAAAGAAATCGAAACACGTTCGATCCATTCATTTTCGAGCAAGGCATAGTATTGATGCAAGCATGTAACCGATGCCATTACCCAAGCGGTCAATCTATCTACTTCAGTTAAATGAATATCATTTTGTTTTAACAAAGTATCGAAACCGTGCGTTTCATTAGCATGGCGGGCGGTGTCTTCGCGCAGGGCGTAATCTACATAAAATTGCCAAGCACCTTCAGGGAAGGCAGATTCGGGGTCTTTGCCTGCTAGCTTCAATAAATTTTGATACGCCCACAACACAGCGGCGGGACCCGCAAAAAAAAGCACCATACACGGCTTGGTCTAACACTTGATCTATGCCACTAAATAGTGCGTTTACATCTTGCTTCAATTTTTTGTAATGGAATTTTTCGTCCGGGCAAACGAGCTAAGCCACTTAAAATCATACCGGGCACATTCCCCGCTGGCATAATTTTTGAAACCAATTGCACTACGGCTTCTACTTCAGGCAGAGTTAGTTTTGAAAGCTCTTGCGACGAAATATTTTTCGCTACACTGCGCAAGTCTTTGGCGGTTAATTCAGTTACATCATGGATGCTTTTCTTTGCCATATACTAAAATTATATATGCTTGCCCGCTTATATATTCCTTGCATATTTGTTAGGTGATAGATTTATAATTTGGATATGACCCTCTCTACTTTTCTGCTAATCGATTCTAAACTTATTGAATTTTATTCTTCCGCTTCTTCACTTGACGAGGTAACTGCTACTCTTCCTGACGCCTTTTATACTACCTTCAGCACCCTTGCCGCTGGTACAAAAGTGCTTGGATTGAAAAAACATTTGCAAAGATTGTACGCCCCTGCCCATCAAATTAAGCTCAAACCCTCGGCTGATGAAAAAACATTGCGTGAGAAAATTTATTTACTCACGCGCACCATGCTACCTAACGAATCACGCCTGCGCTTGCTGTTGATTAAAGAGACTGGTTATGTGTATATTGCCATTCAACCTTTTCAGCCTTTGCCTGATTCTATTTATAAAAACGGCGTGCAAGTGATTACCAGCCAACTTACACGCCATAACCCGCGCATTAAAGGTACAGATTTTATTGCTCAAAGCCAAGCACAACGGAAGTTAATAAATAAAAAAACTTTTGAAGTGTTGCTAACAAAAAATGGCAAAGTGTCTGAAGGCATGACTTCAAACTTTTACATTGTCACTAAGCCCAATAAGGTGCTTGTCACTGCTCAACGGGGGATATTATTGGGTGTTACACGCCGATCTGTACTTAAGTTAGCCAAACAACAAGGTTTACAAATTGAATATCGTGCACCAGCTCTAAACGAAAAATTTGATGAAGCTTTCTTAACCTCAAGTTCGCGTGGCGTTGTACCAATTATTTCAATTGACAATAAACCAGTTGGTAACGGCAAAGTGGGGAAACATACCAAGCAATTGATATTAGCTTATCAAAACTATGTGCAAGCCCAAGCTGAAAATTTAGTTTTCGATAACGGATAAATTTACTTATTGCCCAATATGTTGAATCACATCGCCTGTTGGGGTAAATTCATCACCATGGATTTCAAATCCACCAATAGGCATGGGGTTGCCGTCATGGTCTCTAAAATAAAGCGGTAAGCCTTCTGCAAAATTAATCGGATATTCAGTTGGGTTTTGACGTTGATGATGAATGTGGATATGTGGTTCACTTGTATTACCAGAATTGCCACACTCACCAATTTCTTGACCTTCCTCTACAAAATCACCAGTTTTTACTTTCACGCTTCCATTTTTCAAATGAGCAATGACTAAATAAGTTTGCGTTTCTTCAATCAAAATATAAACATGGTTGCCAGTGGGGGCAGTGAAGTTATTAGAATCAGAGCCTGGTATTTCATCTGGTTCGCCATCATGAGCTGAGACAACTTTTCCAGTAACGGGAGCGACAACGGTTGTTCCATAACAACTGTAATCTTCTAAATTTTGACTACCTGAAAAATAATTTGGCTCAATTACTAAGTCATACGCCCAGCGTTGATCTGGCGCGGCGGCATGATAATTTGTTGAGATTGAATCACCGCCCCAAGCCACACGAATTTTCTCATTAGCAGGTAAACGCACAGTTACAGATGGCGTGGTATTTTCAAGCGAAGCAGGAAATGCTACAGGCACAAAGGACATAATCAATGTAAGCATACTTAAAAATGAAACAACCAACGTCCAAATTACAACCTTACTTTTATCTTTTTTGATGAGAAAATAAATACCAAACCCGATAAAAGTGATTACCCCTAACAAAGATGGGATAGATTGAAGCACATACCAGCCTGTAATTTTAACCATCCCTCCTATTGATAACATTACTAATATTGCCAAAGCACAAATTACTAGCAATCCAAATGGAACCCAGCTAATAATTTGCCATAAACGAGATGCTTTTTCTTGTTTCACAATACCTTCCTCTACATAATATATTTTATTCGTATACGAAGGGTGAAAACGAAAGTTTCACAAAAAAACAAGTTGATTTGTAATACTTTTTCTTCTGTTCCGTATAATGTTTTGATGATGTCTAAACTTCGCTTTGCTACACTATTCAGAACGTCGGCTAAAGAAGAAGATTTTGAGGAATTGTATCAACAAGAACTTCCTCGTATCTTCAACTTTTTTTCGCTATCAAATCGGTGACGATTTTATTGCCGAAGATTTAACCGCAGATACATTTGAGAAAGCTTGGCGAAATCGAGACCGCTACAAGCACGATTTATCTGCTTTTTCTACATGGCTATTCACAATTGCCCGCCGTGTGGCTATTGATTACTACCGAAAAAATAGGCGTTCTAATATCTCTTTAGAAGAGATCATTCAAATTCCAGCCGATGAAAACACAGAAGAAGTAACGCAGCAACGAGATAATATTGCTCATTTATCTGCCTTACTATCCCAGCTTGCAGACCGCGACCGAGAGTTGGTGGCTCTCAAATATGGTGCAGGTCTCACCAACCGCGCTATTGCCAGCCTCACTGGGATGACTGAATCAAATGTCGGCGTGACTCTTCATCGAATTATTCAATATATACGTGTAGAGTGGGAGGCTCATCTATGAAAGACGATTTTCTCTATAAATTTCAAAAACCGCCGCGCAAAGAATTTATGCAGGCACTTTACAAAAGGATATCAAAACCAATGCTATCTAAAACTGCGCTTTTAACAAAAAGGCTAACTTACGCTTTTGTCATCTTACTCACGGTTGCAACATTTACTTTTACTTTTTCTCCAACTGCACGAGTCATGGCATCAGATTTCTTGCACCAAATTGGTGTACTATTTATTAGCGAACGACCTGCTGGTGATCCTGTGCTTATTTCTTCGCCATCACCTGAACAATCTGCGCTTGCGCAAGCAACTGCAACCCCAATCGTTCCAATTACAGAAACAGTTTCACCTTTTGAAACAGCCATTTCGCAAGCAGGTTTTTCACCTTTCTTGCCCAGCACTTTACCAAAAGGATATTCATTCAGCGAAGTAGTTGCCGCTGAATATTTAGATGATCAACAAGTTCCATACGGTTGGGGCATCTTTGTCACTTACTTAACTGAAGATGGAGGATACCTATCAATTCACACCAATCGTTTTGATCAACGCCAACAAGATATTCCCACAGGTGGGAAAAAAGTAACGGATGTGAACATCAACGGGAACACTGGCGTATGGATTGAAGATTTCTACGCTCGAGTAGGAACATCTAATGACATGGTAGATATGCTCCTGTGGGAAGAAAATGGATATGTGCTAGCAATTCAATCAAATCACTTATCTTTAGAAGAAGTGTTAGGACTTGCACAATCATTAGAACAATAAACAAAAAGGACGGGCTATTTAGTCCGTCCTTTTTTATTTTGTATTAAACTCTTTCAAAAACTTTTCTTTATTCGCTGACCTTGCTGTTTTGCCGCTAGATGTTTTCAATATCCAACTTTCATCTACTACTTTAACATGACGCAATGCAATGGCAGAACTTTTGGTCACATGTTTGCGAATTGCATCGGCGATTAATTCTTTATCTGATTCAGGAGATTCAGATTCGGCAATGATGACAACTTCTTCTGTACCTGATTCTTGGTCATACATCCCAAACGCTACGCATCGTCCCTTGCGGACGCCTGATACTTCACCTGCTAGCGATTCCAAATCTTGAGGGTAGACATTCTTCCCGCCAACGATAATCAAATCCTTTTTTCTGCCTGAAATATATAACTCACCATTTGCTATGTAACCATAATCACCAGTGAGATACCAGTTATTAACTATGCTCCCGTCGCCGTCCTCGGCGACGGGTAATTTTTTTTATTGCCAATTCAGTTGCATCTGGGCGATTAAAATATTCCGTCAACATACAATCACTTTGCACTGCAATTTCACCAACGACTCTTTCATCAACATCATTAAAAGATTCATCCACCACGCGGATTTTCACATTGGGAAGAGGATGCCCAGAGGAAGTCATCTTTAGCGTTGCTTGACCAACTATCGGCGCGGAGGCGAAGCGTTGTGTCATAAATAGCTCGCGGTCAATTTCATCAACCACTGGCGTTTTATCAAGTGGGGATTGCGTCACAGCAAAAACATTTTCAGCCATCGCATAACAAGTTTGCAGAGCAGAATAATTTAATCCATAACTCGAAAATTTTTTCAAAAAATAAATTATGACTTTCAACATGCACAGGCTCAGAACAATTGATGACAGCGCGCCATGACGAAAGATTTACATTTTTCAAGATTGCGCTCACGAATTTTTTTGCGCGCAAAAATTAAATGCAAAATTTTGGAAGCCATGATAACGTGCCTTGATATTGCGAAACAGATTGTAAAAGTTTTATAACGGCGCGCGCACCCAATCAAATGGTGACATTAACACAAGTGGAATTTGCAAAATAACAGGCATGATAAAACAAGCGATAAAACCCATATCGTGATACAACGGCAACCACGAAACGATAACATCTTTTTGATTATCAATTTGTAAAATTTTGCTATATGAATTTAATTGATTCAAAACTGCACGATGCGAAAGCGCCACACCTTTTTGCAAACCCGTCGTGCCAGATGAATGTTGCAAAACAACAATATCTTCAGGAGAAATGCTTAAACCGCCGTCCTGTGCGAAGCCTCCCTGTGGGACGGCGGCGTAATTTATTTTGCTTGCCTCGCCGTCCTCGGCGAGTGCGGAAGTAAGAATTATATTTTTTACCGAATCACCTTCAACCAATGCACTCCGAATTTCATTTTCAAATTCTGGGTAAGTGACAATCGTGGTCGGTTTTGTAATTGAAATTAATGAAGCCAAATCAGCGCGATATTTTTCAGGCGCAAGTTTTTCTGTTAAGAACGGCATAATGGATGGAATCGCGCCGTGCAAAATTGCTCCCCAAAATGAATAAATCAAATCTTCGCCATGCTGCAGAATCAAAATGATAACTTCACCTTTTTTGATTCCATGTTTTGCATACGTCATTGCATAACGATTTGCACCATGAATCAAATCACGATAAGTGATTTTTTTATCTTCCTGCCCTGCAAATTGCAAAATGATGCTGGTTTTATCAGGCACAGTCTGATATGCGTGTTGGAGAAGGTGGGGAAGTGTGGTCATTTTTAACAAAAAGAATTAACGCGAATATCGCCAACGGGCGAATTACGCGAAATCTTTTTTGTTTGCGTCATTCGCATTTTCGCGCATTTCGCGTTAAGAATTTATTTCCTTGAAATAATTAATTCCGCCAATTGATTTAACGAATCAAACGTATCAGCATTTAATTCAGTATCTTCAATCCTCACACCAAAATTATCTTCTACAAACATTGCCAAATCCATCAGGCTAAACGAATCGATTAATCCACTAGAAATTAAGGCTTCATCAGGTTTAATCTCCTTATTTGGTTGCTTCAATATTTTTTCAGCAACAAACTTTCCAATAGATGTTGTAATTTCTGTTGTCATGTTATCTCCTTTTAATGATGTTTCGGTGGTCGAGTAGTTGTGAGCCGTTCTTTGGCGAGCAACGTATCGAGACCACGAGTTTTTATAAATAATTTTTGTTGCTTTAATTAACTGGTGGTTTCGGCTGCTTGCGCTCAACCACCGAATTTACCAATTACCAATTACTCACTTAACGCCTTCCTCACCGCATCCAACGCTTGCAACGCCGTCAAATTTCTCCAGGGCCAGCCACTTAACATATTTTTTTCTTTATCAAAAAAATTTCTTGAAAAAGATAAATGAAAGCCATCATTCAATTCAGTATCGTGACCCTGATTTGGCAAAGGTTGCAACGCCGCCCAAAAATTCCACAACGGAATATCATACTCAACAGCAATCTCCGCAATCTCAGCATTGATACTATCATCACCTTCAAGGTTATCACCTTTGGTTGCTAAAATCGGCACAACGCCTTGCTCCAAACTATATTCAATAATTTGGCGCATATATTTTCCATAATCATCAGCGGGTCTATCGTTGAAATTTGTTTCCAAACTGATAATCGCAATGCTCGGATTATTCAAACGAAATTCACAAGCAATCGGCGTTTCATTTGATTCGCATTTTTCAGGATCAGCCCGAAACGGAGTCAGAATCGCCGCCACGTTATAACCATCACGCATTGCTAAACTCGTGCGCGAAAACGAACCTTGATAATAATCAATCGTCTCTTGCAAATAAGCATACTCATCCCCAAGGCTATACCAATCTTTGTGATCAAAATCTACCAAATAAAAACCTGTGTTTGTTTGACAATCACCAACTTTTGAAAACACATTTGGATTTCGACCTAATGCGATTCCACGCTGATAAACTTCCTTCATCGCCTCACTGACGTGGGGGACAATTGGTAACTGTTTCCATTCATCTGGTGCTAGCGTCGGGCGTGGTGTTGCCGTTGCAACTTGTGTTGCTTCAACAATTTCATGCGTTGCTTCCACAATAATAGTAGTAGTAGTAGTAGTAGATGTACTTTCAATTTCAGGTTGTGATGTAACTGGTACACTCATACAAGAAACTAAAAACAAACTTAACAATATACATTGCACTTGCTTCATTAAAATAAACTCCAGTTAGTTGTTAAGTACCGCAAGATTTATCTTGCGTTTACAAGCGACATAAATGTCGCTGTACTTATCATTTACAATTTCCTTCAATATACGGCGCTAAACTTTCAGCCAACATTTTTTCACCAGCAGGTGTTAAATGAATGGCACTATTTGTAAACTCATTTGCAGGAACAATATCCCACAAATCAACGTACTTCCAATTATTTTCTTCACTCAATTCATTCATCATGTTTCTATATTCATCATACGCCCAGCGTGGATAGAAAAAATTATAGCGGATGTCACTATTATTTCCAGAACTTATTAACATTGGCTCATTTACCAAAATTAAAGGTGTTTCACCAGCAAGATTAAAGCCTGTTTCAAGTGTATTCAAAGCTAAAAGATTTTTATCCAAATTCGGTTTGACGAAATCATGGTAAATTTCGTCCGCTTCAAAATCAGTTTGGGCTTTTTCGTATGTTTCAGGATAAAACTGGTCAATACCCGTAGCAGACCACATCACGCCGTATATTTGCAGTCGAATTAAATCTGCCCAAGCGCGTCTATCACCGATAAATGTTTTCTCCCAAAAAGTTTTTTGTTTTTGATTATTTTCCACAATCGGCGACATTTGTTTTTCGTTTGGAAAAGCATCCAAAGTCGTCAGCCATAAAATTAAATCAGGTTGATATTGCATAGCATATTCAAGCAACATGACATCTTTCGTCAATGAAATAGTTGGGTATCCAATGTTATAAACTGCTACATTTTTCCCACAAGCAGAGATGTTCATTTCATTTAACTGACCAGTCAATGTTTCTTCTGGCTTCAATAAAGTTCCCCACACCGATGAATCTCCCATGACGATGACTCTAAACTCATTTTCTGTTTTTTCTGTTCCATGAATCACATGCGAGGCGAACATAGCATCCAAGTCAAATAGGCTTAAGTTATACGATTGTTTTGGGTTTTCCCCAAACGGCAAACGTTCTCTACCTGTAAAGATAGAGTTATATAAAGAAATTTTCCCAACCTGTGGCTGCCATAAAGCAATCACAAGGTTGAAGAGAATAAAAAGAAAGATTCCTTTTACAAAAACATTGAAGGGTTTAACTTGATTCATTAATGTTGAAACTCCGAAGGAGTGAAATTTTTATAGCAGAACAATTAATTTGTGACCAACCCCGAAGGCGTTGCATTGAGCCTGTCGAAATGGGTGTTATAGATTTGAAAAAATATGCCATCCCTACGGGATTTGGAATGGCGATGAACCTAATTCTATAATAATTACATCCCTACGGGGTTGGTTTATTGTATACCAAACAGTTTAAGCAAAACGTTCCACGAAGTGACGGGTGAACTTAATGCAAAAAATATCCAGCCGAGGGCTACGAAGTGAAAAGTGAAAATAATGCCACTGATATTTAATAAATTTTGTTTTGTGGCTGTATTCGCCCATTGTGCTGTTTTGGCTTTTGTAAAATCACTCCAACGGTTATGGATGAATAGTCCCAGCCCATGCCATAAACCCCATAGCGTGAAATTCCATGTGACTCCATGCCAAAAGCCGATTAACAACATGGTGGCAACTTGAGTTAATAAAATCATCATCGGTATGGACATGGGTTTTTGCCAAGACCGTAACCAGCGTGTAATTGGATTAAAGAAATATGCTCGAAACCATTGCGTTAATGTGATGTGCCAGTTATTCCAAAATTGAGTCAAATTCGGTTTTAGGTAAGGTGATGCAAAATTTTCTGGCAAGTTAATTCCCATAAATTTTGCAATGCCGAGAGCAATATCAGTGTAGCCACTGAAATCGAAATAAATTTGCAAAGCATAGGCATAGACTAAAATCCATAACCAACTTGTAGAATGGACTTGAGTCGCGTTGGTATCGTTCAAGGCAATTAAGGCTAATGAATCAGCAATTACAAATTTTTTGAATAAGCCAATTAATAATCTTTGGCTTGCACTAAAAAATATGTCCGAATTGAAAATAAAAGTTTGACGTAAATCTTTAATGAAGCGTTCAATACGGTCAATGGGACCTGCTGTGAAAGCAGGAAAGAAAATTACATAAGTGAGGTACTCTTTCAAATCAACATCTGGCAAACGACCTGCTTGTTTATCTCGTATAGTGTGGATTAAACGAAAGGCGATGTATGAAAACCCTAACCAGCGAATATCTAATGCAGAAGCAGTTGAGACAGACTGACCAACCAAGCCGCGTAATATTGTACTGAGCCATAATGTTAATGCAGGGATTTTGAAGATAAGAAAAAGTCCGATGAGCAGAATCAAACCGAAAGTCAGAAAAGAAGCGGTGGTTTTTCTTAAGAAAAAAAAATATGAATCCAAAAATCAAAAAGATAATGAATGTGATTTCAATTTGTGGTGGGCGTGAGGGCGTGAAAATTTGTGCGAATGAAAAATATCTGGTGGCGTTAATCAATAAGACGATGCTGGCGATGATGATGAATGTGAAAATATTTTTTCTATTAAGTTTGTCAGTGGCTGTGATGTGCCAAGAAAAAATTGTGATGATGAGTGTGAGTGTTGGAATCCAAAAATCGAAACCGCGAATGGGTAAGGCGGGTTGTAGCCAAAAAATTGTGAAGATGCTGGCGATGAATAAAAACCAATCTCTGCCGCGTTTGAGGATGGCGAATAATAAAACAAAAAAAACGATAATCAAAATTTGAGTTATCGTCATGCTAAAAGCCTTGATAAATCCATGTGGGGTTGCTATCTGCTGTGAAAATTGTTAATGCAATTAATATCAAACAAAAAAGAATTGCAAGTAAATTTTCTTTTGAAAAAAATTTTTTCATATTGTTTAAACACGAAGGACACAAAGGTCACTAAGGAGTTAATTAAAAACTTTGTGTCCTTCGTGTCCTTTGTGTTTAATTTTATCTTGTCCCGCAAATTAACCAATTACCATTTTCATTGACAACTTCATAAGTGATTTTTGAAAAATCTAATTCTTGCGGTTCGCCGTTATAACTCATTTGTAATTTGCCATTGCAGTTGACCAAAGTTGTATCGCCATCATTGCCAACTTCTTGACAGACCATCCATCGGCTAAGGTGACTTCGACTAATTCTAATGAGTCGAGTACCAGTAGGGCATCATCTTCATAATCTGCACATGAATTTGATAAAAGCCCCGCTTCATCTTTTGCTGCCAAAGCTGAGATGTAACTTTCAACTGCGTGCCTAGCCCCAACCGAGTCACTTGCCCCGCAAGCGGTGAGGGTGAGTGCAAGCATAAAAAATAGAAATAGAATTTTGTTTTTCATTAGACCTCATTGTTTTGTACATGTTGCGTGCGCGATTATAGCATGGAGAGAAATTATTAAATAAAAGAGTGGCTTATAATATTTCAATGGCTATGGAGGTTTATATGAAAGCAATCACAGTTCGTCAACCTTGGGCTTGGGCGATTATCTATGCTGGTAAAGATGTTGAAAACCGAACTTGGAAGACAAATATTCGTGGCAGAGTAGCGATTCATGCTTCTCAAGCAATGACTCGGGCAGAATATGAGGAAGGATGTAAAAGTATTCGCAAACGAAAACCAAAAATTAAAATCCCTGCTTATGAAGATATGTCACTTGGGGCAATTGTTGGCACAGTTGAAATTGTAGATTGTGTGGAAGATTCCGATTCAGATTGGTACACAGGATACGTTGGCTTTGTTTTGAAACGTCCGAAGAAATTACAAAAAGCAATTAAATGTAAAGGTGCATTGAGTTTTTGGGATGTGCCTAAAAATATTGAAGCACGAATAAAAAGAACAATGTAATTATTTATAAATATTGGAGATTACCCTTGAACAACCTCATCGCCACCATTATTACTTTTGCAATTTCACTCATTTTTCTGCGCTCTATGGATTTCATTGCTCATCGCGGAATCATTGATAGCAAACTAAGCCGAAAAATCATTCACATTGGTACAGGTCCCATATTTGTATTGTGCTGGTTTTTATTTTCAGATACCTCATCCGCACGTTGGTGGGCGGCACTTGTTCCTTTAATCATAACAATTCAATTTGCATTAATTGGTTTTGGAATTTTGAAAGATGACGCCTCTGTCAAAGCCATGTCTCGCACAGGTGACCCGAAAGAGATTTTACGCGGTCCATTGTATTATGGGATTATGTTCGTAGCATTGACCTTAATCTACTGGAGAGATTCTCCCATTGGCATTATCGCTTTAATGATGATGTGTGGCGGTGATGGCATTGCAGATATTGTTGGCAGAAAATTTAATTCAGCAAAATTAGCATGGAGTAAAGATAAATCCGTTGCGGGTTCTATGGCTGTATTTCTCGGCGGGTTTATATTATCTGTGTTGATCATTTTTATTTATATCAATGCGAGTGTGTTTGTAGGCTCAATTACAAATTATCTTTTACCAATTGCTTTCATCGCATTGGTCAGCATGTTAGTCGAGTCGCTGCCTTATAAAGATGTAGATAACATTACGATGACGATTACTGCGGTGTTGATGGGGCATTTATTTTTCTAATTAAAAAATAGTTTCTGCTATATAACAATTTACATTTTTATCTATTGCCTTAAATACGAGTAGTTTTATCAAAGAGTATAATCTCCACCCATGACAACAAACCTCGAATCTATTGCACGAAAAATAACCACAATTTTATTTGCTCAACAATCACTTGCTTCTGCTGGTTTTATTGCGGCGGCAACATTAAACTCGATTGTCGGCAAAGAGTTAAGTCAGAACCCAAGTTGGGCAGGTGTGCCAACAGCGGTTTATCTTTTAGCAGGTGCATTCTCCGCTTTT
This sequence comes from Chloroflexi bacterium OLB14, assembly GCA_001567105.1. Taxonomy (GTDB): domain Bacteria; phylum Chloroflexota; class Anaerolineae; order Anaerolineales; family Villigracilaceae; genus Villigracilis. The sequence continues at coordinate 15,880 of LMZR01000060.1, forward strand.
ATGTGGGGATATGTTTTCGATGCTATCGGCAGGCGCAATGGATTAGTGACAGGTTTAACTTCTGGCGTAATTGGTTCAAGCGTTACATTTTATGCAATTGCCATTCATTCGTTTCCAGTGTTTATGCTTGGAATGATTCTAATGGGCATAGCAAATTCGGCTGTGCAATTAGGTCGCTTTGCAGCGGCAGAAGTTAATAAGCCAGAACATCGAGGTCGTGCAATATCAAATGTCGTCATTGGCGGAACTGTCGGCTCAGTGATTGGCCCATTTGTGGCAGGTCCTGCAGGTAAACTGGTTGGCTCATGGGGTATTGATGAATTAGCAGGTGCTTATTTAATTTCTGCAATTTTATTTGCAATTGCGGCTGTGGTTGTATTTATCGGCTTACGCCCCGACCCGCGAGAGATTGGAAAAGAAGTAGCACAAAAATTTCCTGAAACAATCAACAGGTCAAATCAAGTAAGAAGCGTATTTGAAATTATTCGGCAACCCGCCACAATTGTTGCGGTCACGGCAATGGTGCTAGGTCAAATGGTGATGGTGCTTGTCATGGTCATAACATCTTTACACATGCACGATCATCAACATGTATTAACGGATATTTCAGCAGTAATTGCATCACACACATTTGGGATGTATGCCTTTTCAATACTTTCTGGCAGGCTAGCAGATTCATGGGGGCGCGAAAAAGTTATTTTGAGTGGCGCAATAACTTTGGTGATCGCCTGTGTTTCTGCAACCATTTCACCTGATGTGCTTCCATTAGGCGTGGCACTATTTTTATTAGGGCTTGGATGGAATTTTTGTTTTGTGGGTGGTTCCACATTATTAGCAGATCAACTCTCACCAGCAGAACGTGCCCGTACACAAGGATTCAACGATTTGTTAGTTGGGTTGGCTTCTGCATTTGGGAGTTTAGAAAGTGGATTTATCTTCGCTTCACTTGGCTATAACATGATGGCATATGTTAGTGCAATTGTTGCGTTGCTTCCAATGATTGTTGTGAGTGTGTGGATGATGAGAAAAAATAAGAATCAACTTGCATGATTAAAAAAGTTTTAGGCGCTTATTACAAATCCTTTTTGTTTTTCTTTGCGCTTGGCACAAGCATTACATTTGCCATAGGGAGCTATATGCAATTTCATTCCACCGGTAACGACTTTTGGAATGTTTTGTATTATGGCAGGAATATGACACTATCTCAACCTGAGTCTTTGTATAACGGATTTTATCCATTTGGATACGCTTTCTTAATTGGGCAGATGCCGTTTACTTATATTCTTCCGATTGCTTATATCATCAATTCGCTTCTTACTGGATTTTTTACTGCTTCTGTTTCAACGCTTGTTTTCTACACCCGAAATTTTTTTTGCCATTTTCATTGCAACATTTAGTTCCATTGCGGCTCCGTTTGTTTTTCAAAATGCTCATACCATTGGACCTGATATTGGTGCGGCGGCGTTTGTTGCTTTTGCAATTTTTTTTACTTTGGAAGAACCATTTCGAAGAACAAAGTGAACATGCTCAATTAGATTTTATCTTGGTGGGTACTTCACTGGGGTTAGGATTTCTTACACGAACACATGTCATTGTTTCTGCTGTGGCAATCTTCGTTAGTTATTTTTTATTGATTGGTATTCGTCCGTTTCGCTCAAGAGTATTAATGGTTGGTGCTTTTTCGTTTTTTGTTGTACTACAGGTAATAGTAAATCTTGTGTCAGGGCACGGAATGTTTGAAACAGCACAAGCTTTTAATATTTATAAATTCTTATACGGCATAGATCCAACATATTCTCCCACTCCAACTGAAATTGAAAGTTTTTCTTTGATATCTGAAATCACTAAAAACCAACAAGCTTTTTTTGCTACATATTGGATCCCATTTAAGTTTTTAATTTCTTTTGCTTTAATTCCTTTTGCTTGTTTTCTTTTTGTCTCCTAAAAGTAAATATGCTTTTTATGCTTTATTCTCAACCATGTATATTATTTTGTATGCTATTCCAATTGCCCTTGGTGATAGCCCTCGAGCACCCTTAACAATCATGTATGCTTATATTACTTGTATTGCATTTCTGCTAGTTATCTTATCTAATCAAGCTGAAAAATATTTCACTAAAGTTAAACAGATTAGCAATATTATTGGCGTTGTATTTGCCTTATTAAGTATGAAAACATTTTACGGCTGGGCGCTTTATGATGTAGATTATGTTCAAAAAAACTACGAAGCACGTAGAGTACTCGAAATCATTGAAAATACACTTCGCGCGAACGGAATGAAACATTCGAGTGAAGTTTTTTCGGATCGATATAATTTTTATACCCCCAACACTATGCCTTATCGTTCGCGTCAAATTGGTAATTGGAATATAGATTGGGTTTGGGGATATAGTAATGAATTTCCCCTTTTACCTAATGATAATTTGGATGCATTTATTGATGCCTGTAAAACACAAGGTATTCGTTATTTGGTACTTTCGCCGAATAGCTCTTTCCGGGGAGAAATTTTTTCTCAAATTTATAATGAAGAAATTGATATAGAGATGTTTGGCTTGGATTTTATTAATCAAACTGGAAATATGCGGCTTTACGAAATTAAATAAAAAAAGACTTCATCTGCATGAAATCTTTTTATAAAAGCTATTTTCTACTCTTGCTTGCTCCACCTTTAACTCTTGTTGTGTTCAATCTATTTCTGGAAACCGAAACCCTTCTAGTATTTGTTGTGCCTGATGGGCTCATACCTGTCTGTATTTGTTTGCCAAACATACTAAAGGCGGTTTCTAGAGATTTAGCAGCAGTGGCTTGATCTAACCCAGTGGAGCGTGCTAACTCATTCACCATGCCACTATTTTGTAAAATGTTCTGGTCAATTTTGCCTGTGTTCATTTGGTTAAGCATATCGTCTAAATCAAATGAATTTGAGTCACGCCCGGAAGTAGGGTGATGCGCCAGAAGTTTATAAGCTACAAATGAAACTACTAACATAGCAATCTCTGGCGAAATTTTCATTTTCTTGGCTAATTGCACAACAAATGGTTGTAACAACATCATAATGGGGCTGTTTGCCGCAGGGTTACTTTTATTAGGATTCATAATGGTTTCAAGTATGCCCATCATGTTCCCTAATTCACTAGGTGGTTGTGATGTTTGAGGTTGCCCGCTTCCTAATAGGCTACCAATTAGATCACCGATTGGGTTTGCAGGTTGTTGTGATGATGTTGAAGGTTGACCTCCCCCTAGCAAATTGCCAATTAAATCGGTCATAGGGTCACTAGCTTGCTGTTGTTGATTTCCTGCCTGACGCGAATCAACTAAAACTTTGAGAATATCTTCCATTGACATATTGTTTTCTCCTTCAAATTAATACCCTCTCCCAGAATAGGAGAGGGTAGGGTGAGGCTAATTACTCAGATTTTTCGGTTGAAGCAGGTTTGGATTCGGTCTCAGTTTTTGTTTCGGTCTTTTTTGTCGAAGTCGTATTGCCCGAAGGTGATTTATGGTCGGTGGCATAAAAGCCAGAGCCTTTGAAAATCACTTTAGTGGGGGTAATCACTTTTTTGAGGGCTTTCTTTTTACATTCAGGGCAGGTTTTCAACGGGTTATCAGTAAAAGACTGATGTTTCTCAAACTGCACTCCGCAATTCTCACAGCGGTAGGTATAAACGGGCATGGGATATTTCTCCTTACTTCTTTCTTCTCAAATAGACCCTAAAGGTCTGTAAGACCTTTAGGGTCTCATAAATTTAATCAACTGTGGCATTATAGCGTTTATATCAAGGCATGACAAGCCTAGCAGCGCTACATGTTATAATTTTCTTATAAAATACGTTAATCTAAGTAAGAGGAATATCAATGGCAAAAAAAGGCAGAGTATTTTCAGGTGCAAGACCAACAGGCAGACAGCACTTGGGGAATTATTTAGGTGCGATTCAAAATTATGTAGCATTACAAGAAGATTATGACAGTGTCTATTGCATTGTAGATGTTCACGCTTTAACAACAGTAGAGACGACACAAGACCTGCGCTTAAATACGTTTGAAATGGCATTAGATTGGTTAGCGGCAGGGATTCGCCCTGAAGATTCGATTTTATTTATCCAATCCCATGTTCCCGAAGTGATGGAGTTGCATACTTATCTTTCTATGGTCACGCAATTTGGGAAATTAACCGACTTGCCGACCTTCAAAGAAAAAGTTCGTCAACAACCTGAAAATGTAAATTATGGTTTATTGGGCTATCCTGTGTTGATGACGGCTGATATTGTTTTATATAAAACAGATATTGTGCCAGTAGGCATTGACCAAGCTCCGCACCTTGAATTTGCGCGTGAAATTGTACGTTCATTTAATTATCGCTACAACACCAAATGTTTAATTGAACCTCAAGTGAAGCACACTGAAATTCTAAAAGTAGTCGGCATTGATGGTAAAGATAAAATGAGCAAGAGTTTGAATAATCATATTGAGCTTGCCTCAACACCAGAAGAGACAACGAAACGTGTGCGCGAAATGGTCACAGACCCTGCTCGCCTAAGAAAAACTGACCCTGGCAACCCAGATATTTGCAACGTCTTCACTATGCACAAAATTTTCTCTCCACAAGAAGAAGTGGATATGATTAATGTTGAATGTCGGCGGGCAGGCATCGGCTGTGTAGATTGTAAACTTCGCTTTGCTAATAACTTAAATAAACATCTTGAACCATTTAGAGCCAAACGAAATGAATTGGCTTCACAAGAAAGTTATGTGCAAGATGTGTTGAATGATGGTGGCAAGCGTGCGCGAGTCATTGCACAAGAGACAATGAAAGAAGTCCGCGAGGCGATACAACTTCCATAAAGAAGTACATAAGTAAACAAGTACACAAGGAAACAATAGACCTGTGTACTTGTCTACCTGTCTACTTGTATACCTGTCTACTTTCCCCATGCGAATCTTAATCCAACGAGTCTCCCAAGCCAGTGTAACAGTTGATGGACAAGTCATTTCCAAAATTGGCAAAGGATTGTTGATTCTGCTGGGGATAGGTCACCAAGATGGGGAAGCAGAAGCAATTTCAATGTCTGAAAAAGTGGCGCATTTGAGGGTCTTTGAAGACGCCGAAGGTAAAACAAATCTATCCATATTAGATGTCAAAGGTGAAGCGATTGTCGTTTCTCAATTTACTTTATATGCCAATACATCCAAAGGTCGGCGACCATCTTTTATTGAAGCGGCATTGCCAGAAGTTGCAGAACCGCTTGTAAAAAAGTTTGCAGAACTTTTACAAAATCATGGTGTGCCAACGCAAACAGGAAAATTTGGCGCAGATATGTTAGTTGAAATTCATAACGATGGACCTGTAACAATATGGTTAGAAAAATAAAATGAAATTGAAAATATTTTATATCTCTATCTTTTTTGTGTATGCTGTCATTCGTGTATTGACAACGTTCCCAGCCATTCATGCTCCCCGTGATTTAGCAGATACCGATATTTACGTTCGTATTTCAACCAGCCCTATCATTAGTACAAATTTTTTGTATCTTGACCGTCCATTTGTTTTTCCGTTTCTTCTTCAAATGATGGGACAAAATTTTGAGATGGTTGCAATCTTTCAATTAGGATTAACCATTGTGGCATGGGGTTTGCTGGCGTATCTTATCTCCGCTTCTTTTACTCCATTGAGTTTGAAATTATTTTCTTTTACTGTGATATTGGCTGTTAGTTTAGTACGGCACTTAGCAGGCTGGGATTTTGTCATGATGACCGAGTCGTTATCACTATCCATTTTCGCTTTATTTATTGCATCTGGTATTTGGTTATTACGAGGTTGGCAAATATATAAAATAGTAATTTGTTTAATCTTTGCTTTTTTATTTGCGTTTACTCGAGATACAAATGCTTATTTATTACTTATGTTTGCAGGTTTAATGTTGATAGCCATAGTATCAGGTTGGCTAAATAAGAAATTTTCGTTTTTAGTCTTGGGGTTTGTTGCTATATTTTTTATAAGTAATCTTAGTGCAGACTTAAGTAAACGTTGGGTCTTTCCTTTATTAAATATTATTAGTACAAGAATACTTCCTAATCCACAAGCTTTATCTACATTTTCAATATGTGGAATGCCAATAACATCTGAGCTGTTAAGTGTTACTGGGCTATATGCCAACGAAAATAACTCCCAAATAATGAAAGACCCAGCCTTAGAAAAGTTCCGTTTATGGGTAGCAGAAAATGGAAAATCTTGCTATATGAAATGGCTTATTTCGAACCCTATACCCACTATGCAAGCAGCTCTAAAGGAATTTGATGCTATGATTTATTTTGAATGGGTTGGCGGTTATTTCTCTCGAAAATATCAAGATATCCTTCCATCTAAAGTAGAAAGAATTTTATACCCAGTTTATTTTCTACCTTACTTGTTAGTAGGCTTAACTTTACTGTCGTTTTATGGCATTTTCAAACAGGCATGGCTTGAAAACCCTTTATGGATTATAGCTATCATGTTGTGTTTAACTATTTTTCCGCATTTATATATCACTTGGCATGGAGATGATATGGCTCCGGAACGTCACGCCTTATCAGTAGGAATGCAACTGGCAGTAAGCATGTGGCTGTTTTTTTTTCTTAATGCTTGAAAAAGCATATAACAAATTTTCTGGTAACTTTGCATAATAAAATAACTTGAAAAGGTACTCGCTTGACACCTATACATAAACGACCTAATTTGTTTCAAAAAGTTCTACATCGCTTTATTATGCTTCGCCCTGTAACTGCTTTTGTAGCAAATAAAACACATCTCATTGATAATTTTGTTTTCAAATTAACCAAAGGCAAACATTCATTTACTGAATATCTCGGTTGGAATATTATTCAAATTACTACCATTGGAGCGAAAACAGGGAAACCACATCAAATTGTTTTAGTGGCACTGATTGACGATAAAAATATTGGACTCATCGCTTCAAACTTTGGGCGCAAACCAAACCCTGCTTGGTATTACAACTTAATTAAAAATCCCCAATGCGAAGTTCAACTTAATGGAATCACAAAACAATATATCGCTCGTGAAACTGATGGGGAAGAATATCAAAAATATTGGCGCATGGCAGTTGAAAGTTATGCAGGCTATGAAAAATATAAACAACGTGCTTCTCATCGAAAAATCCCCATCATCGTTTTAGAACCAATAAAAGATTAACTAACTTAAGTTAATCTTTTCAAGATCTTTGCTGCCAATTTCGCTAATGTACGCGAATTTTTTTAACGATTAGCGAAAATCAGCATAATTCGTGGCTAAAAAAGTTCTTAAGCAAGATATCAAGATACCCCTCGCTTAAGGCGCAACTTAATATAAAAAATACGAACAGAATAATGAATTTGATAATAGAGTTCTTAAAGATAAATCTCAAAGGTCTTTGTGGCTAAGAGATAGTTAATCCACTTTTTTAACTTACCTCATAGAATTGTCAAGATTAAAAAAATATGATAAAGTTAAAAGCGTAGGATGCAAGTAGGTTTTCGTTGTGGAAGTAAAGGACGACGGCTCACAGTAACATCTTGAGCCGTTTTTTGTTACCGCCCGATGAACGACACAACCTGCGTCACCTAATTTTTTTTATTTTGCTTAGGAGGCAAAAAAATGTCAGAACGTATCATCGGAACGGTAAAATGGTTCAACGGAACAAAAGGCTACGGCTTCATCGAACGTGAAGGCGGAGCAGATGTCTTTGTTCACTTCTCCGCAATTCGTGGCGAAGGTTTCAAAAACCTACAAGAAGGTCAAAAAGTAGAATTCACTATCGAAAACGGACCAAAAGGTTTACAAGCCGCAGACGTAGTAGTTCTCTAAACAGAACCGAACCAAAAAGAGTCTCATCGCAAGGTGAGGCTTTTTTATTTTAATGATTGACAATAGACAGTGGACAATAGACCATTATTCAGATTTTTCATGGTCTGCAGTCTATGGTCTATCGTCTAAATCGCCTCTTAACGCACCCACAGCTTGATATCTGTTTCAACAGCCATTGCTCCCACCGCAAGCATTGACTCTACATCTGCGTCTGACCAAACTCCACCAGCCCCAATAATAGGAAGTCCAATCATCCCCGCCGAACGGACAATATCTAACGAACGCGGAAATAATGAACGTCCATACATTCTGCCAGAGATTAACTCCCCTCTCCTCTCAGGAGAGGGGTTGGGGGTGAGGTCAATTGTCCCACGCGGAGATGCAATACTAATTGCACTTGCGCCTGCTTGAATCAACTTTGCACCTAACGATAAAATTTGTTCATGTGGCAAAGCAAAAATTAAAGGCAATTCCCCTAAACACATTTCTAAGTTTAATAAAATAATGTCATCAGATAATAAAGGCGCGAAACCTAATTGAACCGCCATCACATTTTCAATATTCTCTAACTGACGAACCATCTGTTGCGTTTCTTCTGGTCTATCCGCCATCAGGTTAACAATAATTGGCAACTCAGATCGATTCCATTTAGCAGAATATTTTTTAATCACATTACTAAAACCAGCATTAGGTAAACCTGTGTGTAACAAAACCCCACCTGAAAATTCAATCACACTTGGGTTAGCAGTTGGCATTCGCGGACGAAGTGAAATGGGGTTGGTCACAAACGCACCGAGTTGATTGAGACCTTCGAGTTCTTTAAAAACTCGGAGGTCTGGCGCGAATCCCAAACTCCCTGCCGAATTGATTAATGGCTTACTGAAATACAAATCTCGTTTCATACTTTTCATTTTTATTGTACAATAAATTTATGGATACAGTCATTTACACCGCTTCACCTTTGCAAGCCTTTCTTATCAATATTATCGTTATCGGATTCTTATTCGTTGTTGGCGGTGGTGGAATTGCATTAGCGGTCTTTAGAACAAAAAGTAGAAAAAACAAAACACAGGAAAATATTGAGCGAATTGGCTTGGGTTGTGCTTCTGTCGTTTTATTACTTGCAGGAGCACTCACTTCGTTTGTTTCAGCCAATACATTTTTAACTGGTGATGAAATGGTTACAGTCATGGTAGATGACAAACAAATTGTTGAAAGCAACTGTGGCACAAAGAAAAATCGTTTTAGAACTTGTACTAGCTATGTGGTGGAAACTTATTCCGACCAAAACTATATTGATTTTACAGTGACCCAAAAAACATGGGAGCAAATAGAACCAGGTTCTTGCTATCAATTTACTTATTACCCACCTCAATCTCTATTAGGTGATTATTTACAAGAAACTACAACTGATTCTTATGAATCTGCTTCTAACATCACACGGATTGAACAAGTCAGTTGTCCGTAATCAATCTGCCATATAGATATTTGCACAGTAAAACTTAAGCCGAGAAAAAAAGCTTAATGCGAATGACGCGAAAGTACGAATTTCGCTAAAAAATTTCGCGTTATTCGCCCGTTTGCGTTTTTCGCGTTAAAAAGAACCAAAATGAAAATGCTAGATTATTTTGGAAAATACATTGTCTACTACTTAATACCCCAGCACCTTCAACATCTCATCATTTTTTGTAAACTTAAATTCTTCCAAGCCGCGTTTTTGGGCTTCATCAGCTTCAACGGCTTCAAGTTTTTTAATATCTTCTTTGGTGATAATAGGCTTATTCAAATTTTTTAATTTTGCCTGCACATCTTCAGGAGTCAAATTGCCGTTTTCTTTTGTCCCTAAATAAGCCAGAACAGCTTTTGCGGCATGAGTGCCATCTTTGCGAGCTAACCCTACTAAACCTTCACTCGCCTTACGAGACCATCCACCAACAAACACGCCTTCAATGTTTGTTTCGTAAGAAATATTATCAATCGGGAATTTGGGATTTTCATTTTTCACAAATTCATTCCATTGGGTAGGCAAACCAAAATCTTCATCCACCTTGTCACCAATAGCAAAGATGACCGTATCTACATCTAATAAATGTTTTTTCCCTGTCCCTTTGGCAGATGTACGCCCATCTTTCTCAACCAAAATATTTTCTTCAATTTCAAGTTGTTTCAAAATTCCATTTTCACCAATCATGCGAGCAGGTGAGGCTAACAACTCAAAACGGAATTTTGCATTTTTGGTTTTAGCATCCGCTTTGGGTAAAGACTCAAGTATTTTTGCTCGACCAACTTCCACGTCAATATGAAGCGGATCTAAAATCGAATGCATACGATTCATTTCGTTTTCAAAATCTTGCATATCAAGGTAACCAATCAAATGTTTCATTTCTTCTTTGGTGAAATTAACATCAGCGGGCCCACGGCGCACAATTGCAGTAATCTCTTCAGCATCACAGTAATAAATTAAATAACGTGCAATATCAATCATCACATTGCCCGCACCGATAATGGCACAACGTTTTCCTAAATGAAATTTTTTCTGGCTGAATGGTGGCAAGCCGTTGTAGTGATACACCAAATCTTTAGCGTGATAGACACCTTCTAAATCTTCACCCTCCAAGCCCAACCATTTTGTCCCTTGCGCACCAGCCGAAACTAAAATTGCATCGAAACCCATTTTGCAAATTTCATCAATTGTAAAATCAGCATTGTTACCAATTGAAACATTGCCGTAATAATCAATGTTTGGATTTTCCAACGCCTGACGAAATTGTTTTCGCAAACCTTCTTTCATTGTATGCTTATCAAGAAAAATTCCATACTCAGCCAAGCCACCAACTTTAATATCACGATTAAATAATGCCACACGCACCCCATTGTTGGCTAACTCACGCGCACCGAATAAACCCGCAGGTCCTGCACCAATTACCGCCACATATTTTTGAGTTTCCACAGCATTATTCTCCTTGGTACACCTGATTATATTTGAAAAAAAATCAAATAACTATGCTAATATTAAGTATCGTCACTCACAGGAGCCAACATGAAACCTGACCCCCAAGAAAGCCCTGCCGAAAAATTAAGAAAATTGCTTGGTGCTGGTGCATCTCCGTTAAGTCGTCTGCCAAAGAAAGATGAACAACCACAACCACAGCCTCAGCCTAATGTGGAAAATATACAACAGAAATTGCCTCGCGCAAATTCTAAGGCTCAAATTCCACGCGCCTCAAAACCTGATACTTCGACTGGGCTCAGTGCAAGCCCGAAACCTACTTCTGTTTCAAAGGGCAGTATTTTCGGTCCCCGCTTTTGGACGATCGCCTCAGTGATTTCGTTAACCATTAATGGCATTTCATTATTGGCATTAATCATCGCAGGTATTATGCTGTTGCGTTTTGGCTTAGGTGTTTCAGATTTATTAAACATGGGCAACGGTTTACTTGGTGGTTTATATACGAATTTTGAAAAAATGGATCGAGCGAGTATCCAAACCAATGTAGCAGTAGATACAACTATCCCTGTGAAATTTGATTTGCAACTGAATCAAACGACCAATGTGGTGCTGAGTCAAGATGTGACGATTCAAAATGCTTTGGTCACTGTCAACACTGGTGGATTAAATATCACACGCGCAAACACAACCATTGTCTTACCCCAAGGGACAACTTTACCTGTTGTGCTAAACTTGACCGTGCCAGTAGATACAACTGTCCCTGTTACCTTGAATGTGCCAGTAGATATTCCACTCAGCCAGACTCAATTACATGAACCCTTTACTGGTTTACAAGATGTTGTGCGACCTTTTTATTGCATGATTAATAGTGGTGCGCTTAACTTAAGTGGCGAACCTGTTTGTAAATAGTTTTTTATGCAGGGCGGGCTTGTAGCCCGCCAAATATTTTTTTTGAACAAAACGTCACGCTACAAGCGTGACCTACTTATAGGTGAAAATGAAAAACAATATTACGCAAGTTACACTCAAAAACGGCATGAAAGTTATGCTCAAAGAAATTCACACCGCGCCAATCATCTCTTCATGGATTTGGTACAAAGTCGGCTCGCGTGATGAGCCCACAGGCAAAACTGGCATTTCACATTGGACTGAACACATGATGTTTAAAGGCACAAAAAAATTCCCTAACGGAATTTTAGATAAAGCCATCTCACGCGATGGAGGCAGATGGAATGCTTCTACATCCAAAGATTCGACTCGTTATTTTGAAACCATGCCCGCCGATAAAATTGATTTGGCTCTGCGCCTCGAAGCAGACCGAATGCAAAATACCATCATCACTGAAAAAGAAGTAGCATCTGAAAGAACAGTCATTATTTCGGAAAGAGAAGGCAGTGAGAACGAACCAACTTTCCAGTTAAGTGAAGCGGTACAACATGCTGCCTTTCGAGTCCATTCTTATCACCATGAAATTATCGGTGACAAAGCGGATTTGTTAACCATCACCCGTGATGATTTATATAATCACTACAAAACGTATTACGTCCCAAACAATGCGATTCTTTCTATAGCAGGTGACTTTGATACAAAAGACATGCTAAAGAAAATCAAAGCATTGTATGAAAAAATTCCCAAAGGAAAAACACCGCCACGTTTAGCACGCCCTGAGCCTGAACAAAAAGGTGAAGTGAGATTAAGTGTAGAAGGACCAGGCGAAACTGCTTTTACACAAATTGCCTATCATTTCCCCAACGCTACTCATGCAGATTATTTTCCATTACAAGTGATGGAAAGTTTATTGAACGGTGCTAGTGGGCTCTCATATAAAACTGCTCGCTTGTATCGCGCGTTAGTGGATAAAGAATTTGCAGTAGATGTTTCAGGCTGGTCAGAATCTTCGATTGACCCTGGCTTATATCGCATCACCATCACACATAGACCTGATAAAACTCCTGAACAAGCCTTAGCCGTGTTTGATGAAGAAATAAAAAAAATACAAACTGAATTAATTTCAAACGATGAAATTACACGCGCAGTAAAACAAGCCAAAGCAGTCTTTGCTTATGGCAGTGAAAATATTACTCATCAAGCCTTTTGGATGGGTTATGTTTCGATGTTTGCTGATTACACTTGGTACACCAATTATGTAAAAAATCTTGCTAAGGTTACTCCGCAAGATGTGCAACGTGTTGCTCAAAAATATTTGCAAGCATCTAATCGCGTGGTTGGCGTGTATGTTCCGAAGGGCATGGGTAAATAAATGGCAAAAACAAATTTCAAACTCGCAAAATCATCTTACCCCAGTGCTAAAGATGTATATCAAGCAAAATTATCAAATGGTATTACAGTTTTAGCGCGTTCAAATTTTAATAGCCCATCTGTATCTATGGGTGGCTATTTACCTGCGGGCGCAATTTTTGAAAGCGATGAAAAACTTGGCTTAGCAGATTTTGTTTCATCTGCTTTAATGCGTGGTACACAAACAAAAACATTTGACCAAATTTATAACGAACTCGAATCTGTTGGGGCAAGCATGGGTTTTGATTCGGGAGTCAACAACACAAATTTTGGTGGGCGTGCTTTGGTTGAAGATTTGCCATTGTTATTAAAATTGTTTTCTGAATCTTTGCAAACACCAACATTCCCTTCTGATGAAGTTGAAAGATTACGCGCTCAAGCGTTAACGGGTTTGGCTTTGCGCGCGCAAGATACATCTGAAATGGCGGATATAGAGTTTGAAAAAATTCTTTATCAAGATCATCCATATAGCAGACCGAGTGATGGATATGTTGAAACGATTCAATCTATTACTCGTGATGATATGACTGAATTTCATCGCCTCCATTTCGGACCTCGCGGTTTGGTCATTGCTATTGTGGGTGCTATTCAGCCCAAGCGTGCTGTCGAAGAGGTTGAAAAGTTTTTCGGAGCGTGGCAGGTTGCAGGTCAAAAAGAAGCGCAGGCACTTCCATCTACAAAACAGATTAAGAAAACAATCAAAACTCATCATGTCATTGCTGAAAAATCTCAATCCGATTTGGTGATGGGAACATTTGCCCCGACTCGCAAAAGTGATGATTATATGGCGGCATCTTTGGGTAATTCGGTGTTAGGTCAATTTGGCATGATGGGCAGAATTGGAAATGTGGTGCGCGAAAAATCGGGCTTGGCGTATTATGCCTATTCATCGTTGAACTCTGGAATTGGACCTGGCAGTTGGGAAGTGAATGCGGGCGTGAACCCTGCCAATTTGAATAAGGCAATTGATTTGATTGAAAAAGAATTAAAGAAATTTGTAAAACAAGGTGTGACGAAAAATGAGTTGGCAGATAGCCAAGCAAATTATATTGGTCGTTTGCCACTTTCTTTGGAATCAAATGGTGGTGTGGTGAGTGCGATATTAAATATCCATCGTTATGATTTGGGTATGGATTATTATCAACGCTATGAAAGTTTGGTACGCAACGTCACGCGTGATGATGTGGTTGATGTAGCGCGAAAGTATATTGACCCTGATAGGTTGGTGATTTCTACGGCGGGTCCGTGAGTATCATGTCATTGATGGTCGAGTAGCGAAGCGTATCGAGACCTAGCCTGAAGCAATCTCGTAATGCGTAATGCGTGATGCGTGATTAGTAATTGGTAAATGGTAATTGTGGTCTCGGTACGCCGCAAGAGAAAGAGCGCGGCTACTCGACCACCGAGTTGATTGTGATGTGTGATGCGTGATTGTGGTCTCGATATGACACTCGCAAAGAACGCTCGTGTCTACTCGACCACCGAGTTGATTGTGATGCGTAATTGGTAATTGTGGTCTCGGTACGACACTCGCAAAGAACGCTCGTGTCTACTCGACCACCGAAAATAATCGTAAATCGTAAATCGAAAATCTGAAATTGAAAATGAACTTACGAACTGGTGTGGACTTAATTGAAATCTCTCGTGTGCGTGATGCAATTGAACGGCATGGCGAGCGTTTTTTGGCGCGTATGTTTACGGAGTATGAACAACGTGAATGTGCTGGGCGAGTATGGTCACTGGCGGCGAGGTTTGCGGCGAAGGAAGCCACGTCAAAAGCATTGGGGCTTGGCATTGGTGATGTACGTTGGTTAGATATTGAAATCCGTTCTGATGAAAATAAAGCGCCGTATATTGTTTTGCATGGTGAAGGGGAGAGAGTGGCAAAAGAAAAAGGCTTATCCAATTGGGCTGTGAGTTTAAGTCACACCGAAGAACATGCGATGGCGTTTGTGGTGGCGATGGGATGATGATCGTGTAACGTGTAATCGGAGGTTATGATGAAAAAAGTTTTTTTTTCTTTTTCTTGCATTCATTCTTGTTGCCTGTTCCTCACAAGTGACAGTCACCTCACAGGTGACTGTCACTTCGCCACCACCAACCGAAACGCCAATCCCTACACCAACTTTGCACCCTGACTTTGTTGCTGTGCAAAATCAATTTGCTGAAATCAGTGAACATTTAACTTTATTACCTGATGGAACAGTTGAAGAAATGACCACAGACGGTGGACGGCAGACCATCCCCAACTTGCACGTAGATGAAAACGGGACGATAACAATTTTAGTGGAGGGTCAGCCAGTCACGCTCACAACTGCTGATTTATCTTTTGATAATGAAAAAGGTTTGTTCGTTAATGGCTACGAACTCAACGAAGATGGCGAGTGGGTGGAGGCGCATAAATTATTCTCCTTAGATCAAGTTACTATTCTTACACCAGAAGAAAAGATAGAAAATGCGATAGATATTGACGGTTATACGCCTTACCGCTCTGCAGAACGATATGTTTTTTATGAAAATGGCGATGGGGTGCGTGATGTGGCATATGACCTCACGACAGGTGAAAAGGTAGAGATACCACAGTATCAGATATGCTCACCAGAAAAATTTTATGAATGTGAAGTATCGCCAGAGGATTTAATGAGTGGCAAATACTGGCTGTGGCTTAACACATTAGATGTAGGGTTTGACCCTGAAAAAATTAAGGACGTGCCACTGGTTTCGAGAAATTCTACCTACGGAGGTTGGGTGCAAGTGACTGAGGTGTATCATGATAGCGGGTGGGACAAACCTGTTGACTTTGCAGACCCCGCAACTGCACCGTTTGACCGTGATGTGACGGGTGGGGTAGTGCTTTATGATACAGAAGGGGTTAAGTCATTTGGGATACTGAGACCCGTGGCTTTTTATGATAAAAAAATAGGACAAATACATTGGGTGGTATCAGAGCAGTCATTGTTTGCATATCACGAGGGTAGAGATACCGATCCTAAATCACCAAGAATACAACCACTTCTAACTACATGGGAACGTTATTATAATGTCACTCCCTTAATGACAAATATTTATTCGATTAATACTGGAGTAGAAGATCCAGTATTGAGCCATACTTACGAAGCTTACCCTGATATTGAGCAACGCTTTGCCAATTTTGCGAACGGAGATCTGTCTGCCCTCTCTGCTCCTGGACTCGTGGTGCAGACTGGGAGCAAAGCACGACCAACCACGAATCAGTATAAATAAGACTTGTTTACTTTTTAACTTGCAGTGCTATCTCCTCTGTGCTTGAATAGAAGTATGAGGTGATGGAATAATTTTGCACAAGACCTGCGCAAATATCATCTAGCGGTATAATACCTTTTGTACCTGAAAGGTAACCTGATGGCTTTACAAGAAATTGACCAACTTCTTAAGCAAGCTTACAAATTAACACCTTCTGAACGGCTTTTATTAGCCAACCGATTGATTCAAGGTGTTCGAAGTGATGTTAATACTTCCGCTCGCAAAAAAAGAATTCGTAGGAAATGGCGCGATGCAGTCGGGCTTTTACCTTACCCAGCCTTAGGTATAGATGCGCAAATTTATATCAGCCGTTCTCGTAATGAAGATGGCTTGCAAAGAGTTCGTGTTATTAGGGATGGAAGATGAGTCTGAGCGAACAGTTAGAGTCAATTCAACAAATTTTTCTTGATACTGCTCCAGTCATTTATTTTGTTGAGAAAAACCCAGATTTTTTTGAAAAAGTACAACCAATATTTTTGAAGTTAGATGAAGACAGATTAAATGCTGTTGTTTCACCTATTACACTGGCTGAATGTTTAGTTCTGCCTTATAAGAGCTCTAATTTAGAAGTTGCTCAATTGTTTTCAGATTTATTAGTCAATAATGAAAATGTTTTGTTTTATCCTATTGACGAAATCACAGCAGAAAAAGCCGCCGACTTACGCGCTCGTTACAACTTAACCTTAACAGGCTCTTTCCAATTGGCTGTTGCTATTCAATCAAATTGCGATGCTTTCTTAACCAATGATTCTGAATTAAAGAAAGTAACCGAAATTAAAATCATTGTACTTTCGGATAATTAATATAAAAACTCCCGCGTGCCAGTTACGCGGGAGTTTGCAAGAGATATAGGAATGGCAAACTATATCTCAATTTGCCTTTTGATCTTCTACGCCAACCCAGAAATGTCCAGGCATAATGGGGCGGTAGGGACGCACGAGTAATTTTCCAAATTCAAATTGTTTTTGATTTGTTTCTAACATGCTAGGGTGTACTAAACATAAATCTGGTTTGCGCCCAAATTTTTTTGAAGTAGTAATCCATTGCTTTTTGAATTTTTACGCTCAAAGTTGTTTTGGGGTCATTGTCGAACCATAAAAGTCCAGTGTGCATAAAATTTTCCTTTTGCTATGTAAAGGGCGACCCGCCTTTACGAATTGTGAAGCATGAAAAAAATTGATGGGTCGCCCCTACGATTAAATAGTCGGTACATAAAAACCAAGTAATGAATCGTTTTCGCGCATGGCGAAGTGGGTGAGATGATTCAAAGTTTGGTTGCGATTGCCAGTTAATAAATAAGTATCATCATTATTTTCAATGCGCGCAAACAAACGGGTATGAAAAAACGCTAGCCATTCTTTTAGATGAAAAGCACGCTTCGCATTTAAGCTGACAAATGTCCACACACGACGGCTGGTGCCTCGCAACAAGAGCCAACGTAAATTTTGTTGTGACTGTTCATCAAGTTTTGTCATGGCTTCTAAATTGTCAATCAATAGCAAGACTGTTTGTTGTTCACCTTTGTTACGATGCGCCCATGTGACTAATGATTGCAATAATTCTTTTGTGCAATCATCACCTGTGGTGTAGATTAATTTGCTATCAAACATTTTCCATTCAGCAGGTTGTTGAGTCACAACTGCGTATTGAGCATCTGCTGGGGAAAAAGTTAAGTCCGTTACGCGGGCAATGCTTTGTAATAATTTTGTTTTGCCAGTGGATTGGTCACCTGTGATTAAGATGGGACCTGGAACAGAGTCGTTTAAGTTAAGTAAAACTGGCAAATCATCATCTGCTATGCCGAGGAAGAGTGCATGTTGGGGAAGTGGGGAAACGTCAGCCAAGATAGATGTTAGAGATGGAGTATCAACTAGAGGCTGAGTTTGAGGCGGGTTTGTATCCGCTTGCTGTTCTTGGGCAAGTTCTGTTAGGGCTTCCATCATTAAGTCAAATTTATTTGTGGTTTCCATAATTAGAACATCCGTTCTTAATAATAAAACGTTTGTTCTATTAAGTCAAGCCCCAGTTTTCTTTCAAAATGTTAATTTCGTTGCAGTGAAATTGTATTGACGATATGAATTGTTTTGGTATAATCTGTCCGCTTATTGCCTTGCCGATGTAGCTCAGTTGGTAGAGCACCCGCCTTGTAAGCGGGCGGTCACGAGTTCGAGTCTCGTCATCGGCTCTGGTGAGTGGCAATGGTTTTGAGTAGGTGAAATTTTATAATGGGCAGTTACCCAAGTGGCCAAAGGGGACTGACTGTAAATCAGTTGTCAGAAGACTTCGAAGGTTCGAATCCTTCACTGCCCACAAGTGCTAATTGAAGTTAGCACTCCTACATTTATTGTAGGGAACAGCAGGTTTGCCCTCATAGCTCAGCTGGTAGAGCACACCCTTGGTAAGGGTGAGGTCACGAGTTCAAGTCTCGTTGAGGGCTCAATTGCTGAAAAGCATCTTTGTTAATTAAAAAGGAGAACGCAACAATGGCAAAAGGAAAATTTGACAGAAGCAAACCGCATTTGAACGTAGGCACCATGGGACACATTGACCATGGGAAAACGACATTGACAGCGGCGATCACAAAAGTAGCGGGCTTAGGTGGCAACGCC
>LMZR01000061.1 GCA_001567105.1 Chloroflexi bacterium OLB14
GACAACGACACCGTGGACAGAAGGCCAGCAGGTAACAGCGGTTTTGCAAAAAAGCGGGTTCAGTGGTTAATTGAACATTCTACCTCGCATCAACTTTTGTGGTATATTGACAGTTTTGAGCTCCGAAATCCGCTTCTTCGCAAAGCCGCAAAACGTTATGGACAAGCGTAGGACGACCCCAACCTAAAGGCAGACACACGACCAGAATAGTGTTATTTCATATTGCCCATTGCACTTTTGCGATGCTGCAAGCCCCATTCAACCATAACATCCAAAACCCTTTTGAACGATTCGCCCGATTTGGTTAATTCATATTCCACTGTAACAGGAATGGAATCATAAACCGTTCGGGTTACAATGCCGTTCATTTCCAAATCTTTCAACTCTTTGGAAAGCATACGGGGCGTAATTTTAGGAATATCTCTTTCCAGTTCCTTAAAACGCTTTTTGCCAAAAAGCAGTGAACCCACAATTGGCAGCTTCCATTTCCCGTTTATGACGTTCATCGTATCATTTACGGCTAACACAAAAGTTGCCGAACACTTTTTTACTTGTTCCAATTGCAATTGCGATATTCTGCTCATTTTATCCTTGTTTTTGCTGCCGCTATACCAAAGTATAGCACTATACTTTAGTATAGTAGTTACTAAAGTATAGCAAAAGTAAGTATTTTTGCCATATCAAAAAATGTTTCACAAAAAAATAAGCAATGATTTTAGTTACAGGAGCAACAGGACATCTTGGAAAGGCAACGATTGACTTTCTATTACAAAAGGGCATTTCGCCAGACAACATTTCCGCGTTAGCGAGAAGTGCTGAAAAAGCCACGGACTTACAAACAAAAGGCATTAACGTAGTGATAGGCAACTATGATGATTACGCTTCGCTAAGCGCAGCGTTTAATGGTGTGGATAAATTACTGTTCATTTCGTCAAGTGACATAACCAAACGTTTGGCACAACACGAAAACGTAGTAAAAGCTGCAAAAGAAGCAGGAGTTAAACACGTTGTTTATACGAGCTTTGAACGCAAAAATGAAACAGAAACTTCGCCTTTATGGGGGCTTGCCCAAGCACACCTAAATACAGAAAAATGGCTGAAAGAGAGTGGATTAACACACACCATTTTGCGAAACAATTTGTATATGGACTTCATTCCTGTTTTCATTGGCGATAAAGTTATAGAAACAGGAGCGATTTATTTGCCTGCAAGTTCGGGTAAGGTAAGCACTGCATTGCGTTCAGAGATGGCAGAAGCAATTGCCAATATACTTGCTGCTTCGGGACACGAAAACAAAATATATAAACTTACCAATACCGAAGCATACACCTATTCTGACGTTGCATCATACATCAGTGAAGCAACAGGAAAAGAAATACAATACATTTCGCCTTCGGTTGAAGAATACAATCAAACACTTGCCAACGCAGGTGTTCCAACCGAATACATCGGAGTATTTTCAGGTTTTGCAACAGCACAGGCACAAGGCGACCTTGAAACGATAAGCAGCGACTTGCAAAACCTGATTGGCAGAAAACCAACATCGCTGAAAGAGTTTTTAAAAACAGTTTATTCATCAAACAATTAAAAAAACAGGATTTATGGCAACTCAAAATTCATCTTCAAAAGCGTTAAACATTTCTTTGTGGGTTGCACAAGGAATATTAGCAGCAATGTTCCTAATGGCAGGAGCAATGAAATCAACCCAACCTGTTGAACAGCTGGCAACTTCCCTGCCTTGGGTTACACAAGTTCCGGTAGCTTTGGTAAGGTTCATAGGCATCAGCGAATTTCTTGGTGCAGTTGGCTTGTTATTGCCGTCAATACTTCGCATACAACCCAAACTTACCGTATGGGCAGCAATCGGCATTGCAACGATTATGCTTTTTGCCCTGATTTTCCACGCTTCAAAAGGAGAATTTTCAGCAATCGGAATGAATGTTGTACTCGGTCTTATTGCCGTTTTTGTTGCTTGGGGAAGAGCGAAAAAGGTTTCAATTAAACCAAAATCTTAATATTGTGAACAGAAAAGAGTTTCTTCAAAAATCAATTTCAGCATTTGCGGCTATGAATACATTAAGCAGCTTAAAAGCGTTTACAGATACGCTTCCTGTGCAAGGGAAGCGTATGCCTGTATTGTTTACTTCGCACGGAAACCCAATGGACATTCCACTTTCAAGAGAGGAGCGGGCATTTTGGAACACCTTATTTGAATTGGGAAAAGACCTGCAAAAAAATTACGAAGTAAAAGCGGCATTGGTTGTTTCTGCCCATTGGTGTACAAGAGGAACTTTTGTAAACATATCGTCCGAACAGAAACAGATTTATGACTATTACGGTTTTCCCGAACACTATTACGATGTATATTATCACGCCAAAGGCTCGCCTGAAATAGCACACGAAGTAAAAAAAATTGTTCCGTCAGTAAGTGAAACGACAGATTGGGGTTTAGACCACGGAGCGTGGCCAATGCTGATGCACTTGTTCCCTAATGCTGATGTTCCTGTTTTTCAGTTGAGCATTGATTATTACGCAAAGCCAGAATACCATTACGAATTAGGCAAACAACTAAAATCTTTACGAGAAAAAGGGGTTTTGATTATCGGGAGTGGTTCGCTCATTCATAATTTAAAACTTGCAGGTCAAAAAATGCGAACTAATGATATGACACCTTACGGCTGGGAAGCGGAGTATGACCTTTGGTTAAAAAAGCAGATTGACGAACGCAATTTTGCCAATATTATTGGCTATGAAAAAAGTCACAAGTTAGGCAAACTTGCAGCACCAACACCCGACCATTTTGTGCCAATTTTGTATAGTTTGGGTATGACAGACAATAAAGACGACATTCGCTATTTTTATGAAGCAGCCCCTGCAATTCCTGCGTTTAGCGAACGAAGTTTTATTATCAGTTAATTCATTGCAGAAACAAACCGATTTATAATTTGACCAAGCCCACCCGACATAACAACACAACAGACAAAACGCCTGTGCATAACATTAAGCCGAATATACAAAAGCCCACCAAAAATCTTCCAAATTAAGCCACTAAGCCAGCTCGGCTTTTGAATATTCGGTGTTCAGCGAGACCGTATGATGGACTGTATTTCTCTTAGGTGGATTACTAT
>LMZR01000062.1 GCA_001567105.1 Chloroflexi bacterium OLB14
CGTTTTTCTTATTCTATGAAGTTAGAACTAAAATTTTGAAAGTGGCTAAACAAGAGAGTATTTAAGTACTGCGACATTTATGTCGCTTGTAAAACGCAAGATAAATCTTGCGGTACTTTTTGTTTTACTCTTGAAATTAGCCACTCCTTGAATCTAGAAAATATAAAATTTCGCAAAGATATTCAATCCCGAAGGCGTTGCATTGAGCCTGTCGAAATGGATGATATGATTATAGAAACATATTATCAAGATTCCAAATCCCGTAGGGATGAAATAGAATTGAAAAAATTATGACACCCTTCGGGGTTCAATATATCCAATCTTAATTCTATAATCATTTGACCCTTACAGGGTCAACGAAATAAAAAAGCGGACGAATGTCCGCTTTTCGTTTTTATTTTGGAGTGCAGGCTTCAATCTGCTTTTTTATTTTCTCGGCAAAGGCTGAGAATCTTGTCCTTGACGTGTGCGGGTTTGATTAATGTAATCACGCACCAGTTGTGGTGGGTGAGGTTGTGTGCCACCCATAATCAAATAACCAGGTGCCCAAAAATCGCCAGATGGATTTTCTTTTTTCAAGCGAGGAAACTCAGCAAATATTTTTTCAGAGGTTTGTTGACGAGTAATTCTCATCAAGTAGCTTGGCGATGTGCTTGGCTGTACATTGGCTACCCATTGTAAATACTCGGGGCGCACGGCTAAATATTCCAAACGCCAGCCGAAAGCAATACAAATATTTGGAAGCCATTCACTTATACGTTCAGATAAATCACCAGTGATGTGGTGGGTTGTAAAACGGGGTACTAGTAAACAAGCATACGTTAAATGATATAAGCCTGATGTAATTGGTTCAACTATTAATTTCTTTTTTGCTTCAGTAGATGGGCTTTCATGCGTGCTATCTGTTTCACTTACTTTCACTGGGGTTTGCGGGCGTGACGGAGCCGTGACTTGAACTTCATCAAAAATGGTTTGTGCTTGCGTTTCGCTTCTTTGCGCATTTTTAGGCATTTCTGCTACTATAGCTTGATTCTTTGGCTTTGAAGGTAGAGGGTTGCGACTAAAAATTGAAGCATCCGATAGTGATTCTCCAACACGAGTCTGGTTAGGGTCAAAAGGTTGAGGTTCAGGTGACAAGCCAAAATTAGGTGCAGAGGCGGGTTCGGGGTCAGGTACATCTAAAATGATATTTGCAATTTGGGGGATTTCGATATCATCATCTTCCGATTGTGTTGCAGGTGTGGCTTGCTGTTTTGTAGTTGAATCACTAAATTTGTTTAGTAATTGACCAGCTTGCATACGAATGGTGCTAAATGGTGTTTCAGCATCAAAAACTAGTGCAAGCACAGTATCAGTTGATAAGCGTGTTGCGTAGAGCATATGCTCGGCTTTGGTGCTTTCTAAGCGAATGAAACGTAACAGGTCTGAACCTTTTTGACCATCCCAGTTTCTAGTTACGGTTTGAGCTACTTCTTTGGCGGCTTGTTGAGATAAGCCACCAGCATATGCCCACAAATCATTTTTGCGGGTGATGAGTGCGGCTTGAGCAGATGATTCGAGTGTGAGACGGGTGAGGTGCTGAGCGGCTTTGTTAGGGTCACTTAGCCAAGGCATTACCATTTGAGTATTTGATATTTCTGGCTCTGGCGTCTCAATTGGCGTGGAGACTGGTTGCGGTTTGCTTAGCGCATCCATAAAAGATTTCATCCTGAAGGGCTTGCGCACCATAATCCATGGGCGTAAAGCATCAAAATTTGGCGGATCGCCTTGTTCTTCACATAAAATGGTTAGGTTAATATTTGGGCGAACTGTTCGTAAGGCTACACCAATTTCATGTACCCAATCTTCCCCGAGTGCTATATCGAGCATGGCAAATGGAACACCAACCTCGTCAGCGCGCACAATAGCAGATGCCTTGTTGTTGACAACATGGACGCGGTAGAAATTTGTGTCTTCTAACGCTTGGCGTAAATTTTCACCATATACGGCAGAAGGCGTTACGAGCAATAAATCTGCTGGCATTTCTTAAAGTGTATCACTGAAAAGATAGCGAATCAAGGATGCTTTTGAGGTTAACCTATGTTTTTTGTAAGGTCAAAAGAATTTACCACAGAGCGCACAGAGTTCACGCAGATTTTTTAAGCGATTTCTCTGTGTTCTCTGTGGTGAAAATTAATAGTCATAATCTGAGCCTAATTTTTTATGCCCAGTAAAGCCATCAAAATCTCAGGCGGCAAATCGGCGGGAGGTAAATCCACTTTATACAATTGCTCATTTTCAGCCCGCTCACGCAAACTTTTCCACAACAAATTTCGTTCTTCGCCTTCTACCACCAAATCATTCAACGTTTTGGCATTCAACAAATATTCACCAGTCGAATATAAAAATGTTAATCGCTTCCACTTATCCGTTTTGATGGGTTCTTTCAACTTCTCCAAACTTCCCAATTGGATTTTGTAATATTCCTCTTTGGCTCTGGGATGATTTACTTCATCTTTGAGGAGTTCTGCTCGTGTAGTTAATTCGTGACCTCGAACTTGGGCAATGTACTCGACTTGTCCGCTTCTTTCTTGAAATGTGCTTGGTTGATAAAACGCGACATAATCCACGCTGACAACTTTGGGTGCGCTTCTTAAAGGAATGCGATACCAACCTAACAATCGCGCAATTTCCAAATCGCGTGGTGTTTTGATTAAGCAAACGAGGACGAGGGAAGTGGGTGTGAGGGGCATGAGGCTAGATGGAAAGTAGAAAGTGGAATTTTCACTCGCTACTTTCCACTTTCTAAATTAATCCAACTTCTTTATTAAACTCCACAATCAACTCATCAATCTCATCGGCTTGGGTTTGCACATCTGTCCAATAATTTGGTTCATACCATTGATTTTGAATCTCTTCATACGTTCTGCCTTGTTGTTCAACCCATGTGTAATATTTGAGATTATGAATTCTGCGTTTATCTGTATAACGCAATTCAAGCATGTTGTCAGTTGATTCGCCGTGTAAATATCTAGCAAAATCTGCGGCGGCATCACGTTCGGTATATTCACCAAATTCCATTTTCATTTCATGCAAACGTGAGCGATACAATTCCATCGAATCCGTCAGGACTGTAATCATAATATCGTTCTCATCCATCTCATAATATTTTGCAGTTTTGATACAAGATAAAACATTGGATATGCCAGAAAAGCCTAATAAATCGAGATTGGAGATTAGAGATTCAGGCACACCTTTTTCTGCTAAATAGGCTCGTCCATGTTCTTCATTGAATAAACGCGAGATATTCACCACAGCATTATCATCAATAGCAGTGACCACATCTGTATTTTTTGTATTATGCACCCAAGGGACGTGCTTATCTCCAATCCCTTCAATGCGATGTGCGCCGAATCCATTTTCTAACAGCGTTGGGCATTGCAATGCTTCACTAGCGACAATTTTAGAATCAGGAAATAATTTTTTCATGTAATCGCCGCTAGCAATTGTGCCTGCTGAACCCGTTGCAGATGCCATGCCTCTATATCTTCCATTTTTCCCAGCCACTTGATTAAACACTTCTTCCATTGCATGGCCAGTCACTTCAAAATGCCACAGATAATTTCCAAACTCTTCAAATTGATTGAAGATCATTAAATCTTGACCAGATTTTTTTAACTCCCAACATTTATCAAATATTTCTTTGACGTTTGATTCAGAACCAGGTGTTTTGATTGTTTCACCTGCGACTGTAGCTAGCCAGTCAAATCTTTCTTTAGACATACCTTCAGGAAGAATCGCAATTGATTCACAACCAAGTAATGCTGAATCATACGCACCACCGCGACAATAATTTCCAGTAGAGGGCCAAACTGCTTTTTGCTTAGTCGGGTCAAATTGACCTGTCACCAAACGTGGAACTAAACAAGAAAATGCCGCACCTACTTTATGCGCTCCTGTCGGAAACCATTTGCCGACAATGGCAATGATGCGTGCTTTCACACCTGTCAGCGAAGATGGAAGTTCAAGAAAATTGACTCCGCCAAAAGTCCCGCCTGAAGCGCTGGGTTGATTATGCCAATTAATCCGAAATAAATTACGCGGATGAATATCCCATAATCCAATTTTTGTTAATTCATCTTTCACCTTTGCAGGAATTTTGCTCGGGTCTTTCATCTGTGCATAAGTGGGGATGATAATATTTTTTTCTTTGGCCCGTTGAATTGCATTTGCACGGCGGTCTTTGTGGATGGTCAAGTCAATGGTAGTCATTGGAACTCCTAAGTATTATTTTGTAAAATTATAGTCCACATCAGTACAAACAGGTCATACCTTTTCGGAACAGAAAAAATTATATTTAACAAAAGGAGTCAATATGAGCAAAACAACAACTACAGCAGTTTCAGGATGTTTGATTTGGTTTTTATTACTTTCAATCATCGGCAGTTGCATCATGCCAATTTTTTTTTTTGTGATTGGCTCTGTTAGTTCAGTCAGTGATTTTGCAATTCAAATAACAGGCGCTTGGATATGCCCCGAAAACACAACGCCACAAACTTATACCTATGCAACTACCACCACTGATGAATATGGAAATCGTCAGCCATCTACGGCTTATGTTTTACAATGCGTTGATTCAAGTGGCGCGATTGTAAAAGAAGACCCAGTTGGTTACGCATTTATCTGGATTGGCATTTGGGCAGTTGCTGGCATAATCATCACTGGTGTTTTATGTTTTGTTTTTGCAGTACCTGGTGGCATGATGGTGACGAAACTTTTAGAAAAACTGAAGATTAAGAAAACGCCTCGTTTTTAAGTGAAGTTGATTCTGTTTCATCTAATTTTATTTTGGCTGATGTCTCGGGTCTTTGACCAAAAATACAAGAATAAAAAGCATCACCACTGAAAGCGCAGTTGAAATAGAAAAAGTGGGGATGAAGCCAACTGAATCTGCAATCCAACCGCCGATGATGGGCGCGATGATAGTAGCAGGCGCAGTGAGCGTTTGTGCTAAGCCAATATAAATTGGGCGTTCATGTTCTGTGCCAAATTGAACAGCCACTGCCATGCCAATCGTCCAAATAGAAACATTTGCCATGCCTGCTAAAATGAATATCGGATAAAACCAATTGATAGATTGCGCATTCCATGCCAACACAGCACTGAGTAATGCTGCAATTGCGCCAATGATTAACATCAAGCGGTGACCGATTTTATCTCCCAGCCAACCCATGCCGATATTTGCAATCGTTTGCGAGATGGTTAAGGTGGCTGTTAAATAACCTGCTACAACATCACTCATGTTAAATTCTCGTAAAGCGTAAATGATGTAAAACGAAAATCCCATCGTAGCGAATTGAGATAAAAAACGCGCCGTCAGAAACCAGTTGAAATTTTTATCACGCTTGAGAATCTTTTTTGAATCATCCCAGAAATGAGTCTTTTCTTCTGGGATGATTTTTTCTTTATCTATGGGTTCACGTGTATTAGCGAGGAAGAACCAAGAAACAGTGAAGAAAAAACCAGCGAGAAAGAAACAAGCCGCAAAGTCAAGTGGGGAGGCGAAATAATCTAATAGATACCCTGCCCCCACAGCCGCAATGCTGATGAATAAATTTGCCAAGCCTGCTTGCAATCCAAAAAATGTACCGCGTGAATCAGCAGGGATGATTTTTGAAATCATCGAAGTCCATGAGTTAGCAGTGAATCCGCCGCCTAAGCCTTGCCAAGATAACAACAGAAAAGTTAACCATAAACTTGCGGTGAATCCAATTGTGGGCAATAGCAAAGCCACGATGGCAAAACCAAAAAATGGAGCGCGTTCGTGAATCGTCATCATCAAGACGTTGCGTTTGTATTGACGCAATCTTGAAACATGACTGGCTGTAAATAATTGTGGCAGTTGCCAACCAACAGAATGAATGGCAGGCACAAGCCCAATCAATAAAGCGGAATCGGTCATGGATGCGACGAAGAGAGGCAATATAGTTGAAAACGAAGCGAAGCCAAGTGCCACGCCAAAAAAACTGCCATCACCTAAGTTGACGGCAATGTTGTGTTTTAGATTTTTACGAATTTCTTTTTCTAAGTTTGTGAGCATATAAAGATTCTACCATTTGCCTCTTGACAAGATTTGGGTGATAAGATATAAAAACGAACGTTCGTTCATTTTTAAGAGAGGTTTTATGTCTCCTGAACAAAAAGAGAAATTATCCAAAGGCGAAACCACGCGCATTTTGATTGAAGATTCTGCCATCGAATTATTTATGGAGCAGGGCTATCACGCTACGTCTATGAGACAAATTGCTGAAAGAGCAGAATTGGCATTAGGTGGAATCTACAATCATTTTTCTAGCAAAGAAGAAATTTTTCAAGCCATCATCATAGATAAACATCCCTATAAAAAAGTTTTGCCAGCCATTCTTGAAGCGCAAGGGGAAGAGGTGGATGAATTTCTGAGCAACGCGGCGCGTATTGCTATTAAGGAACTTAAATCTCAGCCTTATTTTATTAAGTTAATGTTGATTGAAATTGTTGAATTTAACGGCAAGCATGGCGCTGCGTTGATTAAAGAAATCGCCCCCAAGGCTTTACCTATTTTTGAAAAAATTATCAAGTCTCGTAAAAATTTTCGCGTCACCAACCCTGCTATTTTATTCCGTTCTTTCATCGGCATGATTGTATCTTTTATGGTGACGGAAATTATGATTTCCAATTCCATGCTCCAAAAGCTAATGCCTAAAAATGCAATGGATATGTATGTTGATATTTATCTGCATGGCATTTTGAAGCCAGAGGTTTAATATGTTCAACTCTCGTATTTATTCCATCGTTCGTAAAGAATTTGTGCAACTCTTTCGTGATCCACGCACGTTAGCATTAGCAGTTGTGATTCCGATTGTGCAATTATTTCTTTTAGGCTATGCCGCCACATCGGATGTAAGAAATGTTTCATTAGCCGTGTGGGACCAAAGCAAAACAACCGAAAGCCGTCAGTTATTAGATGCTTTTCGAGCCT
Source organism: Chloroflexi bacterium OLB14 (assembly GCA_001567105.1). Taxonomy (GTDB): domain Bacteria; phylum Chloroflexota; class Anaerolineae; order Anaerolineales; family Villigracilaceae; genus Villigracilis. The sequence goes on from LMZR01000062.1 coordinate 6,998, forward strand.
CTAGTTATTTTACGATTAATTATTTTGTTAATTCCACAGATGAATATCAAGCCTTGATTGAATCTGGTGATGCGCGTGTGGCATTAGTCATCCCACCTGATTATGCTCAAAGACTTTTTGATGGCAACGCCAAAGTATTGATGGTTTTAGATGGTTCAGATGCCAGCATTGGCGGAACAGCCTTATCAACTGCAAGGTTAGTAGGTCAATCGTTTGGCACAAAAATATTAACTCAACAAGCACTATTAAGTGGCAGGTCTGCGCCAACGCCGCCAGTTGAAGTACGCACTCAAGTTTGGTACAACCCCGATTTGAATTCTGCCTACTTTATGATTCCTGGTGTGATTGGCATGATTCTTTCATTCATCACAACCATCCTCACAGCCACAGCCATTGTCCGTGAACGTGAACGTGGCACCATTGAACAATTAATCGTCACACCGATTCGTTCATGGGAATTAGTGCTCGGAAAATTATTACCTTATGTCATCTTGGCATTTGTTGAAACATTTGAAGTGTTAATCATCGGTCACTTTTGGTTTGGTGTTCCTGTTCGCGGAAGTTTAAGTCTCATCGTTATCACTTCGGGCATTTTCATTATGTCAAGTTTAGGCATTGGTTTACTAGCATCCACATTAGCAAACACACAACAAGAAGCCATGTTAACTGTGATGATGTATAACCTGCCCAGTATTTTTCTTTCAGGCTTTTTCTTTCCACTGGAAGCCATGCCAAAAATTTTACAAATTGTTGCGTATGCCGTTCCACTTAAATATTTTCTAGTTGTCATTCGTTCACTTTTATTAAAAGGCGTTGGCATAGATGCAATTCAAAATGAAGTCATCGCATTATCAATTTTCGGTTTAGTTATTATGATCGCCGCTGCATTACGTTTTAGAAAGAGATTAGATTAACTTTCTACTTTCCACTTTCTATTTGAAAAGAAAAGTAGAAAGTGGAAAGTAACCCTATTAGGAGATTCCCATGCACAAACTTCCCCCAATTCCTGTTCGCATCTTAATTGTCGCCATCATTGGCATACTGATTTATTTTGGCGTTCGTTCGCTTAATCAAAACGAATCTGATTCAATCACTGCCTCTGGTTCTATCGAAGCGGTGATTGTAAACATCTCACCTGAGATTGCAGGCAAAGTTGTAGATGTGACCGTCAGTGAAGGTGATTCGATTACCAAAGACCAAACGCTTCTTTCACTTGACCCAAATCTGTTGACTGCCCAACATGCCGTTGCTCAATCCCAACTTGATTCTGCCAACGCCGCCCTTCAAGTTGCTCAATTGAAATATGATCAAACTTTAGAATCAGCACTTGCCGCTCAATCTGCTCAACGTGCAAAAGATTGGCAAACATCTGCGCCAAGTGAATTTGACCAAGCAAGTTGGTATATAGATCAAGCCAATCAAATCACTGCCGCGCAAACAGAATTAGATAATGCCAAAGCAGGCATTGATGAAGCCAATACTGCACTCACGACTGCTATTAACAATTTGAATAATGCTGAATACATCAATGCTGAAAAAAGACTCGCCGAAGCACGCGCAACTTTTTTTGGTTGCGAAAGATGTCAAGGCTCAAGCAGATAGAGCCTCACAAAGTGGGGGATTAGCAGATGCCGCCAATGATTATTATGAAGATGCCTTAGATGAACTCGATGCCGCTCAAGAAGCCTATAATGATTTATTAGATACAGATGCTGCAGAAGATATCGAATATGCACGCGGACAAGTTCTCGTTGCTCAACAAAGATATGATGCTGCGTATGCTCGTCTGCTTGCTTTACAAACAGGTGCTTATTCTCCAGCAGTGATTTCTGCTTTGCAGACACTCAATCAAGCCAAGACAAATGTTGAACAAGCAGAATCAAATCTAAGTCTAATTGAAGCGCAGATGTCAAAATTAAATATAGTCGCCCCAATGGATGGAATCATCTTAACGCGCAACGTCGAGTCTGGTGAATTTATCCAAACGGGTGGAACAGCTTTGACGATGGCTGATTTGAATCAAATTACGATTACGGTATATGTGCCAGAAAATTTATACGGAAAAATTTCTTTGGGGCAAACTGCTAGTGTGCATGTTGATTCTTTTCCTGATGAAACTTTTAACGCCACTGTGATTTGGATTTCAAACCAAGCCGAATTTACGCCACGCAATGTGCAAACTGTGGAAGGACGCAGCGCTACTTATTATGCAATTAAGTTGAGTGTTGAAAATGTGGATGGTAAATTAAAAATCGGTATGCCAGCGGACGTAGTATTCAGTGAACAGTAATCAGTAAACAGTCGGTGGTCGAGTAGCCGCGAGTGAAACGAACGGCGTATCGAGACCACAAGTTAAAGGTAAATCTTAATGAATGAATTTTTAGTTCATGCCGAAAATTTACATAAATCTTTTAATGACACACAAGCCGTTAATGGTGTCACATTAAAAATAAAATCTGGCGAAATCTACGGACTCGTCGGTTCAGATGGCGCAGGTAAAACAACAACCATGCGCATGTTAGTGGGCGCATTGTTACCAACACAAGGTTCAATCAATGTTTGTGGTTATGATGTTTTGAAACAAGTTGAAAACGCTCGTTCACAAATAGGATATTTATCTCAACGTTTTTCTTTATACGAAGATTTAACTGTGTTAGAAAATATTCGCTTCTTCGCTGAAATTCGTGGATTATCTTCATCCGAATGGCTACCACGCTCACTTGAAATTTTAGAATTTGTTGGCTTAGAAAAATTCAAAGATAGAAGAGCAGGTCAACTTTCTGGTGGCATGAAACAAAAACTTGGACTCGCTTCAGCCTTAGTGACTCGTCCACGCTTGTTATTGCTCGATGAACCCACTACAGGCGTTGACCCCGTCACACGTCAAGACTTTTGGCAATTAGTTATCAAACTCGTATCACAACCAATTACTAATCACCAATTACCAATTACCAATCACGAATCGCAAGGCGTCTCCGTCATCATCTCCACTCCCTACATGGATGAAGCCTCACGTTGTCATCGTATCGGCTTTATGAAAGCAGGAAAAATTATCGCCGAAGATACACCATCAAAATTACGCTCACAATTAAATGATCGCATTCTTGAATTGCGTGGTGAACCATTGCACGAATTAAAAAATATATGTTTGCAAAATGAAGATGTTGAAGAAGTCGCCGCTTTTGGAGATAAATTGCATTTGCGTGTAAAAGATGGCACATCACAAAATGTGCTGTCACGTTTGCCAAAACAAATTGAATCACAAAATATAAAAGTAAATAATTTACGAGTCGTGCCACCTAGTTTGGAAGATATTTTTATTTTACTAACTGAGTTTAATAAACAATGAAAAACACTAGTCTTAAGCCGCCGTCCTCGGCGGCGAGGATAGCATGAGGACAATCTAATTTTTATATTTATACAGAGCGACCCGCCCTTATGATGATGAAGGCTGACGAACATGAATGGATCGCCCCTACAAATTTATTACGGAACAAAAAATGAATCAACCTGTTATCTCTGTTCAAAATTTAACCCGTCGCTTTGGTGATTTCATCGCCGTTGATCATATTAACTTTGACGTCAAGCAAGGTGAAATTGTTGGCTATCTTGGTCCAAATGGTTCGGGCAAAACAACCACCATTCGAATGTTGCTTGGTTTGTTGCTTCCATCTGATGGCAAAGCAACTGTGCTAGGTTATGACATCGCCACACAAAGCGAAGAGATTCGTGTACGCGCTGGATACATGTCTCAAAAATTTGCGATATATGATGATTTAACCACGCTTGAAAATCTGACATTTTATGCAGGTGTATATGGTATTCATGATAAAGAACGCATCACACAGACTTTGAACTTGGTCGGGCTCCATCAACATTATCATACGCTGACGAAGTCTCTCTCCACAGGTTGGCGGCAAAGATTATCTTTAGCCATTGCATTAGTGCATGAACCGAAATTATTATTTCTCGATGAACCCACTTCAGGCGTTGACCCAACTGCTCGTCGTGCATTTTGGGATTTGATTTATCAACTAGCAGAAAACGGCGTGACGATTCTAGTCACCACACATTATATGGATGAAGCCGAATATTGTGAGCGAGTTGCCGTCATGCGTGACGGAAAATTATTAGCCATGGATACACCAACAAACCTAAAACAAAACATCATCACAGGTGACGTGTGGGAAGTCTATGCTCATCCACTAGAACAAGGCTTAGATATTTTGAATCAAATGGACGGAGTCGAAAGAGTCGGGTTAGCAGGAGATCATTTGAGAGTCATCAGCAAAAACACCAATAAAGAAGCGATGCAAAAATTATTAAGCAATCAAAATATCACAGTCGAAAGAATCGAAAGGGGAGAGGCGACGCTAGAAGATGTGTTTTTGTCTTTGGCTAGGTAAATAAAAGTGACAGTCACCTTTAAGGTGACTGTCACTTGGTTACGATACATCTGCCAATATTTCATTATTTGGAATCGGATAGCTTGCTATCCGATTTTTTAATTACCTTACGCCCAAAACGAAAAGAGTTGTAGCTACGGCGTTCTCTTTTCCAAAGTTTCCTTAAAATTCAAGAAGATTATTTCTTCAATATGATGTCGTTCTTTATCAATATTTATAAGTGCTTCCGCAAATTGAATGAAGAGAACACTAGCTTTGTCTGCAAAATTAGTACTATGTTTTTTATCATACAAAACAAGCAAATTTATACAAAGGGGGAGATGGTCAATCGTCATGCGTTTTTCATTATGAGAACTTAGAAACCTTTTGCACAGTTCAAAATAATCACTTTCTTTTAAATCAGGAATTCCATACCCATAAACAACGTGTCGCATATCATTTATTAATTTTAATTCTTGGGTGGAGAGATTACCATCTGCATTTGTTAATATTAGAACTGTCATTATTAATTCATCAGTTAAAAATTCAAGACTATCCTCTCTTTTCTTCCCATAAATTTCTACTTGAGCAATATCAAGTGAAGGAATAATTTCTTCAATATTAGATTTCAATGACTTTAAGAGTAAAAGTTTTTTGTCTTCCATAATTCCTTTTTACTTATACTTCCTTCCTTCAAAATAATTTGCACCTGCCGCATACAAAAGAAACACGCCTAATGCAATAAACAAAACTGCTTGCAGACCTAACCATTGCAACGTCCACCAGCCAAAGCCGATAAACGCCACACTCACCAAGCCATAAAATATTGCATTACGCATATAGTTTGACCCAACTCGTTTGGCTTGGAATAAATTTCTAGCAGTCAATTGCTCTAACTCATGCACTTCATCTTCATGGCGATTTTTACAAGCAAGCACATCATCAGTCACTGAAAGGCAATTTGCACAAACGCCACGTCCACAATATTTACAAATCCCAACCGCAGAAGATTCTGGATGATAAAAACAATTCATTCTTTCCTCTTTCTTCTTTCCTACTTGTTTACCTGTCTACCTATTTACCTGCCTACTTTTTCACTTTTACCACTGGATGCCTCAACACCGTTTTCATTTTTTCAGGCTTGGCTTTACGCGGGTCACTGATATAAATTTCGTGATGCAAACCATTCGGACCAACATTATCAAACAAACCATTTGCTTGCATAAATTCTTGCATCCGTTCCATCGTAGCAGGCTCAGTTGCATAAGGTCCGATGTGCATAGTCTGTACGCATAAACCTTCTTCAAAATAAGCCAGTTTTACTTTGTTGAGCATTTCGCTATCGCCTTTTTTCTTTCTGACATTTTCTCTGGCTTCTTCAAAAATTTCTTTGTTGATGACATCTGGTTGCATAATCATCAACGTAAATGTCCAATTATCTTTTATGGTGATGTCAAATTTTCCATCCGTCACTCCCCATAGCCCTTCCAACGGCATTACGGGATAATCAATGGCATTCGTCTTTCTTTTCTTAACCATAAATTTCAATGTGTAACATAAACTATATAAGGCTTGAGTCGCTTCGGCAAAGCGTGGAGATTTGCCAGGCTCAGAACCTTTTTCAATTTGACCATCAATCATAGCAAATTGCAGTTTAGGAATTTGAATCGCTTCAATCTTCTTTGCAGATGGTTGATATAAATGTTTAAACTGTTTTTTCAAATCCAATATTTTCATTTTTTCCTCTTATGATTTTTACTTTCTACTTTCCACTTTCTACTCTAATAAATCCCACAACCCCAACTGACGAATCGGCGCACCAATGCCACTTACGCCAACGCCCAACAAACGAATCGCCTGATTTGGTTTGCGAACATTTTTCAATAATTGTACTGCCGCATTAAAAATTTCATCACCATCGTTGGTGGCAGAAGCTAAAGTTGTTTGCCTTGTAAAAGTCGTAAAATCGGATAAACGAATTTTTAGCTTAACCGTTTTACCAGCCAAGTCATTTCTTTTTAATTGCTTGGCTACATCAAAGGCTTGTTCACGCAAAGTTTTTTCTAAACTTTTTTCATCATTGATATCTACATTGAAAGTTGTTTCTTGGCTAACAGATTTTGTTTCATACTCCGTCACAATTGGTCGCTCGTCAATGCCTTGCGCGTGAAACCACAACTCACGTCCATGCTCACCAAATAAATTAATTAATTCTTGTTGGGGCCAGTTAGCGATGTCACCAATTGTTTTGATTCCTAATTCAGTTAACCGAGCAGATGTTTTTGGACCGACTCCCCACAACATATCTGCTGGTAATGGATTTAAGAACTGCGCTTCATTTCCATAACTGACAATTGTTAGCCCGTAGGGAGGTTCGTTTTTTCTGTTGCTTGATTTTTTCCCTACCTCGGTTGCAATTTTAGCCACGAGTTTATTTGAAGCAATCCCCAGGCTGGAGGGAAGTTGTAGCTCAATGCGGATATCCGCTTGCAGGTCAAGTGCGAGGCGTGTTGGGTCTGCATCTAAATTTGAAATATCAAGAAAAGCTTCATCAATAGAAATCTGCTCCACTAACGGAGTCAAATCTTTTAACTTGCTCATCACTTTTTCTGAATACTCGCTATACAATTTATGTCGCCCCGAAACGATGATTAAATCTCTGCACAACTGAATTGCTTTAGACATAGGCATAGCACTCCGCACTCCAACCGCGCGCGCCGCATACGAACACGAAGCCACAACACCTCGCTCATTTGGTTTACCACCCACAGCAAACGGCTTGCCTTTTAATTCAGGATTTTCAATTTCTTCCACTGAACAATAAAAGGCATCAAGGTCGAGATGTAAAATGGTGCGATAGGACATTTGTACTATTATAGTATTAATGTATCTGATATTTGCTAATCTGCTTACAAAATCTGTTGCTAAGAATAGGACAAATTCACCATGAAATTGTTTTGTTTTAGTCATTGAAGATTTGTTAAAGAAAAGTTATACTAGGGATAGCGTATAGTCAAATGGAACTTTTACAAGACTTTTACGTCATTTTGGATGGAGGAAGAAATGAATTTTATTAAACGTTTTATCTCAGTATTGCTCTTGCTGACAATGATGTTGTCTTTTTTGCCAAGTGACACATCAACAGCGAGTGCCGCATCATGCTATTGGGCGCAATTTGTTGCAGATGTGACCATTCCTGATGGCACAAATTTTGCCGCCAACACCGCCTTTAAGAAAACTTGGCGTATTAAAAACATTGGCTCATGTGCTTGGAATAGCAATGATGTTAGTTTAAATTTTTGATAGTGGTGAGAAAATGGGCGCTCCCACTTCACTTGCTATCCCAACAACTGTTAATCCAGGTCAAACTGTGGATTTAACTGTTGATATGACCTCACCCAGCAATGCGGGTCACTACTTCGGTTACTGGAAGTTTAAGAGTAACAGTGGTGGTAATTTTGGCATTGGCTCAAACATGAATAAATCTTTTTGGGTTGAAATTAATGTTGGCTCTTCATCTGGCACAGGCTATGACTTTACTGCAAACGCCGCTTCAGCAACATGGTCAAGTGGTGCTGGTGCATTAACCTTCCCAGGTACAGATGGTAGTGCAAATGGCTTTGGAATTAACCAAGCCACACCAAAACTTGAAAGCGGAGTTACATCTGCCCAAGCAGGTTTGTTATTTGCTCCTAACAACGTCACCAATGGATATGTGCAAGCATCGTATCCTGCCTTCCGCGTCAATAGTGGAGATAGATTCCAAGCCACCATTGGTTGTGAACACGGCGCTACGCAATGTTACGTTGCTTATAGTTTGAATTATCAAATTGGTAACGGACCTGTAAAAACTTTCTGGACCTTCCGCGAAAAATATGAAGGTTGGACTTATAACGTCAACTTAGATTTAAGCTCATTAGCCAATCAAGATGTTAAATTTATTTTGGTTGTTAATGCAGCTGGGTCTCCAACAGGCGACCGTGCATTATGGGTTAACCCAATCATTGCACGTGCAGGTGGCGGAACAGGAGCAACAGCAACGCCAACAGCCACAGGTACACCACCAACTGCAACACCAACAAAAACAGGTACAGTGCAACCCAATGCTTGTGACCGTGCTCAATTTGTTTCAGATGTCACTATCCCAGATGGTACAGTCCTTGCCCCAGGTATTGGTTTCTCTAAAACTTGGCGCTTGAAAAATGTTGGTACATGTACTTGGACAAATTACAGCCTCATATATGACTCTGGTGAAAAGATGGGCGGCAACGACTCATACCTCATCCCCAATACAGTTGCCCCAGGTCAAACAGTAGATATCACCATTCAATTAACATCACCAACCACTGCTGGAACATATCGCGGCTATTGGAAATTAAAAAATAACACAGGCGTACCGTTTGGTATTGGCTCTGCTGGCACAAAATCATTCTGGGTTGAAATTAAAGTTTCAGGTACAGGCATTAACCCAGTCACACCCACAGTTGGCACGCCCGCAACTGCAGGACCAACTGCTACACCTGCCGCTGGAACAAGTTATGATTTTGCCGCCAACGTTTGTGCCGCCACATGGTACAGCGGAGCAGGAACATTACCCTGCCCAGGTACAGATGGTGATGCTAAAGGATTTGTCTTAATTAAAAATCCATCCAAACTTGAAACAGGTGCAAACGATAATCGCACAGGTTTATTAACCAATCCGCAAAATATCAACAACGGATACATTCAAGGCATTTACCCATCCTATCTTGTCAAAGCTGGAGATAAATTCCGTGCCACCATTGGGTGCGAAGGCGGAGCAACATCTTGTTACGTCGTCTTCCGTTTAGATTATTCTGTTTCAGGTAGCTCATCCATTCAAACCTTTTGGGCGTTTGTAGAAAAATATGAAGGCGGTGTTTATAACGCTGATATTGATTTGTCTGCATTGGCTGGTCAAAACATAAAGTTTATTTTAACAGTGCTAGCCACAGGTCCCGCCTCAGGCGATAGAGCCTTATGGGTAGCGCCACATATCTTCAGCGCTTCAGCATCTGTAGTTCCAACAAACACTGTAACACCAAGTGCAACAAATACCACAATGGCGCCAAGTGCAACTGCAACACCAACAATTACAAACACAAGCGAGCCAGCCACCGCAACTGTCACTGAAACACCAGCTCCAAGCACAGAGACACCTACATCCACGCCGACGCCATAACAAAACAAGATAAAAATTCCCGCCAAAAACTTGACGGGAATTTTTTATATAATATAAATTATGAAACGATTTTTCTTTTTGATATTTTTCTTAACCTCAGCCTGTTCAGCATCTCCTACACCCGCCTCTTTTTTTGACCAGACACCTGATTCTGCTCCATCAGCCGAAGCCACGCTTGAAGTTAATCCACCAGTCGTTGAAACAGTGCCAAGCACAAATCAAAATCAAGAAGCGGGCGAGATTTATTTTTTTTATCAGCCACATACCACAGGCCAATCTATCGAATTAGTTAAAGTATCAGCCTTATGTATTTATGATTCTATCAACTGCCCAGCATTAGAAAAAATCCAAGTGCCGTTTCAATTTAATTTTGTCATTCATGCTTTAAGTTGGTCAGCGGATGGAAAGTACGCCGCCTTTGCTTATTCAGATAATGCCAACGGTTCGCCAACAAAATTATGGATATTCGATGCTGATAAAAAAACATGGACATCCATTGCGCAGTTCGCATACATTGACCCACCATTTTGGTCTGCCGAAAATTTAATTGCCTTTCGTGCGCAAGATGGTTTAGGTGGTGAAGATGTGTATGTGATAAATGCTGATGGTTCTGGGTTGAAAAATATTTCCGCAAATTTGCCGAAGGAACATAAACCTTATAGCCTTGATGGTTGGGTGAAAAATAATGTCATGTTGCGCTCGGCTTTGACTCAAAAAGTATTTTTGATAAACCTTGATGCAAACGTTCAAGAATTTTTTCAGCATCAAATTGTTTCATCACCTAATGGAGATTTTTTTGTGTTTGATGATGTGGATGCAACCACAAATACGCATACCATAAAAATGTTTGCTGAAAATAGTGAATTGAAAAACATTGCTCAATTTAACAGCGGATTAATTTACCCAATTGTCATTTCACCTGATAACAATACAATCGCTTTCAACTATTATGGCGCGGATAATCAAGGCGAAGTGTATATCGTTTCTAAGGCGGGAGAAAATTTAACTTCAGTTTACAAAGGTACAACGATTGGGCGATTATTATTCTCACCAAGCGGAAAATATTTATTAATAGAAGAGACGACTTCAACTTCGGGTGGACATTTGTTTTTAATAAATTTAACCACGCTTGAACAAAAAATATTACAAGCCCCCAACTTATCTACGGATTATGATTGGTACGCCCCTTCGTGGAGACCGTGATTTGTAGGTCACGCTTTTAGCGTGACGTCACGTTACAAACGTGACCTACTTTCTCTTCACATCCAAAATCGCAATCTTTGTTGAATGATTAAACGGGCTAGGATCTGTAATTGGCTTGCCAATTTTTTTATAACCAATAAAACTTTCTGGCACGGGAATCAATTCTCGAATACTCAAATAACCATCTTTACAAATTGTTTCTAAATCTTTCATGTAATCACTTCCGCTGACATAAACGCCATTGTTGATAGAAATTAACGTGCCGCCATCCTTAATCAACGGGCGGACTTTATTAATCAGGCGGATGCTTTCGTGTTCCAAATCCACTTTGCCTTTGGAGGTGGATGAAAAAAATGGTGGGTCGAGAATGACACAATCAAAAAGTTGTTTGCCAGTTTTGAGGCGTGAAATGGCAGGGAAAAAATCTTGGGCAATAAAAACTCTGTGGGTGAGTGGGGAAATGATTTAATTTATATGATTCTTTGGCTACGTTTAAGAATTGCCGATTTTTGTCTGTTTGCACTACATGACTAGCACCGCCAGCCATAGAAGCAACACCAAAACTGCCAGTGTAAGCAAAAGTATTTAATAAACTTTTGCCTTTCATATTTTCAGTTAACCATTTTCGTAAGTGACTGGTATCCAAATAAAAACTGGCATCACGATTCATGTTCAAATTAATGGCATACCAAATATTATGTTCTTTGATTTTTGTATCAAGTGCTTCGCCAAAAATTAAAGTCCCATTTTTTTGTGCGGTTGTGCCATTGCGTGTTTTGATAATCCCTGCGCGTAGCCAATTGAGTCTTTCACGAAGGTAAATCACAATCTCATTTATAAATTCATGTTTTGGTTCATCACTATAATCATGAATCAACAAAGTTTTGGCATACACATCAATGGCAAGTGACGGATAGCCTTCGTAGAATCCGTTGAAGAGACGAAATGCTTCTTCGGAAGCAGAATCAATTGTCGGCAAGCGTGAGGCGAGGGCTTCGTCTAAAAATGGTTTGAGAGAATTGAAATCCATTATTCCTCAATCTTTTCAATATTTTTTGGGTTGAAAACTGAAATTTGTTTGATGTTCAAAATTGTCTGTGCCGACTCATCTAACTCCACCCAATAAAAACTTCTATGTTTGGAATATGGGTCTATCTTAATTACTTTGCCTTCATACCAACCTGCTTTATCCCCATGTTTAGAGCCGAGGTGAATTTTTACATGGTCACCGATTTGAATTTTAGATGACATGTTTATTTATTTACGATTTGCCAATAAAAAAATTACAACCCCAATGATGGCTGTAATAAATCCATTGATAGACCATTGAGGGTTTCCACTCATAAAACTGCCTAGCAAAATATTTAATCCTTGTAAAATCCAAACTAAGCCCACCAGTATAAGCAAAACCGCAAATATTTTCAGAAATTTTTTCAACATAACACCTTATATGATTAGACCCTAAAAGTTTTCAAATCTTTTAGGGTCTTTTGATTTTAGGGTTTTGGTGTGCCTTGTACTGTGATGCCTGCCCAAGTGAATACTCGTTTTTCGCTGGAGGCGCCAGAGGATACCCAAATTGGTTTGCCTTCGTCATCTACACCTGATTGACGCACAGGGATAACCCACCAACGTAAAACATGTGCAACGGTATCGCTTGGGCGGAAAGATGTTGGCACAATGTATTTTGTATCGGTGACGTAATCTGTTAGGCGGGTGGTTTGGGATGCGGTTACATCTTCGATCACTACTTGATATGCTTCGCCGTCTCTTAATGTGCCGACAGATGCCCATTGTAATGTGACCACGTCGTTGGCTAGAGTGAAGGCGGCACCGTCAGCAGGCAGTAGCAAGTTGGGGCAGGGTAAGGAGGCGGTATTGTTGCTGGTTGGGGTGGGCCGGGGGTAGCTGCACGCATACATAGCGGAATCAGAATTGATTGCCCAAGTAATACATTATCGGTTGTTAAGCCATTAAATTGTTTAATTGCTTCCATTGGTACAGCATAATTCAATGAAATGCTGGAAAGTGTATCGTTGGCTTGTACGGTAATAGGAACTGTTTCGCAAGAGCTTTGTGTAGCTTGTGCGGGTAACAAGGTGCTGGTGGCAACAGGTAATGGCGTGGCTGTGGGGTATGGAATTAACAAAGTTTGCCCAACCGAAATAGGACAGCTTGAAGGTAAGTCGTTTGCCACAATAATACTCTGTACCGAGATGTTGAAGTTAAATGCAATTTGTGAACATGTTCCGTCACCTGCGGCAACTGTGTATTCAAATGGCGGTTGCAATGTTGGGGTGGGAATATCTGTTGGCGGAAGTGTAACAGTTGGTGATGGTGATGCAGTGGGTGTTAACGTTGGAGTGCTTGTTTCAACTGCCTCTGGGAATGCTTGTGGGTTAGAAGTGCGAATCCCAAAATATACAATGGATGCAACCATGATGATGACAATTGCTAAAATACCAATAGCGGCGGGCAAACTTAATGTGACCTGTGGCAAGCGGGTAGCCTGTACCGATTTTTCTGCTTTCTGCGCCGCTTTCTGAGCAGATTTTGGTTGTTGCACTGGGCTATTAAACTCTGTGCCACATACCAAACATCGCCCTGCACTTTCGCTTAGGCGTGTTCCGCAAGTGGGGCAGACTTTAGTTTTGTTAGATGAAGTTTCTGTACTCATGGGGGAGGATTATATCATTGTGGAAATAAGTAGATATTAAGGAAATCAAAGCCTTTATTAATCTATAGGTTGATGCTTTGAAGTTACTAATACTTTATCTACTCGCCGACCATCCATATCTATTACTTCAAAGCGTAAGTTATGCCATTCAAAGTGATCAGTTGTTTTAGGAATATGCCCCAACGAAGCCATCACAAATCCACTTAAAGTTTCATATTCACCTTCGTGCGGAAGGGTAGATAAATTAAATATCTCCTTAAATTCATCCACTTCCAACATACCATCTAATAACCAAGAACCATCTTGGCGTTGCGTGGCTTGCGGTTCTTCGCCTTCCATATCACCAACAATTTCTTCCAAAATATCGTTAATGGTTAACACACCTTGAAACCCACCAAATTCATCTACTACCAATAGCATTTCAGTATTATTTTTCTTTAACACTTCCAAAGCTTTAGATGCAACTGTGGTTTCTGGAATAAAAAAAGCAGGCTTGGCTAATTCTTTAAGATTAATTTCTTTGCCCGATAAACTTGCCACCAACAAATCTCTCGACTTTACAATTCCTAAAATTGTTTCCAATGAATCTTGTCGTACAGGAAAACGTGAGTAGGAACTATCGGCAATTTTCTCTAAAATCTCTTCCACCGAGTCACTCACATCTAGCCACACCACTTCAGTGCGTGGCGTCATCAGCGAGTAAATTCTTTGATCATCTAAACTAAAAAACGCCCTCCACCATATCCTGTTCAGATTCTTCAAACACACCTGCTTCAGTGCCTTGACTAATCAACATCTGCAATTCTTCTTCGGTAATTGGCGGGTCATCCGATGGATTAACCCCAATCAACTTCAACACAAAATTAGTAGCACTACTCATTAATTTAATAAAAGGAGAAAAAACCTTTGAAATTAATAACACAGGTCTTGCCATTGCAATTGCAATTTGCTCTGGACTATTAATGCCCAATCGTTTTGGCACCAATTCCCCTAGCCACAAGCTTAAAATAGTAATCACCACTACCACAACGCCCAAAGCAATAGATTGACTATACTCTCCAATATAAGGAATATTCACCAAAACCAATGCTAATTTTTCAGATAAAGTAGCACCACCCACCGCACCTGCCAACACCCCAATTAACGTAATTCCAATTTGCACAGCCGAAAGAAAAATATTTGGGTCTTCCAGCAATTTAATTGCCAACGTCGCCGACTTATGCCCCTCACTTTCCTTCTGTTGCAACCGTGCCTTGCGTGAAGCCACCAATGCCGCTTCAGACATTGCCAAAACGCCGTTAATCAAAATCAAAATTAATATAATAGCAATTTCACTACCAATACTCATGAGTTCCTTTTAAAATTAAATATCAAATGGCGTATAAAAATACGCGTCTTAGAATTTTCGCCAATTAAAAATAACGAATGGGGAAGTTGTTCTTCTAGTACTATCGGAATTTCAGACATGATGTAAGTGCTAATTCTTATTGTACCTTACTTCATCATCAATTTTCCACATTTTTTATTTACCTACATATATTCACGAAATGATAAATAAAATCACAACCACTAAAAATTGATTCACGCCACAATTAAACAATACTTACACCTTCCCCTGCCACCGCTTCACCAATGACCCACACTTGTTGATTTAATTCCCCAGCCCTTTGCTTAAACTCAGCCAATAGACTGTGGGGCACACCTAACAATAACCCTCCACTCGTCTGAGGGTCAAACAGCAACATCTGCCAGGCTTCATCTAAATCTCTATCAAATTTTGCTAACCGCCCATAATGATGTTGATTATCAAACGCGCCACCGGGCAAAATCCCTTTTTCTGCATACCCTCTTGCACCGCTTAAGAAAGGCAACAAATCAAACTTAATTTGCAATTGTAAATTAGATGCTTCTGCCATTTCTAAACCATGCCCCACTAAACCAAAGCCTGTAATATCTGTTCCACCAGTTAGATTAAAGTCAAGTGCTAACAGACTTGCATTCTTATTTAACTCAGACATAGATGCAACCACTTCCTTCAAATGAACCTCTTCAATCTTTTCTTGCTTCAATGCAGTGGTTATCACGCCTGTACCTAAAGGCTTCGTCAGAACCAATGCGTCACCAATTTTTAATCCGCCTTTACTCAACATCTTTTGCGGGTTTACAAAGCCAATTACTACCAAACCATACTTTGGCTCTTTATCCTTAACTGTATGCCCACCAGCAATTACCACACCTGCTTCTTTTGCTTTTTCTGCCCCACCGCGCATAATTTCTGATAAATAGCTACTTGGCAAATCTTCGGGTAATGCCGCAATATTCAAAGCCAAGAAAGGCTTCCCCCCCATCGCATAAATATCGGAGATACTATTTGCCGCCGCAATAGCACCATATTCATAAGGTGTATCTACCACTGGCGTAAAAAAATCTGCAGTGACTACAATAGCTTGCTCAGCACTTAAACGCCAAACAGCCGCATCATCTGGCGTTGTAAGACCAACTAACAAATCAGGAAATGAAGCGGAATCAAAAATGTTTTTGATAGGACTCAAAACTTGAGTCAGTGCCTCGGCACTTAATTTAGACGCTCAACCCGCACATGTTGACAGAGTCGTTAAGCGAATTTCACGTCCACTTTGAGGAATGGGCATAAGCAATTAAATATTTTGAAAATTTAAGATGAATGTAAATTTATATTACCAAAGTTTTATTATACCTGCTTGCTATTGCACCCGAAGCATGTTAATATTTTTAGGATGAAAATTGCACAAGCAAAAATAAAGCAAATTCTGTTAGATGGGTCGCTATGGCTTGACTGCCCATCTGATTTGATTCCAGCACCTGGGCAATATGTTCTCGCTCATAAACCCGCTTCAGATGCGCCTCTGCCTGTTTCTCTATTCAACATAGATTTTAACTCCAATGGCTTCCGCTGTGCGCCGCCCATACCACTTGATTGGAAACCCAGCGATGTGATTACCCTACGCGGTGTGTTCGGGCAGGGGTTTTCTATTCCCGCTTCGGCTAAAAAGATAGCCTTGATTGCTTATGAAAAATCATACGCACGGTTGCAGGCATTAATTCCATTGGCATTGAAACAAAACGCAGAAGTTGTTGTCGTATCAGATACAAAAGAAATAGATGTGCCAGAAATTATTGAAATTCAACCTATGCAATTATTAGGCGAAGTATTAAGTTGGGCAAATTATGTTGCTATAGATATTGCCCGAGAGAATTTGAATCAGTTAAAAGAGAAACTGCTGGAGCAGAACCAAGCCTCCCCCAAGTATGAGGCGCAGGTTTTAATTCACACATCTATGCCTTGTGGTGGCGTTGCTGAATGTGCTGTCTGTGCATTAACTTTGAATCATGAATGGAGAATGATTTGCAAAGAGGGACCAGTATTTCGTTTGCAAGATGTTTTATAAATTTAATACCAAATGCGAAATGAAGTTGTTGTTTCTGCGCTTAATACATCGTAATTGCAAGTGACGTTGACAGAAATTAAACTACCTAAAGGTTGATTTTCAAATTGTAATGAGATGATGCCAATGCCTAGTGTATTGGTGATGATGGTAGTAGAAGCGCTGGCTTGGTTGGGCCACATTACATTGGCTGTACAAGTTGCATTGGCGATAGCTAAATTATTTTGGTCTTGCACTACAATAAAAAATGATTGAGTATCATTTGGAAGTGTAACTGCTTTTAAGGAAAAAGCGCGCACCAGTAAGGATGTGACAACCCTCGGGGCGTTGTTTAAAGGGGTAACGGAATATTGTAAGGCGGGGTCTTCTCCAATGCGATTGAAATACTCGTAGCCTAAATTAGAAACCACCACACGTTGACCTGCTAACATATTGGGTTGCCATTCTAGCCGTGCTTTTTCAAAGTACTGTACTAATTTATTTTCGTGATATTCAAAACCAGAAATTGGATAGCCGAATTGCGCTACGCCTCCGTAGGTATCAAAAAATTCTAAAAATTCTAAACAAACTGAGTACCCTGTTTCGGCATATAAACGGCATGCGAAAAAATTATTTACTTCAATTGTACCGGTCGATGAAAATGTTTCGCGCCCAATAGCAGTTAATTGCACACGTTGCCCTGCGGGGTTTTCGGGTATTAACTCAAAACGTGCGCGTTGAAAATATTGCACAGTTTTGCCATCTCGGCTACTAAATTGTTCTGTAATGGGGTAGCCATATAGAAAATAGGCGTTTGGGTTGCTGTTATAAAAGGTTAAAAAATCCCCACTGACATTATGTCCCGTTTCATTAAAATATTTTGTTTCAGGTGTTTGAGCACGAACCAAGCCCCAACTTGCATTTAAGAGGGTGAGGGTAATTAGCAACGATAAAAACTTTTTCAACATAGTTCACCGTTTGCATTATACGCCTAAAAGTACCAGAATTTATCGTCAACTTGAAATATCTTGCTTTTGTGTAAGGTGAGCTACGATTCTTTCTGCCGCATGACCATCCCCATACGGATTCGCCGCTTTTGACATTTTTTGATATTCCGATTGATCTTCTAATAGACGCTTCGCTTCTTGCTTAATTCGGCTTGATTCTGTTCCAACTAATTTAACCGTCCCCGCAGCTACACCCTCTGGGCGTTCGGTCACATCTCTTAATACTAAAGTTGGAATTCCAAATGCAGGGGCTTCTTCTTGTATGCCACCTGAGTCTGTTAATATCAATGTAGCATGTTTCATTAGATGAACAAGTGGGAGGTAATCTAACGGTGGCAGTAGGGTAATATTTTCTACATCTTTCAACAATCTATTGACAGGCTCTTGCACGTTAGGGTTTAAATGTACGGGATAAACAATTTGTATATCTTTTTCTTTAGATAAGTCTAGTAAAGCATGGCAGATGTTTTCCATGCCTGCTCCAAAATTTTCACGGCGATGAGCAGTGACTAAAATTAGTTTGCCAGTTGTTAGTTTATTAGTTACTAGTTCAGAAATTTCTTTTGGCTCAGGTTGTTTGCTTACAAATTGCAAAGCATCAATGACAGTGTTGCCCGTCACTTTGATAATATTTTCATCTACGCCTTCTTTTAGCAAATTATCTTTAGACCACGCAGTAGGGGCGAAGTGTAAATCTGCTATGGCACCTGCAATGCGGCGGTTGATTTCTTCGGGAAATGGCGCCCACTTATCATGTGTGCGTAAGCCTGCTTCTACATGACCAAATTTAATTTTGTGGTAATAACATAGCAGTGAGGTGATGGCCACTGTGGTTGTATCACCTTGCGCTAAGACCCAGTCAGGCTGAAAGTCTTTTAGCACAGGCTCTAAATCTGTAAAAATAGAGGCACTTAATGATGAAAGCGTTTGATTATCTTTCATCAAATCTAAATCATAATCAGGTGTGATGTTAAATAATTCTAAAACTTGGTCGAGCATCTGACGATGTTGTGCTGTTACGCACACGCGTGATTCAACATCTGTTGCCTCTTTTAATAATTTCACAACAGGTGCCATCTTCACGGCTTCGGGTCTGGTGCCAAAAACAGATAATATTTTCAATTTATGATTTCCAATTTACGATTTATGAATTATTTTCCAACGCCCAATCTTACCACTTCAAACCCAGCGTTTTGCCATTCTTCGGCTTTCCATGCGTTGACAGTATCCAGCACGATTTTTGCTTTGGTTCTCTTGGCAACTTCTTTTGGGTTTAGTTTTGCAAATTCAGTATGTTTGACTAATAATAAAATCAAATCTGCATCTTGAACGGCATCATCAAATGAACTTGCCATGTTGATTCCTTCAAGTTTTGCATCAGGTTTGAAAGGTTCCCATGCTAAAACGGTTGCGCCTTCATGCTGTAATAAATGAATCACTTCATTAGCAGGGGATTCGCGTAAGTCATCTACATCAGGTTTGTAGGCTAAACCTAAAGCGGCGATTTTTTTATTTTTTAGTATGCTTTCCTCGCCGCCGAGGACGGCGGCTTGAGCAGAGAGTGCTTGTTTTATTTTTTCAACCACAAAATTTGGTTGAGCATCGTTCACTTGACGAGAATGATAAATTAACGGAGTTAGTTCAGGTGCGGCTTCAACAAAGAACCAAGGGTCAACGCTGATACAATGACCACCAACACCTGGACCTGGGGATAATATTTTCACGCGTGGATGTAAACTGGCTAATGAAATCGCTTCCCATACATCTACACCAAATTTATCTGCTAGCCTTGCAAATTCATTTGCAATGGCAATGTTTACATCACGATATGTATTTTCCATTAACTTGACCATTTCAGCAGTGGTGGCATCGGTTTGGATAATTTGTCCCTTTACAAATACAGAATATAAATCTGCACCTGCTTGGGCTGATTCTTTTGTCACACCACCGATGACACGTGCATTGTCTACAAGCTCTTTCATGATTTGACCTGGCAATACTCTTTCAGGTGAATAGCATAAATAAAAATCTTCACCAGCCGTCAGACCAGATTTATGTAAAATGTCAGCAACCAATTTGACGGTCGTTTGAGGCGGTGATGTCGATTCTAGAATTACTAAATTTCCTTTTCGTAAAAATGGCACAATCGATTCAGTTGCCGAAGTCACAGCCTGCATATCTGCTAGTTTGTATTTCATGTCGTTGTAAATGCCGATTTCGTTTTGCTTGAATGGTGTGGGAACGGCGATGATGAAAACATCAGCCTCTTCGGCTTGGGTGCTAGCCCGAAATTTTTCGGATTGCAACGCTTCGCTTAATGCTTCGGGTAGGTTTGGTTCGTGGATGTGAAGTTTGCCTGCGTTGAGTGTGTTGACGATGTTTGGGTTTATATCTACGCCTAAAACGTTTATGCCATGTTTGGCAAAAGTGACGGCAGTGGGTAAGCCGATATATCCTAAACCGATGATGCAAATTTTATTGAAGTTCACTTAGTCTCCTATACTTAAGTACTATTATAAACTGCTTGTTAAATTGAAACACAATTCTGTTTAACTCGTAGAGACTTATGTAAATCGTTGTATAATCAAAAGGAGCAACAATGGATTTTTTTCTTGACCCCAATTTTGCATATATGATTTTGGTTGCAGGTGTAGTGCTGGCATTCTTTTCTGCTTCTACGCCAGGCACAGGTGTGGGGGAAGTTGCGGCATTATTTTGTTTTGTGCTGGCTGGCTATTTCGTTTTTGAGCTTTCAATACAGTGGTGGGCATTTTTTCTTTTGTTCTTGGGTATTGTGCCTTTTGTTATGGCAGTGCGGAAGCCGAGACAATCGGTTTTGTATTTGTCACTTTGTATTTTGCTTGAAGTAATTGGCTCTGTATTTTTGTTCCCTGCTAAAGAAGATTTGATTTCGGTTAACCCAATTTTGGCTATTTTTGTTTCTGCTGTGATGGCAGTAATTTTGTGGTACATTTTACAAAAGTTTATTGAAGTGACTTCAACACGCCCCGCACATGATTTAGAAGTTTTGATTGGGCAAGTAGGCGTAGCTACTTCTGCTATTCACAAAGAAGGCTCAGTGTATGTGCATGGCGAAGATTGGTCTGCAAAAAGTGATGTAAAGATTCCTTCGGGTAGTCATGTACGTGTGGTGCGCCGCGAAGGTTTTGTGTTAGTTGTTGAAAAAGATAATTCATAATTACAAAAAAGGAGTAAACAATGGAAGGATTATTTGGTGGTAGTTTGTTATGTATTGTTGGTGCAGTTCTCATTGTTGGTCTCATTGTTGTTTTCAACATGATTCGAATTGTGCCTGAATACCAACGTTTGGTGGTATTCCGTTTAGGACGTGTGTTAGGTAAGCCACAAGGACCAGGTTTGGTATTTCTTATTCCTGGTATTGATAGACCTGTACGGGTTGATTTGCGTGAACAAGTGCGTGAAGTTCCGCAACAAACCTCTATTACAAAAGATAACGCGCCAATTAATATTGACTTTTTATGGTACTTCAAAGTGATGGATCCGAGTCAATCTGTTTTGCAAGTTGGTAACTTTGAAGCCGCTGCAGCAGGTATTGCGGCAACAACACTCCGCGCTGTTATCGGTGGTATTCCGTTAGACGATGTATTGTCACAACGTGAACAAATTAACACCATGTTGCGCACTCGTTTAGATGAAATCACTGAACGTTGGGGTGTGAAAGTCACCAATGTTGAAATTCGTGAAATCGTACCTCCGCGTGATGTGCAAGATGCCATGAACAGACAAATGTCTGCCGAGCGTATTCGCCGCGCTGTGGTAACTGAATCAACTGGTACACGTGAAGCGGCAGTCAACGTAGCAGAAGGTGAAAAGCAAGCCGCCATCTTACGTTCAGAAGGTCAAAAACAATCTGCTATTCTTGCGGCAGAAGGTGAACGTCAAGCCCAATTGTTACGCGCTGAAGGTTTTGCGCAAGCCTTAGAATCAATTTACAATGCTGCCAAATCAGTTGACCAAAAGACGATGACCTTGCAATATTTTGAAACTTTGAAATCTATGGGTATGAGTCCATCAACTAAATATATTTTCCCAATGGAATTTACCAGCATGTTAGATAACTTTATCAACAAAGGTTCAAAGGGATAATTTATAAGTAGGGGCGACCCAACTAAATTATTAAATCAATTTGACCAAAAAATCGGGTCGCCCTGTTGTTTTTATAATAACAGGGCGACCCGCCCTTTAAGATGAGCAACGACTGTAAATAGTGATGGGTCGCCCCTACAAATTTATTGATACAATTTCCAAATGCAAATTACGAAACGCATCTATTTTAGATTTGAACGCTTTACGAAAATTAGAAAAAGAAAGTTTTGAGAAAGATGCCTGGCCCCTGATTGATTTAATTGCCGTGCTGACTTTCCCAAACGTGATTCGCATCAAAGCCACAGAAAATAATCAAATGATCGGATTCATCGCTGGAGATCCGCGTCCAAATGACGGGGTTGGTTGGGTTGCCACCATTGCAGTTGATTCTCGCTTTCGGCTTCGTGGGATTGGGAGGGCGTTACTGCGAGCATGTGAAAGAGAACTAAATCTTCCACATATTAAGTTAACAGTACGAGCATCAAACCAAGCAGCTATATCACTATATGAAAAAGAAGGTTATCAGACGATTGATATATGGGAAAGATACTATAATGATGGCGAATCTGCTTTGGTGATGGAGAAAACGTTATGAAAAAAGAACGTCTGCAATCATTTGAAGCCTTACGGGGAATTTCTATTATTTTATTGCTTGCTTTACACAGCGAAATATTTGACCCTCAGTTTTTCGGTGAAGGAACTGGTCCACTGGCGGGTGTAGTAGCTACTTTTTTATTAAGTTCATTTTTCTTTCTAGCAGGGTACTTCACAGAGTATTCTATTCAAAAAAAAACTACCGCACTTTCATTTATTAAATCAAAATTTATTCGAATTTATCCTCCTTATTGGGTAGCGCTCCTCTTGTTTGTGTATGGAATAGAGATTAACTTGAAACGCTTTGATTTTTTTATTTATGTTTTGAATATCCAGGTTATATTTTCACCAGTTTTTATTAAATCTATACTTACCCTGTGGTACATTAGTATGTTGATAGTGTTTTACATTATTTTTTGTTCTTTGTTATTCACAATCAAATCAAATACCAAGTTGCTAATTAGTTCTGTGCTTATCTTTGCGATCATTTATTTTGCAAACCACTCCATTGGCTTGTTTGACCCGCGCTTTTTCCAGTATTATTTTCTTTTTTTAGGAGGGATATATTTTTGTAGGTTTGAAGAAATGCGCCAAAGGATATTATCTATTAGCCTGATATACAAAATTACTTTGGCAATAGTCTCTGTAATTTTGTTTTGGGCAGTAGCGCATTATTCATCAAATAATTTGTTATATATTTTCATTGCAATTCTCTTTTCGCTAAGTTGGATTTTGTTAAGTTTGACTATTCTTAACACCCCTATTGGTAGCTGGAAGATTTGGACATTTCTATCAACAGCATCGTTTTTTGCATACCTTTATCACCGACCATTATGGCATTTTCTCAATTTGACTTTGGGGTTAGATGGAACTGATAAAGCGCTATTTAATTTATGGCTTGGGGCTCCGCTCGCTTTATTGTTAGGTTACTTTTTTACAGCGTGGCTATGATACATTGCTAACTGTTCTGAAATTAAGGTGATGGAAATATTTAAGGTTTATAATTAAACAATATGTTTGAAATCATTCCGCCACCTATATGGGTGAATACTAAACAATCTTTGCAAATCATGTTGGAGGATATTGCCTCGCAAAACAGAGTGGGAGTAGATACAGAATCAAATAGTTTGCACGCCTATCGCGAACAGGTTTGCTTGTTGCAGTTTTCCACATCAAAAGCTGATTATTTGGTTGACCCATTAGCCTTAAATGATTTGAGCCCACTTGCCCCTATTTTTGCTAATAAAGATATTGAGAAGATTTTCCATGCCGCCGAATATGATTTGATTTGTTTACGGCGTGATTTTGGCTTTAACTTTGCTACTATTTTTGATACCATGCATGCCTCGCGCGTACTTGGTTACACCGCTGTAGGTTTGGATAAATTGTTAGGTGAGAAATTTAACATTCCAATGGATAAGAAACATCAGAAAGCAAATTGGGGCACCAGACCTTTACCTAAAGAACAGATTCAATATGCTATGTTGGATACACATTACCTCTTTGCTTTGCGAGATGTGCTTGAAAAAGAATTAATTGAAAAAAATATGCATGGCTTTGCCATGGAGGATTTTAAGCGCGCTTGTGTAGAAGTGCATAAAACACGCTCGAATGGAGAAACTTGGGAGCGTTTTTCAGGCAGGAAAGATTTAAGTTTGAGGCAATTAACCATTTTGTCGCAACTATGTAAATGGCGCGAAAAAGAAGCCGAACGTTTGAATCGCCCACCTTATAAAGTAGTGATGGATGATGTCTTTATTGCATTGGTTAAAAACTTGCCAGAAAAGAAAGTAGATTTATCTGCGGCGGGATTGAGCGAGAAGCAAATTCGCTTATGGGGAGATGCAATATTAAAAGCCATTCGGCAGGGAGCAGAGAGTCCGTTGGTGGAGCGGAAACAGGTTCCCGTTAAGCAGGATGCGGTTTTACGTCGTTTAGAAAAAATTAAAGCCTGGAGAAAAAAAATAGGTTTGGAATTGAAAGTTGAATCGGATATCATTTTGCCAAAATCGTATTTAGCTGTGCTATCTGAGAATCCTCCTAAAAGTTTAGAAGAATTAAGTGTTTTGATGAAAGACAGTCCTGCTCGGTTTGAAAAATTCGGTTCACAAATTTTAAAAGTGTTAGGAGTGAAACATGCGAATTAATTTTCATGGTGCGGCACATACTGTAACAGGTAGCCAACATTTGTTGGAGATTAATGGAAAAAAATTATTGTTAGATTGTGGCATGTATCAAGGTAAGCGTGCTGATAGTTATGAACGCAATTTACATTTTCGTTTTAATCCACGCGAAGTGGATGCTGTGATACTTTCTCATGCACATATTGATCATTCAGGCAATTTACCAAATTTAGTGAAGCAGGGCTTTGAAGGTCCAATCTTTGCTACGCGTGCCACAGCAGATTTAGCAAGTTTGATGATTGCAGACTCTGCACACATTCAAGAATCGGATGCGGAATTTGTAAATAAAAAACGTGCTCAACGTGGCGAAGAGCCGATTGAACCTTTGTATACCAAAGCAGATGCAGAGCAAGCCATCGCCTCATTTCAAGGTGTAGGTTTTGATTTTGAATTTCAACCTATTCCTGGTGTGACGGCTCGTTTGTTTGAAGCAGGTCATATTTTAGGCGCGGCGGGTGTTTCACTTCAAATTGAAGAAAATGGGAAAAAGACTCATTTAATTTTTTCTGGTGATATTGGTAGATATCACATTCCATTATTGAAAGACCCTGTTTTACCTGAGCAAGCAGATTATTTAATTATGGAATCAACGTATGGGGATAAAAAACATGATAATCCTGAACTTGCTTTTGTTGAATTTCGAGATGTGGTTAAGAAAACAATTAACCGTGGTGGTAAAGTGATTGTGCCTGCCTTTGCAGTGGGGCGTACGCAAGAATTGGTTTACAACTTAAATCAGATGATGGCTAATGGAGAGGTAAGTCGTGTTCCAGTTTATGTAGATAGCCCATTGGCAGTGAATGCAACAGATGTATTTAAACGTCACCCCGAATGTTTTGATAATGAAACTCGCAAATTTGTTGAAGAATCAAGACACCCCGCTTTAGATTTCAAAATGCTAACTTATATTCGTTCAGTAGAAGAATCAAAAGCATTAAATGAGCGCACTGACCCGATGATTATTATTTCTGCTTCAGGCATGGCTGAAAATGGACGCGTTTTGCATCACATCAAAAATAATATTGAGAATCCGCAAAATACAATTTGTATCGTCTCATGGCAAGCACCTGATACACTAGGTCGCCGCTTAGCAGACCGCGAACCTGAAGTTCGTATTTATGGTGAAACTTACAAACGTAATTGTGAAATTGCTACCATTGGCGGTTTGTCGGGCCATGCTGGACAAGATTTGTTGGTGAAGTATGCAACCAATATGAAAAAATCTGTTAAGCAAGTTTTTCTCGTGCACGGCGAAGAAAAACAAGCCAGAACTTTAAAAGATCTCTTGAAAGAACAAAAATTAAATAATATCCATTACCCTGCGTTGCATGAGAGTGTGAATTTATAAAGAGCATTAACCACAGAGTTCACAAAGAACACAGAGAAAATCAATTTAAAAATCTTCGTGAACTCTGTGTCCTCTGTGGTGAAAAGAATTAAGTTATAATCTCGCACGTGTTATTGGAGAGGTGCCAGAGTGGTTGAATGGGGCAGTCTCGAAAACTGTTGTGGCTCTCACGGGTCACCGAGGGTTCGAATCCCTCCCTCTCCGCAATTACAAATCTCCGAGTTCTTTAAGAACTCGGAGATTTTTCTTTAGTGGTAAGATTCACCTAATGAAACTAAACCTCGCGCTGGCACAAATCAATACCAAATTGGGAGATGTAGAAGCGAACCTTGCCAAACATCTTGATTACATCAAACAAGCAAAATCTGAAAAAGCGGATTTGCTGGTGTTCCCCGAACTTTCGTTAACAGGGTATGTGTTACAAGATTTAGTCGCCTCTGTGGCGCACAAGCCTGTGGACGATGATCCGATTTTCAAACATTTGCTCAACGCTTCAAAAGATATTGATTTAGTCGTTGGCTTTGTGGATGAAGATTCGCGCCATCGTTTTTTTATTGCTTCGGCATATCTTTCAGGCGGAAAAGTTTTGCATGTGCATCATAAAGTTTATTTGCCAACTTACGGATTATTTGACGAGGGACGTTTTTTTGCATGGGGTGATAAAGTGCGCGCCTTTGATACACGCTTTGGGCGAGTTGGTTTATTAATTTGTGAAGATTTCTGGCACGCATCGCCTCCTTACTTGCTGTGGCTTGATGGTGCTGACATTATGCTTTTTTCTTCCGCCTCACCTGGTCGCGGATTGAACGACAAAGAGAAACTTGAATCCGCTCGTTGGGTAGAACGTGTGACCAAAGCCTACGCCAGTATGTTTACTTCATTTGTTGCACATGCTAATCGAGTTGGCTATGAAGATGGTTTACATTTCTGGGGTGGAGCAACAGTCTTTGACCCCAACGGCGAAGAAATTGCTCACGGACCATATAATGAAGAAGCCATTACATATTCTCAACTGGATTTGAATCAACTACGCCGCACAAGAGCACGATTACCTTTATTAAGAGATGAAAGAACAAATTTAGTTGTTTCTGAATTGCAAAGAATTTTACAAAAATGATTGACACAAACCTCACCATCAACACCGACCTTGCACACGAAATTTTGACTGGCTTTATAAAGACCGAAGTTACGCGCACGGGTTTATCAAAAGCAGTGATTGGCTTATCAGGTGGAATTGATTCAGCCCTTTCATGCGCATTAGCCACCGAAGCGCTTGGCAAAGAAAATGTTTTAGCAGTACGAATGCCTTACAAGGCATCGAGTAAAGAATCATTGGAACATGCTCAATTATTAATTGACCAACTCGGTATTCAATCTAAAACGATTGAGATAACAGATATGGTTGAACCTTTATTCAAACTTGATGCTGAAATATCCAATTTACGCAAAGGCAACATCATGGCACGCCAACGCATGATTGTTTTATATGATCAAAGCGAAGTGTTCAAAGGGTTAGTGATTGGCACAAGCAACAAAACAGAAATTTTATTAGGTTACAGCACCTTATATGGTGATTCTGCTAGTGCTATGAATCCTATTGGTGATTTATATAAAACACAAGTTCGTCAACTTTCACGCGCAATGAACATCCCTGCGCCAATTATTGATAAAGCCCCATCGGCTGATTTATGGGCAGACCAAACCGATGAAAAAGAACTCGGCTTCACTTATGAAGATGTAGATAAACTTTTATATTTATTAATTGACCAACGTTATAGTCCGCAAGAAACAATCGAAGCAGGCTTTGATGAAAAATTTGTCAATGGCGTTGTCAAGCGCATCAAGCGTTATCAATACAAACGTATGCAACCGCCCATTGCCAAAGTCAGCAACCGCACTATTGGTTATGACTTTTTATATCTGCGTGATTGGGGAACATAAATTTGGAGTCAGCCAGCTTGCTGGCGTAATTTCGGGAGCAAGCTCCCGGATTCCATGAAACAGAATCAACTATCAGTAAATTAAGAAGCGAAAAAAATCATGTTACGAATCCCACCATCGTTACGTCATAAGAAATTTTTTTATTTATGGCTTGGTCAATTAATTTCCATCACAGGTACACAAATGCAAATTTGGGCACTGTTTTGGCATATCAATCATTTGAATGAAAATCCGATTGCTTTAGGTGGAATTGGTGCGGCGCGAGTTTTGCCAATTATTATTTTTTCGTTGGTTGGCGGCGTGATGGCGGATTCGCGTGATAGACGAAAAATTATGTTTGTTACGCAATCTATCGCCGCGTTGTTGATGTTGTCATTGGCTTTGTTTACGCAATTTGGGCAGATTACGATTTGGCATATTTATGTGGTGACGGCATTGCAAGCAACGGTTGCCGCGTTTGATGCGCCTTCACGCCAAGCCTTGATTCCAAATTTATTGCCGAAGGAAGATTTACCAAATGGTTTTAGTATGACCTTTACAGCGTTTCAAGCAGGTTCTGTAATTGGTCCTGCTTTATCAGGCATTGTGATTGCGTTGGCAGGACAAGAGGCAGTATATTATTTCAATTCATTCTCGTTTTTGGCTGTGATATTTGCTTTGTTTATGATCGGTGACGTGCCGCAAACTTTGGCTGAAAAACCTGTCGGGCTTGGGGTTGAATCGATTCGAGAAGGTATTCAGTTTATTCTTTCAAAACAAATTATTTTCTCTTCGATGATTTTAGATTTTGTGGCTACATTTTTTGCATCGGCAAGTACGCTTATGCCAATTATTGCCAAAGATGTTTTGAAAGTTGGGGTTGAAGAATATGGGTATCTCTCTGCGGCGCAAGCGGCTGGCGCGGTATCGGTTGCATTGATTATTTCTCAAGTGAAAGAGATTCGTAAACAAGGTTTGTGGCTTCTTGGTTCAGTTATAGTTTTTGGTCTGGCGGCGATTGCATTCGGCATTACCAGATCCTTTATCATTGCTTGGATAGCAGTTGCCTTGATGGGTGCCTCGGATGGAGTTAGCACGATTATTCGTAATACTATTCGGCAATTGCAAACACCTGATTATATTCGCGGGCGGATGACCAGTGTCAATCAAATATTTTTTCAAGGCGGTCCGCAACTTGGAGAAATTCGTGCTGGAGTTGTGGCGCAGTTATTCGGTGCGCCGTATGCCATTGTTAGCGGTGGAATTGGTTGCATTATCGGCACGTTAGCAATTGCATGGAAGTGGAATCATTTACCGAAATACAACGGCGATGAACCAATTGAAGCAGGGGAAACTTCATCACCCTCAACAGGTGCTTCATTGATGGTGAATCGCGCTAGAAAACCTTGATAGTAGGTCACGCTTGTAGCGTGACAGCTAGTATCATTTAATAGTCACGTTGAAAACGTGACCTACAATTTTGCTTCAATCAAACTCTTCATCTCTGCCAACACAGCCTGATGAATCTCGTTGACATCTTTACCATAAATCGGTTTGCCAATTTGAATTGTGACAGTGACAGGTTTTTCGTTAAATAAAATCATACCAAGCAGTTGCAAAGCAGTGGCTAATTTCTCTTTTTCTGCTCTTGTTTTTTTTATTTTCAACAACCAGTGATGTGCATATTTTTTTGCAACCACATTTCTGACTAACACAGGCAAGATGGCGGCGTTGGGACTCATTCTGATAAATACGCTTACACTATCCGTCCAATTCGATAATGATTCTATTGCGCCAGTATAAATATCTGGATCGGGTTCAATTTCACCAGCGGGGAAGGTCAATGCCGCGCCTCCTGACTTAAGATGTTGGCTGACTTGCCTTACGAGTGACATCCTCTTGGCTGGATCATCATACACATAAAATAATTGTTTGCTTGTATGTGGAAGTTCATTTAAGAATGGACGGTCTAAGGCGATGATGTGCAAATCATTTCTGTTTAATGCGGCGAACAAAGCCACAGTATCCGTCATGCCTGGGTGGTTGGATAAGGCTAAAAAAGCAGAATCAGGAATCAGGTCAGCATTGATGATGCGTAATTCTTTTACATATCTATTGGTCAGATTCCATCCGCCTGCTACCATGCCTTGCGAGCCAACAATATCATCATATTCAATGACGTGTTTTGCAAAAGTTTCAGCAGGTTTGCGAAAAATAAATTTTAGTAATTTCGCAAGTAGTGGATATTTTTTCCAACCAAATGATTCGACTAAATCATTCAAATTGATTTCAGTAAGTTTTTGTAGTTGATTCATTCAGGCTCAATCGAAAAATGTAGTGGATAACCTTCTAACCCTGCGGCGAAATGTGCTTTGTTGACTCGATTCTCCGCTTCATTTTTTGGCAGAGTTTGCACATAAGCATTGCCTTTGATGTGTGCCGTCATCATAATATCCGTGGCTTTATCAATGGCGAGGAAAAATATATTGGTTAGCACATGCACCACAAAATTCATGGGTGTGACATCGTCATTGTAAATGATGATGCGATACAATGGCTCGAGTTCCGTTTCAGTTTCTTTGATGATTTCAATTTCGGGGATTACTTGATTCATTTTTTACATCCATTTTATATTTTAACCTTTTCTTGCCTAGTAGGTGCTAATATATGCTGGAATAAAAAACCGCCTCAGACGAGGCGGTAGTTGGTTTCTGAAATTGATTTAGGTTTCCCAATCCACATCTGTTTTTGTGGATTCGGGTTCCTCCAAACTCGTCAATAATTTTTCTGCGGCTTGAATTTGTTCTGTTTCGCCAATCAAGCCTATATGGTCATCTGCTTCAAATATCGTTTGTGATTTTGGATTCGCGATCAATTTATGATTTCGGACAATGGCTACAATGGATGCTCCCGTGCGAGCGCGAATATCTGCTTCTGCTAAAGTTTTCCCAATCAGTTCATTGTTTGAAATAGATCGAACCCAGGTTACGTCTAAATGTCCGCTGGCATGTATCAGGTCATGTAAGAGGCGATGTTCTTCTTCTGTATCCACTTGCATGTTGTAGTGATCATGTCGCACAGCATCGGTATAGCGAATAATTTCTTGCAATGGAAAATTAAGTTTCATCAAAGTATGGCGCACAATTTCTAAACCACCTTCGAGTTCAGGATGAATGACGTCACTTGCACCAAGATCTGCAAGGTGGGTAATACCTTCTTCTGTAGAAGCACGCGCAATGATAGGAAGTTCTGGCGCAATTTGCCGAGCCGCCGCGATCATTAATCCATTTGCATCTTCATTCGGTCCAGTGACAACCAATGCACGCGCATGTTTAAGATGTGCATGTGTTAACACTTCTGAATTGGAAGCATCGCCATATAAATTAGGAACTTGACGACGACTTAATTCTTCAATCCGTTCAGCATCCGAATCAATTACTAAACTTGAAATTTTCATTTCATTTAATAAGTTAATGATGTGCCGACCTACACGTCCATAACCAACAATGACGACATGTTCTTTCAAATTATTTTCAACGCTTATTTGATTGGTGCTATGCCTATCTAATACACGCCATAAAGGTTTAATTTTTTGTAAAAACTTTTCAGTGGGATTAATGAGGCGGAACATAACTGGATTTACTGTAATGGATACTAATGC
Source organism: Chloroflexi bacterium OLB14 (assembly GCA_001567105.1). Classification (GTDB taxonomy): domain Bacteria; phylum Chloroflexota; class Anaerolineae; order Anaerolineales; family Villigracilaceae; genus Villigracilis. Next base: position 38,708 of record LMZR01000062.1, read on the forward strand.
GCCCGCTAAGATTAAAGAATATTGATCACGATTAATTAATCCAAGTGATAAACCTTCTTGACCTAAAATAAACGAAAATTCACCAATTTGACTTAAGGCAACTGCTAAAACAAGTGTGGTTCGCCCTGACCATGGCAGTATGAAGCCCATTAATAAAGTTACAACTGATTTGCCAACCACAATCAATGCACTAAAAGCGATAATGGTGATGATGTTGTTGAAAATATAATCTGGGTTGACTAGCATTCCAATTGAAACAAAAAATAAAACTGAAAACGCTTCCTGAAACGGTAATACATCTGCACCTACTTGATGACTCAATGGAGACTCGTTAACAACCACGCCTGCAATAAATGCACCGAGAGCAAATGAAACGCCAAATAATTCTGCGGCACCTAATGCAATGCCAAGCGCAATTGCCAGTACTGCTAAGATGAATAATTCACGCGAACGTGTGTAAGCAATGCGCATCAGAACCCAAGGGATTAATCTTGTGCCAGCAAACATCACTAAAACTACGAAGCCCGCCGCTTTTAATAATGTGAGACCAATTTGCGCCCAATCGAATCCGCTAGAAGTGTTAACCAAAGTTGGCATAAGCACCAAAATTAAAACAGTGGCTAAATCTTCTACAATTACCCATCCAATAGCGGCTTGACCATGATATGTATTTAGAATTCCATTGTCTATCAAACTGCGGAGAAGCACTACTGTACTAGCAATTGAAATTGCTAACCCAACTACGATGCCAGATGTAATCGTCCAGCCTTGTATGTGACTAAACACAAAGCCTAGCAAGATAACAATCACCATTCTGCCTAATGCGCCAGGAATTGCTACCGAACGAACTCTCCATAAATCACTCAAAGAAAAATGTAAACCCACACCGAACATCAGAAAAATTACGCCCAATTCTGCTAACTGACTAATGGTTTCAGTATCTCCTACAAAACCAGGTGTGAATGGACCAATCACAATCCCCGCTAGTAAATATCCAACAATAGTAGGCAAACCGATTCTGCGTGCAATCACCCCGCCGATGAATGCTACCACCAACGCAACTACAATATTAATCAACAATGTTACTTCGTGCATATTTACCTCCACATATTAAGTTAATCACGCGTATCGTTTTCTATTTTACACAAGAAATCTTTATTTTTTGGCTATGTTTAAAAAATCTAATAAAGCATTTATAAAAACAGGTCGTTTACTGAAATACAAATATTTTGCCAGTGGTAAAATCAAATTGAAATCTTAATTGGAGAGATAAATGAATAACCCTGTCATCATAGATGCAATTCGCACACCTATCGGCGCATTGGGCGGAGTTTTATCATCCGTACGCCCTGACGATATGGCGGCGCATGTGATTAAAAAAATTATTGAACGAAATCAAATTGACCCGAAATTAATTGAAGAAGTTTTTTTAGGTTGTGCTAACCAAGCAGGTGAAGATAATCGTGATGTGGCTCGCATGGCAGTTTTGTTAGCAGGTTTCCCAATTGAAGTTGGCGGAGTCACTGTCAATCGTTTGTGTGCTTCGGGATTAAATGCAATCAACATGGCGGCACGCGCAATCAAAGCAGGTGAAGGTGATGTTTACATTGCAGGCGGTGTTGAAAGTATGAGTCGCGCACCCTATTCACTGCCAAAAGCCGAAGCGGGTTTTTCATTTGGAAATTTAACCGCGTATGATACTGCGCTTGGTTGGCGATATCCGAATCCCAAAATGAAAGAGATGTATGGTACAGAATCGATGGGTGAGACTGCTGAAAATATTGCCAAAGAACGCCCGCACATTACGCGCCAAATGCAAGATGAATTTTCAGTTCGCAGTCATCAACTTGCTATTCAAGCCATTGACTCAGGACGCTTCAAACATGAAATTGTGCCTGTTTCTGTACCTCAAAAGAAATCTGACGTGAAGCTGGTGGAAACCGATGAACGCCCACGCCGCGATACAAGATTAGAGTCTTTATCAAAACTTAAGCCTGCTTTTTCAAAAGAAGGGGGAACTGTTACCGCTGGAAATTCGTCTGGATTAAATGATGGAGCCGCTGCATTATTGATGATGAGCGAATCTAAAGCCAAAGAATTGAACCTCAAGCCTTTGGCACGCCTTGTAACTTCTGCCTCTGCTGGTGTGCTACCACGTGTGATGGGATATGGTCCAATCCCTGCTACTAGAAAAGCATTAGCTCGTGCTGGATTAAATATAAAAGATATTGGTTTATTCGAAATCAACGAAGCCTTTGCAGTACAAGCACTTTCTGTGATTGAAGATTTAGAATTGAATCCAGATATCGTCAATGTAAACGGAGGCGCAATCGCTATCGGACATCCGCTTGGTTGTTCGGGCGCAAGGTTGGTGACAACATTGGTGCATGAAATGAAAATTCGTGGCAATGTAAAATATGGCGTGGCAACTTTGTGCGTGGGTGTTGGTCAAGGCGAAGCAACAGTGTTGGAATATATCGGTTAATTGTAGAGGCGACCCAGCACAAGCAAAAATAACTAAATTTTGCGAATCACTCTTAATCTTAAATCAACATGAACAGCAGGAAACGGGTCGCCCTTGTTTTTGGTAATATATAAATAATCAGGTCGACCCACTTTCAGTTGTCTGTGATTACAATTGATAAATAAATTTGCTTTTCAAGTACTTGTAAATTATAGATGCGTCGCTTCTGCGGCATAATCAAAGGAACACTTATGAGAAAAATTATTTCTTACTTCTTTCTTCTTTCATTATTAATTATTTCATGCGCCCCAGTGGTATTGACAGAATCAACCCAAAGCCAAAATGAAACTCAAATAGCAGAACCAACTGCAACACAGTCTGAAGCGTTGGCATCTCCTGAAACATTTGTGGCGGTGACAGAAATGCCGTTACCAACAGAAGCATCTGCTCCATTGATTGATGCACCAAATATTTTCAATATCGAAATGATAGACACGCGTAATGGTTGGGGGATAACGGATAACGAAATTGTGCGCACTGATGATGGCGGTGTTACTTGGTATAACGTTACTCCATCTGATTTAAAAGAAGTTGGATATTCTGCTTTACCATTTTTCTTAGACGAACAAAATGCATGGATTCAATTTGCTGATAATAACAATTATCCATTGAGCGGATTTTTATATCGTACTAAGGATGGTGGTATTACTTGGGAAAAAATTTCTACACCATTTAGCTCTGGCGATATGCGGTTCCTTGATGAAAACAACGGCTGGATTCTTGCCGATTTGGGCGTTGGTGCAGGTTCTATGGCTGTTTCTATTTTTCAAACAAATGATGGCGGTGAAACTTGGGCGCGTGTTTACACTAACGATCAAAACTTAGATGGTGCCAGTGATACTTTGCCACTAGGTGGGTTAAAGGTTTTATTAGTTCCGATAGATATGCAAACAGCATGGGTGGGTGGAGTAGTTTATTCTAATGGCACTGTGTATATGTTTCGGACTGATGATGGTGGCAAAACTTGGAATAGCATAACAAATATTGAATTGCCACAAGAAGCCCAAGAGAGTCAGGTGGGTGTTGAAAAGATTAAATTAATTTCAGCAAAGCAAGCAGTGTTAGTATTGCGCATGACCTCAACCAACCAAGAAACTTTAATGTATATTACCAATGACGCAGGCAGTACATGGCAAGCGTTTTCAGAAAGTATTCCCGAAGCGGGCTTGATTGAAATTCCATCAGCTATGGAAATTGTTTTTTATTCCAGCGACCAATTTTATATAACGCAAGATGGTGGCGCAACATTTAACATTGTCAATTCAAATATCCCCTTTGGTGATTCTTTAATAGATATGAGTTTTGTTAATGCTCAAGTAGGTTGGGCAATTGTAACTGGCTCGGCAAACCAAAGAACTTTATATAAAACAGAAGATGGCGCTCAAACATGGTTTCCAATTATCCCTTAAAATTTCTTTTGATATTGCTCCTTGCAACGTTAGCTTGCGGATTACCAACCGCCTCCACCCCCGCACCGATAGTTGATTCTGTTCCAACAATAGAATCAACCCCGACAGTGCTACCCGCTCTTATGATTGAACAAATCAAAAACGCGCAATACCCATTGCTTGTGCCAGAAGATGGACGTGTGGTGCAATTGACTGATGGGGTATATCAAAGTAATACAGATACACTTGCGGTAGATTACGCTTATGCAATGGTGATGCAATTTTTTGCCTTAGGCGATGTCACAGGTGACGGGCTTGGAGATGCGGCTGTGATGTTTGTAGAAAATTATGGCGGCACAGGTCAGTTTGTAGTTTTAGCAATTTATGCTAATGTGGCGGGCGAGCCATTGTTTATAACATCTACTTTTATTGATGATCGCCCAATGCTAAACTCCATCTCTATTGAAAATGGAGAAATATTTATTGATGCCATTGTACATAGTTTTGAAGACCCTGGATGTTGCCCCGCTTTGCCAACTACCAGAAAATATGCTTTAGTAAACAATCAATTGCGCTTAGTGCATTATACTAGTAACACACCTGAAAATAAAAAACGTGAAATTGTGATTACATCGCTAATAGATAACGCGGAGATAACAATGGGTTCATCTGTGCAATTGACAGGCTCTGTAAGCATCGCCCCATTTGAAAATAGTTTATCGTATTTCGTTTATGATGAAGCGGGCGTTCAACTTTTGGCAGGCGCAGTTAATGTCACCTCCCCAGACTTTGGCGCACCAGGTACCTTTAACCAAACTATTGACTTATCATCATTACCTACTGGTGTTTTTTATTTGGAAATCGAAGATCAATCTGCCGCAGATGGCGCAGTTTTAGCTTTAGAAAGCGTGAAAATTTTTGTAAAATAAAAAGGAGAATCTTATGCCCAACCTAGTTCGCGATTGGATGTCTTCCCCAATTATAGTAATTGACCCTGATTCAAGCGTCTCTCATGCTATGACGTTGATGCGTCGCCGTAAAATTAATAGTGTAGTGGTAGATATAAGTGAAAAAAATCCTGCTTATGGAATTATCACTACTACTGACATTCGAGACAAAATTGTTGCTGAAGGACGTAACCCTGCTGAAACCACAGTCCGCGATATTATGTCAGGTCAAATTATTACTGGCAGAGCCGAATGGACATTAATGGAATGCTCTAAAATTATGCAAAAGCATAAATTCCATCATTTGCCAATTGCCGATGCAAGCGGAACATTAATTGGTATGATATCTGCCACCGATATTTTTATGGCTGTAGAAGAACAAGGCTGGATAGAAGAAAACTGAAGCGATAAGTTAGTTAGCTATCTTGCATTCACTGCCGCTTGTTTCATGTGTGCTAACACACCAACGAAGCCGTTAATCCGTTGTTGTGAAATAGCTTCTTGTAAATTCATCGGCAAATAAAAATCTACAGGCACCGAGATAATCTCTTCTAGAGTGCAACCATCTAATCCATTTAATAAAATAGAAGCCAAGCCACGCACAGTAGGTGATTGTTTTGGAATATCAAAATAAAAATGTATTCCATTATCTGAATCTTTTTCAGCAATCAAAAATACAGGAGTCATACATTCAGGTACTGGCTCCATTTTTTCTTTTTCGGCTTTGAAGCGCTCTGGCAGATCAGGAAATGATTCAGCATAAGCAATTAATGTCTCTAATTTTTCTTCACGAGACATGCTAGCAATATCATCAATTATTTCTTGTAGTTTATTTGAGAGTGCCATAATTTTTATATCGTCCCACAGATTAATTACAAAAACCTGTAGGACGATTTATATAATTTACTTTTCAATTGGTGCATCTACAAGGTTTCCCCATTCAGTCCAAGAGCCATCGTAGTTTTTAACATTTTCATAGCCAAGTAAATATTTCAACACAAACCAAGTTAACGATGAACGCTCACCAATACGACAATAAGCAATTATTTCACCATCAGGTTTGATATTTTTATCTTCATACAAAGCCATCAATTCAGCCTTTGTTTTAAAAGTTGAATTCGCTTCATTGACCGCTAGTGACCATGGAATACTTACAGCGGTTGGAATATGCCCGCCACGCGTAGCGCCTTCTTGCGGATAATTCGGCATATGAGTTAATTCGCCAGAATACTCTTTTGAAGAACGGACATCCACTAATGGTTTCTTTGATTCAATTTGTTTAAAGATATCATTGCGAAAAGCACGAATGGAATTATCCGCTTCTTTTGCCTGATATTTTGTTTGGGTATATGTAACCACACCTTTTACTAGTGGGCGATTTTCCTGTTCCCATTTTGTCCTTCCGCCATTCATAATTTTTACATTTTGATGCCCATAATACTGGAATAACCACAATGCATACGCAGCAAACCAATTGGATTTGTCACCATAAAAGACAACTGTTGTATCGTTTGTGATTCCCAAGTTAGAGGCAACTTCTTCAAATTTTTCTTTGCTTAAAAAATCGCGTCGTAATGGATGTTGTAATGTGCTGAACCAGTCTACTTGCACTGCCCCTTCAATGTGACCAGTGGCATACAATAATGGATCTTCATCTGATTCAATAATGCGGATATTTGGGTTGCTCAAATTTTGAGCAACCCATTCAGTATCTACTAAATATTCAGGGCGAGCGTAAGGCATGGTGTATTTTCCTCTTTAAACTTGTATTTATAAAATAAAAAACAGTCAACATAAAACGAGAAGACAGCGAACTATCCTGCGTGAGACATATTGTACGCGGGAGCCGTTCCACTATCCTAAGTCGTTGACTGTTTATCTGCGTGAGTGTCTTAGGTGTGGTTACGAACCCCGCCATAGACATAAGCAAGGAAGGTGTTTTTTCATAAGGCTGGTCGTATTTTACGAAAATAAAGGTATTTGTCAAGATAAAAATTCATACATAAATCCTTGCTACAGAGAATACGGAAATCGGTTATTTTTTTAACTTGTTTTCTCTAAGAACTCTGTATACTCTATGGCTACTCTTGATGTAAAATTGATATATGCCAAAACAAAAATATTACGTCGTTTGGAAAGGTCGTAAAACTGGCATCTTCACCACTTGGGCGGAATGTGAAAAACAAGTGAAGGGCTTTGTTGGCGCGCAATATAAAGCTTTTGAGAAAGAAACAGAAGCTGAAGTCGCATACCTCAAACATTATGATGATTACAAAGGAAAGCCATCTTCTACTGGGCGTTGGAAAGATGCTGAAGTAAAACCGAAAATTCCATCTATCTGTGTTGATTCCGCATATAGTGGCAAAACAGGCAAACTTGAATATCGAGGTGTGAACACATTTACAGGTGAAGAAATTTTTAGGGCAGGACCATATCCTGAAGGCACAAATAATATTGGGGAGTTTTTAGCAATTGTGCATGCTCTCACTTGGCAAGCCAAACATAATATGCACATTCCAGTTTATTCAGATTCTGAAAATGCAATTGCTTGGGTTTATACAGGTGAATGTAAAACTAAACTGAAACATTCAGCCAAGACAGCAGTTTTATTTGCTTTGATTAAGAGTGCTGAAAATTGGTTAGCAGAAAATGAACTGCCCGAAGATAAAATTTTGAAATGGGATACAAAATTATGGGGAGAAAGCCCTGCAGACTTTGGGAGGAAGTAAAAGGCTGATGAAACAGAAACAGTTGTCGTTTAGGTATGAAGCGTGTTTTTTTGTCTAATTTTTTCGAATGGCTTTCAATATCCCAATCTTGAATACTTTTCTTTGGAAAACATTTGTATCAAGTTCAACTTCAAAGCCACAAGCGCTTAGGTATTTTTTAATGTCTTGATAGGTGTAGCCATGATTGAGGTAATCATGATATTCCAAGATAATTTTGGTTACTTTGTTTAAAATTTTTGCGGGGGTATTTAACAAAATTTGATACTCTGCCCCTTCAGCATCAATTTTCAATAAATCTACTTTTTTAATTTTATTGCTTTGTAAAATTTCAGCTAAACTAGTAGCTTGCACTATGGCTTTGCTTGATAAATCATCTTCATAAAATGAATGCCCCATGTTTTGATGTTTTGAATTGAAAAGGGTTATTTCGCCTTTTTTATGTGCGACCGCTAAGTTGAATGCAGTTAAATTTGAAACATCATTTAATCTTTTATTTTCTTGTAGTAAATTGAAGTTTTCAATATTAGGCTCAAAGGTAAACACTTGACCTTGATGTGCCTGTTTTGCCGCCCAAATTGAAAATGAACCAATATGTCCACCGATATCAATAATAATATCCTTAGGATTTATATGAAATCCTTTAGTTTTATAATCTCCAAATTTCCAAATTTGATAGATTGCCCATTTATCGTATGTGCCAACACGTAATTTCATCTTAATCGAATCGTTGACAGAATAGATGACAGTTTCTTGATGAATGTTCTTCAAATATAGCAATGGTATGAAGATATTGAGGAATTGATATAAGTTTTCGTGGATGATTCTCATGCCTAAATTGTACGCTACTTTGGAATATCTATGTTTAGCAGATTATAATGAACAAGTAAAGGATATTTACAATGAAAACAGCCTTATTAATTATTGATATTCAAAAAGATTATTTTGCTGGCGGAAAAAACCCATTGGTGAATCCGCTTGAAGCGGCGAAAAATGCTTATGCAATTTTGCAATGTTTCCGTGAACATCATGGGCATCACGTTCATATTCAACATATTGAAGAAGACCCTAACGCGCCATTTTTTGCTAAAGGTAGTGAAGGCTCAGATATTCACGACTCGGTTGCACATTTTGAAGGCGAGCCGATTGTTTATAAAAGTGAAGTTAATGCGTTTCTTAATACTAATTTGCTTGAGATATTAAAGGACTGGGGAACAGAACGCGTTGTGATTACAGGCATGATGAGTCACATGTGTGTAGATGGCACAGCCCGCGCCGCCAGTGATTTAGGGTTCAAAGTCATCGTGGCAGAAGATGCTTGTGCTACTAAAGATTTAAAATTTGGTGATACTGTTATCCCTGCTGATTATGTGCATAAATCATTTATGGCGGCACTCCGCGCTTACGGTGATGTGATGAAGTCTAGCGAAGTGATTGCATTATTGGCTGGTGAAAAAACTGAAAAATAAAATCATCAAATAAATATATTAAGAGTGTAGGTCACGCTGAAAGCGTGACCTACTTTTTTACTTAGCAACAATCGCCACCACCGCAACAAGTGCTATCGAACTCGGTGCAGTCACAGTCATTGACCACGTTCAATTCATTCATCACATCCACCCCTTTTTTACATAGATATATATCGATATGTTTACATAAAAAAATTAACATCAAACCCTAAAAGTCTTTAAGAGCTTTAGGGTTTTAGTTATCACGATAATGTTTTCAAAACAATTTGCGTTGCTTTTTCTTCAGGCGCAAACTTAACCATCAATTGCCCACAACAAAACGCCACTTGATCTTGATTCAAGGAATAAAAAGTTTGCTTACCTTCTTCACGAATGTTCACCAAACCTGCATCTCGTAAAATCGCCAAATGATGTGACACAGTCGGTTGCGATACATCCATCTTCTCAACAATCTCAGTCACCGAACACCATTTGCAACAACAGCACTCCATAATTTTCTGGCGTGTATCGTCAGACATGGCTTTGGCAAATAAAACAGGATCGAATTTTGTTTTCATTTCTAAATTTATTATATAGATAAACATCTATTTGTCAAGAGGAGAGATTATCCCATGGCGCCACGCCACGTTTATTTGCGCCTCTTAATGACTTTTGAATTGGTTCTGCTAATTCGGGCAATATCTCGCTGGTAGCGGAGAGTAAACCAAAACAACCTGCAAGCATCATGTCACCAAATGGGACAGCAAAATAGGGACGTAATTTTTGGAATACGGGAGCTTGCTCTTGTTTATTCGCCAGCGAACTGGCTGATTCCATAAACATATTTCTTCTCGGTCCTGTCACCACTATGTCAAAATCATCTTTGCTAAATTCAAATTTTTTATCTGAATATATCAACGCTCCATGCCCCATATCGTCAAATACATCTGCATGTTTCAATGAGCCATCTGCTAATTTATAAATTAAATTTTCAAGTTTTGCTAAATCAATTTCACCAGTGTGATGTTCAAATACGCCTTCAATTCCTTTTTCTCCCAAGCGAAAGGCGAGGGTGTGGAAGTTACCAACATTACAAACAATCACTTCTTTACGCGTAGCCAAACCTGAGGCGACTGGAGCAAGAGAAGAATTAATGAAATTTATTTTGAAATCGTACAATGCGCCCAACACTGCCGCTGGGGCAGTATCCATTACCACTAGCGGGCAAGGCAAATGATTTGCAGAATTTGCTACAGATTGCAAACGGGTCATAATTTTCGGAATGTCATTAGATAAATAAGCAAAGGCAGATAATGAATTCTTTGCTTTGATTCTTTCATCCAAATAATCAAAACGAAATTGTCTATCTGAAACTCCAGCAGGGGCATTGCCATGGTCAAATACGGCGACTGCAATTGCAGATAAATCTTTCAATGTAACGCCATAATCTGCAAATGTTTTGGAGATTAAATCAAAGTCGAAATCTTTAAGTTCAAGACGATGGACGGCTGACGATAAACTATTTGCTTCATCCTCACTAACAATTGTTATTCCTAATGCTTCAACTTTATCTAATTCATCGTTCAATGTTGTTGCTGCAGAGGGAGTCATATAAATGGGGAAGCCTGCTTTAGCAAGTTCCTCAATTGCCCAAGCGGATGGTCCGCCGCCCATTTGGTGTCCGCTAAATAAAAGCGGATGGTCAGAATCAACTGTCCGCGAGTTAAGAAGCGTTTTGAGGCGCCGATGAATCATCATGGTAGGCGAAGGTAAAACGAGTTTGAATCCGTTTTCGATATCGAGATTCGAATCGTATAAAAAAAATATCTTGTGTGCCTGTGCCGATATCTACTGTTAAGATTTTCAAATTTCAATTCCTAGCCACTGGCGAATAAAATAGCCGATGATAAATGAAACAGTTGCTACGCCTAAGCATAAACCTGCCATTTCAAAAAATCTTTCGCGAAACGATTCACCTTTAGCAATTGAGATATAAAAATTAAAAACAGCAATGATGATGACTGCTGTTGTTAATGCGATGGTGAGGTCTAAATAATAATTTTCAAAAAATAAATATGGCAGAATTAACAAAATTACTGTGCAAATATATGCTACGCCTGTATAAATTGCGGCACGCACTGGATTCTTTTTTGTGATTTCGGAACGCGTAGAAAGATATTCACTCGCCGCCATAGACATGGATGCCGCAATGCCCGTGATTAAACCTGATAGTGCAATTAATTTTACATTTTGTAGTGCTAAAGTTAAGCCTGCTAACGCGCCTGTCAATTCTACAAGTGCATCGCTTAAGCCTAATACAATAGAACCTGCATATTGCAAGCGATCTTCATCTAATAAATTTAATAACTGTTGTTCATGCTGTTGTTCTTCTTGTTGATAAGTTTTTGCTTCTGGCACTACATCTGAAACAGCCTCGTAATTTATTTGTGCTTTTTCTTCTCCATGTTCCATTAATTTAACGCCGAATGTAAAGCCAAACACAAGGCTGATGATGTAATAAAACCAAATTTGAAACCAATTTGGCTTTACTTCTTGGTTAGTATATTTTTTCCAACCGTTGTAATGACGTAATTCGTCTTCGGCGATCTGATTGAAGAGTTTTGCGTTTTCGGCTGAATTTATTTTTTTGGCTAAACGTGTATATATGTGATATTCAGTAATTTCTGTTTTTTGAAACCTGAGAATTTTTTTTTAGAACTTCTGGACTGATGTTTTGCATTGCAATCTCCTCAATCTATTGTACGCTATTAATAAAAGTAGCGGATGTATTAAACATCCGCTACTCACTTAAACTTTTTGCAAAACAAAATACCAATATCTACGATTATCTAAATGAGGTTTATCTTTTGCAGGGGCATTGGGTGAAAGCCCAATGAATTCATAAAATAATCTATGCAAAATTTTTGGCACATAGGTTTTGATTAAGCGAATGCGTTGCTCACGATCTACTTCTAAGGCTTTTAGCACATTTTCAGTTATTTCTTCTTCTTTAATAACTTTCCAGCCAATTTGTTTTAATTGCGAATGCCACTCATTTATTTTTTCTGCATAACGTAAATCGGTATAAAGAAAATAGCCGTTTGGTTTAAGTACACGTTTGACATGCTTAAAAAACTTTTCAATGTTTGGATAATACAACGAGGCTTCAACATTCACTACAACATCAAATGTATTATCAGCAAATTTCAAATCTTCGGCGTTGCCATGTTGAAAATGCAAACCATCTAGCTGATGATGCTCACGGCAGAATTGAATGGCACGTTCTGAAAAATCTACGCCGATATATGATTTAGGTTTGAAATAACGCATGATGAAATGCGCGCCTCCACCTCGCCCCGAGCTGACTTCTAATGCTTCAACATTTTTCCATTCTACATGCTTGGCGACGTGATGATACAACTGCAATGGGTAGCGATGATATTCATCATCAGGATGTAATTCTAAAGTCTCTGCTCCTTGATGATGAGCAGTGTAGCCAAAATTCATAAACACAGCACCTTTGTCTTTGACAAGGGTAGAAACGTATTCATACTGTAAACGAGTCAGCCAACTTTTGAGATTTGGAAAACGCTGAAATAAAATTTTGTTGAGCATACAAGTCCTTCGGTTGTAGAATGCCCAGCATTATACTCCTGTGATGATTTTGGATGTTTTACGGTTTTGAAAGTATCAGCAAGTTATCTCAAAAATAAGTTCCCGTCATTGCGAGGAGGGCGAAGCCTGACGAAGCAATCTCCAACACGGCTAACAAAGCCTGGCAGTCGTGGAGATTGCTTCGCTTCACTCGCAATGACGAGTGGTGGTGTTTTTGAGACATGTTTTATAAAAAAATCCGAAGTCTTTAAGACTTCGGATTTTTAATTACCACTTACTCTAATTCAACTCAACATTTTCAGGCAACCAACAACACAACACTAACTCTCTCGCTGCTTTGACTTCATCCATGCGACCAAATTTTGTGGTGCTTGGGGCATTGTGAAGCAATTCAGGTTGAGTCTTGGCTTCTTCCGCGATTTTGATTAAGGCATCTGCAAATTTATCTAAGGTATCTTTGTTTTCGGTTTCAGTTGGCTCAATCATCAACGCTTCGGGGACGATGAGAGGGAAGTAGTTCGTTGGCGGGTGGAAGCCATAATCCATGAGACGTTTGGAGACATCTAATGCGCGTACATCACTGCCTTCAAATCTCCCTTCGGCTACAAACTCGTGCATACAGATTCGGTCAAATGGAATTTTGTAATGACCGCGAACTTTGGCTTGTAAATAATTTGCATTCAAGACTGCATATTGAGCAATATCTTTTAAGCCATCAGGTCCGTGCATGGCGATGTAGGTATAAGCACGCACCATGCCACCACCAAAGTGACCATGAAATGCTTTCATTCGTCCAATAGAATTTGGAGGTGTGACGAAACCATAAAACGGTGCTTCTTCATCATTGCCTTCTTCAAGGATGCCAACTAATGGCGTTGGTAAAAAGTCTAATAAAGTTTTGCTCACGCCAACAGGACCACAGCCAGGTCCGCCACCACCGTGTGGGACGGAAAAAGTTTTATGTAAGTTAAAGTGCATTACATCAAAACCTAAATCACCAGGGCGCACAATTCCAAGCAAGGCGTTTAAGTTGGCACCATCACCATACATCAAACCACCACAGCCATGAATTAATGAAATTACTTTTTCAACATTTTCATCAAACATGCCTAATGTGTTTGGGTTTGTTAGCATCATGCCGACAACAGTATCATCACAAGCGGCTTCGAGTGCTTTCAAATCTACATTGCCACGATCATCTGATGGAATGGTGACAACTTGCATACCCATCATGCCAACGGAAGCGGGATTCGTTCCATGTGCGGCATCAGGAATTAACATTTTTATCCGTTTGCTATCACCACGCAATTTGTGATACGCCGCCATCATCAACACACCTGTATATTCACCATGTGCGCCAGCCGCAGGTTGTAAGGTGACTCCTGCAAAGCCACTAATTTCTTTTAACCATTCTTGCAATTCATACATCAATGCTAAATTGCCTTGCACTGTTTCAATCGGCTGTAATGGATGGCTAAATAAAAATCCAGGGTAGCGACAAGTATCTTCGTTAATCTTTGGGTTGTATTTCATAGTACAAGAACCCAAAGGATAAAATCCGCTATCAACACTGTAATTTAATTTGCTCAAGTTAACGTAATGACGAACTACATCCACTTCGGCGATTTCGGGCAGAGGCAGTTCGGAGCGAAGCAAATGTTGAGGTAAAGAATCAACTACAGGCACATCAGAAGCGGGCATTCTTACTCCACGTCTTCCAGCAGATGAAAGTTCAAAAATTGTAGGTTCAATTATCGTTGCCATGTTTACATCTCCTTCAACACTTCAACGAGTGCATCAATTTCATCTTTGCTGTTCATTTCAGTGACGGCGATTAATAAATGATTTTTTAATTCAGGATAATCATTGCCTAAATCATAACCACCGAGAATTCCATGATCTAATAAATATTGATTCACTTCGCTAGCAGGTTTGGGACATTGCAAAGTAAATTCATGGAAGAATGGTTCAGATGAAAATAATTTGAAGCCTTTAAGTTTGCTTAATTCATTGGCGGCGTAATGCGCTTTTTGATAACAAAGATTTGCAACTTCACTTAAACCTTGTTTACCAAGCACCGACATATAAATTGAAGCAGCAAGCGCAAGCAAACCTTGATTGGTACAAATATTTGAAGTGGCGCGTTCACGTTTGATATGTTGTTCACGCGCAGTTAACGTTAATACATACGAGCGTTGTCCACGCACATCAATTGTTTCACCAACTAAACGCCCCGCCATTTTATGCACATAAGATTTTTTTGTTGTAAAAAATCCGAGATACGGTCCGCCATACCACATTGGAATTCCAAATGGTTGCGCTTCACCAACTACAATATCCGCGCCCATATCGGCTGGTGTTTTTAACATTAGCAATGCAGTTGGGTTTGCAACTACACAAACTAAAGCACCTTTAGCATGAGCATCATCAATTAATTTTTTATAATCAAAGATGCGCCCAAGAAAATCTGGATATTGCACGATGACGATCATGGTGTTGTCATCAATATAAGATGATAACGATTCAGGACTTAGGGTCAGGTTGGTTTCTTCATCTCCAACTGTTTCTACACCCATGCCTTGTGTATATGTGTCTATCACATCTCGATATTGCGGATGTAAGGCAGGCGATACAACAATGCGTGTTCGTTTGCCACGATATTGTGCATACGCTAAGTTGATTGCTTCGGCAGTTGCTGTTGCGCCATCATAATGTGAGGCGTTAGATACATCCATGCCTGTTAGATTCGCCATCAACGATTGAAATTCAAATACGGCTTGTAATGTGCCTTGTGAAATTTCTGGTTGATAGGGTGTGTAGGCTGTATAAAATTCTCCACGCCTGAGCATGTGGTCAATAACAGATGGCACATAATGATTGTAAGCACCTGCGCCAAGAAATGAAACTAAATCTTGTTGAACATTTTCGTTGCTAGAAGCCATGTCACTTAAATGAGCGGCGGCTTCCATTTCGGTTAAAGCAGGTGGTAAATTTAATTTTGGAAAGCGATGTTTTTTGGGAACTGCATCGAATAAATCATCTAATGATTTAACGCCGACAGTTGCTAACATCTCATCCCGTTCGTGTGGGGAAATGGGGATAAAGGTCATAAGTATCCTTTCAAGTTATGAGTAACAAGAGTAATGCGTAATTTGTAATTGAGTAATTAGTACTGCAACATTTATGTTGCTTTAATAGCAAGATAAATCTTGCTGTACTTTGTAAATCGTATCTTGTAACTCTAATGCGCTCGACTTGCACTATCGGCTTCGTATGCAGATGAATCCATTAAGTCACCTGCTGTGCCACCGTCAAGTTGAATTAACCATGCTTCACCGAATGGGTCGGAGTTAATCAATTCGGGTTTTTCAACAACACCTTGATTGACCTTGCTTACTTTGCCTGAAGCAGGGGCATAAATTTCAGCAGAGGCTTTGACAGATTCAACTGAAGCAATCGGCTTGCCAGCAGTTATATCTTCACCTTCTTCTACTAGAATTTCTACAAAGACAATATCAGATAATTGACTTTGAGCAAAATCCGTAATGCCTACTTTACCAGTGGCAGGGTCGAACCATTCATCAGATTTTGCATACTTCAAATTGGATGGGGTGTTCATGTTTTATTCTCCTTGTTTGTGATTTGGAGTCAAAGAGCTTACTCTTTGAAAATTGCTAAATTACGGGAGCAAGCTGCCTGACTCCATATTAAATGAAAAGGACGCACGAATATCTTCGCGCGTCCTCTGTAATGGAACCTGAGAGATTAGTTTGGTAGTTTAGTAGTTTATTAGTTAGGTAGTTTTTAACTAGCAGACTATCTAACTATATAACTATCCAACTAACAACTTTACACCGTCGGTATCTCTTGCGAGAATTTTCCAGAGTGCTGATGCAGTTGTAGGGTCCTTTTGCCTGAGAGATTCGTCTGGTTTTGCTATTTTCCAGATTTGCACCTTCGGCGTCCTTCGCTCAGGTTTCGATACGCCATTCGTTTCATTCATGGCTACTCAACCATCGCTGGGGATCTCTTCCCATACAACTGTTTAATTAATATCCATTGTATAAGTGAGAGAGGGCAAAGTCAAGGGGGAATTAAGGTTGAGTGATGAGCAGAGTGCGCCGCACCGTTATTAACAAAATTTATCTTATCGTATAACAAAACTTGTTAATCAAATTTATCTCACCAGCATGATGCGACGCACCCTTAAACCTGCGGGACGGTTTATTATGGCTGAGTAGTAGTTGGGATTCTCTCTTGTTCTAAATATTGTTTTAGTTGTGCAATAATCTCTTGATATTTTGCATTATTAATCATATTGTCCATTTGGAAGGGATCAATGGTCAAATCATAAAATTCAGATAAATCATTTTCGGTTTCGATGTAAATCATATCTCCCGTATGCACGGCAGACCAATGACCTCTATCGGGCCAGGCTTCAAGCAAGAGCATATCTCGCCAATCTGCTGTGCCATTTAACAAGCCGACTAATGAAAGCCCATCTACTGTATCAGGCATTTTGGTTTCAGATAATTCATAAAGCGTGGGAGCAATGTCAATGTTTGCAACTAAGTGAGAATCGTCTATATAAGGAACAGGTACAAGGTCAGGGTAGCGAAGCGCGAACGGAACTTTGACAGATTCTTCATAAGCTGTGCTTTTTGACGTCAGCCGATGTTCGCCCCAATGTTTTCCATTATCAGAAATGAAAATAATCACAGTGTTATCTAACTCACCGATTTCTTCTAATTTATTGATAATGTCTGGAATGGTGCGGTCTAACGAAGTGAGAGTCAAAATTTGACGTCTGCGAGTTGTTTCTATCCCTTGAATATCTTCTTCAGTTAACAATGCTTGATTTGCAATTGATAAAGGTTTATCTGAAATATCTACTTCGTTGAAATTCGTTGGGCGATGGGGAGGTAGGTCTGTATATGAATTGACATCTTCTTTAGCAGGTGTAAAAGGTGCATGTGGGGCATTGGGTGTAAATATTAACAAAAATGGTTTTGATTGCGCGCTTGCTTCATCTAAAAATTGAATGGCATAATCTCGAAACAAATAAGTAACATAGCCAGTGTGTTTAGACCATGTTCCATTTACATCCAAATCAGGGTCATAATAATTTTTAATTGTGCCACCCCAAATGGAAACCCAAAAATCATATTCGTAGCGTGTTTCACCTTTCCATGAATTAAGGTATTTGCCGATTAAGCCAGTGTAATAGCCATTCTTTTTTATATCTTCCACCATTGTTCTAAATTCAAGTGTATCTTCATTTTTATGTACCCATGTATTGTGTGCATACATACCAGTTAAGATACTTGCTCGGCTTGGGCAACAAAATGGCGTGGTGACATAGCCTTTATTAAATGTAACGCCTTGATTAAAAATTAATTCTTGTGTGTTGGGCATGTATTGCATAGTGTCGTAACGCTGGTCATCAGTGATGATGATTAAGAAGTTCGGGCGTTGGTCATTGAAGCGGGGCAGTGCCTGACATGCCGTTAATAAAAATATCCCCATGATGAACATGATTAAATTTTTTATTTTATTTAACATCTTATTCCTTAAGTGAGTGACGATAGACAACAGACGATTGACCATGATTTATGATCTACGGTCTATTGCCCATGGTCTAATTTCAAAACTTTTTGCGTTGCTTTAAATGCTAATGACGGTAAATTATTTTTATCAAACCATTCCACTGCATCGGCATCATCAGCAGGAGACATTTCACCACCAATAATTTCGGCTGAATACACAATGACAAAATCAGCGCCACGTTCATGCTCACGCCCTGCAATCACATCATAAACTTTTTTTATTTTTACAATTAAATTTGTTTCTTCCAAACATTCACGCGCGGCGGCTTCGGCAGGGTCTTCACCGCCATTAACAAAACCTGCGGGCAAAGTCCACATGCCACGATAGGGTTCATTCACTCTGCGCACAAGCAAAACCTTATTTTCTTTTTCAATTAAAACAGCGGCGGCAACTTTAGGGTCTTGAAAATAAATAAAATTACATTCAGGGCAAACAGGGCGCACTTGCCCAAACTTTTCGATATGACTTATTTTCGCGCCACAACGCGGGCAATAAATAAAACGATTTATTGCCATTTTCGTTTTGCGTTTTGACGAATCACAAACATAGAAATTGCACCAAGAATGCTGATGATTAAAAATGTAAAAATCAAATTAGATGAAAACAACGCTTCATTCTCGACTTGTGGTTGGTTCTGATATCCATCAACTGAATCTTGGCTGGGAGTTTCTATCTCTTTTTGTGTTGGTGTTTCTTCAGCAGCAATGCGAGTCACTTCTGTGCTTTCGGGCATGGCTTCAGCAGGTGCAGATTCTTGCATCAAGGCTTCTTCTGTAGCAGGTGCTTCTTGTACGGCTGGCGCACCTGCTCCGCCACCTCCGCCACCGATACCAAATGAAAATTGAGGAGCATTAAAACTTACAAACGGTGAAAGTGCATTGACTGAAAATGTAAACACAAACAATAATGTTGCAAAAACAGTCGCTAACCTAAAGAATGGATATGTTTTTGGCAGTGGTGGTTTTAATCCCACCATTTGACGAGTGAGGGTAAAGTTTTTTGGTGATTTTCTTTTTGGAAGTAAGTGCAAAAGATTTCGGACAAATGAAAGGTCGTTTGAAACAGAATCAAGTTCACGGTCCGATTCGAGGCGGGCTTTTAATCGCTTTGATTCAGATTCGTTAAGTTGTTCATCTAATAAGGCAGAGAGGTTTTCAATATCTCGAAAATTTTTCATTTTGCTTTCTCAGTGTGTAGACGAAATGAGGCGGGCAAAAGTTCCTCGAATGAACGCAGACATTCACGCAAACGTAAACGCGCGCGCGCCAAACGACTTTTTATTGTGCCAAGCGGAACTTTGGATGCGATAGCAACTTCGCTGTAATCCATGCCTTGAATATCGGCGAGGACAACGACTGTGCGAAATTCGTTAGGCAAATCATCAAGGCAATGTTGAATAGCATGTTCAAGTTCATCGGCTTCGGCTTTTTGTGCGGGAGTCATATTTTTATCGGCAAGCCATTTGGGTGAATCAATTTCATCGCCATCGTTTGTTTCTGGTTCAAGTGGAATAGTTGGTTTTCTTTTTTGACGACGCAATTCATCATAACAAGCGTTGGTAACTGTTCGCATTAACCATGCTTTGAATGAACCCCCACGAAATGATTTAATACTTTGAAAGGCAGAGATGAAGGCTTCTTGTGTTGCATCTTGGGCTTGATCATCATCACCTAAAATTCTTAAGGCTGTATTGAAAACAGAATCTTGATAATGCAAGATTAATGTATTGAAGGAATCAAGGTCACCTTTTTGGGCGGAGTTGATGAGTGCGATTTCGTCCATGAGATTATTTTACACGGTTTGGGTTGGTAGTTGGTAAATACTAATTGGCGAAATGAAAGAATAGAAAGTAGCGAGTGGAAAGTGGATAGTTGGTTTATTTAGTTTTTCTTGGCAATAAAAATATAAATGAATCGCCAAATTAACATGCCTAGAGCATTGGCGGCATACATAGCAAGGACAAATATCGGCAAGGTGGGCATGTTAAGAATGTAACCTCTAACCGCAATGCCAAGCGGAATTACGAACAACATAGCAAAGGCAACTAGATAAAGATTTTTTGCCTGTTTGATAACTTCTTGATTTAACAAATCAAAACGGGGGATGAGTAAAAACCATGCAGCCAGTAAGGGCAACAGCAAGGCGAAGAAGCGTAGTAGGTCTAATCCACCATGAAAAGCAAAACCAACGTATGTCAGAATGATGAAGGCGATGATGTCGCCGAGGATGAGGATGTATTTTTTGTTCATAAAATTTTTAATTTGGAATGCAGGAGCTTGCTCCTGTAATTTCAAACAGCAAGCTGTTTGATTCCATATTATTCTTCTCTTCTACCTTTCAATACAATTCGAATTGGTGTGCCGATGAATCCATACTCAGCACGGATTTGATTTTCCAAATAGCGTAAATATGTGAAGTGCATCAAACTTGGCTCGTTGACATAAATCATAAACGTTGGTGGGTCACTGCGAACTTGTGTGCCGTAATACATCTTCAAGGCTCTACCTGCATGAGTTGGGTGAGGATGTGCATCTTGCGCGGCGTGGATAATTTCATTTATTTTGGAAGTTGTTAATCTAGCCAATCGTTCTTCTTGCACGCGTAATGCTAATGGCATCACTTGGTCAACTCTTTGACCAGTTTTAGCAGAGATATACAGAATCGGCACATACGAAACGAAGTTTAATTCTGAAAGAATTTTTTCAGTATAAGCATCCATCGTGGTGCCATCTTTTTCAATAGCATCCCATTTATTGACTAAGACCACGCATGATTTCCATTCATCCTTAATAAAACCTGCAATGTGAGCATCTTGAGCAGTGATACCAGTTGTGGCATCAATCATCAATAATGAAACATCAGCCCGTTCAATGGCTTTGAAAGAACGGATGACACTATATTCTTCAACACCTTTTTCAATTTTGCCACGTCTGCGAATGCCTGCTGTATCAATCAATGTAATTGGCAAACCGCCAAATTCAATTTGCATATCAATGGCATCACGTGTTGTCCCTGCAATCGGGCTGACGATGACTCTTTCTTTGCCGACTAATTTATTTAATAAACTTGATTTGCCTGCATTCGGTTTACCAACAATAGCAATTTTGATGTTGTTATCTTCTTCCTCTTCTCTTTGTTCAGGGAAAGATGCTACAAGTGCATCTAACAAATCACCTGTGTTTGTGCCATGAATAGCAGAAATGGCAAACGGATCACCTAAACCGAGCTCATAAAATTCAGCAACTTGGTCACGCCGTTCTCGAGATTCCGCTTTATTGACAGCCAAAAAAATTGGAGGTGAGTAAGTACCATCCGCATTTTTCTTTTGAGACCTTCTCAAAATATTTGCTACTTCACGGTCTGGTTCAGTGACTCCGCTTTCTGAATCATTGACGAAGATAACGGCATCTGCTTCTTGAATAGCGGCTTGGGCTTGAAGGCGAATATCTTCAATAAAATCAACAGAGCCAACAGATAATGGAGTCTTGCCTCCATGTGTTGGGTCAATACCACCTGTATCAACTACTGTGAATTGTCGCCCATTCCATTCAGATTCACCAAACAAACGATCACGTGTGGTACCAGGCGTATCATCTACGATTGCCATTCTTTCGCCTACGAGACGATTAAACAGCGTTGATTTTCCTACATTCGGTCTTCCTACTAAAGCAACAATGGGTTTCATATATATTCTTTCATTATGAAACCCTAAAGGTCTTTACGATCTTTAGGGTTTGTTATTATTTTATGGCGTTGGTGTAGCATTAATTGGGCTAATCACCACTTCCACAGTATTAGGCAAGATAGATTGCACAATGATATTGGCAATTAATATTTCAACTTTTGGCGTAAGTTGATGCGTGCCTTCTTTCAAGCCAGTCAAATCAACAGTTACCCGCACAGATTGTCTCGTTAATGTATCTAATAAAGGTAGCGGACCAGAAAGAATAATATCTACTCCTGTGGGCGAAACTTGAGCAGTATAACCGTTTTCTAAACCAATCACCTCAATTAATTCATTAGATAATGTCACACTGCCTTCAATAGGTAAAACACCAGCCTTTACTAAAACAGTTTGCTCGCCAACCACTGAAACCCCTTCAGGCAATATCAACGAAAGACGAGAAGTCACATCGTCTTGAGCATTTTGTAAATCTAAGGGTTGTGTTTCAATAATGCCAGGTAAATTACTTACTAACTGTGGGTCTTTAGAATAAACGGTTATCACTTGTGGAAAAACAGATAAATCGGTTAACCGATATCCTGTTGCAACTCGTCCAGTTACATTCACCTTCACTGCCACATCTCTATACCCGCCTTGTTGGCTAACTGGCAAAAATACATTGACAGAGTCCGGAGTGATGTTTAATCCCTTTATTGGTTGATTATTTGCATCTAAGACTTCGATTTTCAAAACTTTATCGAAGTTTTCTCGAATGCCATTCAAATCTGCTGATACGATAATACGCTTCACACTCTCGACCTTCGACTGGGCGCCTGAAATTGTAACTTGTACTGGCTCAATAGTTGATCTGCCAACTTGATATCCAATGGCGGCTTCACCAGAAAGTATCAAATCTACATCAACTGTTTTTTGCAACAGTGGTTCGAGTTCAAACGTAACTGTACTAGGGATAACAGAAACAATTTGCACAGGGCGAGCGTTGACTTGAATTTGTAATGTGGCAGTATGCTCTCCAGCACTTAAACTAGATAAATCTAAAATAGCACTAACTAATTGTGGGTTTGTTTCTATTAAACCCCATATAGAAGATGGGGCGCGTAAGGTTACTTCTACTTCTTTAATAATCTCATCACTAAAGACTAAGGTGGGGGATTGCCCTATTATTTGAATCGGTACGTTACTTGGCAAAGTGCGTGTTTCATCAGGGTCTGCAGAGGTGACGGCGGAAATCCATACAGCAATGGCTAAAGCAAATGCCCAAAAAAATGTTTTGTAATTATTGGCAATCCAACGCAACATTATTATTTATCTACTTTCTGTTTTGTGAACCATGACCAAAATTTTTCTATCCATGAAAGTTGATTGTATTTGCCATCGGGCCTGAAAAAAGCGGCTAGAATATTTTCTAATCGTTCGGAATCTAGGCGGCGTAATATTCTCCCTGAATGTGAGATGGAAATGGAGCCTGTTTCTTCTGAAACGACCAAAGCAATGGCATCGCTATTTTCGGTGGTGCCTAAGGCAGCTCGATGACGTAAGCCCATTTGACGGTCTGGAGTGCGGTTTAAGATTCCGCTGGCAGATAAGGGCAGTACACAAGCGGCGGCTACAATTTTTGAGTGATAGATGATGACGCCTCCATCATGTAGTGGCGTATTAGGATAAAAAATTTGCAATAATATTTCTGGAGTTACTTTAGCATTTAGTTGTACGCCTGTTTGGGCATATTCATCGAGTGAGTCTGAACGTTGTAATATGATTAATGCACCATGTTGGCGGGCAGATAGTCTTGTTGTGGCAGTGACGACTGCTTTAAGCGTCTCTTCTAGTGAGGTATCGGTTGATGAAACAGAAACAAATGCCCCTGCACGTCCGAGGCGTTCTAATGTCCTGCGAATTTCGGGGGCAAATATCACAGGTAAGGCGAGTAATAAAGCAGGTAATGAGTTTTGGGCAATCCACGAAAAGGCTGGTAGATCTACAAGGCTGGTTAACAGAATTAATGCGACTATGATTAATATCATGCCACGTAGTAATGCCATGGCTTGTGTATCTTTTAAGGTGTAGAGCAATGCGAAAAAAATCAGTGTGACGAGCAAGATGTCTAACATGCTCAACCAACTGATTCGTTGAAATATAAAAAAGAGATTGTTTAGAAATTCAGTCACAATTTATTCATTATTTTATCAAAATTAGCACCCCGTTCAATTTGGTATGAAAAAATTAAATGGGTCGCAAGACTCTATCTTGTCTTAACTGTTTGAAGTATAAACCACTTCCCATAGAGGTTGATTCGATGGCGGCATCTTGCCATGCTTGCACACCTAATGTTTCAGGGGTGCGTTTTTCGTAACCTAAGTTTTTCCACAGGTTTTCTTGGTTAGCAAGTTCATCGAAAACGAAAATTAAAGAGGCTTCACTTTGTAGTTCGCTGGAGGCTTTTTCAACACCTTCTATGAGAACTTGTAAGGCTTTGGTTACATCTATATTTTCTTCCAGAAAGATATCACTGGTGCGGGTGACTAGGTTTTCGACTTGCCAGCCTGCCATGCCGACAATTTGATTGTCTATTTGTACAAGCATGTAGGCTTTTTCGCCAAACGATTCCATCACATCGTCTACTGACATGTTGCGTTTGCCTTTACTTAAGCGAGTGATCAAGTCGGCAATGACTGATGCGTTTTTAGGTTTGCCACGTAATACTTTTAATTCACCTGTTAATTCTTGAGCAGGCTTGACGGGTTTTAGATTATGAATGGTGTTATCGGCTGGGGCATCTTTGGCTCCAGGTACAATTTGTTTCCAAGCTTCACTCACTTGTTTCCACAAATCATCATACGAGCCATTATTGGTGATGACTATGTTTGCCATTGTCACTTTTTGACTTTGTGGTGATTGAGCGTGAATTCTTTCTAAGGCTTGTTCGCGATTCAAACCACGCTTCTTGATTAGGCGTTCAATTTGGGTGCTTTCTGGAGCATTTGCTACCCAGATGGAGTTGCACACGTTTCTTAAATCGCCTTCTAGTAATTTAATTGCTTCAATCACAATTACAGGCTGGTTAGCACGCTTAATCAAAATATCACAGGCTTGCCGAACTAAAGGATGCACAATATCTTCTAGTTGGCGCAGAGCTTCTGCGTCATTAAAAACTAAATTACCTAACTTTTTGCGATCCACTTCGCCATCTTTATTCAAAAGCCATTTACCAAATTTATCAATTACTTGTTGATAGCCAGGCGCGCCTTTGGCATACACGCGATGTGTTAATGCATCAGCATCAATGGTGTAAGCACCTAAATGCTCTAACATGCGACGCACCACGCTTTTTCCGGTGGCAATGTTTCCTGTAAGACCGATGACGAATTTGTTGGGTATGGCGCTCAAGTGATTTCCTTTGTATACCGAATTATATCTTGATATTTTAATCGAAAGAGGAACACATGTAAACAAGTAAACACGAAATTATGTATTCAGTTGTGACCTGTCTACCCATCTACTTGTGTACTTAATATGAAACAATCAATTGACGCATCTATCATCCGAGTGTATTATCTACTCACCTCAGGCTGGTTGGGCAATCGCGGTTCTGCGTTGACGGAATCGAGGAAAGTCCGCACTCCTATAGAGCACGACGTCGGATAGCTTCCGGGGCGGAAAGTGCCGCAAGGTATCAATCTGCCGGAAAAGGGCCACAGAAACAAGTCGCTCTCGCAAGAGAGTCAGAGTGAAAAGGTGGTGTAAGAGACCACCGGCGCGTACAGTAATGTGTGCGGCCAGGTAACCCCCGTCGGGAGCAAGGCCAAGCAGGAGCAAGTTCGTCTGTGGACGATGGGAGGCTGCTCGTCTCCATACGCACCATTTCCAAGCGTGGGAATGGTCAGCTCCGGGTAGGCTGCATTGAGCAAGGTGGCGACACCTCGCCCAGAGAGATGGTTGCACAAGTGATGAAAGTCACTGGACAGAATGCGGCTTATAGACCAGCCTGAGTATTTAGTTAGGTAGTTGAATAGGTACTGCAAGATTTATCTTGCTTTTTATAAACCAAAGGAAATGTTTTATAAATTGGACAGAACCCCACAAGGGGGCGCGTTGCGTTTATAGACCAGCCTGAGTATTTAGTTTGGTAGTTAGATAGTTTGGTAGTGGTAGGTCACGTTTTCAACGTGACATTCTCGTTAACTTTTATTCGTCACGCTACAAGCGTGACCTACAAAATGCAAATACAAAAAATAAATTCCATTATTCAAAAAATAAAACAGCCTTCACCAGAATCGATACAACTTGCTATTGGTGAATTGATTTATGATGAAAAAGAATTTAATGAACAATGGAAGCAAGCAGTTTATAAAACTCCGTTACAAAATATAAAATTAAATATTCGTATCATCCCTGCTGAGCAACAATGTATGGTTTGCTTTCTCAAATATCATCCCACACAAAAAGAGACGGCTTGCCCACAATGTAAAAGCGTAGGCGCAAAAATAATTTCAGGTGAGGAATTTTATATTGATGAAAAATAAATTATTTTGGATTTGCTTAACTTTTATTTTGGGTGCTTGCAACTTGCCCGCCTCGACACCTACCCCCGACTTGCTTGCTACACTTTCAGCTTCTACTCCACTGCCAGTTGATTCTACTACTTTACCGACCATTCCTGTTTCCTCAAACGGTGAACCGATTGGAAAGATTGCATACACTTGTCAGATATTCAAAGCGCAAGCCAGCAATCAGATATGTATTATCAATGCGGATGGCACAGGTTTTAGACGATTAACCGTTGATAATACAAAACAACATTACTATCCATCCGTTTCACCTGATGGATTAAGTGTTGTCTATGCGGCGTTTCGTGAGCCGAACATTTATGAAATATATGAAGTTGATATTGCTAGCGGAGTTATCACTCAACTGACAGATAGACTCGGTAACTTAAACAGCCCTGAAATTTCACCCGATGGAAAAACAATTGTATTTAAACTATCTACTGCGAGTTCAAATCAATTATGGTTAATGAATCGTGATGGTACGAATCCGCGACAGATTCCAAACGTCACAGGTTGGGATCCAACATGGTCACCTGATGGTGAATATATTTTATTTGCATCGGATATGGAAGGTGCTGTGCAGTTATACAGAGTCAAAGCCGACGGGAGCGAGCAGTTGAAGATCAGTAACCTGCCTGCCATCAGAGGAAGAAGCGATTGGTCACCTGATAGCAGTTTTATCGTCACATATTCTGGTCAGCCATGGAATCGTGATGTTTACATCATGAATGCAGATGGTTCAAATACAAGAATGTTGACTCCCACTGGTGGCAATTCACAAGGTCCATCTATTTCACCAGATGGGGCGTGGGTAGCCTTTACTTCCTATTTTGATCAATATAAGGTGGATAACGGCTGTGAAATCTATATAATAAGAACCGATGGTACAGATGTGCGTCGTTTAACAAATAATGATTATTGTGATTATCAACCCCGTTGGGGACCGTAATTTATAAAAAGGAGATTAACATGGAACCAAAAGGAAAAGTTGTTATCGTCACTGGGGCATCGTCAGGGATTGGTGAAGCGACTGCACGCGAGTTTGCAAAAGAAGGTGCAAAAGTTGTGCTTGCCGCACGGCGTGTTGATAAATTGCAAACGCTGGCAGAAGAAATTAATAAAATGGGATCTGAAGCATTCGTTGTGCAAGCGGATTTATCAAAGTTAGAAGATATTCAAAAATTAGTTGCTGAAACACTGGCGAAATTTAATCGCATTGATGTGTTGGTTAACAATGCTGGTTTTGGACGTTTAGATTGGTTAGAAAATTTAGATCCTGTTAAAGATATTCAAGCTCAAATTGATGTGAATGTAATGGGTGTGATTCAAACTACACGTCAGGTATTGCCTGTGATGATGAAACAACGCAGTGGCAGTATTATTAATATGTGTTCAATGGCTGGTTTAGTAGCGACTCCCACTTATACAATTTATGCCGCATCTAAACATGCTGTGCATGGATTTTCAGAAGCGTTACGCCGTGAAGTGAAACCTTGGGGCATTGATGTTTCACTTGTTTATCCAGGTGGTGTGGTGACTGAATTTGCATCTCATGCAGGGATTAAAAGAAAAACAAAAGCAACTACGCCAAAGTTTATGCTATTGACTGCTGAACAAGTTGCTCAGGCTGTTGTGAAATTAGTTCGTAAACCAAAACGCATGTGGATTATTCCATGGTTGTGGAGTGTGAGTGTCTTTATGAATCGCTTCTTGCCTGGGCTTGTAGATAGTACGACAATTAATCGCTTTACGATTCCAGAACGCGAAGATGAATTGAAGAAAATGTAAGTCACATTTTCAATGTTATGCTATTTAAGAACTTGCCGCGAATTTCGCTAATTCACGCGAATTTTTTAACCAATTAGCGAAAATTCGCGTAATTCGTGGCAAAGATTTTTTGTGTAAACTTAAAGCCCACGTTCTGATTTTTTCAAATCTTTCAATTTCAATTGATAATTCACACGCCCATTAAATTCATTGATTTCATAAGTAAATAAAATATCAATACGCGCGGGCATGTGTTTTTGCCAACTGCCTAAACCAAAACCAATGGCATCGTGCGTCAAACCTTTTTCATCTTCTAAAGTTAATTTCAAATGTTTACCTTCCGCACCCACTGTGCGAGAATTTTTTACTTTAACATTCCTCGCCACAAACGCTGGTTCACGATTTCCATAGCCTGTTGGTTCGAGATACTTCAAGGATTTTTCATATAACTCAGGGCGGATATCACTCAACGACACTTCCGCATCTGCTGTGACCGTGGGCTTGAGTTCTGTTTCTGATAATTTTTCTTCAGCGACAGTTTTTAAGCGCAACACTAACTGTGCTAAATTTTCGTTCTTAACTGTAAAGCCTGCTGCGGCTGCATGTCCTCCATGCCTGACTAATAAATCTGCACATTGATCTAAAGCATCGGTGATGTGAAATTCAGGAATTGAACGACATGAGCCACGAGTCTCTTCTTCACCTTTAGATGCTACAACTGCTGGGCGATAATATTTATCCGTCAGACGTGAAGCCGCCAAACCGATTACACCAGAATTAAAATTTTCATCCACTGCAAAAAGCAGATAAGCATTTGGTTCATCACTGATTGCCATTTCTTCTGCGCGTGTTTGCATGTCGCGTGTAATGCGTTGACGTTCTCTATTCTGCATTTCTAGTTGTTGAGCCAACTCACCTGCTTTGAAAACATCCGTTGTAGTTAATAAATCAAAAGAGGCGAGTGCTTCTTTTAATCTGCCTGCGGCATTCAAGCGTGGACCTAAACGAAAACCAATATCCATTGCGGTTACTTTTCGAATCTCTAATTCAGAAACTGCCGCTAATGAAAATAAACCTTGTCTTTTTGTTTGCCTCATTTGTTTGAGACCACGTTTAACTAAAACGCGATTCTCCCCAACAAGAGGAGCCAAATCTGCTACAGTGCCGAGTGCCACAAGGTCAAGTAATGAGTTTAGTATTTGACCATTGACCGTAGACGATTGACCATCGTCTACGGTCTGTTGTCTATCGTCAAGTAGGGCTTGAGCAATTTTGTAAGCAATACCCACGCCTGCTAAATCTTTATCTGGATAAATATCACCATGTTGTTTGGGATTAATCACCGCAAAGGCTTCGGGTAAATTTTCACCATCGGGGTGATGATGATCGCTGATGATTAAATCTAAGCCGATGTTTTTGGCATGAAGTGCTTCATTGGGTGAACGAATGCCACAATCAACGCTGATAACTAATTTGACGCCTTTTTCTTTTAAATCATCTAAAGCAGTTGGGTTTAATCCATAACCTTCTTCAAAACGGTTAGGGATATAACCAATTACATTTGCATTCAAACTTTTTAATGCATCTACTAACAAAGCAGTAGCAGTCACGCCATCTACATCATAGTCACCATAAATGGCAATGGCTTCATTATTTTTAATTGCAAATTGGATTCTATCTATGGCTTGGCTCATGCCCGTCATCTGAAATGGGTCAGAATTAAAATTGGGTTCGCCGCGTAAAAATGCGCGAGCGTCTGCATCCGTAGCAAAACCACGATTGAAAAGAATCTGACGTAACAGCGGGGGAAATTTTTCTAGTGCAGAATCAGCCTCAGGCGTGATGAGAGGCGGAATCATCCAGCGTTTATCATGTGTAATTTCAATAGTCATAACTTTGTGAGTATAAACTATAATAGGTAGAACGGAGTCTATTATGAAACCATTGGCATCAGATGAAAAACTTGCAACGGTAATGGCATATACACATCACATGTTTGTGCGTGGCGATATTGTGATACAAGAAAATTTACGCGCTAGTATTTGGTTGCGTACAAAAAATGTTTTGAATCATTTGCATTTGTTGAAACCCAATGTGTTGATGTTTACTGGTGCGCAACCAAAATCATTTTCATATAACGAATTATTTCTACCTACCAAAGAAGTGATTGCTTTTCATTTAGCCCCTCCTGCTGAAGATAGTATTGATTACGATACCAGCGAGTTGAATCGCGCCATGCAATTTGTAGATTTGATGTTAGGTTCTTTTATGATGAAGGGCAAAATTCGCATCTCGACTCATAGTGACATGGCAACGAATTTGGATGTTTCTTTTGGAACGTGGATGTCTGTGTATGATGCGGATGTGAGCAATATGTATTTGCCACAATTCAATATGCATGTGCCAATGCTGTTGGTGAATCCGAGCTATGTTAGTTTTGGGGTTGGGTAGCGATAAAAGGATTTGTTACAAATATGACAGCAGGGTTTATGAATATGAAGGAAAACTATGAAAAAAAAATAAAACAATCTGGCTATGGGTATTTATTCCTCTATTAATATTAACAGCCTGCTTAATTCTGGGCAAAATAACAGATTCAACTTTTATAAGCATAAGCACAATATGGCTTATAGTATTCTTCATATATGTGGTTGATCTTGAAACTATTTCAGAATTGAAAATTGGAGTCGCATCGATAAAGCGAGATGCACAATCTGCTAAAGAAACTAAAGAAGAAATAGAGAGAATTCTAGAAGACATTAAATCGCAAAAAGAAATAATTGATGTAATCTTAAAAAGACGTCAATAGAGCAAAAGCAAAAAGAAAAAGGCAAGAGAAGAAAAAGAAATACAAAAAAAACTACACCACCTTAGTGCAATGGGTCATCAGGATTAAATAATATTCTAAATAAACCAATCTCCGATGCCTAAATCTCAAATACCGTATAATTCACCTGATGTTTGAATTCAAAATCACAGCCAAAAACAACAAATCCCGCACGGGGATATTCTCCACACCACATGGTGATTTAATCACACCAGTCTTTGCGCCTGTTGGCACACAAGCAACTGTTAAGACGTTAACTCCATTGCACTTAAAAGATATCAATGCTTCGTTGGTGTTGAGCAATACTTATCATTTATATCTACGCCCAGGCGATGAACTCGTGCGTGATATGGGTGGCTTACATAATTTTATGCAATGGCACAAACCCATGCTAACTGATTCAGGAGGCTTTCAAGTTTTTTCATTAGCACAAACTCGCAAAATTGATGATGATGGTGTCACTTTCAAAAGCCACATTGATGGTTCAACGCATCGCTTCACGCCTGAAAAGTCAATTGCTATTCAAGAGAATCTTGGTGCCGATATCATCATGGCATTTGATGAATGTGCCGACCCCACAAATTCTGCTTATATCAAAAAAGCCATGCATAGAACTCATCGTTGGGCAGAACGTTCACTCAAAGCCAAAACTCGTAATGACCAAGCCTTATTTGGAATTGTGCAAGGTGGCGTGAATCCTGACCTGCGAGCTGAGTCTGCAAAATTTATTTCTTCTTTGGATACACCAGGCATTGCCATTGGCGGATTATCAGTTGGGGAGACGAAAAAAGAAATGCTCGATACATTAGATGTAGTAATGCCTCTTTTACCTGACCTGAAACCGCGTTATCTTATGGGAGTTGGTACTCCCGAAGACTTAATCAATGGTGTTGCGCGTGGCATTGATATTTTTGATTGTGTTCTGCCAACTCGTTTAGCTCGTCATCATTCTGCCTTTGCCCCAGATGGTAGATTAAATTTAATGAACGCTAGTTTTGCCAGAGATGAAAAACCAATTGATGAAACTTGTGATTGTTATACCTGCAAAACTTTCACACGTGCATATATTCGTCATCTAATTGTTGCCAAAGAATTATTAGCAGGGACTTTAATCTCAATTCACAACTTACGAGCATTGATTCGACTCATGGAACAAATCAGAGTCTACATTGCGGATGGCTCATTTGAAGCACGAGTGCCAGAGTTGTTAGGTCAGTGGGCAAATAATGCCAAGAGAGCAGTTAATGGATGATGGAGAATAGTTAATGGAGGTTGGAAATGACTGTGATGAATTTAGATCAGTTAGGAATTTGGTCAAGAGCAAAAGATTTTGCTTTAATAATCTATAAAGAAGTTGTGCCTCATTTGCCAGCCGATGAAAAATGGAATTTAGCCCAACAATTAAAACGTGCTGCACAAAGTATTCCTGCGAATATTGCTGAAGGTCACGGGCGATTTCATTTTCTTGACAATGTTCGTTTTTGTTATATTGCTCGTGGCTCACTCACTGAAACTCAAAGTCATTTGTCTCTTGCTCATGAATTAGGTTATTTGCCTAAAGAAATTTATATAAATTTAACGTCCCATGCCGAATCAATTGGAAAACAACTTAATAATTACATTGCTTATTTAAAACGATCCAAACAAGGTGAAAAAGAATTTCCAGCAGGGTATACTCTTCGAGAAGAATCTGTATCATATATTTTTGATAATCAAAACGAAGACACCTAAAACCATTAACCATTACCCATTTTCCATTAACCATCATCCATTATCTATTAACCATGACCTTCCTCCACGCACTCATTCTCGGTATCGTTCAAGGACTTACTGAATTTATTCCTGTTTCATCCACTGCTCATTTATTTATTACAAGTAATTTACTGGGACTTCCCGCAGATAACTTAACCTTTTCATTCAATGTCATCATTCAACTTGGCACTGTGCTGGCTTTATTGGTTTTCTTTTGGAAAGATATTTGGCATATTCTTCAAGCATTTTTTCTTGGTATAAAAAATAAAAAACCGTTTGAAGATTTTTATTCACGTCTCGGATGGTTAATTATTATTGCTACTATTCCAGCTTTGGCTGCTGGATTTTTGTTGAAAGAGTTTATCAAAACCATGTCTGCTGACCCTTTGCTATGGGCAGGGATTCGCTTGTTGTTCACAGCAGTTTTACTTTTTGTGGTGGAATATTTTGACAAAAAGAATCGCACACTTGAATCGGCAACATGGTTAGATGCGCTGACTGTAGGTTTATTTCAAGTGTTAGCCATTTTTCCTGGTGCATCACGTTCTGGCTCAACGATGGCTGGAGGTATGTTGCGTGGTTTTGATCGTCCATCCGCCGCGAGATTTGCTTTTTTAATGTCCGCGCCAATTTTGTTAGCGGCTGGCATTTATGAATCGATTGAAGTGATTGCCCTACCTAATGCAACTGAATTTTTGCCAATCTTAATCACAGGCTTCCTCACCTCTGCTATTGTGGGTTGGCTGGCCATTAAATGGTTGTTATATTATTTGCGCAATCACTCACTTTATCTTTTTTCTATCTACTGTTTAAATTGCTGGCATTATTGTTTTATTTATAAGATAAATGTAAGGGTCGCCCCTCTTAAAAATGGAAACTATGAATCTAAAAAAACTTCTCAAACTTCTTGTCGAAACAGAATCTCCATCACATGATAAAGATGCAGTCAACAAAGTTGCCTCTGTTGTTATGAATGAAATGAAAAATCTTGGTGGGCAGATCGAAGTGATAGAAAATGCCGAAACGGGGAATCATGTCATTGCACGCTTCAATCCTTCAACCTTAAACTTGCAACCTTCAATTTTGTTTCTCTGCCACATGGATACAGTTTTTCCACTCGAAACAATTAATAAAATCCCTTATCGAGAATCTGATGGAAAAATTTTCGGTCCAGGCACATTGGATATGAAAGCAGGCATTGTGATTGCTTTGGGTGCAATTGAACACGCCATCCAAAATGGATTGACTCGACCTGTCACTTTATTATGCACATCTGATGAAGAGATTGGTAGTTTAACTTCACGGCATTTGATTGAAAAACTGGCTGAAGAATCCGAATTGGTTTTAGTAATGGAAGGTGCTTTGTTAGATGGTTCGTTAAAAACATGGCGCAAAGGTGTTGGGCAATTTATTGTCACGACCAAAGGGCGAGCCGCACATGCAGGTGGTGACCATGCCAATGGCAGAAATGCAATTGAAGAGATGGCACATCAAGTAATTGCAATTCAAAAAATGACCAATTATGAAAAAGGAACAACGGTTAACGTTGGTGTGATTCAAGGAGGCACAGTATCGAATGTTGTGCCAGAAGAAGCGACTGTTCAAGTGGATGTGCGAGTTTTACAACCAGAAGAATGGACAAGGCTTGAAGATGAAATGAATCAACTCAAACCAGTATTAGATGGAACTTCGCTTCATATTACGGGCGGATTGAATCGTCCACCTATGCCGTTTGACTCAACTATGAAAACCACCTTTGAAAAAGCAAAATCTATTGCAAAAGAAATTGGCGTGGAATTAAAAGCAGGTGGCACAGGCGGCGGCTCTGATGGAAATTTTGTCGCGGCACTTGGAATCCCATTGTTAGATGGAATGGGAGCAATAGGTGAAGGCTATCATTCGGAACGAGAATTTATTTTTGAAAGCTGTTTGGAAGAGAGAGTGAAGTTGATTTCGGAATTGTTGAGAAAATGGTAATTAAAGAAAGAAGAAAGAGGAAAGATATTTGGAAAGTAGAAAGTGGAAAGTGGATTTTGTTCTACTTTCTACTTTCTACTTTTATATTTGCTTGCGCTTCTCCACAGCCAACAGCACAGAATCAAATCGTTACAATCAATTATTCTCCTTTCATCGAATTTCAAATGGATGAAATTTATGCCTGCGCAAATGACTTGTCTATTATTTTGAAAATTTCAGAAAATCCTGAAATTAAATTTCAACTTGGCGAGTCAGATGTTTTATTAGATTTTGCTTATCAGATTGGTGATGAAGAAATAATTGTAGTAAGTAACAAGCAAAGTGGATTACAGTCACTTTTATTAGATGAAGTGAGGAATTTGTTTGCAGATGGCGAAAATGTGTGGGTCTATTCGTCAGATAGTGAAATGCAAAAGGTGCTGAACCAAGTTGTAATGCAAGGTCGAAGCGTTTCAGTGAGTGCACAGCTAGCCGTCAGCCCACGACAAACTGTCGAGAAAATAGAATCTCAAAGTGATGCAATTGGATTCATCCCAAAAAGTTTAATCACCGAAAATTTGAAAGAAATTTATTCGCTTGGAAGTTTTCCCATTTTGGCATTGACTGAAAGTGAACCGCAAGGGGCTGTGAAAAATTTGCTCGGTTGTTTGCAGTAGAGACACGGCGTCGCCGTGTCCTTACTGTTGAACTGAAAGTAAGTTGTAAATAAGTCCTTTGCGCCAAAATGCACAAATGAGGGTAAAATATTTTTGTATGACTATTCTCGAATTACGAAACGTAAATAAAACTTACTCCACAGTGGCTGGGGATTTTGTGGCATTAAAAAATATCAATTTACAAGTGCAAGCAAGTGAATTTTTAGGCGTGGTTGGAAAATCTGGCGCGGGAAAATCAACATTATTAAATATGATTAATGGCGTAGATACATTAACCAGTGGCGATGTGTTGGTAAAAAATATTTCTGTGCATAACATGAGCGAAGATCAACGCGCACAATGGCGTGGCAAAACGATGGGCGTTGTGTATCAATCGTTTCAATTGTTGCCCATGTTAACGTTAATTGAAAATATTACCTTAGCAATGGATTTAGCAGAAAATTTTAAACCACGTGAATCAAAAGAACGTGCTATGGAATTATTACGCATGGTTGAACTTGAAGAACATGCTAATAAATTGCCCGCCTTTGTTTCGGGCGGTCAGCAACAACGGGTTGCTATTGCGCGCGCACTTGCTAACGACCCTGAAATTTTAGTTGCCGATGAACCTACAGGCAGTTTAGATTCTGTCACTGCTGATTTAATTTTTGAATTATTTTCAAAACTTGTTTACGAAAAAAATAAAACCATTATTATGGTTACACATGATATGGGCTTAGCTGGAAAATTTTCGCGTTGTTTGACCATTGCCGATGGTGAATTACTTGAACAAGAACTTGAGCCTGCTTTTGATAAAACGATGATGCGGAGGAAGAAATGATAAAGACATCATCGCCTCACCCCACGCGGAAAGTTGATTCTGCTCCATCAACTGTTTCTTTGGCTGATAATATGATTGAACTGCGTTCATTGGTAAAAAGATTCAGCAATGCCGCTGGTGAATTTACAGTATTAAAAGGTGTGGACTTAACCATTGAACGCGGACAATTCGTTTCGATAGTTGGGAAATCAGGCAGTGGT
Source organism: Chloroflexi bacterium OLB14 (assembly GCA_001567105.1). Classification (GTDB taxonomy): domain Bacteria; phylum Chloroflexota; class Anaerolineae; order Anaerolineales; family Villigracilaceae; genus Villigracilis. The sequence goes on from LMZR01000062.1 coordinate 75,194, forward strand.
AAATCAACTTTATTAAACATGATCACAGGCATTGACCATCCCACTGAAGGGCATGTCATTGTCAATGGCACTGATATTTATACAGGTGTAAATGAAAGCGCACGTTCCAAATGGCGCGGAAAAAATTTAGGCATTGTCTTTCAATTTTTTCAATTACTTCCTATGTTAACTTTGCTCGAAAACGTCATGCTCCCAATGGATTATGTGAACATGTACGATTTTGATGAACGTCCAAAACGAGCCATGGAGTTATTGACTTTAGTAGGCTTAGAAAAATTTGCAGATAAATTACCAATTTTAGTTTCAACTGGTCAACAACAATTGGCGGCGATTGCGCGTGCAATGGCTTGTGACCCTCCATTATTAATCGCTGATGAACCAACAGGCAATTTAGATACAAAATCAGCCGATACGATTATTGGATTATTTGAACATTTTGTATCACAAGGCAAAACGATTGTGATGGTGACGCATGATCCATCTTTAACTTCTCGCACTCATCGCAATATCATCATTTCAGATGGTGAAATGATTAATGAAACAGTTTCAAGGTCATTGCCACAATTGAGGCATCGTCACATGTTGGAGTTTTCAAAATTAGTTGAGCATAAAATTTATCAACCGCGCGAGACCATCATCTCTCGTGATGAACATGTAGATCATTTCTTTATGATTCGCTCAGGTGAAGTGGAAGTTGTTTTGCATGATAAAAATAACGAAACAAAACTTTCTAATTTAGGTGCTAACGAATTTTTTGGTGAAATGGAATTGTTACAAGGTGGCAAAGCCATTGCAAACGTCCGTGCAGGGGATAAGCAAGTTGAAATTTATACCCTGCCACGAGCAGATTTTGTGCGCGTGATGAACGAGTCACCGATTACGGTTGAGGCGATTGGTAAAATTGTGCAGAAGAGACTGGCTGAGCATAGTATCGCTGACCCAAGAGAAAAACGTAATGCGTAAATCGTAAATTGTAAATCGTAAATCTAAAATGACCAGCCCACGCAAACTCCCGCAAGTTTTATATATAGAAGATAGCGACGATGCTCGTTCGCTAGTGCGGCGTTTGCTGGCAGATAACTATGTAGTTCTCGAAGCATCCAATCCGCTAGACGGTTTGCAACTGGCTGAAGAAACACAACCCAATTAATTTTGCTCGACCATAATTTGCCACAAATGACAGGTAGTGAAGCGGCGACACGTTTGAAAAAAATGTTACCGAATACACCCATTGTCATTTTGTCTGGTGATACGAGCAAAGGTGCTAGAGAACGTGCCTTAGTATCTGGTGCTGTGGGGTTTGTCCCCAAACCAATAGATGCTGATTTTGAAAAATTAATTACAGAATATTTGAATGGCAAAGTTGAAACGCTTGAACATCCTGAAATTTATTTGCAAGCCTATCAACAAGAATTGGTTGAACGGCTTGAAGGTAATATCCGCCAGTTAAGTAATGCGCTTGAAAAAAATAAACATTTACTTTCTCAAAACGAAAGAATGTTTTCGATGTTAGAACGCCGTCACAAACTTTTAGAAACAGCGGCGCGTGTGGGGCAAATGGTCACTTCTATTTTGGATTTGAATGATTTATTGAAGCACACGGTCAACATTATTTGTAGTGAATTTAATTTTTACTATTCAGGCATCTTTTTGCTTTCGGAAGATAATCAATTTGCAGAGTTGCGTGCAGGCTATGCACTCGCAGGGCGAAAAATGTTGGAAGCCAAATATCGTTTGCCTGTGGATGATCAATCTATGATTGGGCGCTCCATTTTGACTCAATTACCACAAATCGCATCTAACACTGCTGATGAAGAATCACGCTTCAAGAATCCCTTTTTGCCTGATACTAAATCCGAAATGGCTCTCCCGCTGATAGTTGATTCTGTTCCGCTGGGCGCATTGACCGTGCAAAGCAATCAACTCAACGCGTTTTCAGAAGATGATATTACTTCGTTGCAAGCCATGTCTGAGCAGGTTGCTATTGCCATTAACAATGCTCAATTAATGAAATTACTTGAATCTGCTAATGCAGAATTGTTGCGCACAAAAACGTATGAAGCCATTGCTACTGCCACAGGTGAAGCGATTCACTGGGTAGGCAATAAAGCCGCGCCGATTCCTGGTAGCGTGGGGCGCGTCAAAGAAGATATTAAATATTTATTGGCGTTATTAAGCCAAGTGGATGAGTCGCAGTTAAAAAATGATTCGCTACGAGTCGCCCTGCAAACGGTCAAAGAAGAAGCGGGTGAAAAAGGCTTGGATTTAGCATCTATCTTAAATGAAATGTCAACCATGAAACCGAATCGTATCAAATCTTTAGTCAGTGTTGAATCTTTAATCGAAGATTTAGATATTGCAGAAAATAGTGCTAATACAATTTTAGAAATCAAAGAAGGTTTGATTGGACCCGCACGCCAACGAAATGAAGAAAGTGTTTCATTGCAAGAGATGATTTCAAATACAGTTACGAACATGGGGTTGCCTGATGGTGTGATTGAAATGAAGTGGGATGATTTGCCGAATGTGATTGTTGATAGCAGGCAAATGGAACAAGTATTTAATAATTTAATTAAAAATGCGTGGGAGGCGTTATCACAAACACTTGACCCGAAAATTTTAATTCAAGGCACACGTGATTCAAATTATGTGCAAATAAAAATTCAAGATAACGGACCTGGTATTCCAAAAGAATTGCAAGAAAAAATTTGGGTTTCGTTTTTTACAACCAAAGGTGGTAAAGGCGGAACAGGTTTGGGGCTTTCGGCTGTGATGCAAATTGTCAATCAACATGGCGGAAAGATTTGGGTAGAAAGTGCAGTTGGTAAAGGTGCAACTTTTTTTGTCAGGTTGCCGATTGAAAAATAAACTCGGTGGTCGAGTAGGGGCGGGTTTCCCCGCCCTGTATCGAGACCACACATTTATAAAGTAATTAAAATTTTTATGTAACTTGTTGGTCTCGATACGATCTCGCTATCGCCTCGACCTACTCGACCAACGGATTTAGGAGAAATTATGACAACTGTTTTATTAGTAGATGACGAAAAATTAATTCAACGCAGTTTAGAAAAAACTTTATTGCGTGCTGGTTATGATGTTTTCACGGCATCCGATTGCACTAGCGGACGAGAAACATTTTCTCGTAATGCCAATGCCATTGATATTGCCGTGTTAGATTTGAACATGCCAGGCTTTGATGGCGTCCCAAAAAATGATGCAGGCTTTGATTTGTTAGATGAACTCAAAAAACAAAAAGCAAATTTACCTGTCATCATCCTCACGGCTTATGATGAAGTCAGCAAAGCCAAAGAGGCTGTAGGTAAAGGTGCTAACGCTTTCTTTGTTAAAGGAAGAGAGCAAGGCTTAGTAGAGTTGGTGCAGAAAATATTAAGTGCGTAATTTGTAATGCGTAACTGGTGTAAACGGTGGTCGAGTAGGGGCGGGGTTTCCCCGCCCTGTATCGAGACCACCAATAAATAGTAAATAATAATTCGTAAATTAAACCCCTTAGTGACCTTCGAGTCCTTTGTGTTTAAGAAAAGAGGAAATATGTCAAACTCAATCGAAAGACATGCAAAATTATTAAAGGCTTCAGCTAGTGCGGCGCGTAGCATCACAACCATTCTTGATTCGTATGAACTCTTTCAACGAACCGTAGATATCATCTGTGATGAATTTGGATTTTATTATGCAGGCGTATTTTTAATTGAAGATCAATACGCTGTCTTAAAAGCAGGGCGTGGTGAAGCAGGTCGTGCTATGTTGCGTGAAGGTCACAAACTTGCTATTGGTGGCAACTCGATGATTGGTGCAAGCATCGCCAACAAAAAAGGTCGTATTGCATTAGATGTCGGTGCCGAGGCTGTCTTTTTTGAAAATCCGCATCTGCCAAAAACTCGCTCCGAGATGGCGCTACCACTCATCATCAATGATGAAGCGATTGGTGCGTTAACAGTTCAATCAACAGATGAAGCCGCATTCCATGAAGAAGATATTGATGCGCTGCAAACAATGGCAGATCAACTTGCTGTTGCCATTCAAAATGCAAAATTACATAGATTAGAAGAACGCCGCTCAAGATTACTCAAAGCCGCTAATCGTGTTGGAAAAGAAACCGCTTCAATTCTTGACCTCGAACTGTTACTGCCCCAGACAGTTAATATTATCTGTGAAGCGTATGGTTTATATTATGCGGGCATCTTTTTAGTTGAAAATGATTATGCCGTTCTACGTGCTGGATATGGTAAAGCAGGTAAAGCCATGTTAGCAGAAGGTCATAAATTATTAGTGGGTGGTAACTCAATGATTGGCACTTGTATTGCTTTGGGTGAAGCCAGAATTGCTTTAGATGTGGGCGAAGAACGAAAGCATTTTAAGAATCCACATTTACCACATACACGTTCCGAAATGGCATTGCCTATTATTTATGGCAATCAATCGTTAGGTGCAGTGACAATTCAAAGCTCAGAAGAAAATGCTTTTAGTGAAGATGATATTACAACGTTAATCACCATGGCTGAGCATTTAGCAGTGGCGATTAATAACGCTCGTTTGATTAATGAATTGAAAGAAGCACATAACGAAATTTTACGCAATAAAGTTTTTGAAGCACTTACCACTGCCTCTACCGAAGCCATTCATTGGATTGGAAATAAAACATTACCAATCTCATTAACCATTGCCCGCTTAAAAGAAGAAATTGCCGATGGCAAAGTGGATGTTGAATCTTTGAAAGAAGATTTGGATATGATCTCTGAAAGCGCGGCACAGATTATCCAAGTGAAAGAACAATTAATCGGTGCAGTGCGTGAAATGAAACCACGTTCTATTTTGTTAGCAGATGTTTTACAAACAGCAGCATATCAACGTGGTATTGACCAGAAAATTTTGAAAGTTCAAATTGACCCTGCTGCTGCATACGTCATTGCTGATAGCACACAGTTAACTCGGGCGATTGGAAATCTTTTACAAAACGCAGCCGAAGCAGGGGCAAAATCTATTCGCATCACTTCTAAGTTAACTGAAGAAAAAGATGTGATTGAAATTAACATTGATGATGATGGCGCAGGTATGAGCGGCGAATCTCAAAGAAAAGCCTTCTCACCATTTTTCAGCACACGTGGAACTTCGCATCATGCTTAGGTTTACCAGCCGCCATGCATGTTATTTCACAAGCACAAGGACGCATTGCTTTAGTCAGTGAAGAAGGTAAAGGCACACTGGTTGCTATGTTCATGCCCAAAGGTTTTGCAGTAGAAGGCACTGTTGAATCTGAATCTGTCAAAAATATTTTATTGATTGATGATAATGATGATTGGGCAAAATTATTTACTCAGTTGCTGAAAGATACAAAAATTAAATTAAATCAAATTACTGATGTGAAAAAGATTCCATCTGCCGATTTAATTTTTGTGGATGAAAATATCACCTCAGTTGCCTTGAAAGATGTTTTATCGGCATTGGCAAAAGAAAATGTGCTATCAAAGACAGTGGTTTTGACTTCTGCTATTAACCCTGAACGCGTCACACAATATCTACGCGATGGCGTGAAGGATGTCACAGTCAAGCCGTATTCTGTAAATGAAGTGAGTGAGTTGTTGAAGTAATAAGAGACCTGACAGGTTTTGAAAACCTGTCAGGTCTATGAAAGAATTCTATGAGACCTCGTTGGCGTAAAGTTTTACATGATTTATGGGATAGCAAAGCCCGTACCTTGTTAGTAGTTTTATCTATTGCAGTGGGTGTTTTTTCTATTGGTGTAATTGCTGGCACGTATGAAATCATCTCGAATGATATTGGTATTTCTTACGCAGCCAATAACCCTTCCAATATCGAACTTCGCACTTCAAATTTTGATGAAGATATTCTCTCGTCACTTCAAAATGCTCACAACGTGAACGAAGTGGAAGCGAGACGAGTAATCAACTTTCGGGTGCGCAGAGAAGATAGCGACCAATGGATTACCATTGACCTTGTTGCGTTTGAAAGTTTCAGCCAGAACAAAGTCAACTTGCTAGTACCAGTTGAAGGTCAGGTTGAAGCGCATAAAGATGAAATCATAATAGATAAAACAGTCCTTGATGATATGGATATTGCGGTTGGTCAATATCTTGTCTTTGAATTGCCAGATGGTTCAACAAAATCTTTGCGTGTGGTTGGGATTGTAAAAGATTCTTCAACTGGTGCTGGTGATTTTCTTGCCTCGCCTTTTGCATTTACGTTGATGGATACCATGCAAACGTTACAGCAACCAGAATTATTTAACCGCGCTTTTATCACTGTTACTGGTGACCAAAATGATAGCCAATACATTCGTGATGTAGGTTCAGAGTTAAAAGATAAACTTGAAAAAAGTGATGTGACAGTAATCCGTTCTGTGTTTTCTGAAACGAATAAACACCCATTAGCAGATGTGATAAATGCTGTGCTTGGTATTTTGATGGCGTTGGGCATTTTGATTGTTTTGCTTTCCAGTTCTTTAATTGCTAACACATTAAGTGCTTTGTTGAATCAACATTATCGCCATATCGGTGTGATTAAATTAATTGGCGGCAGAAATCATCAAGTGTTACGAATGTATTTAACATTGATTTTTGCTTTTTCAATTTTGGCTTTGTTAATTGCAGTTCCCACAGGTGGACAAGGTGCTTATGCTTTGGCTTCCTATATGGCAGATATGTTAAATTTTGGTTTACTTGGTTATCGTATTGTGCCACTGGCTTTTTTGATTCAAATTTTAGTTGGCATTCTAGTGCCATTAATTGCTGGGCTAGCACCAGTTCTAAAAGGTTCAAAGATTACTGTTTTGCGTGCGTTAAGTAATGATTTGGCTGGTGACGAAAGCAAACCGCAAGCTGGAACTGAAACGCGCGTCTCTTGGCTCGACTGGGCATTGGTTCGCTTTACCCGAATTTTGTCAAATCGTGGAATTCAGATTCCGCGACCATTTATTATTTCGTTACGAAATACTTTTCGCAGGCGTAGTCGTTTACTATTAACTTTATTTACCTTAACAATGGGTGGCGCAATTTTTATTGCAGTGTTTAATGTGCGTGTGAGTTTAAATTCATTTGTAGATGATCTCGGCAGTTACTTCCGTGCTGATGTCACTTTGGATTTTGACCAAGCCTATCGCATCAATAAAGTTAAACAATATGCCATGCAAGTTGATGGTGTAAAGCATGTAGAAGGTTGGCAATTTATTGCGGCTGAATTGTTATACCCTAACGGCACAATTGCAGATAATATCAACTTGCTTGCTCCGCCAGCTGAAACTGAGTTGGTAAATCCAATTTTGGCATCGGGGCGTTGGTTGAAAAAAGATGATGTGCGAAAATTAGTAATTAGTGAATCCGTAGTTAACTTTATTCCTAATTTGCAAGTTGGTGATTTGTTGAGATTAAAAGTTAACGGACAAGATGAATATTGGGAAGTGGTTGGGATTTTCAAATTCATTGGGCATGAAGGAATTTTGGCATACACGCCTTTGGAATATGCACAGCAAGCCTCTAATTTAATGAATCGTGCTTATTCATTTCGGGTGGTCACAACCCAACATGATCGGGCTTTTCAAGATGCAGTGGCTGAGAAGTTAGATGATTTTTTCCGCGCTAATGGTTTCAAAGTTCGAGAAGCCGAATCAGGCTTAGCGTCACTTGATACTATAACCGAAAGCATGAACATCCTTATAACCTTCTTATTAATTATGGCGGTTCTAACAGCCGTTGTAGGGGCTATGGGTTTAACAGGCACAATGGGCATGAATGTTTTGGAACGCACCCGCGAAATTGGCATTATGCGTGCCATTGGCGCTGACGATGCTGCTATTATGCGTACGGTGATTAGTGAAGGTTTTGTAATTGGAATCATTTCATTTATATTGGCGATATTCTTATCTATTCCAATTACTTATGGACTTTCGTATATTTTAGCAATTACAGTTTTCGAGTCACCGATTACAGTAGTATTCACATATCTTGGTTATGCCATTTGGCTCGGATTAATTATTTTATTATCTGTGCTTGGTTCTGTCTTGCCTGCTAGAAATGCGGCAAGGTTGACCATCCGTGAAGTGTTGGCGTATGAATAGGAAATTATGAATGATGAATTATGAAGGATGAGAGTAATTCGTGAAAAATAATTGGTGCTTGAGTAGGTTAAGTGTTTTTTGTGAGACCGTACCGAGATCACCAGTAAGTAGAAAGTGGAAAGTGGAAAGTAACTTATAAAATCTGCGAGAGGCTATGTGCTAAATGCCAAACGCTAAAAGAAAAGGTAAAGTATGAAAAAAAAATATTTTGAAATTCAGTTTGTTATTAATTGTGCTGATGGTTTTGGTCAGTGCATGTGGCGGGCAACCTGCTGAAACTGCTACTCCTGTTGAGGAAGCAATTTCAGTGAATGATGTCATTGCCGAAGGTAGGCTTGAACCAATTCAAGGCACAAATTTATTTTTCCAAGCGCGCGGAATTGTGGAAGATGTTTTGGTCAAAGCAGGGCAAACCGTCAGCGAGGGAGATGTGTTAGTGCGGCTAGCAAATGCGGGCGCGGCTGAGGCGCAAGTTGTCAGCGCTCAAAATGCGTATGATTTAATCCTACGTAATGAAAGCGGTGAGCGTGCTAATTTGTGGCAAGCATATATGGATGCTCAAATTGCGCGGGCTGAAGCACAAGAAGATTGGGAAGATTTGAATGTTGATTCAATCGAAGACCGCATTGAAGATATTGAAGCAGACATTGAAGATCTAAAAGAAGATTTGCAAGATGCCCAAGATGAATTTGATAAGTATAAAAATTTGGATGAAGATAATTCCAAACGCAAAACAGCCAAGGATGATTTAGAAACTGCGCAAGAAAATTTGAACGATAAGTTGCGTGAATTGGAATCTGAAACGCGTGAACGTGATGAAATTAAAGCCATTTATGATTCCGCACTCGCCGCTGAAGCCGAAGCCAAACATCAATACGAAATTAGTTTGGATGGACCCAATGCTGATCAACTTGCTATTGCTAAAGCCAATTTAGATGCGGCACAAGATGCTTTATCAAATTTTGTTTTGACTGCGCCATTTGATGGCGTGGTTGCCGAAGTGAATGTGAAAGTTGGCGAACAAGTTGGCGCAGAGACTCGTGCTATCAGCATTGCCAATTTTGATTCATGGATTGTGGAAACAACTGATGTGACTGAATTAGAAGTTGTCAAATTAAAAGTTGGTCAACAAGTGACATTGATTCCAGATGCTTTGCCAGATGTGCAATTGACAGGCGAAGTAATTGAAATTAGCAATGCTTTCACCCAACAAGGCGGCGATATTCTTTATGCTGTAAAAATTAAAGTCAATGGAAGTGATGAACGTTTGAAATGGGGCATGACGATGGAAGTGACGTTTATTGGAGAGTAAATCTGCGTCATTCAATGACAAATATAATAGGACAAGATATTATCTTGTCCTATTGTTGTTAAAGGTATAATTTTACTTATGTCTAAAACAACTCGCCCGCTTGACCCTGAATCTAAACCCGATGATCGTGTTGACCATGCTTTGCGTCCGCAAAAAATTGCGGATGTGATTGGGCAAGATCAGGTTATGCAAAATTTATCTATTCTGATTGATGCCGCTAAACATCGTAGTGAAGCGTTAGATCATGTTTTATTTTATGGTCCGCCTGGACTTGGGAAAACAACACTGGCGCATGTGTTGGGAAATGAAATGGGCGTTAACGTTAAAGTCACTGCTGGACCCGCCATTGAAAGAGCAGGTGACTTAGCCGCTATCTTAACAAACCTGCGGGCTGGTGATGTTTTGTTTGTGGATGAAATTCATCGCCTCGGACGTGCAGTGGAAGAGGTTCTGTATCCTGCCATGGAAGATTTTGCATTAGACATTGTCATTGGCAAAGGACCTTCTGCGCGTTCGATTCGTTTGAAGTTACCAAAGTTTACAGTGGTTGGCGCAACGACAAGATTAGCACTAGTCACTGCGCCGTTAAGAGCAAGGTTTGGGGCAGTTTATCGTTTGGATTATTACGATATTGAAGCCATGAAAAAAATAGTAGCACGCGCATCCAGCATGTTAAAAGTTGAAGCGGATGAATCAGGTATCAGCGAGGTGGCGAGGCGTGCGCGTGGGACTCCACGAATCGCTTTACGTTTATTACGTCGAGTTAGAGATTATGCTCAAGTGCGGGCGAATGGATTAATCAACGAAAAAGTTGCTAGAGAAGCATTGGACTTGTTGCAAGTTGATCCGCTTGGTTTGGATGATGTTGATAGGCGCGTGTTGAAAACGATTATCGAAAAATATAATGGCGGACCTGTGGGCTTGAATACGATTGCGGCTTCGATTAGTGAAGAGCAAGATACGATTATGGATGTGGTTGAACCGTATTTGTTGCAATTGGGATTTTTAGATAGAACGCCTCAAGGTCGCGTGGCGACAAAATCGGCTTATGAACATTTGGGTTACACATATACAGAGCAAGGGCAGGCGAGGCTGTTATAGACCATTGACTATAAACGGTGGACGATAGTTTTCATGGTCTATGGTCAATCGTCCATCGTCTAATTATGAAAACATCCGATTTCGATTACCACTTACCAGAATCATCCATTGCACAGACTCCTGCTGAACCACGCGATTCGTCTCGGCTGTTAGTTTTGAATCGTGTTTCGGGAAAGGTTGAGCATAAAATTTTTCGCGATGTGATTAATTATTTGAAACCCAATGATTTATTGATCTTGAATCAGACTCGCGTTATCCCTGCTAGAATTTTTGCCAAAAAAAGAATCAGGTGGCAAGGTTGAATTATTGCTATTAAGAAAAACGTGATGCCTTAACTTGGGAAGCCTTA
>LMZR01000063.1 GCA_001567105.1 Chloroflexi bacterium OLB14
GGAGCCATTAGTGAAATACCACCCTGATTATGTTTAGATCCTAACCCCATTCCGTCATCCGGATGGGGGACCGTGCCAGGTGGGCAGTTTGACTGGGGCGGTCGCCTCCCAAAAGGTAACGGAGGCGCCCAAAGGTTCCCTCAGGTGGAATGGAAACCCACCATAGAGTGTAAAGGCATAAGGGAGCTTGACTGCAAGGCCAACGCGCCGAACAGAGACGAAAGTCGGGCTTAGTGATCCCACGGTTCCGAGTGGAAGGGCCGTGGCTTACCGGATAAAAGCTACCCCGGGGATAACAGGCTGGTCAGGTCCAAGAGTTCACATCGACGACCTGGCTCGGCACCTCGATGTCGGCTCATCGCATCCTGGGGCTGGATAAGGTCCCAAGGGTTGGGCTGTTCGCCCATTAAAGCGGTACGCGAGCTGGGTTCAGACCGTCGTGAGACAGGTCGGTCTCTATCCGCTGTGGGCGTAAGGGATTTGAAGGGAGCTGCTCCTAGTACGAGAGGACCGGAGTGGACAGACCTCTAGTGTGCCAGTTGTTCCGCCAGGAGCATCGCTGGGTAGCCATGTCTGGCAGAGATAACCGCTGAAAGCATCTAAGTGGGAAACTTGCCCTAAGATTAGATCCCTGTATTCCCGTAAGGGAGTAAGACCCCAGATAGACTATCTGGTATATAGGCAGTATGTGTAAGCGTAGCAATGCGTTCAGCTAAACTGTACTAATGGTCGAGGGCTTCATCCCGTGATGCGGAGAAATTGGTACTTTTCTGTACATCTATTATTACATCAATTTTTGTTATTCAGTACATTACTTTGTGAAACAAGTCTCTTGGTGATTTGAGCGACGTGGGTACACCCGGTCCCATCCCGAACCCGGCAGTTAAGCACGTCAGCGCTGATGGTACTTGGAGGGCGACCTCCTGGGAGAGTAGGTCATTGCCAAGGGGCTTTTTCTTTTAACATTTCATGCAGATGAGTTTCTTCTCATCTGCATGTGAATCGTGTATAATTTTGAAGCTAAGATTCGGCTGAGGTTGCAATACTCAGGTAAAAATCAAGGAGAGAAGCGGTTTTTGATCTTTTGGTCATAGAGTTCGTTTCAAGTTTTGATGATTGCTGTCGGCTGAATCTGTGTCAGTCGATTTTTTATTTTCATCCGAAAGGAGGTGAATCCAGTGGCATCTGTTAATTTAAGAAACGGCGAATCTCAAGACTCTTTGCTCAAGCGTTTTCGTAAAAAGGTAGTGAAGAGTGGTGTCTTGAGCACGGTTCGTCGTAAACGCTGGTTCGTCTCAAAAAGCGAAACCCGCCGAATGGAAAAGAAAAAGGCAATTCGTCGTCTTAAACGACGTTCTTTCAAAGATGGTGAATAAATCAAGAGGCATGTATGGCTAAAGAAGATGGAAAAATTAAAGTTGATGGCTTGGTGATTGAAGCCTTACCCGGTACTCAATTTCGGGTGCGTTTGGATAATGGGCATGAGGTTTTGGCTTACCTTTCTGGGAAAATGCGTAAGCACTATATCCGTATTTTATTAGGAGATAGAGTGGCGCTTGAAATGTCCCCTTATGATATGACGCGCGGGCGCATTACTTTCCGTCAACGTAAACAATCTACTTCTGCTACACCTATTGAAGAATAATACTAAAAAAACGCTCTCTATATGAGAGCGTTTTTATTGTTACTATAAATACGGCTTGACCATTAACAGCGCCGCTAGTGACTTGGCATCTGGAATCTCGCCTCGTTCTGCCTTTTGAATGGCTTGTGCTATTGGAATTTTTTCTACAGACAAAAATTCATCCTCATCTGCTTCAAGTGGATTATGCCTTAAGTCTTTGGCTAAAAACACGCCCATATATTCTGTCGAGTAACCAGGTGCCAAGTAGAATGAACCGATATGAGTCAAATTGAGAGATTCCATTCCCGTTTCTTCACGAATCTCGCGTGCGGCACAAACTTCAAAAGGCTCATTGCCATCGCGTGTACCAGCAGGCAATTCAAGCATTTCAATCCCTGCCGCATGACGGTACTGCCTGACAAAAAGAATATTGCCATCAGCATCAATCGGAATCAAAATTACAGAACCGCCATGCTCCACAATATCAAATTTTGTTTCTCCACCACTTGGAGTTTTCATAACATCGCGCCGAATAGTAAATGCCCGCCCTTTCAGCAAAATTTCTGATTTGATTAATTCAAAAGGCATAACTCCTACTTTCTAAAAACCGTATCGTCCCGCAGGTTTACTTAATTTTATCAAGCCTTAATAAAAACCTGCGGGACGTTTAGATCATACTTTCAAAAAACCCCTAAAGGCATTACACCTTTAGGGGTTTACATTTTATTTGTTACAACTTACGGAATTTGCAATACCTGACCAACAGTCAACTTAGCAGAGGCGGAAATGTTATTTGCACTTGCAATCGCATCTGGAGTTACATCGCCATATTTACAAGCCACACTATACACAGTTTCGTCAGCCGAGGACACAGTGTGCGACGCAGGGTGAGAAGTCAAAGCCCGATTACCAGGGAATGAACCACTTTGTGGAATAGTCAACACAGTTCCCGTTACCAAACTATTGGCATCAGCCGCAGTCAACCCACTTAATGAAAGTAACTGATCAGGATCAACATTAAAACGGCGAGCAATACAATAAGGGAATTCCCCTTTTTGCAAAGTATAAGTTGTAGGGCGCACACCAGGTGCTGATGTAACCGCAGGCATAGCAGTAGTAACACCTACATTATTATTTGTTGGGGTCACATTACTATCAACAGTGGCAGGTACACTTGTAATATTAGGGTCTGGTGTAGTTACAACTTCAGTAGTTACAGCTTGAGGTGTGCCCCCGCTAGCAGTCGCAGTTTGCGCCGCTGCAGTTTGCTTAGCAAATTCTTCAATCATTGCCATTGGGTTTTCAACCGACGCAACAGGTGAAACAAACAACCCCGTTGGTAACAAAGTAGGTGTTGCCACTGGCGCGGATGATAAAGATTGCGTGCAAGCCGAAATCAACAATGTTGAAATCATAAAAATTGAAATTGCCAGCACACTTCGACGTGTTTTACTCATAGATTCTCCTCGTTCAAACTTAATCAACGCAAAATGTTAGCACATGAAGTTTAATGCGTCAAGCATTCATCATGATTGCAACCCAAAGATAATAAAACAGATTTGAAATCCTCTGCGCCTCCCACCTGACCTGAACCCTGATTCTGCTCCCAAACCGTACACACCCCCCGGCGGATTCGCGCGTCTTCCCGCAAAATCTCATTTGATAATTCTTCAGCAGATTCAACATCGTCTGTTTTGATATAAGCATCCACAAAAATTAACCACTCATTCAAATCTTCTGGAGTAAATCCTAAACTGATGGCTTCATTTCCTAAAGCAATCACTTGCTGATAATCCTCTTGTTGTTGAGCCAACTCTGCTTTAGCAAAGTAATAACACCATTCATGTTCTGGATCAGAGAAAAATGGCGCAACAGCAAATGTTTGTGGATTTGGAATAATACGTGATACATCTGATAAATGAATTGCATCCGTTAAAACACTTGGCTCACGAGAATAGATTTCTTCATCACCACGCTTCGAGTCAAGGACTCGTAAGCAGCCATGTTGAGGCATGTAAATCACTACTGCATTCGATGTTGAACTGCGGAAATCTACGGTGCGGTATGGATAATAAATTTCAACACCTTTTTCTAATGAAGGCAGTGTTGAACCTCCAATACGTTTTTCAGTGTATAGAAAAATGTAAGGTAAATTACTGCGTTCATAATTTGGCGCATACATCCAATTGATGGGAGCAGTAAAAGATAAATCGGTTTCATAATCAATCGGCATTTGGTGGGTGAGTAGAACAGTATTCGGTTGTAGTGCGGGCATTCGCCAAGCCATTTGCCAATAAATTTCGCCTTGCTTTAACCAATCTCTGCGGAAGATGTTGGCATTAAAAAACTGCTGACCAATTCCTAATGCAATTAGTGCTGAAAAAATAACTATCTTTGTTTTTTGATTCTTGAAAATTAGTTCAATCATTCCAATGATAAATAAACTTCCGCCGATCATCATTGAAATCATAAATCTATCGTATGAAGATTGCAAAGTTAAAGGAAGATTCGCCGCGAGAGAGGGTAATCGCCCAAGCAAAATCCCGATTAATCCAATGATGATTAATGAAACAGCATTGCTCTCACCGCCGTCCTCGGCGGTGAGGGAGCGAATCAGAATCAGCCAGAGAGAGGCAAATGAAACAATCACCAAGCCCAAAGTCAATAACGAAGCGGGGGCAGGGATGGAGGATAATGTCAAAACTAGAGATTGAATCCAAATATAGAATCCAGTCTTCCAAATCGCATCTAAGGCTTGAGTTAAAAAGAAAATGATATTCGGTGATTGTGTTGCTGTAACTTCATAAGAATTGTACGGACCAAATTTGTAATAATAAAACAGCCAAGCGGCATTGAGAATCCAAATGAGTAAATATGGAAAAAATATTTTGAGTGATTTTTTTAGGCGTTCTAAAAAGTTTTCTTGAAAAAAGAAAAACAAAAATAGAAAACGCAAACCTTCAATGCCAAAAAAATATTCAGTGGGGAAGATGCCACAAATTTGCAAAAGTAGGGCAATAATAGTGTCTGTAATTTTTTGTGTGCGTAGTGCTTTGAATGTGAAGCCGAAAGATAAAAGATAAAAAATAAATGGAATCAGTTCTTGATTGATATGCGTCAGCGCAACCCAATGTTGACTATAACCAGGAAAAATTAACATCAACAACGCGGCGATGAAAGCGATATTTTTTTTGTGCGGAAAAATTTGCCTGAACATCCACCATGCCGATATGCCTAGTAAAAAACGAATCACTAACGCGAAAATTTGCCAATACAATGGCACAGGCGGAATTAAACTTGTGGTGACGTAAAAAATAGGACCGAGAAACGGACGAAACGGTAAAAATGCGGGGACAAACTCAGCAGGACCGAGAAATTTTGCAATCCATGCAAACGGCAAATCATCCCAATAAAAACCTGTGAAGGGGAGCAATAATCCATAAGCGATGAAAGTGATGATTGCAAAGAGAAAATATTTTGAGCGAAACATTAATCAATTATAGTCTGACTGGTCTAAAAGGTCTTATTGGTTTAACTATTTAGACTAATTAGACTAATTAGACCAATAGGACTATTCAGGCTAATTTCCCACCGCAAAAATCCGAATAGCATTATGTTTGCCTTTGAACATAATTTTCCCCAGTTCTTCCACCTTGAACTTATCAGATAAACCTTGTCTTGTGTAATTATCAATTAACAATGGACGCAAGGCTTCTTTTGTGTATTGCTCAATGCGAGAAGCCAAATTGACCGTATCACCAATGCAAGTATAAATTGCACGTGATTGCGTGCCTGTATAACCCGCCACCATATTTCCAGAAGCGATACCGATGCCCATGTGAAGTTGAATTTTCCCTTGTGCTAATTGATTTTGATTAAACACTTTCAATTGTTCTAACATTTCTAGCGCGGCACGCACAGATTTTTCAGCATGATCTTCAAAAAATATTGGCGCACCGAATACAGCCATGAGTCCATCACCAATTACTTGATTCACAGTTCCGCCATTATTAGTAATTGCATCGAACATCAAACTAAAATATTGATTCAATAAATCAATCGTCTCAGCAGGTTCTTGGTTTTCAGCAATAGTTGTAAATGAACGAATATCTGTAAACAACACACTGCCCGTCACTTGTTTGCCACCTAATGAAAAACCAGTGCGTAATAACTCTTCGGCAACTTCTTTGGTTGCAAATGTTCTAAATAATTTTCGTTGTTCATCACGTAAACGTTTTTTTTTCTAAACTGGCATTCACTCGCGCTCGCAACAAAATTGGATTCACTGGTTTTGTTAAATAATCTTCTGCGCCCAGTTCTACGCATTTCACCACTGCATCTAACTCATCCATCGCTGAAGTCATAATGATTGGAATTTGTCGCAACTCAACATCTTTCAAACATGCTTCCAAAACTTCAAAGCCATTCATTTCAGGCATTTCGATATCCAGCAAAACCAAATCAAACGAACCCGTGCGAATTTTTTCTAAACCTTCTTTACCATCAGTGGCAGTTTCAACGATATGATTCTGTTGCTCTAAGGTGCGCGAAAGAATCATACGATTGATTTTGTTATCGTCCACGATTAATAAACGTGCAGGTTCAGATGCTATGACCATGATTTATTTCAACTCTTCTAATTGATTCTTAACTTGATAAAACGCTTCTTGCATGACCTGCAACTTGTTTCCGATTTCCAAATTATTTTCTCGCCCCATGCTTTCTAACTCGCGGGCTAAATTTGCTAATTCAGTTGCACCAAACGTCGCTGCATTAGACTTAACCGTATGCGCCGCGCGTGTAAATAATTCTGCATCTTTTTGAGTAAGTGCATTCTTCATCTGTTCAATTTGATTCGGCGCATCTTCAAGAAAGGTGTTAATTAATTCTTGAATAAACTCTGCATCAGTTGATTCTTTAAGTACGTTGAAAGTGTTGATGTCAATGATTGTCATGATTCTCCTTCGTTGTTCCCTCTCCCATTTGGGAGAGGGCTAGGGTGAGGGTATTCTTTTTGCCTTCTTCAAAGCACCTACCAATTCTACAACCCGAATTGGTTTGGGAATGTAATTATCCATGCCTGCTTCTAAGCACATTTCTCTATCACCTTGCATGGCGTTGGCAGTGAGACCAATAATATGTGGACGATTCTCTTTCCATTTTGAAACAATCTGACGAGTTGCTTCTAAGCCATCCATTTCAGGCATTTGCACGTCCATCAAAATCACATCGTATGTTTGTCTTTCGATAGATTGAATCGTTTCAATGCCATTGGAGGCAATATCTGCACGATAACCCATTTGCTCTAATAATTTCAAAGCCAGTTTTTGATTGACGACGTTATCTTCAGCCAGAAGAATGCGTAGCGGATGCCGCGAACCCATTTGCGGGTCAGGTCTGAAGCGTTCCGTTGTTATCGTCTTTTCATCTTCATCAGATGAGACGAACAAATTCACCAGCGTATCAAAGAGTTGAGATTGTTTAATCGGCTTAGAAAGATATGCTGAAAATAAATTCATGTTATCGCCAACTTCGCGCCTGCCCACAGAACTAAATAATACCAGTGGAATTTTTACTTTGCTTTCGCGAATATGTTTTGCTAATTCAACGCCGTCCATTTCGGGCATGTGCATATCGAGAATTGCCACATCAAATGTTTCGCCGTTTTCAAGCCATTGTAAAGCAGTGCTGGGCAATTCTGTATCTTTTGGAATCATGCCCCATTTAATAGTTTGCATATTTAAAATATAACGATTGGTGGCGTTATCATCAACAATGAGTACACGTTTGTTTTGTAAAGCAGGTTGCACGCCAAGATAGGCGCGTTTTTGAGCAGGGGGCAAGTCTGCAATTTGCGTGACGATACTAAATGAAAAAGTAGAGCCTTTGCCAAGCCCATCACTTTTTGCCCACATGGTGCCGCCCATCATTTCGGAAAGTTTTTTACTAATGGCAAGCCCCAACCCTGTGCCACCATATTTTCTGGTGGTAGATGAATCGGCTTGTGAAAATGATTGGAACAAGCGACTCATGCCTTCTTTTGAAATTCCGATGCCTGTATCGCGCACTGAAAAAGTTAAGCCAACATTTTTGTTGTTTTGCTGGCTTGATACTGTTAAAACAACTTCGCCTTTTTCTGTAAATTTAACAGCATTGCTTAATAAGTTTGTAATCACTTGCCTTAATCTTGTTGAGTCGCCCATGATGGCGGGTGGCACATCACCTTCAAACAAATAAGCAATGTCAATACTTTTTTCTACTGCTTTAGCAGAGACTAAATCTAAAGCAGATTCGACACATTCGCGTAACTCTAATGGACGGTTTTCAATATCCATTCTGCCCGCTTCAATTTTTGAAAAATCTAAAATGTCATTGATGATAGCAAGCAAAGCATCGCTAGAGGTACGAATCGTTTCAACATAATCACGTTGCTCTTCATTTAATCTTGTGTCCAATAACAATCCGCTCATACCGATGACGGCGTTCATTGGCGTGCGAATTTCGTGACTCATGGTTGCTAAGAAAGAACTTTTTGCTTCATTGGCTTTTTCTGCGGCGGCACGTGCATTGCGGGCTTCTTCAAATAAACGGGCATTTTGTAAAGCAGTAGCCATACTAGATGCAACAGACTCAAGCAAACGCACAATTGAATCATCATAAGCATTTTCGCGTTCATAATTTTGGATTGTGATTCCGCCGATGATATCTTTACCAACCACCATCGGAGACATAACCACTGATTTTGGAATTTGATTGAAAGCAGTCATGTTTGAGCCAAGTTTCTTCCACAAAATTTTAGACTCACGATTAATGACCAAGGATTTATTTTGTAACGTTGCTCTGAGGGTAAAGTCATTAATTGGAAAAGGCGGGAATTGAACACGTTCATTATTTTTGGTCACATAATGCCCCGTCATACTTTGTGTTTCGGGGTCAAACAAACCAATACCAATGTTATCTTCCATAACCAACGCGCGTAATTTATCACCCACTTTTTCAATAATACTTTGCACATCCAGTTGTTGAGTCAAGACCTGACCAATTTCATTTAAGATTTCTAATTCAGATGCACGCCGTTTTGTTTCTTGCAACAATCTTTGTGTTTCATCAAACAAGCGCGCATTTTCAATGGCTACGCTAATTGAGTTTGCAATAGTCTTTAAGAGATTAACATCCGCTTCGGGAAAGGCATCTTCATGTTCTAGATTTTGTAAAGAAATAACGCCTCTGACTTCGTTTCCAACTGTTAGCGGAACCCAGACTCCTGCTTTAACTTCAACCTCTTCGTGCTCATCGCCTAACAAGCGAGAATTAAGTTGTTTTGATATTTCTTCAAAATTACGATTGACCACAATAGCTTCTTTAGTGCGAATTACTTTTCCACTAAAGCCACCGCTGGTTTCATCCAAAACTAATGGAGATTGATACAGCCTTTCGCCTTTTTCAATAATGTATGGATAATGGGTTAGGTTGGTATTTTTATCGTAAATGACCAAGACAACAGTTTGCGCATCAAAAATTTCTTGAATTTTATTACCTGCATTTTCATAAATAGTTTGAATATCAAGCCGTGAGTCTAAACCTGTTAACACGCTATTGATAAGCGAAAGTTCAGTTGCGCGCTGGCTGGTTTCTTTTAATAAATTTTGCGACTCGTCAAATAGTTTTGCATTTTGAATGGCAATACCCATACTAGCCGATAAAGTTGAAAGCAATTGCACGTCATTTTCTGTAAAGGCTAATTCGCGTTCAAAATTTTGAATTGAAAGCGAGCCGAGTATTTGGTCGCCTGCCAAAATTGGAATGGCAATCAACGATTTTGGAAATGAAGCATCTGCTGTCAATAATGTTGAGCCGTATTGATGTGCCTTTTCAGCTACTTTTTCGTTGATGAACAAAGTGGCGCGATTACGAATTACATAACCTGAAAAACCTGAAAGAGGTTGCTTTTTAACGTAAATCCTCTCGCCTTTCCAAAATAGATAAGGAAAAGAAGTTTCTTCGCTTCCTGAGTCATAATAAGAAATGACAACTGCCTGCGAATTGAAAATACTACGAATTTTTTCGCCTACTAAATCATAAATAGATTGCACATCTAACTTAGATGATAACCCTTGTTGAATGCTATTGATAATTTCTAATTCATTTGCGCGTTGTTGCACTTCATTAACGAAACTTGCATTTTGAATTGCAATAGAGGCATGTAAAGATAGTTTTTCTAAAAAGGCTAAATCGGATGCTGAAAATGGCTCACCACCTTCACGCCAAACTGCCATCATGCCAGTCACCTTAATCCCTGACAGTAATGGTGTGACGATTAATCTCTCGTTGCCAACTTGTTGTGTGCCAGGAATCTGAATTGTACGTTTATCGTTGCTAGTGTCATTGATAAATTCGGCTTTACCTTCTTGGGCTAATGAGCCAATAATGCCATCCCCAATGGTGATAGTATCTGCCAAAATTTCATCTGCGATATTTCCTTTGGCAACTAAGGCGCGTAAAGTCTTTCCGTCTGGTTGAGGCAAATAGATTGCGCTGGAAGAACCAGTTAGCAGGTCACGTGCATGAGCCGCGATTTTATCCATCACTGTTGTCAAATTTAATGTCTCGGTAATATCTCGCCCCACTTGATTAATCACCGCCGATTCCAAAGCATGGCGTGAAGTTTCATCAAACAAGCGCGCACTATCTAATGCCACACTTAAATTATTTGCAATAGTGGTTAATAAACGTACATTAGTATCACTAAAAGCAAGTTCGTTTTCTAAATCTTGTAAGCCTAAAATACCAGTTACCTGATCTGCAACAATCAGCGGCACAAATAAAAGTGACTTGGGTGCTTCGCCTGCGAAGGCTGGTGGTTCGCCAAGTTCAATAGCCACTTTCATATAATCTTGATTGATCAGCAATGGCTGTTGTGTTTCAATTACCTTTTTACGAAAAGCATCCAACAACAACGGTTGCGGAAAATACATACGCTTGCCACGCTCGTTGATATAACGATGTGTAATTTCTTTTGTCTGTGCGTTATACAATGAAAGCAAAGTAACATGTGCATTAAATACTTGTTGCACTTTGTTACCTATTAAATCAATCATGGCTTGAAAATCAAGTTTTGAAACTAAAATTTGTTGCAGGCTATTGATAACGCCTAACTCGGCATTGCGTTCAGCAGTTTCTTGTAACAGTCTTTGCGTTTCATTAAACAAACGTGAGTTTTCAATTACAACTGAGGCTTGATCTGCAAATAATTGCAAAACCCGTAATTCTGAATCTGTAAATGTGCGTGCATCTGTAAAATGGATATTCATCACACCTACAATACGTTTGCGAAATTTCAGCGGCAAACCAATTAATGCACCCTTCCAAGTAGCAGATGAGTTTTTATACAACTCATGCGTTTGCATATCTTCTACGATAATCATCTTACCTGTTTTTGCCACTGTATCGGTCACACCGCCAGGGCGCGGATTTGCTACAGGCTCATTGGTTATTTTCCCATTGGCAATAGCAGTTCCAAATATCAATTGATTATTCTCGTAAATAAACAAATTGATATTTTCAATACTAGGCATTAAATCAGATGTGCTTTTCAAAATTGAATCAAGCACTGTGGAGTATTCAAGATTAGAAGATAAATCAATACTGGCTTTGCGAATTGCTTCTAACTCAGCATTGCGTTGTTCGGTTTCTTGCAACAACCGTCTGGTTTCATTAATCAAACGAGCATTTTCTAACGCCGTGCTTAAAGAACTTGCAAAAGTTTCTAACAAACGCACATCTGAATCGCTGAAAAATTTTTCTTCTTCCGTATTCTGCAATGACATCAAACCATGCACTTCATCGCCAGTGATCAACGGTACATATAAAGAAGATTTAGGAATTAAATTTCCAGCAATTACTTTTGCCCCATACAATTTCATTTTTTCTTCGGCGTTGTCATTAATTAAAATACTTTTTTTATGTTGAATTAAATATTTTGCCAAACCGCTCATTGGACGGGCAGAAAGTTGTTCACGCCCATTTCGCCCCACATAATAATTAAAAGATTGTATTTCTTTTTTATGGTCAAATGTAGAAATGAGAGTAATTTGTGCCGAAAAAATTTCACGAATTTTTTCACCCACCAAAACATAAATTGCATCTAATTCCCACTTCGCCGCCAACCCCTCTTGCACACCTTTAACAATTGCCAACTCGGCTTCGCGTTGCTTTAATTCTTTTTCAACCAAAAGAACTTGTGCGGATTTCTTCGGCGCAGATTTTCGCGTTACTGTTTTTTTAGAATCGGGTGATTTTGCCATGTGTTTCAGTTTACATAGCGGATTGAAAATCGTCAATGGCGATGATGCGTTATATCATCTTTTTGATATTTTCAAGCGGCGTTTGGATGACTAAATCGCAACCAGGCCAGACGGCATCCACGCCCGCCTCTTTTGCGCGGACAACTGCTTCTGCTATTTGACCTTCACTTCCCTGACAAATCGCCCCCACAGGATCAAGATTCCCAAACAGCAACGTATCTTTTAATTCAGCCCGTGCTTTCGCTAAATCTGTAGTTTGGTCAACTGAAATCGCATCTGCGCCCGTTTGATTTAATAAATGCAAGCCATTCGTCACATTTCCACACACGGATAATACAACTGGCTTCTTGCTCCTTCCGCCGTCCTCGGCGGAAGATAATTTCTCAATCAACATCTTTTCAGCAGGCAAAACAAATTGCTCATACTTAGCAGGTCCAATAAACCCAGGCGACCCGCCCATATCGTGAATCGTAATAAAATCCGCACCTGATTTTTTATACTCATTCCCAACATCCGCAAGGAAAGAGGATAGAAAAAAGAGAGCATCCAAAACGGCTTGTGGTTCTTTCTTCATTTCAATAAATAAATTCTTTGGGTTACAAATATACAACAACAAAGTATACGCCCCTGGAATCATCCCCGAAATCACGATATCTTTTCCAATATCATCTTTCACCAACTTAATCGCTTCACAAATCAAACTCAATCTTCCCCTCTCAAAAATCTCATTTTTCTCTGTGACCTCTGTGGCTAATCCTTTTACAGAATCAAACAATACTTTCTTCACCTGTGGAAACATCAACTCCCCATCTTCAAAATAATTTAACTCCGCACCTAACATCTCAGCAGGGGAGCATAAATCCAACGGCAAAGTAGCGGATGGCATCCCCGTCAACTTAAACGTACTGCCCGCCGCCTTCGCCATCTTCTGCGCATCTCGATGAATTTCATGCAACGATAAACCTTCTTGTTTAAGTCCCTCTTCCGTAATATGAATCAACCCGCTGAATGCAGGTTGTGAGTCAATTTTTTTGCCAGAGAGTAAGTCAAGGAGTTTTTGTTGCATAAGTCATTAATTAAATGCGAAAACGTAAGAAGAAATCCCGAATTTTTTCAATTATTTGCCTCCCATAAAAATAAAATTTTGCAATATTTGAATATTCTTTTGGTGGAATTAAAAGCCACATCTCATCAGATGAATCTAATACCGCAACTCCAACAAAAGCGTCAAAGGGAACTGCAACATTTCTTAAGACTAAACGACAACCCAATCTTCCTGCTAATTCTCGTTTCTCACGGAAAGTTATATCTAGAGCATTTTGCAGATTTCTTGCTTTAAGAAGGAAAGTTGCTTCATTGCAAGCAAAGAGAATAGTTCGATTCGCACTTTCACTTGCAATAAATTCAAGATAATATGAATATAGTTTATAACTTGCCCAAATCAAAAGAATAACTAATGCAATTATAGCAACTGAAATCATTTGAGAAAACTCAACTTGGACTTCTGGGGCAATTTGTGGCGCGAGAGATTCATATAGAATTTCTGACAATGCTTTTAATTTAGAAACTGCTAATTCTTTTGAAACAAAATTTATTATGCTTATTGTTGCCGTTGCAGTACCTATAACGATCAAATTGACAAATGTTCCACGCCAATCGGCTGCACCTTGTTCGATTTCTGCAACTCTGCGAAGATTTTGAATATCATCATAACTTAACCCTTGAATTGTTGTATGTGGGCGAGGTAAGTAAATCAAGATTAGTGCTGATAATTCTGAAACTAAACTTATCGGTTCGTGTGTCCCTATTGCTGCATAAACCAAAATGGGTAAATACAATAATATAAGTAAAAGAACTAAGAATATCCAAACTCCAAGAGACTCCCATAGCAATAATGTTTCTTTTGGAAACAGGTTATAAAAAATTAATACCCCTGAAATTAATGGTGTCAACAAAAACCCTAGTAATAAGTCCCCAACCATGTTCTTTCTCGCGTAGCGATTTAAGTTATAGTAAAGTTGAGTATAACCTCGAATAGGATTACTCTGTAAAGCGTAAGGGCTAATCATGTTTATATAACCATCTTATAATAGTTGCTGAACTACAAGTTTTTCAAAATTATATTCCACTATGATGACTTTTCACTAATTACTGTTTACTAATTCTTCACCGCTCTCACAATCGCCGCGATATGCTTAGATGTATTTCCATAAGAGAACAATATACAAAATTATATCTCACTTATATATAGCCAATTCATGAATCTAACAATCATAATTGGCTTTTACCCATTTGACTTTGAACTTTGTTAGTGCTAAAATAACTTTGAGCGGTATCGTAAAGCCTGGTGACATTGGCTGTCCGTAGGACAGACCTAGCTGTTTCTGAAATGAAATGGGTCAGACTGAAATCGGTGCCCAGGGTGAGCCGCTCCTCAAAAATCTCTCGTAAGAGGGATTTTTGCTTTATTCAGTATCCAAACTATATTTTGTTACTAATTCTTCATCTAAAATACGAGATTCAAACTGCTGATAATACTCAGCGTTATTGTTTTCATATTTCTGAAACAACGCCCATGCAATGAAATCAACAGCCTGTAAGCCACGTTGCTGTTGCGAGTCTTCCTGACGAATTAAAATGTAATTTTGAGGCAAATTTGAAATTCCATCACGAATGTATTGTTCTAATTTATATCGTAATGTTTTATTTGTATAGCGTCTATCTAATGTGATTTCAATACGAGGATATCGAGAAACCAACTTTTTAATCAAACGAAGAATTATCCACTGATAAATTTCTTCGGAATTAATAATTTTTTTGTTATAAATCTTATGATCTATCGCAATTGTAAAGATTTCAATTGTTTCTAGTGCAAGTGATGCTAAGACGTGTTTAATTAAATCATCCTCAGATTGTTTGGCTTTTAATTCACCAGATGATAAAGAAGTCCCAAATTTTTTTCTGCGCTCTCTTTATTATATTTTCAATGGCACGCGGATTTTCTGTGCATAACGCTGCTACAACAAAAGAATGACTTGTTCTTGAAAGCGCGGCACTTCCTGCTTCATCAATAAAAGCATGGCGAAGAGATATAGCAACCATTTTTATCTACTTCACCGCTCTCACAATCGCCGCGATATGTTCTGGAGTATTGCCACAACAACCACCGACAACTTTCGCGCCTAATGCAACATACTTCTTTGCAAAATTCGCCATGTCTTCTGGACCCATATCATACACGCCTTGTTCAGTTTCAATATCCATGTGTGGGACTCCAGCATTTGGTTTCACCCATAATGGATAATTCGGTATAGCAGTAGCATATTCTTTGATAACTGCTTCCATGTTATCTAATGTTGTTCCACAATTTGCGCCGATAAGTGTTGCACCCATTTCAGAATATTTTTTTATCACATCTTTAGGTTTGACTCCCATCATCGTGCGTGTACCTCTGTCATAACTAAATGAAACCACAATCGGCAAATCCGTCACTGACCTTGCACCTTCAAAGGCGGCAGTTGTTTCTTCCATTGCAAACATTGTTTCGATTAATAATAAATCCACGCCACCATCGGCAAGTGCTTTAGCTTGTTCTGCAAATGTCGCTTTCACATCATCATATTCCAATGGACCATACGGCTTGATAATTGCACCCACAGGACCCATTGACCCAGCCACAAGTCCATTGTTAAGTGAAGCGGCTTTGCGAGCAATTTCAGCGGCACGCATATTAACTTCAGGCGTTCTATCTTGATATTTAGAATCTTTCATGCGCATTCTAGTTCCACCGAAAGTACAAGTTAGAATGATGTCTGACCCTGCTTGGGCGAAGGAAGAAGCGAGATTCAGAATCGTATCAGGCTCATCAATAATTAAATCCTCTGGCGGCTTACCAGGTTTGAGTCCCATCTTTTGCAAATTTGAACCAGTGGCACCATCCGAAACTAAAATTTCACCACTTTGTAATCTTTCAAGAAATTTATTCATGTGTCCTCTCGGTGGTCGAGTAGCCGCGCTCTTGTACTTCGCGGCGTATCGAGACCACCAATTAAATAAAAATTTTTCTCTTAACATGTGGTCTCGATACGTTGCTCGTTATCACTCGCAACTACTCGACCACCGATATTTCACTTCATAAAATTTTTCGCCATTGGATCCACAACACGATTCGGAATCAAATGTGCAATATGCGGAAACGGCTCACTCATGTGCGGAAAACTCGTCGCCAACATAAATTGATTTTGAAATTCAGGGTCAGTGGGCAATTCAAATCTTTCAACCTTGCGCGTCACAGCATCAATCTCATTTCGTTTTTCAACATTCAACAACGCAATACGCGCGCCATCACCAGCCGCGTTACCAACTGCATAAACATTTTTCAAATCACAATCGGGTATCAAACCAATCAACATCGCCTTTTCTTTATCAATGTAACTTCCAAAGCCACCCGCCAAAATTACTTTATCAGGGTCTTGCAAACCACTGCGTTTCAACAAAGTTCGTGATGCAGTGAACAACGCTGCTTTTGCTAATTGAATTTGACGAACATCTTGTTGAGTCATTGGGATATCTCTTCCGATAGATGTTTCCTCTGCCCAAGCGATGACGTACTCCCAGCCTTTTTCTCCCTGACGAACACGCTTCGTACTTAACTCCTTCTTGAATTTTCCACGAGAGTCCACAATCCCCGCTCGAAACAATTCCGCTACCGCGTCAATGATGGCAGAACCGCAAATCCCTTTGGCTTTGCCTTTATTCCAATCATCCTCACCGACAATTTTATATTTCGGTTCAAAAGTTGATTCATCAATCTGCACGCGTTCAATGGCACCAGGTGCGGCGCGCATTCCATATTCAACATGCGCACCTTCTAATGCTGGTCCCGTTGGCGTTGATGTACAAACTAATCTTTTTCTGTTTCCTAAAATTAATTCTGCATTTGTGCCGACATCTATCAACAACCAATTTTCATCTTGCTTATGTGGTTCTTCTGCCAAAATCATAGCACTTGTATCAGCCCCAACAAATGATGCGATAGTTGGAAGCACATGAATATTGCCAGACGAATTAATATGTATTCCTAATTCACGCGCCTTAATATCCATTGACTTATGAATCGTTGGCACAAACGGAGCCAAGCCCAAATCTTTGGGATGTAAATTTAACAATACATGGTGCATGGTGGAATTCCCAACCAAAACCATTTCTAAAATTTCTTCTACTTTTATGCTCGCTGGTCGAGTAAGGCGAGTGCTTGTCTCGCCCGTATCGAGACCAAAAGTTTCATTCAATTTTTCATTTACGGTTTTCACCGCTTGTTTCAACAACTTATTCAACGTTGAAATAATCGCTTTGTGTAATTTCTCCAAACCGTCAGGATGTTCAATAGAATATTGAATGCGTGACATGACATCTTCGCCATACACAATCTGCGGATTCATTTCCGATTCAGATGCCAACACTTCACCCGTGCGTAAATTACATAAATACAAAGCCACAGTTGTAGAACCAATATCAACTGCCGCGCCATAACTATCTTCTACATAACCTGCTTGCACTTCAATCACTTCTTTATCTTGCCAAACGGAGACAGTCACATTCCATTTTGAATCGCGTAACGTTTTAGATAACCCTCGCAAGCATTGATAATCAATATCCAATTCATACCAGCGCGGAACTTTCGCATCTGCGCCACGTACCAATTGCATGGATGTTTCAATTCCTTTAGCCAATCTTTCCCAATCTGCAATTGGTCTTTCTAAATTGGGCGGTGACATAGTCACCAAATATTTTCTTATCGAAGGCTTGATTTCAATTTCACGGTTACTGGCTGTTTTGCGGACAATTTGCTTATTGCCACGACTTTCCTCAGGCACGTTGATTAATACATCCCCATGAATTTTGCATTGACACGATAAACGAACCTGTCCAACTTCCCAGCCTTTATCTTTTAGTAACTTGGGTCTGCGTGAAAAATATGCCGCTTCATCTGCCGAAACAGGGGAGACGTTTTCTCGTTTTGATTCAATATTATATTTTTCAAAACGACCTTCTTCAATTAAAACCATGCACTTGCCACAAGTAGCATTTTCAGCGCAGATAGATTCAATATCTACGCCCAACTCTCGCGCTGCTGAACGAACAGACATGCCTTCTTCCACTTGCCCGCGCGAGCCAGAAGGTTGTAGGATGATGTTATGTTTTTGAGTCATAATGATTTAAACCACGAAGTGTCACAAAGGAACACGAAGGAAAACCTTTTAAACCTTTGTGCAACTTCGTGACCCTTTGTGGTTAAACGGCTTCTTTGTCCCGTTTAGGAATCTCTATCTTAGCAAACTCAACTTCCAGCTCGGCAAGAAGCGCATCCGCAACTTCTTCGGGTGAGCCGTCACGTTCAATCCAATCACCGCGTTTATATTCTTTTGCATAATCGCTTGTGGATGTTGCTCCAATCGCCATCGCATACGCATCAATTTTGTTTTGAATTTTTTGCGAAAGTTCTTTTTTCACTTTGCGCCCATCACCCTCAACCGTGAAAGATTGGGGAATGTGCTTCCAATACATGATTCGATATTTAGCCATTGAGTGTATCCTTATAAAATTATATATAATTTCTAAAGGGAGATTTTACGGGATGATGAGTGTGAGGTCAATAGAGGTTTTAGGAAGTACTAGTCTTTTCAAAGTACAAAATCTTAATGCTAAAAATGTGAAAGAGAGAATTTTGCCAAAAGATATTTAAAATTCGCGCCATTTGCTCATTTGCAGATTTCGCATAAGTCTTTAACCATATTTGTCAACCTGCTTTGAGAAAGCCAAATAGCAAATACTGCAAGACATTTTACGCTTGTGGTCTTTATCTTGCGTATTAATTTGCGACATAAATGTCGCAGTACTTAATAATTAAAAAACTATTTTCTAACGGTATACTTCGCTCCATGACCACCTCTGCCTCCATCCTCAAAAGCACATTTGGATATGATTCATTTCGTCCACTACAACAAGAAGTGATTGAAAATGTTTTAGCAAAACAAGATACCTTAGCTGTTATGCCTACTGGTGGAGGAAAATCTTTGTGCTACCAAATTCCATCGTTGATGTTTACAGGGCTAACCGTTGTCATCTCGCCATTGATTGCATTGATGAAAGACCAAGTGGAGCAACTCCGCGCTTTTGGCGTGCCTGCTTTATTTATCAACAGTTCACTTTCGCCGCAAGAATATCAAGAAAATATGGAGTATGTTCGTAAAGGTGAAGTGAAGTTATTGTATGTTGCGCCAGAAACATTGTTAACCAAAAGAATTTTAGATCTGTTATCTTCTATTCAAGTAGATTGTTTAACTATTGACGAAGCACATTGTATTTCGGAATGGGGGCATGATTTTCGCCCTGAATATCGTCAACTGGTAGAAGTTAGAAAAAAAATTTCCAAAGGCAGTGTGCCTTGCATTAACTGCCACTGCCACACCGCGTGTACGTCAAGATATTCGCAACACACTTCACTTCACAAGCAAGAATGAATTTGTAGCAAGTTTCAATCGTGAAAACCTTTATATCGAAGTGTTACAAAAAACGCGACCCATATAAACAAACTGTTGAAACACTTAATAAATATAAAAATCAATCGGGCATTATTTATTGTTTTCACGCAGGCAAGTGGATGAGCTTTCTTTATATCTTGCCTCTAAAAATTTTTTCAGTGCGTCCATATCATGCAGGTTTGGAAGATGCTGAACGAAAAAGAAATCAAGATGCTTTTATTCGTGATGATGCTCAAATCATTGTGGCTACCATTGCCTTTGGCATGGGCATTAATAAACCGAATGTGCGTTTTGTGATTCATTTTGATTTACCAAAAAGCATTGAAAGTTATTATCAAGAAATTGGACGTGCAGGGCGTGATGGTTTGCCCGCGCATTGTTTGTTGCTTTATAGTTATTCTGATGTTGCTAAAATTAATTATTTTATAGACCAAAAAGAAGGCGATGAAAAACGAATCGCTATTCAACATTTGGATGCTATTGTGCGTTATGCAGAAGATGAACGCATCTGCCGCCGCAAACCGTTGCTAAAATATTTTGACGAATCATACCTAGCCGATAATTGTTCCAATTGCGACAACTGCAACTCAGCCCCAACTTCCTTAACCGATATTACGGTCTATGCTCAAAAATTTCTTTCGTGCGTCAAACGAGCGGATGAGAAATTTGGCGCAGGTCACATAGCCGATATTTTACTCGGCTCAAAAAATGAAAAAGTGATGCGCTGGGGGCATGACAAACTTTCTACTTATAACATTGGCACTGAACTAAATAAAAAACAATGGATGCACATTGCCCGTCAATTACTAAGCATGGAATATCTTAAACAAGAAGGGGAGTATCACACGCTCAGTCTCACGGCTAAGGCATTAGACGCACTCAAAAAGCGCGAACCAATTTTCGGCGTAGTGCAAGAAGCGCAACGAGTCAAACGTAAAGATAGCCGTAGTGTAGAAGTCCAATATAACGAAAAGTTATTTGATGTGCTTCGTCAAAAACGAAAAGAACTTGCCGATGCTGAACGTGTGCCTCCTTACGTTGTTTTTTCTGATAAAACGTTGGTTGAGATGGCAACATACTTCCCGCAAACAAAAGATAGTTTGTTGAAAATTTCTGGTGTAGGGCAAGTTAAGTTAAAACAATATGGTGAAACGTTTACACAAATAATTAAAAAATTTTGTGCGGAAAATAATATCGCACAACCTATGCAACATACGCGCACGAGTGAGCCATTAGGTGAACGAACATATATGATAGCCGAAGCATTTAATGAAGGTATGACAATTGACGGCTTGATTGAAAGACATAAAGTTACGAAGGCAACAATTTTAGATCATTTATCAAAATATGTTTTGGCTGGCAATAAATTAAATGCCAAGAATAATTTACACGAGCAAGTTTCTGTCAAACCTGAACAAAAAGAATCTGCTTTCAAAGCCTTTGACCAACACGGAGTTAATTTACTTAAACCCATTTTTGATTCTTTGAATGGCACAGTCAATTATGATGACTTGAAAATTTTAAGAATGTTATATTTGATTTCGAAAGAATGAAATATCAGTTTTCTTTTTAGTAGATTATTGAAGATTAAATTTATTTGAGGAAAAAATCTTAATGCGAATGGCGCGAAAATACGAAGTTCGCTAAAAATTAGCGCGGATTAGTGAAAAAAAATTCCCCTAATCCACTCCCCGCTAACCAGCCCGTCGTCCATGATGATTGAAAATTGAATCCGCCTGTAATGCCATCAATATCTAATACTTCGCCAGCGAAAAATAAATTATCAACCATTTTGCTTTGCATGGTTTTGAAATCCACTTCGCTTAATTTCACACCGCCACAAGTGACAAATTCTTCTTTGAAAATTCCCTTGCCTTGAATTGTAAATTCTCCAGCCGTTAATTCTTGCGCAAGTTTTCTTAACTCTGTTTTGGATAAATCACCCCAATTTTTATCGCTAATAAAATTTGTTAACTGTTTCCACAATCGTAATGGAATTTGTGAAAAGGCAGAGTGTGATGAAACTTTTTTTCGTGCGTTTTCTTTCCAATCTTTATTTCGTTGTAAAACTTCTAAAGCCGAATCAAATGTATAAGTGCCGAGCCAATTGATAGTTAGGGGAGAAGTATATTTTTTATCAAATAAAATTCGTGCGCCCCAAGCCGAACATCTTAACACAGCGGGTCCACTTAATCCCCAATGTGTAATTAACAATGCACCTTGCGTTATGATTGAATCCATTTTGAGAGTCACATTTTCAACGGACACACCAGCCAACCCATCAATTCTTTTGTCTTTGATATTGAACGTAAATAATGAAGGAACTGGTTCAACGATGGCATGCCCAAGTGATTTGACAATTTCGCGCGTTTTGGAATCACTGCCTGTGGCGATTAACAATTTTTTGTTTGTAGATGAAAAACCTGCGCTTCACTTCTGACTTCAAGTTGGAATCTGCCCATTTGATTTTTTTCTACCTTCAATAGAGCTGTGCCAACATGAACTTTTATGCCTGCATCTTTTGCCGCCTCACGCAAACAATTTGCAATTGTATTTGCATCATCAGTGACGGGAAACATACGCCCATCTGATTCTGTTTTTAACTTTACATTTCTTGATTCAAACCACTCAATCGTATCTTTGGGTTGAAACTTTGTGAATGCGCCTCGTAATTCATTTGCCCCGCGCGGGTAATATGCAATCAATTTCGCAGGCTCAAAACAAGCATGAGTGACATTACATCGCCCGCCACCAGAGATGATAACTTTACCCAGCGTTTGACTCGCTTTTTCAATAATCAATATTTTTAATTGCGGATTCAACTCTGCACACCGAATCGCGGCAAAGAATCCAGCAGGTCCACCACCTGCGATGATAACGTCCCATGATGTAGTTGAAATAGAGTTTGGCATGTTTGTCAAATAGTGTTTATTCCACGCCATGCGGTTTGATGCGCTTCCATGAACCGATGATATATAAAATCCAAGCGATGACTTCGGCGATGCGTCCGATAATAAGCATAGAGGGAAACCAGAGTTGAGTTGAGGTTAACAAAATTCCAGCGTTGAGAAAGGCAAAAGAAAACCAAACCAAGTTTTCGGGTCCGCGTGAGGCGCCGCGACTAAAGCGCGGAATAATCCAAAAGGCAACTCCCATTGCTAGTTGAATCAACCAGCCGATTAATAAAAATTCCATGTGAAATGGAAGTAGATTCCAAATAAGTGCATACAGCGCGAATCCTTTTTCCATGAGAATCAATGCGCCGAAGAAAAGACCTAAAACGAGATAGATAAATGAAGCGCGGACGAACCAAACACTTAAACGTGGCATTATTTTTCCTTAACACGTTCCCAGCTATTGATTACAAACAATAAGCCTGCTAAAAATTGAAAGACAGCAGAAAAGACTAATATCCATGCGCTGAATGTGTTGGCATGAGTGGCTTGCAAGGGTTCGGCTATTGCTCGCATGAGTAAACCGCTATTCAGCAGGGCGTACGTCCACCAGCCGAGTGTTTCGTTTCGGCGCGGTTTTTCTACAGAATATTTGGGGAACATCCAAAAGATTACGCCGAAGATCAGTTGTGTGATCCAACCAAAAACTAATAGATGAATATAAACAGGAAAGAATCCATTGGTGATGCCAAACGCTAAAAGAATACCAAGCATTAATGCAAGTGCAAGGCAGATCATTCCCGTTTTTATAAATACACGTGTAAGTAAAGGCATAGTAATTAACCGTTATTTTTGGGGAGTGGCTAATCTTATGAGTAAACCAAGAGATTGAACCACAGAGATCACGAAGAACACGGAGAAAACCTTCTGAAAATCTCTGTGAATTCTGTGTTCTCTGCGGTGAGAGACTTTCTTCGCCCACTCTTTTAGGCACGTCCTTTTTGAAAATAATATAGTCATTGTACCGTAAGTGACATGATGTTGTCCCTTTTTCTTTGAATTTACGTTTTCTGTGTGAATGCATTTAGTTGATTGTTAGCCTCGCGAGAGAAAGGACCTACATGATAGGATATAAAACGATAAAAACGATAGCCATGAATCAAGATGAACTTCCAAGCTTAATTAAAGCCGCTAAAAGTGACCCGCGTGCATTTGGCAGGTTATATGATCATTATCTTCAGCCTGTATATCGTTATCTCTATAGTCATTTGGGCAATGCCCACGAAGCCGAAGATGTGACTTCATTGACTTTTATGGCGGCGTATGAGGCATTGCCCAAGTATCGAGAACAGGGTCAATTTACGGCATGGTTGTTCAGAATTGCTCGAAGTAAGATGAATGATCATTTTCGCAAAAACAGGCATGAGGTCGAGTTGGAGGCGGTGGAGCAAATTTCTGCTGGAGATGATGTGTCTGGCGCGTTCATTCAAAACGAAGAGATACACAAACTCCGTTCTGTCATCAAAAATTTGAATCCTGAGGAACAAGACCTGATTCGTTTACGATATGTGGCAGAGTTGACCTTTGTTGAAATTGCAGATTTGCTAGGCAAGCGGGAAGATGCCGTGAAGAAAACGCTGTACCGATTGCTGGCACGATTAAAAAGTCAAATGGAGTAACTATGAATGATCTGAATCCAACCCCTGAGTTTGAAGAAAAAATTCGCCGAGCGGTGAAGGTGTCTAATGCGTCTTCTGAGTTTGCAAACCGCTTGCGTAGTGAACTGGTAAGGAGACCAGTACAAATGAAACCGAAAACTTATAGACCAATTTGGGCTGTAGCATTTGCCCTTATAGTAACTGTTTTAGTAGTAAGTGTGCCAACGATTGCTTCTGCTTTTGGAAAAATTTTTGGATATGTGCCAGAAGTGGGCTTAGTGGAAACAACAAACGGTTTGCGTATGTTAGCAGAGCCTGTTTCGTCCACTCGTGATGGCGTCACGTTGACTATTACCCATGTGTTCGCTTTCCCGGATCATATTGAATTGCAATATGAAGTCAATGGTATTACCCCTGAAAATGATGGCTGGCAAGCTAAGGATGGTGCATCCAAACCGACTGCATTTTGTGGCGGCGTGAACCCCGGTAGTACATATAACAAAGCAGGCGATGCGCGTTTGCGTCTGGCGGATGGCACAATCCTCGAACGTGATTACGTCGGCAAATATCCACAGAATGTGTTTGCCATGCAGCCTGTCTATGATTCCGCTCTCCCAGCTGACGCGAATACCTTGACCTTTGTGCTCGACTGCATCCCGCAGGCTCGCCTCGGCGCTGTGCCTGAAAATTGGGAAATTTCATTTGACCTTGTGGAAGTTCCGGCGGGAACTATTGTGGGCGAGCCTGTCATCGAAGTGACACAACCTGTGGTCACAGAAGAAGCGCCCGCTTCACTCTCCCCTGAGGCTTTGCCTGTTCCCCAAGCGAGAGCAGTCCTTGAGCGCATCATCCCGACCGACACCAACACTGTGGTGTATTTCCACTTCGATGTTGCGAATCCTGACCCGTCGTTGATCTCCATCATGCCGAGAAGCGTATATGTGATTGACTCGCTAGGACAACAATACCGCATGGTGGGTTCGGGGGTTTGGCAACCTTTCGAGTATCAAGTTGGTAAATCTTTTGAGTTTGTCAGTGAAGGTAAACCTGCTTCTGGTCCATTGACTTTAGTAATTGATCAAACAGTTGCCTATTACTGGCCCATCTATGTTGACCCGCCACAGGCGACCTCCGAAGAGATGACTTTTTCTTTTGATGCAGGAGCAAATCCACAATATGGTCAGAAGTGGGATTTGAATATCCCCTTCAACATCGCAGGTTTTGATTTTCAAATTGTCTCTGCTGAAGCAGTCAAGTTTGCGGATGTTGAAAAATATCACGACTATGTTGATGGCTCAGGTGGATATGAGCAAGGTTATCAATTTATCATCGCAGGCGATCCGTCTCTGAATTTGATGGTTGAAATGGATGTTCACGGCGACGAATATCAATGCTGGTTATCCGATGTATATAAGCCAGATAACGAACCGTTGATCTATACCCAATTATGCAAAAATGGGTATCCCAAAGGACAAGTTTCTGTGACCATCCTTGGAATGTCTATTGAGTTGAATAACGACCTAACCGTTGAGTGGAAACCATAATATAAATAAAAAAATAGGTCACGTTTATACGTGACCTATTTTTTTTAAGCGAAATGTGAATTGGATTTGCGTTCTGAAAATCCAAAGACGTTAACAAAACTTGTGCATGAGGTGGAAGATATTTTGATTCATGCTAGCCGTGAAGGTGTGAAGGTAAGCGCGGAAGTGATCGGTGAGTAATTGGTAATTAGTAATTGGTGATTGAGGTTGTGGGGTAAAATTTGATTTGAATTCATTTTGCTTGATGTGAGGATATTATGGATATTCCCAAATTGGCGACCGAGATTGCAAATTTTTTTAGCACCCTTTTTACCTTATTTGATTATGGCGGGCGAAGCCGCGGCAAAAGAAGCGGGGAAAAAATTTGGCGAGGCGGCGTGGAAAAAAGCCGTGACTTTGTGGGGAAAATTAAAACCGAAAGTAGATGAAAAGCCTGTATTAAAAGAAGCGGCTGAAAAAGTTGCCCGTAAACCAGAAGATAAACGTGTGATTGGCAATTTAGATGTTGAACTTGAAGAAGTATTTGAACAAGATTTATCTTTTGCGCAAAACATTCAGGAAATTTATAACAGCATTGTGATTGGTGGGGATGTTAGCCATGCCAACATTCTTAACAATAGTAACAACAACCAAATTGCTGAAAAAATTACAAATATTCATTATCACAACGCTTCTCAATCCGATGTGGAGAATGAGAAAATAAATAAAGCCTTTGGTATTTATTTAGAGAAATTGCGCCGACAATGTAACGCTTTGCCTTTAGCCGCTTTAGGCGGGGATGAAGAAGATGAAGAAATTACGTTAGATAAAATTTATATTGGACTTGATACAACTTTGTTTAAGAAAAAAGAGGAGAAAAAATCTACTAGAAAAGAAAAGAAAGATAATGACGATGATATATTTGAAGAATATAGAAATCGTGAAATACCCATTAGCGTCATGGAAGTAACCATTGCCAATAAACAACTTGTTTTATTAGGGGATGCAGGTGCAGGCAAAAGCACTTTTGTTAAAAATTTACTTGCCTTACAAGCGGCGGTTTTATTAGGCGAAACGAAAGAAGCGTTGACAGGTTTTGACACGGACTTAATCCCTGTTTTGATTGTTCTGCGAGACCTAAGCCCAAAACTTGCAAATTTGAATCTTGGCAATTTATCGGCTGAAAGTCAAAAGCAAAAGTTAGCTGATTTAATACTTGAAAAAATTCAAGAAGATTTGAAAACCAATAAAGCTAGTGACAGCCTGCCTGTTTTAGAAGATGCCTTTGCAAAAGGAAAACTTTTGTTGGTGTTAGATGGCTTAGATGAAGTACCCCAACAGATGCGTAAACTCGTTCGGCAAGCAGTGGGTGCGTTAATTCTATTAAATAATATTGAGCGGATTATTATCACATCGCGCAGTCGTTCCTACGTTGGGGAAGCAGTCTTGCCAAATTTTCAATCTTTTACCATTGCGCCATTTGATGAAACGAAAATCGAGCAATTTTCATTTGCTTGGTATAACGAACGATACAGATTGGGGCATATTACAGAAGCACAAGCTAAAGAACGCGCGGATGACCTTGCTAGAAAATCTAGCACCAGAGATTTAATTGAAATGTCTAGCAACCCGATGATGTTAACCAGCATTGCGATTATTCATCAAAAAGATATTGGCTTGCCAGACCAACGCGTTAAGTTATATCAATTGGTGGTGGATGTATTAATAAAACGCTGGCAAAAATATAAAGCAGGTGAAGAACATTTTGCACCATCTGAGGCATTGACCGCTTTTCTTAAGAAAGATGACCTTTTGCTTTCTACTTTGCAAGTATTGGCTTACGAGGCACACCGAGCAAATTTTAAAGCAACAGGCGCAGACCAAAAAACTAAAACAGAAACCGATTTACCACGCGGATATATTTTGACATTGCTTGAACAAAGTAAATTTTTAGGCAGTATTAAATTGGCTGATGAATTTTTAGATTATGTGGACCAACGCTCTGGTATTTTGGTAGGCAAAGGCGGCGAGTTAGAACAGCCAACTTCTTATAGTTTTCCGCACCGAACTATTCAAGAGTATTTAGCGGGCTGTCATCTGGTGAGTGGACGAAATCGTGGGCGTGAATTTTTGAAACATGCCGCCGAAGGTGATTTTTGGAGTTTAGCCGCTCTGATGGGAGCAGAAGAACTTTTTTATAACCAAAGTATTACACGCGATACGTTAATGGATTTAATGTATGAACTTTGCACTGAACATTCGTTACAAAATGAGCAAACTCAACGTGCTTTATTATGGTCGGGACAGATTGCCAGCATTTTTGATAAAAAAGAAATTGAAGAAGACGATAAGCCCAATGGCGGAAAAAATTATTTGCAAAAATTAATTGCTTTAACTGTGCAATTAATAGAAAATAATCACCTCTCCCCACGTGAACGGGCGGAGGCGGGCAATACACTGGCACAATTGGGCGACCCGCGCGCGGGCGTTGCCCCTCTCCTTTTAGGAGAGGGGGTAGGGGTGAGGTCAATGAATTTTCTTTTCTGCGAAATTCGTGCGGGTGATTTTTTGATGGGAACAAAGGAAGAAGATATAAAAGATTTGGCTAAAAAATTTAATGCACCAGAAGATTGGTTTAAGAATGAAACGCCACAAATTAAATTAAGGTTACCAACTTATTTCATGTCGCGTTACCCTGTGACGAATGCACAGTTTGAAGCGTTTGTAAAAGATGAAAATGGATATACCCAAGCCAAATGGTGGACGGAAGCGGGTTTGGAATGGAAAGAAGATAGAAAAGAACATCGTCGTTATGGCGGCGTGTTTGCTTTGGCGAATCATCCTGTGGTGGGTGTGACATGGTATGAAGCAAATGCGTTTTGTAAGTGGGCGACAGAACAAATAAATACAGAAAGCAGAATACAAATTTGGAGAGATGGAAAAGTTGAAATGTGTGAATTAGAAAGTGGAAGGTATGAAGTTAGACTACCGAGTGAGGCAGAATGGGAACGCGCGGCGCGCGGTGGTAAAAAACTTTTTATACCCGTGGAGCAGTAATGAGATAACGCCGAACCACGCCAATTACTCAGATACAAATTTAAATGCTACTAGTGCAGTGGGGGCATTTCCCTTAGGCGTTGTAGATGATTTTGGTCTATTAGATATGAGCGGCAATGTTTTGGAGTGGTGTGGAACAGAATGGCAAGGTGATTATAAAGATTATGTGAAGAAGGAGAATAATAAAGCGGAAGGTAATCAAAGACGCGTGTTGCGTGGTGGCTCTTTCACTACAACAATCGAAACTACGTGCGTTGCGCTTTTCGTAACAACAACAATCCTAACTACGAGTACCACAACATTGGGTTTCGGATTTGTGTTTCCTCCATCGTACCTCTGTAATCTGACAATCTGAAATCTGTAATCTGAATCTTTTTTTTCCCGCCGAACGGCGGGAAAAATTTTAATTTTTCTAAAGGAGTAAAACATGCAATTACAAAATAAACTGGTCACATGGCAAAATTTAATGCTGGCGTACAAAAAGGCATCACGCGGTAAACGCGGGCTTGCCCCAGCCGCAGAATTTGAATATAACTTGGCAGATAATTTGCTCGAATTGCAAAACGAATTGCACGAAAATACCTATACGCCACGCGCATACCATAGCTTTTATATTCACGAGCCAAAAAAGCGTTTAATCTCTGCCGCACCTTTTCGAGATCGTGTGGTTCATCATGCTTTGTGCAACCTGACCACAAAGTATTTCGAGAAAAAATTTATCCCTACCAGTTATGCCAACCGTGAAGGCAAAGGCACGCATTTGGCATTGAATACCTGCCAGAAATTTGCCAAACAATATAAGTATGTGTTGCAATGTGATGTTAAACAATTTTTTCCAAGCATAGATCATGCCTTACTAAAAGCCTGTTTATTAAATTTTTTACCAGATACAAGTTTGCTTTGGCTTATCGAAAGAATATTAGCTAGTGGCGAAAAAGTTTTATCAGAAGAATATGAAATGGTTTATTTTGCAAATGATGATATTTTTGCAGTACAGCGTGCGCGGGGTTTGCCAATTGGTAATTTAACTTCTCAGTGGTGGGCAAATTGTTATTTGAATCAATTAGACCAATTTGTGAAAAGAGAATTAAGTTGTAATGCCTATTTGCGCTATGTGGATGATTTCTTGTTGTTTGCAAACGACAAAAAAACTTTATGGAATTGGCGTAGCAGAATTATTGAGAGATTACATACTTTACGATTGATTATCCATGAGTCACGTTGTTTACCTCGCCCTGTAACAGATGGTATTAAATTTCTAGGCTTTGTTGTTTACCCTGAAAAACGCTTGTTGAAAAAAGAAAAAGGAATAGCGTATCAGCGTAAATTGAAAATTCTTTTGAAAACATCTTCACCTGAAAAGTTGAAAGCATCTTTACAAGGTTGGGTGAACCACCTTCGTTATGGTGATACATGGAATTTAAGAAAATCTATTTTTGGAAAATATAATTTACTTGGAGGTTCTCATGGCTGAAACATTGGTGATTTTTACTAAAACATATGATTTTGTCACTTGGCTTTTGCCTATGTCTGAAAAATTTCCTAAAAGTCAGCGTTTTGTCATTACTCAACGTTTACAAAATGCCGTTCTAAATTTTCAAGAATTGTTAATTGAAGCCAATGCCTTACATGGCACAAAACGCACTGAAAAAATGAAACTTGCTGATGCTGAATTAAGAAAAGTACGTTTGTACTTAAGGCTAAGTGAAAAATGGAAATGGCTAACGCTGGGTCAATATAAACACGCTTCTATAATGGTTGCCGAAATTGGGCGTTTGCTTGGAGGCTGGATGAAATATGTAGTTTCTGAACCGATATAAAAAATCGGTTTTTAACGAAGGACTTGCTTGATGGAGACGCGTGTTGCGTGGTGGCTCTTTCAACAACAATCGAAACAACGTGCGTTGCGCTTATCGTAACAACAACAATCCTAACAACGAGAACAACAACATTGGGTTTCGGATTTGTGTTTCCTACATCATAATTTTTTGCCAGAAATACAAACAGGCTATGGCTTGTTTGTCGAGGCTTTTTTGATGGCGCAAGCAAAGCCCTGGCTTATTCTGTAAAGAAAGCCAAATATAAAAAAAGCCCTGCGACTTAGATTTTTTCAAATCTCATCACAGGGCAATTCTAATTCTCATTTCGACCAGCGAATTACTTCAACCCCAACACCTCAAACACCTCAACAGGTTGGGTTTTACCTTTTACCGTCATTTCAGTATGAGGTTTTGCTTCAACTTGTTTTTTGACTAATTCATAAGCATCTTTGCCCCATCTCCCAAAAATCTTCAACCTGATTGAAAACCGTCATCAACCAAATATTCTTTCAACTTAATACCGCTATCTAGAATTTTGTGAGAATAATCACTATACTGTGCCGTCATTATCAGAGGAAACTTAGTGATTCATTCAAACAAAAACATTAAACTATTTTTTGCGGCGCTTCTTATCGTTACTGGATTTTTGAACATACATATCGCCCGCGCCCAAACCACGCCCGTG
>LMZR01000064.1 GCA_001567105.1 Chloroflexi bacterium OLB14
GTGGTAAAAGCAGGGTAATAAAAAGTCCCACAAAATTTTGTGGGACTTTTTATTTAATTTTGTAACTGTCTTGCTCTAGCAACAAAAGCAATGATGATTAAGAAAATTGAAAATGGGATAAAGAATTCGATATTGCCGTTGCTGTTTGCCCCGAGAAAATCTACAGGATAAATTTTATTCATTGGTCCGAGATACCAGAGGGTAACATATAAAACTTCAAATGCTTTATGGCTGTTACTTAACACACCTGATGCAAGTGCAAAAGATGGGATAAATATTGCGGCAGAAAACCAAGCCAATAAACCAATGCTATCGCCTGCTCTTAATAAATTAATTGCAACAGCACTTCCTGTTAATATTGTAACGATGAATCCTGCTAACCATTGTGTAGGGAGTTGCCTCCATAATGGGGAGGTGGAGGAGAAAATCATTTGTTGCGTATTATTTTGAATTTCGCGGTTTCCTAAACCTGACCAAATCAAAATTGGAAACAGCCAAGTAAATGGAAGAATGTATTGACGAGCCGTTTCAGGAGAA
The DNA here is from genome assembly GCA_001567105.1 of Chloroflexi bacterium OLB14. GTDB lineage: Bacteria > Chloroflexota > Anaerolineae > Anaerolineales > Villigracilaceae > Villigracilis. The sequence goes on from LMZR01000064.1 coordinate 538, forward strand.
TTGCTTAAGCCTGCAATGAAGAAGCCAAGCATGATGGCGTATAACCACCAGCGTTGACCTTTAAGTAGTAATTTCAATTCAGAGATTAAGGCTCGCCAGAAAGCAAAATGATTTGCCGATGTGGTTAGGGGAGTCAAATGTACAGGCTGAGATAAAGTTTGAGGTGCTGAAACAATTTGAGGCGTTGAAATTGAAGCGCTGTTTTTTATCCGTTTGGGTTTGCGGCGTGATGGGTCAAATCTATCAAAGAAAAAACTTGCAATTAAAGTGATAGCAATACTAATCCCCAAAAATGAAAGCCGTTTGAGAATAATATCGGAAGTCCAATCAATGCCGTTCCATTGGAAAATATAACTTGCAGGTTCAAGATCAATTTCTGAATTTTCAGCGGCTGAAGGAGCACCAATAACAAAACCGCCACTGTATTCAGGGAATTTTGCTTTTGCGGCTTCCCCTGCACTCGATTGAATCAATCCCATGCCTAATGGTTCAAGTGCAGGGTTTGTTTCACCTAATATAGCTGCTAGTGTCAAAATAAATTACGAAAAGAAAAAAAATAAACAACATTGCCAAAACCGCCACTGAGAAAAGCGATGCTTTCAAATAAAACTGCAGTTGCCGCAACCAATGCCATGACAGGTAATGTAATAAATAAAAACGGCGCAAACATTGTAAGTATATTTATTTGTGTGCTTTCACCTGCAATTAATTGAATGCCAATTGCAGTAATAGCAAGTATAAGATTCATTGCAACCAAAACAGAAAAATTGCTGATGAATTTTCCGAACATATATAAAATGCGGGTGAGTGGTGTGGTTGCCATAATTTGACCGACACCTGTTTCACGGTCACGCGTCACTGAACCTTTTACTAAATAAAAACCAAACCAGCCTAAAAAGAAAGATGAAATTAAAGCCATCATGCTACCAACCCACGCCGAATTAAATTCGCCGCGATATTGGTCAAGTCGCATGGTAATATTTCCAACAGCGGTTTGATAACCAAGAAAAGCGACTAAGCCAAGCATAATTAAAAAACTATAACGGCGTACCCGCTCTAAGAAATCGGCACGTGCTAAATGATAGATGACTCGAGTTGTGATCACGCATTACCTCCGATGAAATGGAGATAGGCATCTTCCAATTTGGACTGACGCTTCTTGCTCCTGCCTCAGGTTGGTCATTGCTCACGACTCTCACTTGCACGCCATCGCTTCTTCTAATCGTTCCGCTGACTATATGTTTTTGTTTCAATGTAGTTAAGTCATCACTAGAGATTGTCCATTCCCATACTTTGCCGTCTAACTCTTTTAATAAATTTTCAGGCGCAGACTCGCGTAAGAGTTGACCTTTATTCACAAGTGCAATATGTGTAGCAGTGGCTTCTACATCTGAAACAATGTGGGTAGATAAGATGACGATTCTTTCGCCAGATAAATCGGAAAGCAAATTTCTGAATCTGACTCTCTCTTCGGGGTCTAAGCCCACTGTGGGTTCATCAACGATAAGCAGTCGTGGGTCATTCAATAAAGCCTGTGCGATTCCAACGCGTTGTTTCATGCCACCCGAATATCCACCTAATGGACGTTTTGCGGCTTCTACAAGATTTACAACTTGAATTAATTCATCAATTCGCTTTTTTGTTGATGCTGAATCCAAGCCTTTGATTGCCGCCATATATTCGAGAAATTCAATTGCATTCAAATTGGGGTACACACCAAAATCTTGAGGTAAATATCCAAGTATGGCACGCAATGTATCAGGTGATTTAACAACATCTGTTCCATTCCATGAAATTGTTCCCTCTGTTGGTTTAGTAATTGTGGCTAACATACGCATAAAAGTAGATTTGCCCGCACCGTTTGGTCCGAGCAAGCCTAAAATGCCAGCTTTGATGTCAAGCGAAAAATTTTTGAGCCCCCAGAAATCACGTCGATATTGTTTGCCAAGATTGTTAATAGAAAGTTGCATAAATGCTCCAGAAGAAATTATACGATGTATACGATAAATGAAGAAGTTTAGTTGTAAAAGAGATAAGGGTTTTGCCCTTATCTCTTTTTTCTATTTAGTAATTTGATTTGCTTCCCACACCTTGCGGATTTGCTTTGAGCGAACGCTCCACGCATATTCAACAGGTGCTGCACCACGATAAAATAATTTTGCGATGATCCAACGATTGATATCGAGAATCGTCCATGCCCAAAATGTGTAACTGGCGGTAACGACTGTAGCAATAACCCACAAAGCGATATCAATACTTCTACCGCCAGCGCGAGCAATGCGGATGTATAAATTGTAGATTAACCACGAACCTAACAGCCCGCCCTCAATCATAATGAAGAAAACAATTAGGTTTGATAAGCCAACATCAGGTGCGCCAATGGTAATGAGGCTAGCCAATATCCAAAAAACGAATCCTAACATTGCAAGTTCTATTGCTTCAATTAATACGATTTTGTTTCTTAATGCTTGCAATGGTGATTTAACTTGATTTTCCATGTTTTACTTATTTTCCTTTTTTATAAGTTTTATGTTCTTTACAATATTCCAACCTGGCAAGAAGGCGATTAACGAACCAATCCAAGTGATGGGCAATGAGATGATGAATGCCAGCCATTGATTCGATTCCGTTTTACGAATTATGACTGCACTTTGTGGGAAAAATGGCGAATGATAACTACCGAAAGAATCTCCTACATCATACTTTGCAACTTCCTCTAGTTGTTCTTGTAAACACCCAAACGGTAATTCGAGAAAACAAACTTTATCACTTATATAACGCTTGCCACCAGAATAATATTCGTAAGTGATGTTTACATACGGTCTGTATCTAGCTCGGCTAATGACTCCATCTGTTGAAACGACACGCGCCCGAACGGGTATCCAAAAGGGATTGGTCAGCGCCATGAGAGCATCAGTCAATAGCACAAGATTGATATAGATGACTACCAATGAAACGTTGACCCAGAATATTTTCCAAACAACTTGCAATAATTTTTTAAGCATCAGTGAATTTTATACAAAAGACGGTTTTAATGCACCCTCCTTTTTTCGGGTTAGCCATAAACCAATTACCAAGCCTAATAACCCAACTAACATAATGTTTCCAAATCCATCGCCGACTTGGGGATACAAAGTGTTTACAGAGCCAATGGGTGTTTGCACACTTTGAATTGAAGCAAAGCCTTCAGTTTCTTTGGCAAAAGAATCAACTCGATTGTATTCATTACCATAAGCATCTGTCACAATCGAAACACCTTGACCTGTTTGGCGGAAAATGCTCACGCCGTTTTCAACTGCTCGGAAAGTTGCCATACCTGCGTGAATATCGCGCACTTGAATCCAATCTTGTGATGGTACAAACAGCAAATCAATATTTTGTTCGCCTGCTTGTTTGATGATGTTTGGGAAATCGGCATCCCAACAAATCACAGCACTGATTTTTCCATACGGTGTATCTACACTTTGTAAAATGCCATCACCTTTGCGTGTGCCTTCAAATGTATTCCCTCCGTATTTGACATGCGTCAAAATAATTTCACCATTGGGGTCAATGATATGAACTATATTTTCAGCAGGTGATTTTTCTACGTCAAAAGTTGGCAACACAATGTAAATATTTTTTTCTTTTGCAACGGCAGAAGCACTGACAATTAATTGTTCTACTTCATTTGCAAAGCCAAGCCCAGCACCTTCTTGTAATGAAACGATGTTTGCGCCTTCATCTGCAAGTTTGATGATTTGATTTAATTGTTGCTGATGTAATTCACTTACATTTTGATGAAAACCTGCTTCATCTCCACTTTGTAATTGATTCATGACTTCGGAAATTTTTCCATTTGGAAGTGAAAAGCCCGCAACGACAGCAACGTGCTCAGGTTGAGCGGGGAGCAGAATCCGCATGAAGCCAAACCCAATGATGAGGGCAAGTAAGCAGGTAAAAGTCAGTGAGAGGCGTGTGAATTTGAATCTTGAATCCCATAGATGATTAATCAAACTTGCAAACCAATTTATCACAAAAGCAATGCCCCATAATCCTGCTACCGATGCAATTTGCATAACAGGTAGAAAGCCGCGTTGTGAATAGGCTAAAGCACCAAATGTGCCAGCGGGGTTTCCGTTTGATGAAAAGAAATCTATTGCTGTGGCGGCAATTGGGAATACAAGCGTGAGCCATGCAGTTGAACCAAAGCGACGATAGTATATGCGGTCTATGACGTATGGAATTAAGCTGATGGGAGTCATCAATAAAAATGAGGCGGCTTCTGCAAATGGGGGGAAGAAAGTTGCGCCTTGCCATGAGATGATGGTTGGGATGGCGAAAGCAAGCCATAGTAATAAAAAGTTGCGACCTGCTTTTTCACTTTCGCGGAAGAAGCGCAGTGCAAAAATGGGTGTGACCCATGCGGCGAGCGGGATGTTCCATTTGCCTCCAATGAATAAACCGAGAAGAGCAACAAGGATGAGGTACAGATATTTTTTGTTCATTTTTTCTCCTTAATTTTTTCTCAGTGTATTGTTTTTGCTATTGAAAAACATCGTCCAAATTGTTTTCAAACGTACACTGTCCGTTTGGACAATGGTTACTTGCTTAGGTTGAAGTACAATGCTCAATATGAAAAATACTTTAAGTGATAATCACTTACACACTTTTGCTTTGACATCATATATTTTTATCTCTGCCATCTTAGTTTTCTTAGGCGGGGCTACTCTATTGGAACTTTGGCAAATTGGCAAAATAGGGCTTACTATTTTGTGTGGCTTATTTATTGTTTTTATTATCGGTTTGTTTTGGTGTAATTATTATGGAGTGAGCGAGAGTAAAAAAGTGGTGGATTTTTTACTATTTGATTCAAACTGTTTTAATGCTTTCTACAACACTGCTCTTAAGCCAATATACACGTGCTGGTTTGTCTTTACTTTTTTCAATGACGATTTGTATTGTCGGTGAATCTTTGGCGCTATGGGGTAATTCGCGCTATTCTCTTTTTATAGGTGTTTTTTTATTTCGCGCTGTTGTTCAGCGTACTTTTCTTTTTTTGGAGAACGTGCAGATTTTTTACAAATCACTTTTGGCGATGTTAATTAACGGTATTCCCATTATTCTTTTAATTGCTTTAATTAACCAACAGTTAATTGAACGGCAAAAAGCAGTTGAATTGGCAGAATCTTTGGAAAGTGCCAATGCCAAACTCGCCGCGTACAATGCCAAAATTGAATCATTGACATTGCAAAATGAACGTCAACGCATGGCGAGAGAATTACACGATACGCTGGCGCAAGGTGTGGCGGGGCTTGTCTTACAATTGGAAGCAGTTAAAGCTCATCTCGCATCAGATAGAAAAGAACGCGCTTCTTCCATCGTGGAGCAGGCTCTGCTTCGAGCGAGAGATACTTTATCTGAATCACGTGCCGCGATTGATAATTTACGTTCTACCTCCAGTAATTTTTCAGAATCGCTTCAAGAGAAAATCAATCGCTTTACTCAGTCCACAGGCATTGTTTGCGAAACAGAAATTTCAGTTTATGAAAATCAACTTTCCAATGAATTAACCGAGCATGCTTTGAGTATTTTGAGCGAAGCCTTAGCAAACATCACAAAACATGCGCAAGCGAAAAATGTAAAAGTGAAATTTATTATTCAAAACAAAAATCTAGAACTTGAAGTTCAAGATGATGGAATTGGCTTTGATATAAATCAAAAATCAAGTGGGCATTATGGTTTACTAGGAATGAAAGAACGCGCAAAACTTGCCAATGGAAATCTACTTATTGAATCAAATCAACATGGCACGCGGATTTATTTCAGCATAGGTGCAATATGATTCGCGTGATGATTACAGACGACCATCTCATTGTCCGCGAAGGGTTGCGCCTAATTCTTGAAACAGCAGATGGAATTGAATTGGTAGGCGAGGCAAAAGATGGCGCAGAATGTTTAGAGCTTGTTCCAAACTTAAATCCAAATGTCATCCTCATGGATTTGCAAATGCTGCGCATGGATGGCATCACCGCCATTGAGCAACTGCGAAAAAAATATCCCCAAATCGCAATTGTGATTCTCACTACATACAACGAAGATGATTTAATGATTCGTGCTTTGCAATCGGGCGCGCGCGGATATTTACTCAAAGACTCAAGCCGTGAAAATTTGATTGACACGATTCAAGCCGCCGCAAAAGGTGAGACGTTACTCAAACCAGAGATTCTTGCGCGTGTGTTATCGCCTCGTTCTTCGGGGAAAGTTGCTTCTGCTCCTTCATCTATTTCCAGCCTGACAGAGCGTGAATTGGAAGTTTTACAACTTGCTTCACACGGTGAAAGAAATAAAGAGATTGCTTATAAATTAGGAATTACCGAACGAACGGTTAAAGCCCATTTGCAAAGTATTTATCAAAAATTCGGGGTTGATTCAAAAGCGGCGGCAGTAGCAATTGCAGCGCAAAAGGGATTGTTAAATTAAATAAGAAGGTGACAGTCACTTTTATAGTGACTGTCACCTTAATTGTTTTATAAATTACGGCAATTTTGCAATGGCTTCAATCTCGATCAAAAATTTTTCATCTACCAAACCTGCAATGACTGTGGCACGAGCAGGGCGTGGTTCAGGAAAGGCTTGCATGTAAATTGGGTTATAGGCTTGTAAATATTCAGGCTTGGTGATGTACACTGTTGTTTTGACTACATCTTTAAAGTCACAGCCTGCTTCACGTAACACATTGCCGATATTCTCAATCACAAATTTTGTTTGCTCTTCAATCGTCTCACCAATTTTTCCTTCAGCATTGCGCCCAACTTGCCCAGCGATAAATAAAAATCCGCCACTGATAATGCCTGGCGTGTATGGACCAGAGGAAGGGAAGATGGCAGTTTTTGTTTCAGACATGATGTTATTCTCCTTGATGTTTTTTCACAGTATAACATTGTAATAATTTATAATTGATTTATGTCTAACAATAAAACAGTTTGGTCATCTGAAGAAGGTGATCTTCGTAAAAAACAATCTGCATCTCATACAAAATCATTGCCGCCGCAACAGCAGACGATTTATCTGCATCGTGAAACCAGTGGACGTAATGGCACACCTGTATCATTGGTTAAAAACCTTGTACTGTCTGCCGAGGATATGAAAGCACTTGCTAAGAAATTAAAACAGCAATGCGGAACAGGCGGAACGATTAAGGATGGCGTAATTGAAATTCAAGGCGAACATCGCCAAAAAATTGCGGAGATATTGATGAAGTTGGGATACAAGGTCAAAATTGCGGGTGGGTAAAGAAGCGGAAATATATCTAGCATGTATTATGGCTGAGGGATTGTGTCAAGCCAAGAGCCTTTATTAAATTCTTCTACATACTTTCTTAAGATTGCGAAATCTACATCTAATACTGAGGTGTATCCTAAAATTGGGTCGTTCACTCGTTTTGTTTTGAAGAGTTCTTCTGGAAAGTTAACTGTTTGAATTTTTTCTGAGTCAATCATGGGGGCAAGGCAAAGCAGTTGGGCAATTTCTGACTCGGTTAAATTAGTTTGAACCGATGTGATAAATGATTCAATAATTGCTGGTAAATTGGTGATTGTTGTTGAAGTAAAAACTTTTTTGAAGAGTGCTTTTAGAATTAAGTCTTGCGTTTGGGTGCGGATAATATCTCCGTTGGGGCGCAGGCGGGCAAGAATCATAGTGCGATAGCCATTCAGGTGCTGTTCGCCTGCGGGGAAATAAAAGTTTGAGTCGATCGAATTTTTAACACGCCCATCAATTGCTGTGGGTAAATTAATATCAATACCACCAAATGCATCTACAATTTTTACAAATGATTGTAAATTGACCGCGACGCCATGATTTACTTGCACCGCGAAGTTATGTTCTAAAGTTAATGCTAATAAACCAAGCCCTTTACCTTCGCCATCATAATATTTGAAACCATCATTGCCATAAAGGAAAGCTTGATTTAATTTTCCGTGTGTAATGTTGTAGTGTTCTGAAATTTCTGGAATTTCAACATACAAATCTCTTGGGAAAGGAAGCATCATCATACTTGGGTTTACAAAATCAACACGCACAACCCGAATTGCATCTGCTAGCCCGCTGACGTAAGTATCAGCACGCGCATCACTTCCTACCACTACTATGAACATGGCTTCTGGTCCACCACAAAGGGGAGGAGTTTTGGTAGGTGTGGAAGTATTTGTTGCTGTATTTATAATGAAAGGAGGAGGTAGGGTAACTGTAGGGTTTGATACGAATGCTTGATAGTTTGTAAGCCCTATTACTGGAGTGCTACATAAACATAGGAGGGAAACTGCCCCAAGAATAAATAATAAAATTCTGCGATTAGGAGTTGCTGACATACGAAGCCTCTAGCATAAGTTATAGAGTGTAGTTATACTGATATAGTTATATCACTATTTATTTCCCCAACTTATCATCAAATCGATTAAACAGAAGAATTAGTTTGTTCGTTTATCTGATAACAACTGGGCAGATGAATTCACCTGCCCATAAATTTCTAGCCATGCCTGCTCATAAATCGTTCCATACGCCGCAAGGCTTCTTCAATTTGTTCGTAAGCGGTTGCATAACAGGCGCGTGCAAAGCCTTCACCACCTGGTCCAAATGAACTGCCTGGAACTATGGCTACATGTTCTTCTTCCAATAATTTTTGGCAGAAAGTTTCATCATCCATACCCGAAGCTCGGATGTTGGGAAAAGCATAAAAAGCACCACGCGGCTCGAAGGTCGTCAGTCCGAGGCGGTTTAATCCACTTACTAAAAGTTTGCGGCGACGATCATATTCCAAACGCATTTCTTCTACATGTGGGTCGCCTTCTAATAAGGCAACGACTGCCGCATCTTGTGCAGTGGTAGGCGCGGACATGATTGTATATTGATGAATGCGAACCATGCCTTGAATTAAATCAGAAGGTCCGCAAGCATAACCAATGCGCCAACCTGTCATTGCATAATCTTTTGAAAAACCACCAATTAAGATAGTGCGATTTTTTATATTTTCACCTAACGATGGAAAACAAACATGCTCAAAACCATATACCAAACGATCATATAACTCATCTGATACAACGATTAAATTAAATTCTTCGGCGATGTTGGCAATTTCCATCATCACTTCACGAGTAACCACTGCGCCTGTTGGGTTATTTGGAAAGCCAATAAAAATTGCTTTAGTGCGTGGGGTAATGGCTTTACGAATATCAGCAGGGTCAACCATAAATTGATTTTCCATGCGACATGGAATTTCAACTGCTACACCACCAGCCATAATTACTTCCGCTTGATATGAAACAAAACATGGCGTTGGAATAATTACTTCATCACCAGGGTCGAGAATAGCGGTGAATGAAAGATACAACGCTTCAGAACCACCCACAGTAACAATAATTTGATTTGCTGGATTGTATTTCACTTTATATAAACGATTCAAATTATTTGAAATCGCTTCACGCAATTCCATTCTGCCCCAATTGGAGGTGTAATGCGTTTCACCCATTTGCAACGAACGAATGCCTGCATCTAAAATTGGTTTTGGCGTAGTGAAATCAGGTTCACCAATTCCAAGTGAAATGACATCTTTCATAGTTGCGGCAATATCAAAAAATTTTCTAATACCGCTGGGTTTCAAACCTGCTACACGTTTTGAAAGTCTTTCGGTTGTGCTAATCTCTTGCATTGAGCCTCCAATAAAATAATTTTTAACTAAGGTCACATTGTTTTCCTTAGTGCACTTCGTGTCCGTTGTGTTTAAATTGGTTCCACATGCCAGTCATCAGGAATTTGCTGATAAGTTAATTCAAAAGCCAAACCTTCTACAGTTTTTACTTGAAATCCTTTTTCACTAGGTCCTTGCCAACGCGAAATAATTTCCGCAATTTCATACCGCTTTCCTTGCCATATTAAAGAAAGAGGGCGTTCTGCATATTCAGTATCCGACCGACATTCAACTGCTTCCATAAAATCTCTTTATCGTCCCGCAGGTTTTTATAAATCATTATGTTGATTGATTAAACCTGCGGGACGTTCTTTATAAAACTATTTGACTATTATCACCAACATTGATTTGCATGACCGAACCATCGCCTCTTCCTTTGACTTTTGCCTGTTTGCCGATGAGCGACCTTGTCATAGCTGAATCTTTTATCTCGCAACCTGCTTCGACAATGCTTTCTGAAATTTGAGCATTGTCAATCACACAATCCGCACCGATGGAAGCATAAGGTCCAATCGTAGAATTTGTAATCACTGCACTTGGATGAATTGCACAAGGTTCAATGATGTTTACTTGTGTACCTGTATACTTGTTTACTTCTTTTTTCTGCTCTAGCAAAATTTTATTCGTATCCAAAGTTGCTTCAATCGTGCCAGTATCCAACCATGTGCTGATTTTTTGTGTGCGAATTTTTGCTCCGCTTTGAATCATAATGGAAATGGCATCGGTTAAGAAATATTCATTCTTTAACATCACGCCTTGTTCTATTTGCTTATCAATAGCGGATAGTAATTGCTCAGCACTGCTTAAGTAATAACACCCAACTACAACTAAGTTGTTATCCATACTTTGCGGTTTTTCAATGAACTTTGTTACCCAGCCATCTGCCCCTACTTCTGCCACACCAAAGCGACGTGGGTCTTCAACGGGCATCACCCAAGCCACGCCATCGGCTGTTTCGTTTGAGAGGAAAGAGAAGTCTGTTTCCATTAGTGTATCTGAAAAACAAATCATCATGGCACCAGACAAATAATCACGCGCCAGAGCCAGCGCGTGAGATTGTCCTTTCATTTCATGCTGAGTCACAAAATGTGCTTTCAGGTTTGGATAATGCTGATTAACAAAAGCAGGAATTTGCATTTCACCGAGATGCGGTCCTACAATGAAAATGTATTCAACATTTTCAGGGTTGGGTAAGGTTTTGAACATATCCATTAAATGTTCAAGTGAAGTTTTACCAGCCACACTGACGAGTGGTTTAGGTTTGCTCCATGTGTGCGGACGCATTCTGGTTCCCCAGCCCGCCATGGGGATTACGATTTTCAAAGAGTTATTTTTCATCATTTCAAATTATACCTGTTTGGGTTGTAAATTATGATTTTTTAGTAGGTCACGCTTGTAGCGTGACTGTCACGTTAAAAACGTGACCTACAGATTTACCATTCCCCAAAATTTTGTTTTATTTCTCCTTTGTGATATTGTTCTATCAATTTCCGATGAGATGAATAAACTCCATTGGGTAAATCATTTAATGGGAAGAATTTCATTTCGGCTATTTCATAATCTGATTTGCTAGTGATATTAAAATCTTTGCATAGAAAAACTACAGTATGGTCAGTTTTCCATTGTAAGTAATTGGTGAAGATGCCTAATAAACTTACCTCGCCTAAATCTGCGCCTGTTTCTTCTTTGGCTTCACGGCGAGCCGCTTGCTCTAATGATTCGTTTCTATTTAATCCGCCACCTGGCATGAACCAACCTTTTAAGTAAGTATGTTGAATTAACAAAACTTGATTATCTTGAATCAACATCACTCTCACGCCCATGCGAACAGGGCGGAAGATGAAGCAGTATATTTTGAACGCAAGGTAGAGGAGTTTTAATAAAATAGATTTCATGTAATCCTTTCCCGCCGAGGACGGCGGGAAGAGCAAATAAAGAAGGTGAGGGACGGCGAGAAGAGCAAATAAAGAAGGTGAGGAATGGCAGGAAGAGCAAACAAAGAAGGTGATGGCGAGAGGAACAGCAAAGAAGGCGATGGTAGCAGGAAGAGCAATTTGGTGAGACGATAGGAAGAACAATCTACGCATAAACTTATTATGCTCCATCCGCCATACCCATATCTATTATGCTCCATCCGCCGTCCTCGGCGGATGATTTGATAGTAACCACTCATTTATATCTGTAATCTCAATAACAGGTTTTCTTCCATAATCATAATAGCCTGCACTGGAATATAAATAATCTGTTCTGTTTTTTGCTAACTTCCATTCTTTAGCAACAGGGTTTTGGTGAATATACTCCATCTTTTGTTCAAGGAATTCCATTGAATAGATATTCTTTGCCTGAATATCTTGCCAAATGCTGTGTTTATGTCTTACGTCTCGACTATTCTTTTCAAAAGAATTCAGCCACTCTGCTTTATTATCCTCTTTTGCAGTTTTATAAATTTCATGGGCTGTGAAAGAACCAAATTGTTGTAGAACTTCACCAATGGTCTTTTTTATGGGTTTTAGTATCAAATGTAAATGTGAAGGCATTATTACGAAAGCGAATAATAAAATTATTTCTTGCTTTTGCATCCAAGTAAGAGAGTTAAGTGGGATGTTTATGTATTTTGAATTTTTGAATACGTGAATCCACTCAATGATGGATGCGGTTACAAAATATAAATGTGATTCATCGTGAAATGATTTGAAGGTCATATTTTTTACTTTGCTTCTTTTGCTGTACTCGGTGGATGATGATATAGAGATATTATATTTATAAAGATTATTTCAAGATATTTCCCGCCGAGGACAGCGGGAAGAGCAAACAAAGAAAAGGTGGCAGGAAGAGCCATTCAAATTCGCCGCCGAGGACGGCAGCAGAGCGATTATATAATTTGCAAATTAGCTAAACTGGCGGCTAATCTTTTTATGCCAACGGATTCGAAAACGACATCTACAATTTCATCGCCGTCTTGGATTTTTGAATCTAAGACAATGCCTTCACCCCAAGTGTTGTGACGGATGCGAGTCCCAGCTTTGTATTGGGCTGATGGAGCAGAACCAATTTGAGGCGAGGAGGGAAGCGTCCATTTTGTATCCAATGGCGCACCACGAAAGGAACGTCCAGTACGCGTTTTGCCAACTAATAAATCAGTCGGGATATCATCAATAAAACGAGATGGATATGTTTCTTCTGACATGCCACGTCCGCCGCGTTGAATGGCGCGCAGTAAATACAATCTATCTTTAGCGCGTGTGATGCCAACATAAAAAAGACGGCGCTCTTCTTCCATTTGTTCGGGTTCATCAAACGAACGGCTGTGGGGGATGATGCCATCATCAAGCCCAACGATAAATACTGCGCCATATTCCAAACCTTTGGCGGCATGTAAAGTTAATAATGTTGGTGCATTTGAATCGGTGATGGTATCTTGGTCTGCCACCAGAGCAACATTTTCAAGAAATTCTTCTAGTGTGCGAGTTGAATATTCTTGTGCTAATCTTTTCAATTCTTGCACATTTTCCCAACGATCTAAACTTTCTTCTGAATCATCATCTACTATATATTCTTTGTAATTGACATCTCTTAAAATTCTGTCGAACAATTCTGGTACGTTATCAGTGCGGGCGTTTGCAATCCATGCAGATAACATGCCACCAAAATCGGCTAGTGGAATTGCGGCGCGACCTGTGAATGATTTGTAATGTGGTGAGTCTGCTCCGCGTGCGAGATCTAAAAGAATCGCACCTGCATTTGTATTGTTTTGACGTGCGACTATATGAAGTGTGGTTAAAGTTTTTTCTCCGATTCCTCTGGGCGGAATGTTGATGACTCTACCCAATGCCGCTTCATCGGCTGGATTATGGACAAGCCGTAAAAATGCGATGACATCTTTTACTTCGCGCCGTCCATAAAATCTTTGTGCGCCGACAAGTTTATATGGAAGTCGTGCTTGTAAAAATGCTTCTTCAATTAAACGTGACATGGCGTTGGTGCGATACATAACAGCACAATCTTTTGGTTGAAAATCTCCTGAAGCAACGAGTTGGGCAATGGTATCTACTACAAATGAGGCTTCACCATAATCATCACGCGCTTCGTAGAAAAATATTTTTTCGCCTGCACCACGATCACTGAATAAGTTTTTCTTTTTGCGATTTCGAGCGCGGTCTATGACACCCATGGCTACATCTAATATATTTTGTTTGGAGCGATAATTTTGTTCAAGCAAAATTGTTTGCGCATCGGGAAAGTCTTGTTCAAAACGGCGGATGTTGCGATAGTCTGCGCCGCGCCATGCGTACACAGATTGATCAGGATCACCCACACAAAAAATATTTCGATGATGTGATGCTAAATGTTTTACTAATTCGTATTGTGCTAAGTTGGTATCTTGAAATTCATCTACTAAAACATGTCGAAAGCGTTGTGCGTATTTATCTTTCACGCTGGGGTTTTCATCAAATAATTTTGTTGTGTAAACTAAGATGTCATCAAAGTCAACTGCGTTGCTGGCAATTAATCTTTTTTGATATTCGCTATAAACTCGTTTGACAACTTCATCACGATAGGTGTTGATTGGAAAATCATCGGGCAGTATCAATTCATTTTTGGCGCGTGAGATAGCGGCGTGTACACTAGATGCTCGATATAATTTTTCATTCAAGTTCATTTCACGAATGATGGATTTGGTTAAACTTTCTTGGTCATCTGAATCAAAAATTACAAAATTTGATTCAAGTGGTAAATGTTCGGCTTCACGTCTTAATATTCTGGCGCAGATTGAGTGAAACGTCCCCAACATGATGCCTTCAATGGCTTGTTCATTTAATATTGCTTTGACTCGCTCGCCCATTTCTTTGGCGGCTTTGTTAGTGAATGTGACTGCTAAAATTTGCCAAGGTCTAATGCCTTGATTTGCAATCAGATAAGCGATTCGTTGAGTCAGTACACGCGTCTTGCCTGACCCTGGACCTGCTACTACTAAGACGGGTCCGTCATTGGCTGTGACTGCGTTTTTTTTGTTGTTGATTCAGTTTGTTGAGGAATTCCATAACAGGTATTATACCCATCGCGGGTATAAAATAAATGCTCTGTCAATGTGACAGAGCATTTATGTAGGTCACGTTTTTTAACATGACTGTCTTTGTTAACTTTATTTGTCACGCTACAAGCGTGACCTACGTTTTAAGTTCAGAAGTGCAGTGTGGGCAACGAGTGGCTTTGATTGAGATGGTTGAATAACAAAAGTTACATTCTTTTGTAGTTGGGTCGGCTGGGGCGGGGGCTTTCTTCATCTTATTTGCAGTTCTTACAATCATGAAGATGACGAATGCAACGATGAGGAAGTCAATGATGCTTTGGATGAAGGCGCCATATTTGATGACTGCACTACCAACGGTGAGGGCTTGTTCACTGAAGTTGATGCCACCCATAAGTAAACCAATGAGTGGGATGAGAACATCGTTCACAAGTGAGGCGATGATTTTGCCGAATGCCCCGCCGATGATGACTGCTACTGCAAGGTCTAATACATTTCCACGTGAGATGAATTCTCTAAATTCTTTTAGCATGTTATTCTCCTTTTTGGTTTTTATTTTATGGTAGGTATGTGGGGATGTCAACGATGTGTGGGTTAAGGAAAAGGTTGATGAGCAGAGGCAGGTAACAGGTCAGGTGGGAGGCGGTTGGGGGTAATCAAAGATAGTTCTGTAGTAGGTGGTGGATAGTTCTGTGTGATTATATACTTTCTTAAATGTAACTAGACAAGTTAATTCTGTATTCTGTGTGTTGACGCGCCTAAAGAATTAGGTATAATCTGCCTGCTATCTTTTCAGACGCCATTCTATTGAAGTAAAGGAAACATTTTTACATGTCCAATTACCTTCTGGATGTACAAGGGTTAGAAACAACGTTTAAGACACCTGATGGAGTTTTGCATGCGGTAAATGGAGTTTCATTTGGATTGAAAGAAGGAGAGACTCTTGGGGTGGTAGGTGAGAGTGGTTGTGGTAAGAGTGTTACAATGTTATCTGTATTGGGGTTGATACCTTCGCCTCCGGGGGAGATTAAAGCTGGGAAAGCAATGTTTTTTGGACATGATTTAGTAAAGATGACGAATGCTGAAATTCGTCAGGTACGTGGTGCGCAAATTGGTATGGTTTTTCAGGATCCGATGACATCGCTTAATCCTGTGTTGACGATAGGTCGTCAGCTTGAAGAGCCATTGATGTTACATGTAGGTATGAATAAGAAACAAGCAAGTGAGCGTGCGGCTGAGTTATTAGAGATGGTGGGTATTCCGAATGCGAAAGATAGGTTATCTGATTATCCTCATCAGTTTTCTGGTGGTATGCGCCAACGTGTGATGATTGCTATGGCACTTTCATGCTCGCCACAATTGTTAATTGCGGATGAGCCAACTACTGCTTTGGATGTGACTATTCAGGCGCAGATTATGGATTTGGTGAAACGCTTACGTAATGAATTGGGTATGGCTATAATTTGGATTAGTCATGATTTAGGCGTTGTGGCTGGTTTGGCTCAGCGTGTGATTGTAATGTATGGTGGGTTGATTATTGAAGAGGCTTCTGTTAATGATTTGTATGCAAATCCGACTCATCCATATACAATTGGGTTGTTAGGTAGTTTGCCCCGTGTAGATGCGAAGGAACGTACTAAATTATATTCAATTGAAGGAAGCCCACCTGTGTTATATAACAAACCAACGGCTTGCCCATTTGCGCCACGTTGTAAGTGGGCAATGGAGCGTTGTTGGAAAGAAAACCCTGCACTTGAAACTGTGTCTCCTGAACATCGAGTTGCTTGTTGGGTGGATACTAAAACTGGGAGAGCCCGCTAATGACCTCAAATAACGATACTTTATTAAAAGTTGATGATTTGACGATGCACTTTCCGATTTATCGGGGGGTGTTTCAGCGCCAAGTGGGGGCGGTGCGTGCTGTGGATGGTGTTAGTTTTGAAGTAAAGCGAGGTGAAACGCTTGGCTTGGTAGGTGAGTCTGGTTGTGGAAAATCTACTACGGGACGAACTATTCTTCAATTATATAAACCTACTGCAGGTAGTGTAACTTTTGATGGACAAGATTTGGTGAAGATGAAGGGTGAAGAATTGCGCATCATGCGACGCAAGATGCAAATGATTTTTCAAGACCCTTATGCTAGTTTGAATCCGCGAATGACGGTTGAGGAATTAGTGGGTGAGCCACTAATTGTGCATAATGTTGTTCCGCCTAAAGAGGTTAGCGAGCATGTTAAGCATTTGTTGGAAACTGTGAATTTGAATCCAGCTTTTGCCTCTCGTTACCCACATGAGTTTTCTGGGGGGCAACGTCAACGTATTGGCATTGCTCGTGCACTTGCTTTACAACCTTCATTTATTGTATGTGATGAACCAATTTCTGCTTTAGATGTTTCGATTCAAGCGCAAGTCGTCAATTTGTTAGAGGAATTACAAGATCAGTTTAATCTGACATATCTTTTCATTGCCCACGATCTTTCGATGGTGCGTCATATTAGTGATCGTGTGGCAGTGATGTATTTGGGTGTAATTGTGGAATTAACTGGGCGTGATGAGTTATATAACAAACCACTCCATCCTTATACCCAAGCTTTGTTGTCAGCAGTGCCAATTCCAGACCCCGTTGCAGATGCGCAACGTCAACGCACAATATTAGAAGGAGATGTACCTTCTCCAGCGAACCCACCTTCAGGCTGTCGCTTCCGCACACGTTGCCCAATTGCAGAAGCACGTTGCGCTGAGGCTCGCCCTGAGTTTCGCGAAGTTGAGCCTGGTCATTTTGTTGCATGTTTTTTTGCTGAACGATTTTTAAAATAAATGATAACCACTAAAAAGAGGTTGTACAAAAAATGAAAGGAGGTGGTTACCTCGTAGTAACAACTCTTATTTTGTTCGTTGTAAGTGACTGATTAAACCCTTTTAAATCTTTGAGGAGAAGAAAAATGCGTAAACTGTTTGCTTTACTCAGTTTGTTGGTTATTGCTAGTATGTTGATAACCGCTTGTGGCACTCCTGCCGCAACTGAAGCCCCTGCTGGCACTGAAGCCCCTGCTGGTACTGAAGCCCCTGCTGGTACTGAAGAAGCCCCTGCATCATCTGGCTTTAAATCCAAAGACCCAACCACTTTTGTGGATGCTTCTTTTGGTGAACCAGATAGCTTTGACCCTGCCTATGACTACGAAACTCAAGGCGGCGAAGTTCTTATCAACGTTTATGATCGTCTTGTACAATACAATGGCGAATCTACACTGAATTCTTGCCTATGTTGGCTGAATCTTGGGAAATTTCTGAAGATGGAAAAACCTACACCTTCACTATTCGTCCTGGTGTTAAATTCCACGAAGGACAAGATTTCACCGCTTCCGATGTAGCCTACTCATTTGCTCGTGGGCTTTTACAAGGTGGCCACGATTCACCACAATTTTTAATGTTTGAACCATTCTTCGGCGTTGGCTCTAGCGATGTTTCCGAACTCGTTGAAGTTGCTGAAGTATTCGGCGTTGAATCTATTGCTGATGGTCTCTCTGGTGAAGAACTCGGTGGTATCGAAGGCAAATATGCCGATGACCGCGCCGCCCTCAGTGCAGCAGACCCAGCCATTCTTTCGGCTGTTTGTGAAACTGTAAAATCTGCAGTAGTGGCTGATGATGCCGCTGGCACCGTCACTATGACATTGAATGTGGCTTGGGGTCCTTGGCTCTCAACCATTGCTCAACAATGGGGTTCCCCAGTTGATTCTGACTGGGTTGCCGCTAATGGTGGTTGGGATGGCTCCTGTGATACATGGCAAAACTTCTATGCTATGGGTCCTGAAGAAAACCCAATTAACTACCTTGCTAACGGTACTGGTCCATTCAAACTTGAAAAATATGCTCCAGGTGAAGAAACTGTCTTCGTTCGCAATGATGAATATTGGCAAGGTCCTGCCAAATTAGAACGTGTTATCTTCAAGAATGTTGCTGAATTTGGCACCCGCTTCGCCATGCTCCAAGCAGGTGATGCTGACACCATTGACGTCAACACTGATGACCGCCCACAAATGGACGCTTTAGTTGGTGAAGATTGTATTTGGGATGAAGCTGCTGGCGTATACAACTGCTCTGAAGTTGACCCAACACTTCCTCTTACCCGCACACTCGGTCGCCCAGGTATTTCCCGCACCGATATCTTCTTTAACTTTGCTATTGCCAATGCGGATACCAATAACTATATTGGTTCTGGTCAATTAGATGGCAACGGTATCCCTGCCGACTTCTTCAATGATGTTCATGTCCGCAAAGCTTTCAACTACTGCTTTGACTGGGATGCTTATGTCAATGATGTATTCAACGGTGAAGCTTTACAAGCCAAAGCCCTTGTAGTGCCTGGCATGCCCGGTTGGAGTGAAGACGCTCCACATTACAGCACTGATATGGCAAAATGTGAAGAAGAGTTCAAACTTGCTGACTTGGATAAAGACGGCATTCCTGCTGGCGAAGACCCAGAAGGTGATATTTGGACCACTGGCTTCCGCTTTGCTGCTACCTACAACCAAGGCAACACCACTCGCCAAACTGTGGCTGAAATTATTGCCGCCCAAGTTGGCTCTGTCAATGAATTATTCTTGATTGAAACAGTAGGTCTTCCTTGGCCCGCATTCTTACGATCCTTCCGCGCAGGTGAATTACCACTTTCAATTAGCGGTTGGTTTGAAGATATTCACGACCCACACAACTGGTATGTTCCTTACTTGATGACAACCTTCGCAGTTCGTCAATCATTGCCCGCTGAGTTCCAAGATACTGTAGCTCCATTACTTGATCAAGGCGTACAATTAACTGATCCAGAAGAACGCGATGCTGTCTACCAACAAGTTAACCAATTGGTTTACGACTTCGCCCCGAACATCTTGCTTGCTACATCAACCAGCCATGGTTTTGTTCCACGCTATGTTCACGGCATCGTCCGCAACCCGCTCTTCCCTGGAACTTACTACTACACCATCTACAAAGACTAACCCACTGTTATTCTGAAGTAGATTGAAAGAAAAGATGAAGGGGACTGGCAACAGTCCTCTTCATCTCCTCAATAATGATTGTGCCTTGTTGTATGAAATAAACTCAGTTTAGTTTATATAAGAATGCGTAATCTAACCACTAGGAGATTGAAATGACAACTTACATTATCAGACGCCTCTTACTTGTGCCAGTGATTCTGTTCGGCGTCACAATTTTGATTTTTGGAATGTTACAGTTTCTAGACCCCGTCGAACGAGTCAGTATGTACATTCGTGATACCCCAAAATCAGATGCACAAATCGAAGCGTTGATAACAAAATACGGGCTAGATAAACCCATTTATGTTCAGTATTGGAAGTGGTTAGTAGGTGATGTAGATCCTATTACAAATGTTCGTTCTGGAGGAATTCTTTTCGGCGATTTCGGATATTCCAGAACAAATAGCCAGCCAGTTGCAGATTTAATTAAAAACCGCTTCCCCAACACATTAGACTTAACCCTCTGGGCTATTGGACCCGTTATATTTGTTGGAATTTGGTTAGGCATTCAGGCGGCAGTACGCCACAACAAACCTTTCGATCAAATGGCTCGTATTTTTAGTATTATCGGAACCTCTTTACCAACATTCGTATTTGGACTCTTAGTGTTAATGTTGTTTTATGCAAATCTCGGCTGGTTTCCCCCAGGGCGAGTTTCTGATGAATTTAGCAAAATTATTTCTTCAGCAGAATTTACTAACTACACCAAGTTATTAAGCATCGACTCGTTATTGAATGGGCGTTTTGATATTTTCCTCGATGTCATGAAACACATGGTATTACCCATCCTCACACTTTCATACATCAGTTGGGCAACATTCTTGCGCGTTACACGTTCTTCTATGCTTGAAACATTGCGCATGGAATATGTAACCACTGCTAGAGCAAAAGGATTAAGCGAACGAGACGTAATTCACAAACATGCGCGCCCTAATGCCATGCTACCTGTTACTACATTAGCAGGCTTTAGCATAGTTGGTTTATTAGGTGGTGTAGTTATCACCGAAACCGTCTTCAACTACCCAGGTATTGGCGCCACCGCCGCTCGCTCTGCCGCACAATTAGATGTTATCACTGTACTTGGCTTCACATTATTCACTGGGTTAATTTTGGTGGTCTCCAATGTTATTGTAGACGTTTTATATGCCTTTATTGACCCACGTGTAAGATTATCTTAGGAGATAATAAGATGGCTGAAAATCAAAAACCAACTGGCGATAATAAACTGCTAAGCGATACTATTTCAGTGCGAGAAATTACTAGATTAGAACGCTGGCTTGGACCAGATAACTATCGCGTTGTAATGGGATTATTCAAAACCCCCGCCTCTGTCATAGGGTTGAGCTTACTCTCTTTCTTCATCTTGATTGCTATCTTCGCGCCGGTGATTGTTCCTGTACCAGAAAAAGGCGACCCATACAAAATTCCTCGCGATGGTTTTAAGGCTGACCCTCAACCTCCGATGACACCATGGAAAAAGAACGCCCCAGAGTTACCCTTTTGGTGGAAGCCCATTATGAAAACTGATCAATGGGTGCATATTTTTGGCACAGCCCAAGGACAATATGATATTTTCTATGCACTAGTTTGGGGCACACGTACTGCTTTTCGCACTGGTTTAATTGTCACCATTGCAACCTTTTTAATTGGCATTACGATTGGAGGCATTTCGGCTTATTATGGTGGCATGGTAGATAACATTATTATGCGCATTGTAGATGTATTTTTAACCTTACCATTTACTCTAGCGGCATTAATTATGGCTGCTATTTTGACGCCTGTCATTGGTAAGAGCCTTGTCCCTGTAATGATTGCATTGGTTGTGTTTGGGTGGATGGGGTATGCTCGCATCATTCGAGGTGATATTCTTTCCATCAAAGAACGCGATTTTGTTCTAGCAGCTAAAGTTGTTGGTGTAAAGGATAGTCGTATTCTTTTTCGCCATATTATTCCAAATGCCATCTTCCCTACACTGGTACTTGCTTCATTAGCTATTGGCGATGTGACTCTTTCATTTGCCGCGCTTTCTTTCCTTGGTGTTGGTGTAGAAATTGGCTATGCTGATTGGGGGCAAGTACTTTCTTTTGCACGCAATTGGATTACAAGTTTGAATACGTATTGGTATCTCATCACGTTTCCCGGTGTTACGATTGTGTTATTTGTACTTGGCTGGAACTTAATCGGCGATGCTTTACGAGATGTGCTAGACCCACGTATGCGTGGCAAATCGTAGGGCTATTGTTGAGAGGACTGGTTTTTATATCTACAGGAATAGCCCTGCTTTTAGCAGGGCTATTCTTCAATACAGGGTCAGCTAGATATTCTGAGGTTGTAGCAGTTGCTACCCCAACGTTAGATCGTTTGGCTGAACCAACTCTACCTGCTTATCCTTCTCAAGCAGATGAGGGGGCGCAAGTGTATTGGCTTTCGTGTTTGCCTTGCCATGGGGATGTGGGGCAGGGGTTAACTGATGAGTTTCGGGCTGTGTACCCACCAGAAGAACAAAATTGTTGGGAAAGTGGTTGCCATGGTGCTGAACCTTATGAAGATGGATTTACAATTCCAAAGTTTATTCCTGCTGTTATTGGTAAAGGCTCATTGTATAGATTTACAGATGCTTTGCAATTAAATGCTTATATTCATGCGACAATGCCCTTTTGGAAGCCCGGCAGTTTGACAGATGAAGAAGCATGGCAGGTAACGACTTTCTTGTTACGTGAGAATGGCATTCGAGATGATGTGATTGAATTGAATGAGTTGAATGCGGGAGAGGTCAGGTTTACACGTCAGCCATTGACGCCGTTGCCAACACTGCAACAGGTTGAAGGTCAAGAAAGAGAGGCGGAGGGGAGCTGGATATATCTCGTTGGTGTTGTTATCTGTTTTGTTATTATATTTTTTATAATGCGAAGGTTACGTAAGTCTGATTAGAGTTTGAAAAATTAATATTGTAGATATTGATATTAGTTTTGTTGACTAGACCTAATAATAAGGTATAATTTTTTTTGTTTTCATGTTTTGTAAAATTTGAAAGGAGGTGGTTCCGTAAGAGATACTACTTTTTTATTTATGTATGTTAGTGTCTGTAATTCAACCCTTTAAATTTTCTTCTTGGAGGAGAAAACATGTCAAAAAATCGTTTGTCTTTTTGGCTTGGTCTGTTGGTTATTGCCAGCATGATTCTTGCCGCTTGTGGCACTCCCGCAACGGATGCCCCTGCTACTGATGCCCCTGCTACTGGGGAAGTAACCGAAGCTCCTACTGAAGCTGCAACTGAAGAGCCTACTCCTGAACCGACAACTCGTCATGGCGGTTGGCTAGATGAGATTGCTTATTCCGTTGTTGACGGTCAATCTGCTATTACCCAAATTGGTGCTGGTGCAATTGATTTGTTTAGCTATGGTTTAGCTGCTGATAAATTAGCTGAAATTAAAGATGCTGGTTTATGCTATACCCAATCCTACGGTACATATTATGATATGATCTTCAATCCGTATGGTAATGATAAGCATGAATATGATGATGGTAGATTAAATCCATTTTCAAACCGCAAAATGCGTGAAGCGATGAACTGGGCAATTGATCGCAATTACATCAATCAAGAAATTTATGCTGGTGGTGCATTACCAAAGTTCTTGCCTATTACTACACAACTTGTGGATTATACAGACCTTGTTGATGTGGCTCGTGGTTTGGAAGCAAAATATGCTTATAACTTAGAGAAAGCACAAGAAGTAGTGGATGCTGAAATGACTGCTATGGGTGCCGAAAAAGGCGCCGATGGTAAGTGGCAATATAATGGCGCTCCAGTTGTGCTTATCTTGTTAATCCGTAACGATGGCGATGGCACTCGTTTGGCTCAAGGTAACTATTTTGCTACTCAACTTGAAACCTTAGGTTTTACAGTTGAACGTAAAGAAGGTAAATCTTCAGAACTTTCTCCATTCTGGATTGGTTCTAACCCTGCTGAGGGTCAATGGGATATTTATACTGCTGGTTGGGGTTCTAGTGGTTTGAATCGTGATGAGCGTACAATTTTCCAAGAAATGTATTTACCCAATAGCCCACAAGGTATTCCGCTATTTACTGAAAATGATTCTGACCCTGTGTTCCAACAAGTTGGTGATGATTTAGCCAATGGTAACTATAAAACATTGGAAGAACGTCATGATTTGATGGCTCAAGCTTTGCCTTTAGCTATTGAAGATTCACTCCAAGTGTGGACTGTTGATCTTCAAAGCTATGCTCCTTTCCGTTGTGACCTTCAAGTAAGTTCTGATGTAGGTGCTGGTGTGGAAACTACTTTCATGTCTCCTTACACGATGCGCTATGCAGACCAAGAAGGTGGACAAGTTAAAGTTGGTACTACTGCTACTATGTTCACTGATCCTTGGAATCCAGTCAATGGTTCTAACTGGGTGAGCAGTACTTATGTTCAAAATGCTACTTCTGGACGTGGCACTATGCCTGACCCATACACTGGTTTGGCTTGGCCCCTACGCGCCGAAAAAGCAGACCTTGTTGTTGAAACTGGTATTCCAGTTCAAACTAACCTTGATTGGGTTAACTTGACCTTTGAAGATTCTATTGCAGTACCTACTGATGCTTGGGTAGATTGGGATGCAACTACTGGTAAGTTTATTACTGCTGGTGAGAAGTTCCCAGATGGTGCAACTGCTAAGAGCAAAGCCACCATTTACTATCCTGCTGATATGTTTGAAACTGTGAAGTGGCACGATGGTAGCAATCTTTCTGCTGCTGACTTTGTCATGGCTATGATTGAAACTTTCGATTATGGTAAAGCAGAAAGCCCAATTTATGATGAAGACGTTGCTGGTAATTTAGAAGCCTTCTTGTCTTACTTCAAGGGCGTTCAAATTGTTTCCACTGATCCTCTTACCATTGTTACTTATAGTGACAATGTGTCCTCAGATGCTGAGTTGAACGTCACCACTTGGTGGCCCAACTATGGCTATGGTGAAGCCCCATGGCAAGCTGTTGCTGTTGGTAACTCTGCTGTAGCCGCTAAAGAATTGGCATGGGGAACTGGCCAAGCAGATCGCAATACAGTTGAATGGATGAGTTTCATTGGTGGCCCAAGTTTGGAAATTTTGGCTAAACATTTAGATGAAGCTATTGCCAACAATACTATTCCTTACCCTGAAGTAATGAGTGCTTATGTAACCGCAGAAGAAGCTGCTGCTCGCTATGCTTCTCTTAAAGAATGGTATACCGCTCGTGGTCATTTCTGGGTTGGAACTGGTCCTTACTGGTTAGATTCAGTTGACCTCAACGCTGGTTCTGCATTAGTCAAGACCAACCCTGACTTCCCAGATCTTTCTGATCGTTGGGCTAAGTTTGGACAAGCTCCTCTCGCTGAAGCCACTCTTGATGGTCCTGCTCAAATTAAAGTTGGTGAAGCATCTGAATTTACTGCTTCATTTACTTATAAAGCCTCTGGTGATGCTTATCCTACAGCTGATATTAAAGCAGTGAAATTCTTGTTGTACGATGAAACAGGCGCAACTGTATACATTGGTGCTGGTGAAGCCACAGGTGAAGATGGTGTGTACACACTCTCTATCCCAGCTGATGTTTCTGCTAAACTCGTAGCGGGCGCAGGTAGAATTGAAGTAGCCGCAGTATTAACCCCTGTTGCTATTCCAGCTTTCACCTCGTTTGATTATGTAGTTTTGCCGTAAGACTTAGTTTGTTGTAATTTTGAGGGGCAGGAGGAAACTCTTGCCCCTCATTCTTAATCTTAGAATGTGAGAATAAAATGGCAACAGAATCTCCAACTTTATCAGCAGAAAGCTCTTCGATACCAAAAAAATCACTTGCGGATAGTACTTTGGTGCGCATGGCAAAGTACATGAGCATCAGAATTTTAACCATGATGGTTACCGTCGTCATTGGGGTATATCTCACCATTCTGATTGCCAACATGGGCGGATATGTAGATACGATTATGCGTAATGAAATTCGAGATAGTACTACTCAATCTATTTTAGCAAATCCCAACTATCGTGGTTTAACCCCTGAAGCGAAGCAAAAATTAATTCAAGATAAAATCGCTTCGCAAGAGGCACGTTTAGGTTTAGATCAGCCTTTCGTCCTTCGTTCTATGCGTTATCTTGTTAATGGTTTAACCTTAAATCTTGGACGCGCGCTTTATATGACCAGTGATCATGGCTCCAAGGAAGTGAGACTTATCCTCCTTGAACGCTTACCTGCTACTTTGTTGTTAACAGGCACTACAGGAATGATACTGTTTTTTGGAAGTATTTTTTTTGCTTTATCTTTATCCAGAAATTATGGTAGTTGGATTGATAAGGCGATTATTGCACTTTCGCCAACATCCTCTGCGCCTGCTTGGTTTTATGGCATATTTCTCATTCTTATTTTTGCGGCTATTCTGAAGGTCTTACCCTTTGGTGGTCTGGTCGATTCTCCACCACCAACTAATTCATTTGATTATGGTTTAAATGTCTTGAAGCACCTCATCTTACCCGCTTCAGCTGTTATTATTAGTTCAATTTTTCTAAGCATTTACAACTGGAGGACATTTTTCCTTATTTTTTCTAGTGAAGACTATGTTGAGGTAGCCAAAGCAAAAGGTTTACCCCCGCGTGATATTGAAAGCCGTTATATTCTTCGCCCCACCTTGCCTACAATTATTACCAATTTTGCCCTCTTAGTTATTGGATTGTGGACAGGTTTTACAATTACCGAAACTGTTTTTGTTTGGCCCGGGCTTGGCATTACACTCTTTCGTGCCATTGGCGCTTACGATACCCCAGTTATTGTTGGTTCTACAATTATTTATGCTTACCTATTAGCTGCCACTGTGTTTTTATTAGACTTTGTTTACGCACTGGTTGATCCTAGAGTTAAAGTTGGAGGAGGGAATTAATAATGAATGCGTTAAAAAATATAATCCGAGACCTTTTTCGTTACCCATCAGCTGTGTTTGGCATGTCTATCATCCTCTTTCTACTTGGGGTGGCGGTTTACGCTTTAGTCACAATCCCTTATAGTGAAGCAGTACGCCTTTGGCGTGGTGGGGAAGATGTTTGGTACCAGAACCCGAAATATGCCGCCCCAGCTTGGTTTAATACTTTTTCTAAAATTAAAAGACCAGTCTCTTTCCGTGTCAACACTTTGGACGAAAGTATGTCTAAGACAGTTACTTCTGCCGACCAAGATATTTCTAGTGTGGAAATGGTATATGTGTTTGATTACACATACGATACACCCCCACAGGAAATGAATTTATATTTCACAACAAAATATGATAAAAAGCTACCCTTTGTTTCTATTATTTGGTATACCCCAGATGGTAGGGAAATAAAAATTGCCAACATAGCTTTAGAAAATAAAGTAACTTATCGCTTTTCTCAAGACCTTAAACTTCAAAAGAGCCTAAAAACTGAACAAGTTATGAAAGCCCTGTTTTTAGACCCAGAAAGTGAAACTCCAACTGTAGTAAAAGGACAGTACAAGGTGGAGATTATAGGCGCTACTTTTGAAGCCGGCTCAACTATTGATGCTGAATTTGTCTTTCATGGCGATTTATATGGTTTAGCAGGCACAGATAAATATCGCCGCGACCTCTTTTTGCCTTTGTTATATGGAACCCCAATCGCTTTGGCATTTGGTTTACTTGCCGCTCTTGGCACAGCACTCTTAACTATGGTTATTGCTGCCGTAGGTACTTGGTATGGTGGTTGGGTAGATGAATTAATTCAGCGTATTACTGAGGTAAACCTTGTTTTGCCGTTCCTATCAATTCTGATTATGGTTGGCACATTCTACTCTCGCAGTATTTGGCTCATGCTAGGCATTACTATTTTGCTGAGTATTTTTGGTGGGTCAATTAAAACGTACCGAGCCATTTTCTTACAATCAAAAGAAGCTAGCTACATAGAAGCTGCACGTGCTTATGGCGCCTCAAGCTCACGCATCATTTTTATGTACCTGATTCCCAGAATGATTCCCCTCCTTATTCCCACCTTAGTTTCTTCTGTTCCAGGCTTCGTGTTTTTAGAAGCCTCATTAGCAGTTTTGGGGCTGGGCGACCCTGTGTTACCAACATGGGGCAAAGTTATCAACGATGCCTTCACGGATGGTGCATTATATCGGGGCTTATATTACTGGGTATTAGAACCTGCTATCTTATTAATGTTTACAGGCTTAGGATTTGCCATCCTTGGCTTTGCATTGGATCGTATCTTTAATCCACGCTTGAGGGATGTATAACATAATGAATCAAACAAAATTACTCCGTATTGAAGATTTAGTATTACATTTTAATACTGCCAAAGGACCTGTTCAGGCAGTAGATGGTGTTCATTTTGAGTTAGATTCAAATCGTGCTGTGGTAGTTTTAGGAGAATCAGGTTGCGGCAAAAGTTCTTTAGCAAAAGCAATATTACGGTTGCTACCTCGTAATGCCGGTACTTTTTCGGGTCATATTTATCTTGAGGGGAAAGATATTATGGAACTTTCTGAAGAAGAATTTCGCCAGAATATTCGCTGGGCATCCATTTCTATGGTGCCACAAGCTGCCATGAATTCCTTAAATCCAGTTATGCGTGTTGGGGATCAAGTTGCAGAACCTGCCATCATTCACCTTGGTGTAGATAAGGCAGGCGCTATTTCCTTAGTCAAGAAGATGTTTCAACATGTAGGCGTCCCAGAAGATTTTATTAGCCGATATCCCTTTGAATTGAGCGGCGGAATGAGACAGCGTGTAGCCATTGCTATGTCATTAGTTACATCTCCTAATTTGATTATTTTAGATGAACCAACTTCAGCTTTAGATGTATTAACTCAAGCGAATATCTTTAACGTGCTTAAACGCCTCAAAAAGGAATTAGGCATTAGTTTTATTCTGATAACCCATGATATCGCTACATCTAGCGAACTGGCAGATGATGTTGCTGTAATGTATGCTGGGCAAATTGTGGAAGTGAGTGATGCACACCGCTTTTTTGACAAACCCTTACACCCTTATTCTCAAAAATTAATGGCGAGTGTACCAAGATTACACGGGGGGCAAGAACCTGAATTTATTACAGGCAGACCGCCAAGCCTCATCACTCCTCCTAAAGGTTGTCGTTTTGCGGATCGTTGCCCAAGCCGATTTGAGAAATGTTCACAAGAACCTCCGGTTGTTGAAGTTGAGGGGCGCAAAGTTAAATGCTGGTTATATACGAGTTAGGAGAAAATAGTTATGGCTGTCACTTCCTCGGTGAAAGAAATTGAGCAAAAAGAAGATCGAAAAGTACTTCTTTCAATTGAAGATTTGCATGTTTGGTTTGAACTCAAGCGATTTGGCTTTGGGCATGCTGGTTATGTTAAGGCAGTAGATGGAGTTGATTTTAATATCTTACAAGGTGAAACCATAGCTGTAGTGGGTGAGAGCGGCTGTGGAAAATCTAGTTTAATGAAAACAATTCTGGCATTGCATAAACCGACCAAAGGGAAAGTTAGCTTTGACGGTAAAAATCTTGCTGAGTTAGATAGAAAAGGCTTAGACTGGTATCGCTCCAATGTAGGTTATATTCAACAAGACCCTTATGGTGCGTTGCCACCTTTTATGGATATTCAAAAAATTCTGGAAGAGCCACTCATTGTAGGTGGCGTAAAGAATAAAGAAGAACGCTTGGCTCGTATTCGCAAGGCGATGGAAGAAGTGAAACTTACCCCAGTGGAGGATTTTCTACAAAAATATCCACATATGTTAAGCGGTGGGCAACAACAACGTGTGGTGATTGCTCGCGCTATGATTATGGAGCCAAGATTCCTCGTTGCTGATGAGCCTGTTTCAATGCTTGATGCTTCTGTGCGTGTGGAAATTTTGAAACTTTTACGTGCTTTGCAAGAAGAGCATCATCTTTCTGTTATTTATATTACGCATGATCTTTCTACTGTGAGTTACTTCTCTGAAAGAATATTTGTAATGTATGCTGGTAATTTGGTAGAGAAAGCACAAGTGCGTCAGGTGTTAGATAACCCACTGCATCCATATACTCAAGCATTGCTGACGGGGACATCTGAACCTGATGCCCACAATGCTGAAACTTTCAAAGAACTCCCCCCAGGTGAGCCACCTAGTTTGGTAAATCCGCCAACGGGATGTCGTTTTCACCCACGTTGCTCTAAAATAATTGAAGGTCTGTGCAATGTGCAAGAACCACCAGATTTTGAGCCAGAGCCTGGCCATTTAGTTGCGTGTTGGTTATATAAATAATGTTACGCGATAAACTTTTAAGCCACCCAAAACTTTTGTTATTCATCGCTTTTTTGTTGATGTTGTTTGGTGTGGTTATGCCGTTTTTGATGGTGATTAAGGTAGTTGAATCGACTTTCTTTTGGAATTTCCTTTCTTATATCTCTTCTACTTTAGGAATTTTGTTAGGTGTGGTGGCTATGGCGGCATCGCACTTGGTGAATAAGTATAAGAGTAAAAAGGATGATGATATAGATAGGTATAGGTAATTTGGTTGAAGAATAGTTTTTTGAGCCTGCTAGCAGATTGCTGGCAGGCTCTTTTATCAGCTATGTGGTGGCTGGGGCGCAGAAGCCAACTAACCCTACGTCAGAAGCGTGAGTATTTGTCAAATATTTGCTATAATTCAACAACCTAAATTCAGGAGTCTTAATGAATCAGAAGCCTTTGTTAGAAGTTAAAAAATTTGAAGACTTATTTTTATACCGAAGATGGTGCGGTGCGCGCTGTTGATGGCGTTGATTTTTATGTCCATGCTGGTGAGGTGTTGGGCATTGTGGGGGAGAGTGGTTGCGGTAAGAGTGTGACATCGCTTTCGGTGATGCGTTTGTTGACCCCGCCCGGGAAAATTATTGACGGTGAGATTTTTTTTGATGGCAAGAATTTGTTGGATGCTACTGAGGCGGAGATGATGCAGGTGCGTGGTAATCGTATTTCGATGATTTTTCAACAACCACAGTCATCTTTGAATCCGGTGTTTAAGGCTGGGGATCAGATTTCTGAGGTGTTAAATATTCATCAAGACCTTGGTAAGGAGGAGGGGCAACAGCGGGCAATTGAGTTGTTGAAAATGGTTGGTATTCCAGACCCTGCTCGGCGGGCTGATTCGTTTCCGCACGAACTTTCGGGTGGTATGGCGCAACGGGTGATGATTGCAATGGCGATGGCTTGTAACCCCGATTTGTTGATTGCGGATGAGCCTACTACGGCTTTAGATGTGACTATTCAAGCTCAAATTTTAGATTTGATGCGGGCTATGAAGGAAAAACTTGGCTCTGCTATGATTTTGATTACACATGATTTAGGTGTGATTGCGGAGATGGCAGACCGTGTGGCGGTGATGTATGCTGGTGAGGTGGTAGAGGAAAGTTCGGTTACATCTTTGTTTGATGGCGCGCTTCATCCTTATACCAATGGTTTGATTGGCTCTATTCCAGTTTTGGGCGAACGCCGTGACCGACTTGATGTGATTCCCGGTAGTGTGCCAAATCTGATTAATCCGCCGTCGGGTTGCCGTTTTGCGCCGCGCTGTAAGGCACGTGTTGAGCATAACTTGAAGATTTGTACCGAACAGCACCCTGATTTGATTCAAATTTCTGAAGGGCATAAAGTTCGTTGTTGGTTATATCAAGATGCTGATGGATATACTGCTCCAAAAAAATCTGGTAAATAGGATTAAAGAGAAGATATAGATATGAATACAAAAAACTCAAATGCACAGAGCAAATCAGATCTTTTGGTGGTTAAGAACTTAAAAAAATATTTCCCTGTTCGCAGTGGTGTTATGCAAAAGGTTACCAATCATGTAAAAGCAGTAGATGATGTTAGCTTTACTGTAAAGCAAGGTGAAACTTTAGGCATGGTAGGCGAATCGGGTTGCGGTAAGACAACGATTGGTAGAGCAATTTTACGGCTAGTGGAACCCACAGCTGGCGAGGTGACATTTGAAGGCAAGGATGTCGTCAAAATGACGGACAGAGAATTAAAGCCTTTACGCCGTGATATGCAAATTATTTTTCAAGATCCTTATGCTTCTTTGAACCCACGTATGCCAATTGGCGAATCTGTTATGGAAGGTTTGCATATTCACAAAATTGGCACACCACAAGAGCGTTGGGAAATGGCTATCAATATGTTAAAAAAAGTGGGTTTAGAAGAATACCACGCCCGCCGTTACCCACATGAATTTTCAGGCGGGCAACGTCAACGTATTGGGATTGCTCGTGCATTAGCTTTGAAACCAAAATTTATTGTTTGTGATGAACCCGTCTCTGCATTAGATGTTTCCATCCAATCTCAAGTATTAAATATTCTCAAAGATCTGCAAGCTGAATTTGGATTAACCTACCTTTTTATTGCTCATAACTTAAGTGTCGTAGAACATATCTCTGACCGTGTAGCAGTGATGTACTTAGGAAAAATGGTAGAACTTACAGACCGCGACTCTTTATACAAAGAACCGCTTCACCCTTACACCCAAGCCTTACTTTCAGCAATTCCAGTTTCACACCCTAGTGAGAAGCGCTCGCGCACCATCCTCAAAGGTGATGTCCCCAGCCCCCTTAATCCTCCTACAGGCTGTCGCTTCCACACACGTTGTCCGATTGCCATTGAAAAATGTAGCCAAGAAGAACCAGAATTTCGTGAAGTTCGCACAGGGCATTATGTGGCTTGCTGGCTAGCTGAATAAACTCAAGAGACTGCTTCGGTAGTCTCTTTTTATTTAACATGGTTATAATATTCCGCATGAAAAAAAATATTTTATTTATCATTTTATTGATATTCCTAACAAGCTGTGTGCGCTTTCAAACTTTTGACAAAACCCCAACCGCCTCAAGCTCAATACCTACACCTGTTCAATTAACCCCAACTGTAACTACCTCCCAACTGACTGTATGCCTTGGTAGCGAGCCAAATAGTTTATACCCATTTGGCGAATTAAACGCCCCAGCGCGCAGTGTATTAGCCGCAATTTACAACGGACCGATAGATAATGTCGATTTTGAATACCAGCCTGTAATTTTGACGCAACTACCTACCCTAGAAAATGGCGATGCTCAAATAGCAAAAGTTACAGTGAAAGCAGGAGACAAAATTGTAGATGCAACTGGCAACCTAGTAACTTTAGAAAAAGGTGTAAAAGTTAAACCTGCTGGGTGTCGTAACAATGCCTGCGCCATTACTTACGATGGCACAACCACCATTGAAATGGAACAGATGATTGCCACTTTTCGGATGCGCCAAGATTTAACATGGTCTGACGGCACACCTATTGTTGCAGATGACTCTCTGTATGCTTTTGAAATTCAAACTGAAACGAATGTCAATTCTTATTTAATACAGCGAACCGAAATTTACGAAGTCGCCGATGCGTATACGCTCCAATGGTTTGGCGCGCCAGGTTTTATAGACCCAACATTCTTCACTAACTTTTGGCAACCCGCCCCAAGGCACCTATGGAGTGAATTCCCTGCTGAACAACTAGCATCTATTGATATTGCTTCACGTATGCCAACAAGTTGGGGACCTTACATAGTTAAGGAATGGATTCCAAATGACCACATTACCTTATCTAAAAACCCATATTACTTCCGCGCGCGAGATGGCTTCCCCAAAACAGATGAAATTATTTTTCGTTTTATCTCAAATGCCGATGTGGCAGTGAGTGAATTAATTGCAGGACGTTGTGATATCTTAGACCCTTCGATTAATTTAGATAACCATATTGGGCTGTTACAAGAAATGCAGCTTGCTGAACAAGCTCAAGCCTTTGTAACTACAGGTATGTCGATAGAGTGGCTAGGCTTAGGAATTACTCCCGCCTCTTACGATAATGGCTATGTAGTAAATCAAGACCGCCCTAACTACTTTGCAGATATTTATACTCGCCAAGCCCTAACTTACTGTACTAACCGTCAAGCAATTGTAGATAATGTTTTGTTTGGTGCCACTAGTGTACCTGCTAGCTACGTGCCCAAAAATCACCCAACTTATGATGCAAACCTTAAAGCCATTCCGTATGACCCTCAGGTTGGCATCTCTTTACTAGAGCAAGCAGGCTGGCAAGACCATGATAATAATCCATCCACACCACGTCAGGCAATTAACGTTCGCAATGTGGCATACAAAACACCTTTAGTACTAAATTATTACACCACATCTACCGCCCAACGCCGTCAAGTAACAGCTATCCTTGAAGATTCATTAGCAGAATGTGGTATTGGGTTAAACATCCAATATTTTTCACAAAATGATTTATACGCCCCACACGGGTTATTATTTGGTAGGCAATTTGATTTGGCTGAATATGCACTAGGTGTAGAAAGTGTAGAACCTGCTTGCCATTGGTTCACCTCTGCTGAAATCCCAAATGAATCTAATGCTTGGAGCGGAACAAACCTCTCAGGCTTCAGTAATACAAACTATGATATTGCCTGCCAGAATGCTCAATCATATTTGCGAGGCGAACAAGAATATTTGAACGAATATCGTCAGACGCAAATCCTCTTTGCCGAAGAACTGCCTGCCATTCCATTGTTTTATCGTTTGCGTGTTGCCGCCACCCGCCCTGAAGTATGTGGCTTTGCACTCGATTCCACTGCTAACACATTATGGAACATTGAATCTATAACGATAGGCGAAACCTGTCAAAATTGATTGGTGCTAACAAGGCGAAATTTGCTATAATTTATTTATTAATTGCACCAAGAATTCATCTTTTTATTTCATCTGCATAGATGATAGAGTAGGAAATATATGGAACGAAGAGTTCTATTAGTGGATGACCAACGTGATATTTTGAAATTATTAAAAACCACATTGGAAACACTTAAAAATGACGAAATAAAAATATCCGAAGCGCCATCAGGTGAAGAAGCTTTACTTGAATCTAGCCGACATAAGATAGATTTACTCGTCACCGATTATAAATTGCCCGGTATGAGTGGCATAGAATTAACCCATAAAATACGAGCGCGTCATCCTGAAGTAAAAGTAATTTTAATTACAGGCATGACGGATAAAAAATCGCGTGACGAAATGATAAATGCTGGCGCATTAGCCATCTTTGATAAACCCATCCCTATTGCAGATTTTTTAGATTCTGTTGAGCGAGGGTTAAGTATCGTCCAAACAATTTTCCCTGCAGAAAAACTTAACGAAGGCGTCGAAGAAAAGCGCCATACGCGAATATCAGACCTAATTGCAAACTTCAGGCAGGATGTAGGTGCCGAAGCGATTTTCCTCATCAATGATAGAGGCTTAGTGCAAGCACGCACTGGCGCATTGCATGATTCAAGTATGGAAGTATCGCTCATCTCTGCCCTCATGGCAATTCATAATGCTAGCCTCAAAGTGGCTCGTTATAATCATCAAGAAAAATTAGATGCTTATCATGTTTTTAGCAGCGGTGACCATGATTTACTTTTTGTTCCCGTTACACAACTATATGCCTTACTTGTGGCGGGAAATGGGCTTGCTACTGAAGAGCGCATCTTAGAAAGTATTAGTGGATTATTAGCTTTGAGAACTGAATTGGAACGTGCGCTTAAATCTATGGGTGTTACTGGAGAATTAAAATCCGCTTCTGCCGCTGTTCCAACTGTTCCTCTCCGACAGACCGATAAACTAGCTCGAGCAGTGCCAGCCCCCGAAATGGAAGAACTTTTGAATAAAGCACCCGAACAAAAAGAAAAGACTGAACAACTGAATGACTTTTGGGAACAAGCCGCAAAAAAGAATGCCAACAAGCCTATTAATTCCAACGTGATGTCTATTGAAGAAGCACGCAAGCAAGGTCTTATTTCAGACAACTAAAAAAAATGTGATACAATACTGCCCGCACTGGGGTATGGTGCAATGGCAGCACACCAGCCTTTGGAGCTGTGGATCTTGGTTCGAATCCAGGTACCCCAGCCACACTCTATTTTGAAACGGGATTTGTCGCAGAATTATTTTGTTCTTGCACAAATCCCGTTTTCGCCTATGAAAAAAGTTTTTGATTTTGTCTTAGATAAACTTTCTAATGCCATACTAAAGGTGAACTTATGAAAATAACTGCTATCTTACTTGCTGCAGGGCAGGGGACTCGTATGAAATCCGCATTGCCGAAAGTGTTGCATCCAGTTGCAGGCAAGCCGATGATTGCTCATGCTTTGCAAGCCATTCAAAAATCTACAACCGAAAAACCCGTTGTAGTGATTGGGCATGGCGCAGATGAAGTAAAAAAATATTTAGGTGATTCTGCTCAAACTGTTTTGCAAGAACCACAATTAGGGACGGGTCATGCTGTCATGCAAGCCGAATCATTGCTAAAGGGTAAAACGGATTTAGTTGTTGTTTGCTACGCCGATATGCCTTTGTTACGCGGTGAGACGTTGCAAAAATTGGTTGAGACTCAAAAAAATAATACAGGTCCAATTTCTATGCTAGCTGTCATTTCAAATGACCCGCGTGGCTTTGGCAGAATCATCCGCAATGAAAAGAATACAATCCAAGCAATTGTTGAAGAATATGTTGCTAGCGAAGAACAAAAGAAAATTAAAGAATTAAATGTGGGTGGTTATTGTTTTGACGCTAATTGGTTATGGGATGCGCTCAAACGAATACCAAAGAACGAGAAAAAAGGTGAATATTATTTAACCGATGCTATTGAGTTGGCAAGCAAAGAAAATTTACCAGTGTTAGCCACAATTATGGATGATGAACAGGAAACCATCGGAGTCAATACGCGTGTGCATTTAGCCGAGGTTGAAACTGCCATGCGAAAAAGAATTAACGAAGAACACATGCTAAATGGAGTCACATTCATTGACCCTGCTTCTACATATATTGAAGCTGATGTAAAAATTGGCAAAGATACAATCCTTATGCCGAATACATATCTATATGGCAAAACAGAAATGGGTGAGGGAAATATTATTGGACCTAATACCATTATCCGTGATACAAAAATTGGAAATGGATGTAAAGTGTTAGTATCTGTATTAGAAGGGGCTGTTTTAGAAAATGATGTAGATATGGGACCATTTGCAAGATTAAGAAAAGGCGCTCATTTAGGTAATCATGTTCACATGGGAAATTTTGGCGAGGTAAAAGATTCTCGTTTGGCTGATGGTGTCAAAATGGGTCACTTCTCTTATATTGGCAATGCTCAAATTGGGTCAAATACAAATATTGGAGC
Organism: Chloroflexi bacterium OLB14; assembly: GCA_001567105.1. GTDB lineage: Bacteria > Chloroflexota > Anaerolineae > Anaerolineales > Villigracilaceae > Villigracilis. The sequence goes on from LMZR01000064.1 coordinate 37,523, forward strand.
AGGTACAATCACTTGTAATTATGATGGTGAGAAAAAACATGCTACCGAAATTGGTGAGGATGTATTCATCGGTTCGGATACAATGTTAGTTGCTCCGCTAAAAATTGGCGCAGGTTCACGCACTGGAGCAGGGGCAGTTGTTACAAAAAAAACGTCCCAGATGATACGCTGGTTGTTGGTATGCCTGCTCGTGCAATTAAGAAATTAGAAAGAAAGAAGAAAAGTAAATCAGTAGACAAGTAGGTCATGCTTGTAGCGTGACAAATGGGAGTGGCTAAAGAAGAGTGTATTTAAGTACTTTCTTTTTTACCCTTGAAATTAGCCACTCTCTAACAAATAGAATTTGCTAGAGGTCTTAATGACAAAAGAAGAAAAACAATCACTCATTGATTTAGCCAACGAAGCCCGCAGACGTGCTTATATTCCTTATTCAAATTACCCAGTTGGGGCGGCATTAAGAACAAAGAGCGGAAGGTTATACACAGGCGTAAATGTTGAAAATGCCGCTTATCCACAAACCATGTGTGCTGAGAGAGTTGCTATCTTTAAAGCGGTTTCTGAAGGCGAGAAAGAATTTGAAGTCATTGCTATTGTGACAAATAATGGCGGGGCTCCATGTGGGGGGTGTCGTCAAGTGATGGCTGAATTTAGCTTAGATATGATTGTTTTATTAGCCAATGGTGAGGGGAAATTAACCAAGGAAACAACTGTAAATGAATTATTGCCAGATGCTTTTACGCCGAGACATCTTGTGATAGATAAGTAAAGCGTAATTCGTAATTCGTAACTCGTAACAATCTCCAGTCTCTAATCTCTAATCCTCTAATCTCTAATCCTCTACTCCTCTAATTCCACCTATGACCGACTTCCGTTCCTTCCGTGCTTCTGCTGTTGTACTGCGTCATGCAGATTGGGGCGAAGCAGATCGTGTGTTAACTTTATATACCCGCGAACAAGGAATCGTACGAGCATTAGCAAAAGGGGCAAGGAAAGTTACCTCGCGTAAAGCAGGTCACTTACAACCGTTTACGCACATCACCATTCAACTAGCCAAAGGACGGGATTTGTTAATCGTCACTCAAGTGGAAACGATTAATGCTTTTCTGCCATTGCATGATGACTTAAACAAAACCAGTTACGCCGCTTATGTGGTTGAATTGCTTTTGAGATTTTCAGTAGAAGATGAAGGTGGAAATCCATCTATCTTTAAGTTGTTAACGGATACATTAGAAAGAATCGAAAAAGATTCCGATTCATGGTTAGCCATTCGTTATTATGAAATGAGATTGTTAGATGCTGTTGGGTTTCGTCCGCACTTGTTTGAGTGTGCCAACTGTAGCAGAGAAATTTTGCCTGAAGATCAATTTTTTTTCATTTACAGCAGGTGGAGTGATTTGTCCGCGTTGTGGTGAGGGCTTGCCAAACTTAAATAAAATATCTTTAGAAACATTGAAGTACTTGCGCCACTTCCAAAGGTCAAGTTATAAAGAAGCCTCACGAGCAAAACCCAGTTATGAGGTCCAAAAAGAAGCGGAAAATCTTATGCAGGGATATTTTACTTATTTGTTGGAACGTCAATTGAATACGCCTAGTTTTATCAAAAAGGTTAAATCAAATAATTAATCTGTTGCGGTGGGAATTTGGATCATCTCTACTTTTTTTTGCCAGAAGAATCTCCAATACATAAATACTGAAATTGCATAAAGTACGATCGTGCCAACAAAGGCTGGGGCAAACCCATAATTGACTTGTAGCCAGCCACTAACAGTGGGGCTGAATGCCCAACCGAAATTCCATGCCATGCTGGTTAAACTTGCGATGGTTGCCCGAGCAGATGGGTCTACTCTTTCCATGACGAAGGTTTGATATACGGGGCTACTCATGTTCATTAACGCCAAGCGAATGTAATAACTAGCCGCACCGACCCAAAATATGGGTGAGAAGCCAAGCAGAATTAAGAAAGGAATTGATAAGGCTTGTGAAATTACAACGAGTTGAATCTTTCCCATTTTTTCAGCCAGAGGCGGGGCAATTAGTAATCCGATGCCCATTGCTAAAGATCCCCATGCAAACAATGTTCCAATCACAGGGTCGGGCTGATGATGCACATTTCGAAAAAATACATTCATAAATGGCATGATGAGTCCCGCACCAATAGATGTAAGTAACATTGGTAAGATAAATTGTGCTAGTAATTTTGGTTGTTTGTTTGCGTATTCAAAAGGCGCAAAAATGATACGATTCGCTTTGGTAATATTTGGAGATTTAATAAATATTAACGGCACAATTGCAACGATGGCAAAGATGCCTGAAAATAAAATTGTATTTCCGTATGCTGTGCTATCGGTGGCAGGAATATTTTTTAAGTTGCCAATCCAAGTGGGTAGGTAGCCTCCTAGCCAACTGCCAACAGATGCCATCGTCATTTGTAAGCCCTGACCAAAACTAAACAAATACGTTCTTTCTTTTTCGTCGCTATTTTCCATTAAGAAAGGTGACATGGTGACGCCTGCTAAACTTTGTGCCAAGCCAGAAAGTACATTCATAGAATAGAATGAAAATTCAGTTTGCCAAATTGACATAGCAAGAATTGAAAGTGCTAACAATGCACTGGACGAGAGAAGAGATTTTTTTCTGCCCAGTAAATCTGCTAGATACCCCATAGGCAGGGCGGCTAATAATGCAACAAAACTAGAAGTGGTAACTAAATTACCAATGAGGGCTTCATCAAAGCCTAAACTTAAAGCATAGAAATTGAAGATTAAACGAAAAATGCCCATCACTGCACCAGTGATGATGACGTTTAATAAATAATAACGTGCATTTGGTTTGAAGGCGCGAATGTGATTTCCGTACTCACTCAAAATACGGAAGGGTTTAAAAATATTTATTTCGTTTTTGTTCATGAAACTTCTTTTTCTAAAAAGGCGTTCAGCTGGTTGTAAACTGCCTTTAGGGCTTGTTGCCGAACAGTGTAACAATTATTTTCATCTTCAATTGAAAATTCAACCAAACTTGCCAAGCGTAATTCTTTTAAGTGATGCGTCACTGTGGGGGGGCGTAATTGAAGTTTGCGTGCAATTTCAGAGGGTGTTAAAGATTCTTTTGAAAGATAAAAAAAGAATCTTCAAACGTGTTGGGTCAGCCAGTGCTTTCAAGGAACGTACTAAACTATCTGGCACGGTTTCACCAGGAATAACAGACATATCCGCTGGACGTGCGCCAAACATTAGCAACATCGTATCTTTATCAAGTCGCTCGAAGAAAATTAAGGGCGTAATCCAAAAGGCTGGGGCAATCACAAATTTTGAAGCCTGAAACTCATCTGTCATTTGAACCCCTTGCGATAGTTCAAGGAACAAATCGTCAAACGATAATTTGGCAGATAAAGATTTTGCATTCTCCAAACCCGCTTGCAGTACAGGCGCGACGCGTTTTTCTTCTTCCTCAAAAAATGCTTGGTAATAGGCTTGCATGGCAGAGAGGTAAGCTTCACCAAATTCTTCAGGCTTGCTCCACCAAGTTAATATATTCTCTATAGCATCTACTTTCAACTTATTGTTTCTTTTTTGAAAATAATTTAAGAAGAATTCAGCATCTTCGGCTTTCCATTTTCTTTTATTAGCAACACGTAACAAAATATCAGCAAATTTTTGATGTTCTGCCTTTTCTTGCACTTCATCTACACGGTATAACTTAATCATCCGCTCAGCAGGTGGAATTTGCTTCAACGCCCACAAAGCACTAATAGCATCTTTAGGTGCGGGCAAAGTAGTAAGCCACTTAAGCGGAAGCCCAATAATTGGGAAGACCTCTTCCAATAATTTGCGCTCAGGCGCGGGGATTCTCGAACGAACCCCCGCCGCATAAGATGGGCGAATACCAAAATATTCAGATTCGTTCAATACATGCAAACTGATAAACAACTCATACGCCGTGCCATAATCCCAAGTAATTTTTGGAGAAGAATTTTTATTTGCCATGAAAACTATTTTTTCAATTTCCTTCCAAGCGAAATTAAAGTATTGCCCGTATTTTTATCAATTGACTCGCTGAAAGGCGGAATATGCTTAAACAAAGTTCCTAGCACAATTAAAGCCTGCCCAGTTTGGTAGGTGAATAGCTTTCGTACAGATTTATCTGTACTGCTGGTGGATATAACTTGCTCATCCTTTCCCTTTTGACAAACAACAGTAGACATCATAACCTCTCTTTCTAGCAATGCAAACTTAGGCGAACGACTGATTTAGACAAACATCTAATTAGATAATAATCTAACTTGTTTTGCGTGTCAAGCCCCAAAGACCGCCTCTCCCTTAACTTCAAATTGACTCTGCCTTTATAATTTGGTCAAATTCTCCAACCTTACCCTGTTATACGAAAGGACGCACCATGGCGCGCAAGGTCATCACCTACACCATCATCAGCTTAAGTTCGCTCTTCCTAGTTTTGAGTTTGGTTGGAATAATTTTAGCTTGGGCATACAACACCCCAATAACAGAAAAAGCCATCAGCCAGCTAAAAGATATTGATGCACAACTTTCTCAAATTCAAACAGATTTAAGAAGCGCGAAAGATGAAGTGCAACGAGCCTTACGAATCATTGAATCCGCAGAAACAGCCTTAGCATCCTTAACACAACAAACACAAGATGCTAGTGATATTTTACAAAACGTAAACCAAGCATTAGATGATCAACTCATCCCAGGATTAAAAACTACACGTGCAAGCATAACCGAAGTAAAAACTGTTTTAGAAGATTTACGCACTTCATTAACACAACTTAATTCCTTACCCTTTGTGGAATTAAATATCCCAGGCGATGAGCTAATCACTAACATCATCTCAGGCGTAGATTCATTGGATGCTGAAATCTCTAACTTGCAAGATCTTGCCCAGCAAGCCTCGCTTTTCATTAGCGATACGTCTTATTTACTAGGCGGAGATTTTCAAGAGACAAAACAAAATTTGCAAGATTTATCGTTAACGTTGGCAGGCTATGATCAAAAAATAACGGACTGGCGCGAACAAGTGAATGTGTTAATTACTTCTACCCCAAAATGGCTTGATAACACATCCATTTCATTAACCTTCTTCTTCTTATGGTTTGGCTTTTCACAATTTGGCTTACTTTTGCATGGATTAAGCTTAAAGCGTGGTGATGACCCACTGGCGGTATGGCGAGAAACATTTAAAAAAAAACGAATAATAATTAATGATTGGCTGTATAATTTTATCTATCGTTAGATGAGGTTGCAACGTAGAAAGGTGGATACAATGGGCAAAAGTAAGAATCCGAATAACAAAGTTGATGTGGAAGGGGATGTATCGGGGAGTGTTGTAATTACAGGAAGTGGCAACACAGTTAATATAAAAAAACCTAACTCACCAAAACACGGAGATAGTTGGCAATGGTTTATTATTATTCTTCTAATCATCGTTGTTGCGGTGATTGTATTTAAGCTTTTTTCGTCAGCGCCATTAAGTGATGTAACTGGTACAAAATCACCAACGCCAGTTGAAGCGACAACCTCGTTGCCAAGCCTAACTGCCAACCCAACAGCTAGCCCCACAGATACTGAGACTCCGATTCCGCCTACTCAAACTTCAATTCCAACTGTAACATCTACGCCAACCTTTACCCCAATTCCGCCAGTGCCATTAGGTGAGGATTTGACTCAAGGCTGTATTAGTAAATTATGGTCTGCTTACCCTACTACAGTTCCAATGGAAGATAAGGGAAATGGTTGTTGGAAAGAACCCTTACATGCTTTTTCGGCAGATGATGGCAAGTTAGAATTTTTGTTTGAACGACAAAATGGCGGCGAAGAAATTTATGGTTTGTTTGTGCCACTGCCCATTGAAAAAGGTTCAATTACTTTTACTATTCGCCTCGAGGATTTGAGTAACGCCGATTTATTGATGGGGGTATTTTCTCAACCTGAGGTTAAATCTCAGGGGTTGTTGATGATGATGTTAAACGGTGGCGTAGAGAGCAATGTTTTTATTCGCAAAAATCCAATAACGTATGAAACAATTACTGGCTCAAGGAAAATTTCTCAAGGCAGTGGTTACTCGATTACTTTTCGGTTTGATAATTTATCAGTACGTAGTGTAGTTAACCCTGCCGTATTTTTTATTGACCCAATTTCTCTGCCTGCTTCACAAAAATATTTGTTTTTAGGCTATAAGGGCTTGAATGGGTATTATCGTATTGAAGGTACATTTTTGAATTTTGAGGTGAAGCCATAAAAAATAAACATATACTGCTCAAACATATAAATGTAAGGCTAGTTAATAATATTTTCTCTTAAAGGAAACCTATCATGAATCAAACACCTGAAATTCTCTCTGCTTCTAAAAAGTCAAACCGCCCTCTGATTGCCCTTGTACTATCTCTTTCATCTATCTTTTTTTGTTGTATTTCTTTTGTTGTCAGTAGCCCCAATAATTTTGATGCGTATGTAGCCAATGCACCTGCTTGGTATATTGCGCAAGCATTAATGTGCCTTGCGGGGATTCTGCCCTTAATTGGTGCCATTCTTGGCGGACTTTCTCTGCGTGCTAAAGAATCCAATCGAAATTTTGCGCTTGTGGCATTGATAATCGGTATCCTTGCGTTTATTTTGTCATTGCTTATTCTAGGTTATGTAATGGTATTTGTTGGCGTGTTTGCAGTGTTCTCATAACTTGCTGTAAAAGTAAGCTGTGTAAAACTGTAATCAAGTAAAAACTGACTCTTTCGCGGATAAGAACGGATGTGTTCAATCCAAATCCGTTTTTATCCGTGAAGCCGTTATAAAGTCCGCTGATAATAAACGGACTCTTTCACGGACTCACGGATTAGAACGGACGTGTTTAATTCAAATCCGTTTAATTCCGTGAATCCGTTATAAAGTCCGTTTATAAAAAAACTCCCAAAAACAAAAACCAACTCTCCCTTAAGTCAGAAACAAAGAGCGTCTTTCTTCTTTCTACTTTCCACTTCTCTATCAGTTATAATCCCCCAAACAAAAATCATAAATCTAAAATCGGAAATCATAAATCTAAAATGTCTTCCTCCTTCCAATCCATCATCCTCAAACTACAAGACTTCTGGGCATCGCACGGATGTTTAATCACGCAACCGTATTACACCCAAGTGGGCGCAGGCACAATGAACCCTGCTACATTTTTACGCGTGCTTGGCCCCGAGCCGTGGAATGTGGCGTATGTTGAACCGTCTGTGCGACCTGATGATGGGCGATATGGTGAAAACCCGAATCGTTTTCAATTGCACACACAGTTTCAAGTAATTCTCAAGCCCGATACTGGCAACCCGCAAGAGTTATATCTTGAATCGTTGAAAGCCCTCGGCATTGACCCACGTCAGCATGACATCCGTTTTGTGGAAGATAATTGGGAACAGCCTGCTATCTCTGCTTGGGGTTTGGGTTGGGAAGTTTGGCTCGATGGGCAAGAGATTACGCAGTTCACATATTTTCAACAGATGGGTGGCGTGGCGCTTAACCCTGTATCGGTTGAGATCACTTATGGGCTTGAAAGAATTTTAATCGCGCTCAATAATGCCAAAGCAATTTGGAACGAGGAATTTGGTGCAGGCGTTACTTATGGCGAGGTTCGTCATCAAGAAGAGTTTGAACATTCAAAATATTATTTTGAAGTTGCCGATGTAGAACGTGTTCGTCAAATGTATGATCTTTTTTCTGCCGAAGCCGATGCTTGTCTCGCGCAAGGTCTCATCGTCCCCGCGCATGATTATGTTCTCAAATGTTCGCACTCGTTTAATATTTTAGATACACGCGGCGCGATTTCTGTTGCCGAACGTCAAGCCTTCTTTCGCCGAATTAGAGAGTTAGCAAAACGTGTCGCTGAGTCTTATGAAGAGCAAAGAAAAAATCTTGAATATCCGTTATTGAAAGAAAAGGGAATAGTGAATAGTGAATTGAGCAAAGCATCCCTTCCTATTCCCCATTCCCCATTACCTTTCTTGCTAGAAATCGGCACCGAAGAACTTCCCGCTGATGATGTTGACTCCGCTTACACATATCTTGTATCTCGTGTTTCTGATTTTCTTAACGAACTTCATCTTGACTATAAAGACATCCGCATCTTTACTAGCCCACGCAGGTTGACTGTTTCAGTTGCCTCTCTCTCCCCGACACAGCCAGACCGTGAAGATTTAGTCAAAGGTCCACCCGCAGATAAAGCAATGGATAAAGACGGTAAATTCACGCAAGCAGGTCAAGGCTTTGCAAAGAAAAATAATGTTGATACAAAAGATTTAGAAGTCCGTGAAGACGCGCAAGCGGGCGGAAAATATGTTTTTGCAGTCGTCAAACAAAAAGGTAAAGCGACTCCCGAAGTTTTGCAAGAAGCCTTGCCGAAATTAATTGAAAGCATCAAGTTTGAAAAATCAATGCGCTGGAATGATTCTGGCGTTTCATTCTCTCGTCCCATCCGTTGGATCGTTGCTTTACTTGGTGACATGGTCATCCCATTTGAATATGCAGGAGTTATTTCAAGCAACATCACGCGCGGATTGCGCCCTTATGATTCACCTGAAATCAAGATCGCTTCTGCGGATAAATATTTCGATGTGATTCGTGAAGCAGGAATTATTTTAGATAAAGAAGAAAGAAAAAATTTAATCATTGAACAAGTCAAACAATCTGCTTCATTAATTGGAGGCGAAGCGATTATTGAAGACGGCTTGTTAAATGAAGTCGCCAACCTCGTTGAAATGCCAACGGCTGTGATGGGTGGCTTCAACCAAGAATTTTTGCAATTACCAAAAGATGTTTTGATTTCAGTGATGAAAAAACATCAACGTTATTTCCCTGTTGTAGAGGCGGGTCTTGCATCCGCCCAGGGACAAGGGCAAGCCCAGTCCCTACGACCTCATTTCATCGCCATCCGCAACGGAGACGACATCGGCATAGACATCGTCCGCGAGGGGAATGAGCATGTGCTTGGCGCAAGATTCGCCGATGCAAATTTCTTTGTCCGTGAAGATGTGAAATTGAAGCTGGAAGAATATCGTCCCAAACTTTCGACTTTAACTTTCCATACCAAACTCGGCTCAATGTTAGATAAATCAGAAAGAATGTTGAAGCTTTCTGCTGAAATTGGAAAAATGCTTGGCTTTGATACCTTGCAACTTTCAAACCTTCAACGTGCAACCTATTTAATGAAAGCCGACCTTGTAACTCAAATGGTGACAGAGATGACATCACTGCAAGGAATCATCGGCGGTGAATATGCTTTACGAAGTGGCGAACCAAAAGAAGTTGCTCAAGCCATTAGTGAGCAATATCAAACTGTGCCAACTTCAAAAATTGGTTTAGCAATTGCATTAGCAGATAGAATCGATTCATTGGTTGGTTTATTCGCGGCAGGGCTTGCTCCTACAGGCGCAAAAGATCCATTTGGTTTAAGACGTGCCGCCATTGGTGTTGTGCAACCATTGATTGAACACAATATTAATTTTAATTTAGTAGAAGCGATAAAAAAATCTGCACAGACACAACCGATAAAAGTTGATGATGGAACGCAAAAACAAATTTTAGAATTTATCGCTGGACGTTTAGCGGTTGTATTAAAAGAAAACTATAAACATGATGTCGTTGAATCTGTTTTAGCAGAACAATCCGCTAACCCTGCGGCAAGTGCCGAAGCAGTGAAACAATTATCAGCATGGGTGAAGCGTGATGATTGGTCATCTATCTTAGACGGTTTCGCTAGATGTGTCCGCATTATCCGCTCTGCGAAATTGGACGATAGACCATTGACCATTGACGATAAAGCCTTTATCGAAAAAGAAGAAAAAGATTTATATTCAGTCATTCAATCGTCTGTCGTCCATCGTCCATCGTCTGTTAATGAATTTTTGAATATCGTTGTGAAATTAATTCCAAACATCAATTCATTTTTTGATAAAGTAATGGTGATGGCGGAAGATAAAAAAGTGAAAGAAAACAGGCTGGCACTGGTTGGGCAAATTGCGAATTTATCCAACGGCATTGCAGATTTGAGTAAGCTCGAAGGATTTTAATTTGGAGTGCAGGAGATTTCTCCTGCACTTTTTATTTTGCCATTTTCTAAAACCCGTCTATAATTCAACTTGCTAACTCATGTCTACCCTTGATGAAATTAAATCCAAAATTGATATTGTTGACCTCGTTTCAGAAGCGGGAGTCAAATTGCGCCATGCTGGGAAAAATTACACAGGCTTTTGTCCATTTCATGATAATAAAAATACGCCTGCTTTTGTAGTCTGGCCCGAGTCTGGGACGTGGCGTTGTTTTGGTCAATGCAACGAGGGCGGAGATATTTTCAAATTTGTGATGAAGCGCGAAGGCTTAGACTTTAAAGAAGCGATGAAAAAACTCGCGTTGCGTGCAGGCGTTGAGATTAAAGAATATACTCGCGAGTCACCAGAACAAAAAGAAGCATACGAAAATTTAAGAAAAATTTTAGAAGATGCCATAATTTATTATCGTAGTAATTTATTTAACAATAAAGATATTTTGACTTATCTGCGTGAAAAACGCGGATTAAACGATTCAACTATCGATACCTTCGGCTTGGGTTATGCTCCAGCAGGTTATGATAATTTTCGGAATTATTTTATTTCTAAAGGATACAGCGAACAAGATTTAATTGATTCGGGCATGTTATCGGCGCGTGAAGATGGAAAAATATTTGACCGTTTTCGTCATCGCATCATGATTCCCATTCGTGATGAGTTTGGAAAAATGGCAGGCTTTGGCGCACGCATCGTTGACCCAAACGATATTCCCAAATTTTTGAATAGCCCTGAAACACCTATCTTTTCAAAAGGCAGATTGCTTTATGGTTTAGATAGAGCCAGAAAACCAATCCGCGTGGCTGACCAAGCCGTGATTGTAGAAGGTTATCTGGATGTAATTGCTTTGCATCAAGCAGGTTATGAAAATGTTGTCTCACCAATGGGAACAGCATTAACCGAAGACCAATTACGCTTGCTGAAAAAATCAACTCGTAGAATTGTCTTAGCGCTTGACCCTGATGTGGCAGGTCAAAAAGCAGTATTGCGTGGACTCGACGCCGCCCGTTCTGCTATGGATAAAGAAGGTGAACTTGCTTTCGATGCACGCGGATTATTGAAAAACGAATCACGTTTACAAGCAGATTTACGAGTCGCATCTATCCCTGATGATTTAGACCCTGATGAAATTGTGGCGCGTAATAAAGAAGAATGGAAAACGTTAATTGAAAATGCTAAACCAATTGTGACGCATGTAATGGAAGCATTAGCAGTGGGGCAGAACTTGAACGATGCCAAAGTCAAAAATCAAATTGCGGCACAAGTGCTTCCGTTAATAGATGATTTGCCAAGTGCTTTAGAACGCGATACGTACCGTCAGGCGTTGGCGCGCATGCTAAAAGTTAATGAATCGGCTTTGGCTAGCACAACAACTCAACCCCAAGCAATGAGGCGCAAACCTCGTGGCGCAGAATCAAACATCAAGATTGAATCAGTTGTCGCGGCAGTTAATCCAAGATTAAAAATTGAATCATATTGTTTAGCAAATTTATTAAAGAAACCAGAATTGTTATATCGTTTGGATAGAAAGTTGGAAGAGTATGGCTTGAGCCCGTTGGCTGTGGAAGATTTTGAATATACCGATCATCAATTGTTATTTGATGTGTTGCGTTTGGCAGTGCAACAAGATGAAAAAGAACATCAAAATTATTTATTAACTCATTTGCCAGAAACATTAAACACTTTGCTGAACGATTTATTGGCGCAAACAGAAAAATTTGATAAAACTTATGATGATAAGTTGCTGGAAGATTTATTAACTAGGTTGTTAGATTTACGCCGTACACACGCGAATGCTAATGTGAATCAATTACGTTTTATGTTAGAAGATGATGAAATGCAGGGCGGTACAAATATTAAGTTATACCAAGAACAGACCATGCAGTTTACTAAGTTGTTGCGTAGTTTAGATTTAGCAAAAAAGAAAATCTTGAGAAAATAATATGTTATCAATAGCACTCTGATAAGGTTTTGTATAAAGTAAGAAAGTACAGTCGCATGGAGAAGAACGCATGTGCGCTCACAAAGAAAATAAGCCTAAACCCAAATATAAAACAGAAAGACCTTTTTCCGTAGAGGATGTAGTTGAATCTTTGGCGGAAGAAAAACCTATACTGGAAAATTTTCTAGAAGATGATTTTGTCGAACCTGATGATGCTCTCTTAGTGCAACAAGCTGAAGACCTTGAAGATGTACTTAAACTTCATGATTATGAAGTGGATGACCATGCCGAAGACCCTGTACGCTTATACTTACGTGAAATTGGACAAGTTAAATTATTAGATGCTGATAGTGAATTTCGATTAGCAACTTTGATTGAAGCTAATCGGTTGATTCAAACATTGCACAAACTTAAACAACGTAAAGGCGTTTCGCTTGTTCTTTCAATTTATCATTCATTGATTGCTGAAATGCTCACTTCGTGGGACCGTCTAATTGAAGATGCCGAACGTCTTGATTACGAACTCCCGAATTTGATGAATCTGATTTCGGAAGCCCAAGCGCTTCATTCTGGTTGGGAACTTGAGGCACCATCTTATTTACGTTCTTATCTGGATAATGGGCATTGGGGCGTAGATCACCTTTGGGATAACCTTGCGCGCCAGGTGTATAGCGTTTTTCTAAACTTATATGTTTTGCCATTATCTTATACAGAATGGCTAAAAGTGCATATTAAAGAACAGCAAACTTTTTTATCACAGCGGACGTTGTACCGTAACTTACCAGCAGATGAAGAATTGTTAAATGAAATCAATGCCATTCAAGAACGCGCCGAAACTGCAAACTTAGCATTAATCCGTGCCAATTTACGTTTGGTGGTGAGTGTGGCAAAGAGATATTTAAACCGCGGCATACCACTATTAGATTTAGCCCAAGAAGGCAACATAGGTTTATTGCGTGCTATTCAAAAATTCGATCCGCGGCGTGGCTTCAAATTCAGCACTTATGCCACATGGTGGATTCGCCAAGCTATCAATCGTTCCATTGCCGAGCAAGCCCGCACCATCCGCATTCCTGTGCATTTGTTTGATTCGATTTCAAGAATTTTACGCGCTCAACGTCAACTTACGCAAACGTTAGGGCGTAACCCAAACAATGAAGAACTTGCGCTTGAAGTTGGTTACCTCCCCGCATCTGATGTACAAGAGATTCTCAAATCTCATTCTCAAAATCAACCTTTGAATGATGAGTTACAAAAGAAGTTAGATGTTGCCTCACAAAAAGTGACTCGCGCTTTGCAATCTGCCGAAGAGACCATTTCGCTAGAAGTTCCAGTAGGTGATGATGAATCGAGTGCCTTGGGAGACTTTATTGAAGATGAAGATGCCCTTTCGCCAATGGATATAGCCTCGCGTGAAATGCTACGCAAACAAATTCAACAGGCTCTCGCTTCACTATCTGACCGTGAGCGGGATGTGCTGGAATTACGCTTTGGTCTACGCGACGGCAAAGAACACACCCTCGAAGAAGTCAGCCGCTTCTTTGATGTCACTCGTGAACGCGTTCGTCAAATTGAAGCCAAGGCGTTGAGGAAATTACGTCACCCATCCAAGAGCAGGGAGTTGAGAGATTATTTGGGGGATTAGGGGAAAGAGGAAGTATGAATGATGAAGTATGAATGAGGAAAGTAAAACTAAGTATCAAGCGAAGAAATCTTTTTCTTTTTAGTTGTGGGGATGTTTTGCCTCCATACTAAAAACCTGACAGGTTTCATCAAGTTGCTTTTT
>LMZR01000065.1 GCA_001567105.1 Chloroflexi bacterium OLB14
CTTTTTTCATAGGAGGAGCAATTGCTGAAGAATTAGTGGTTGAGGGGTTATGGTAAATTTGCGTGTGGATATCTGTAACCTGAGCAATCATTTCTGCTGGAGAGGAATATCCATAAATACGAGCCATGCTTGGGTTAACACTTATATATTTTCCCTCTGGTGTGCTTTGAAAGATACCATCTACTGAATTCTCAAAAATATCTCGATATTTTTTTTCAGCGGCTTGGAGTTTGGCAGAGCGTTCTTTTTCAATTTGGTCACGCGAATATATATAGACTAAAAGCAAGGCAGTGCTAATCAAAGTTGCGGAAAACGGTCCAATAACATCTTGAAAACTGCTGAGTCGATTGGGTGCAAAACTTGGAGAAATTACAATTACTGCAATACCAATCATGGATAAAATTAGTACACCCCAATGTGTGAGCAAGATAGCGGCAAGGATTAATCCTGAAATTAAATAATATAGCGTAACAATTGGAATGTTTGCTTCGCCTGTAGCAATATTCGCAAAGATAACAACAGGGAACATGGCGCAGGCTAAAAAAGCAGAAATGCTATAACGCCCGCTTCGGTTTAGAAGATAGGAAACTATTAAGAAAATATACCCGTACCATGGCGGTTGATAGTTATCAACAGTTAGAAGATATGTTGTATCTACTCCCCCAAATATGAAAAAGAGAATTAATAAAAAGCTATTGAGTAGGCGAGATTTTATACGCAATGATACATCTTGAATTGCAGGGGGTGGTTCGACGAAAATCTGGTGAAGCCTATTTAGGATAGAAGTCATTGCAATTTTTCAGTAATACTAGAAAGGACTAATTTTGCTCAAAACTTATAATAAATAAAGATCTTTTTTAAACCGCAAATACTTTGGCAAATTCAATACAGGTTTACCGTAAAGCACATGAAGTTGCAAAAATCGCTGATCTGTAGCATTTTTTAAGCGTAGTAACTTAAGTTAATTATAAGTCTATTTTTGAGTTATGCCCCCATTTTAGTAACCTAGTACTTTTGCCTCATTCCAAAAAGAATCCATCTCCTGGAGTGACATATCTGACAAATTTTTGTTTTGCTCTTTAGCACGTTTCTCGACATGAGCAAAGCGTTTTTTGAATTTCATATTAGCATTTCTTAATGCCGATTCAGCATCTACCGATTTCCAACGAGCAAAGTTAACCAACACGAAAAATAGATCTCCAATTTCGGAAGCCAGTTCAAAATCCGATTCTGCTTTTTTGATTTCTTCAATTTCTTCTTTTATTTTATCGAGAACGCCATCTATTTCTTTCCAGTCAAAGCCAACTCTGGCGGCACGGTCTTGATATTCTTGGGCTTGACTCAAAGCAGGTAAAGAAATCGGAACACCATCTAAAATACCTTTATCCTCTTTCTTCTTTCCTCTTTCTTTTTCTTTCAATTTTTCCCAATTTTGTAAAACATCATCTACCCCATCTAATTTCAAATCTCCAAACACATGCGGGTGACGGCGAACGATTTTGTCGTAAATATGTTTGATGATTTGTGTGGAATTAAATTCTCTAGTCTCGCTTCCAATTTGAGCATTCAGCACAATTTGTAAAAGCAAATCACCAAATTCTTCACGCATTTCAGGAACAGAGTTGTTATCCATTGCAGAGATGGTTTCATACGATTCTTCAAGCAAATGTTTTCGCAGAGTTTGATGAGTTTGTTCTTTATCCCATGGGCAACCATCTGGTGCGCGCAGATGACCTACTATTTCAGCAAACGATTCAAACGATGTGCCTTCGCCTAATGATGGGATAAATAAATTAAATGATGAAGAGAAAGCATTTCCTATATCTTTCAACTTTTCCACTTTCCACTTTCCATCTTCAACTAAAGATACTTCGTGCAATTCAGGATAAACAGATAACAAAACTTTTTTGATTTGCAATGCTAATTCTTGCGAATCAATATTCAAGATTAATGTATCACTGTCTGGTGGTGTGGGAGGATAATGCAGAGGCGAAAATAAATGCCCTTCGAGCAGAGTCAACTTGGAGCGTGGGGTGAGGCGCAGTGTGTCAAAGGTTGAGGTGATGAAAGAAAAATCCATTTTTATCTCCAAAAAGAATCCACTAATCTACACTAATCTGCGCGAATAAAATTTCGTGAAAATTTGCGAAGATTAGCGGATAAATTAAAACGTAATCCGTAATGCGTAAAATTATGAATCACGCATTACGGATTATTTTATTCTAAAAGTTATAACTGAAAATCTTAACGCTTGGTATAAGTTGGTGCCTTGCGGGCTTTCTTAAGACCAGGTTTCTTGCGTTCTTTGATGCGAGCATCACGAGTGAGCAAACCTTTTTTGCGAAGTGCGGAAGTCCAATCAGCATTTAAGGTTTGTAAAGCGCGAGCAACACCGAGTCGCACAGCATCTACTTGCCCTGCTACGCCACCACCATTGACTAATACAGTAATGTCATATTTTTTTGCTTCCTGACCTACTGCACCGAATGGGCGTAAGATGCTTTCAACATCACCAAAACGAGAAAAGAAAACATTTGCTTCTTTTTCATTGACAGTGAATTTGCCACTTCCACTTACCACGCGCACGCGGGCAGTGCTTTCTTTACGACGACCAATGCCTTCATAATATTGTGCCATAATTTCTTACCTCTTATTCTGCTTTCTTTACTTGGCTACCATGCGGGTGATTTGGTCCCGCATAAATTTTCAAACGCTTCAACACAGCACGACCCATTTTGTTGTGTGGCAACATGCCCCACACTGCATCGCGCAAAGCACGATCTGGATGTTGTGCTAATTGATCGCGCAATGAAATGCTTTTCAAACCACCAGGATAGCCAGAGTGATGATGATACACTTTTGAAGTTAAACGTGATTCGGTTTTTGTGCCTGTCACGGTAACTTTTTCAGTATTCACAATTACTACAAAGTCACCCATTTCTACACCAGGTGTAAAAGTTGGTTTGTGTTTGCCAAGCAAAATGTGAGCCACGCGCGCGGCAAGTCGCCCAAGGTTTTGACCTTCAGCGTCAATCACAACCCAATCTCGCGTTATTTCAGCGGCTTTCGGATAATATGTTTTTTGTTGCACGTTCATTCTCCGTTTTCTAAATTCTTTCAATACTTTACTTCTATCAGCGTTAACCCATGTGCAGGTGCCAGACCCGATGGAAGTTTTACTTGTTTTTTTGATATGGCTTGTTCAACATCTTTCACTGAACATTTGCCCTGTGCTAATGATATTTGGATAAATACCATTCTTCTTACCATGCGATATAAAAACGCATCAGCACTGACTTCAAATTGGTACTCACCATTTGGCTTTTTCTTCCACTGACATTTGGTGATGGTTCGTATTGTCGTCCCATCAGGGGATGTCTTTGAGCCAAAGGCTGAAAAATCATGCTTACCTAAAAATAATTTTGCATTTTCTATCAGAACATGTGGATCAAACTTCGTCCACACATGCCATGCAAATTTTTCTCGTAACGGGTCACGCAGTGCGTTATAAAATAATTGATAACGATACGTCCGCGATGTTGCATCAAAACGCGGGTGAAATTCATGTGCAACTTGTTGCAGTTTTTTTACTGCAATATCTTTTGGCAATTTTGCATTTATAGCATTCAACAATTTTGTAGAACTTTGATTCCATTCTGCAAAGTCAAATGCGCAAACTTGCCCAGTTGCATGAACACCCGTATCGGTTCTACCAGCCATCAAAACGCTTTTGCCGTTCCAACCGATTTGTTGCAAAGCTTTTTCTAACTCACCTTGCACCGTTCGAGAGTTTGCTTGCTTTTGGCTTCCGAAAAAATCAGAGCCGTCGTAAGCAAGTGTAAGTTTGTAACGTTCCATTTCCAGTAATCAGTCATCAGTTTGTCAGTCATCAGTTTTTACTGATAACTGTTCACTGATTACTGCCAACTGAATTATTCTTCAACTAATTCTAAAACTACCATCTCAGCCGCATCGCCGTGGCGTGGACCAAGTTTGATAACACGAGTATAGCCACCATTGCGGGTTGCAAAACGTGGGGCAATTTCATCAAACAAACGCTTGATGATTTGATTATCTCCAAGTTTGGAAACTGCCAAACGACGTGCATTAACTTTTTGGTCAGCGGTGCCGTCAGCACTTTTCTTGGCGAGCGTAATCAAACGTTCGGCATCACCGCGAATTGCAGCGGCTTTGGCTTTGGTGGTTTGAATCCGTTCGTGGGTAAAAAATTGTTTAATAAGGTTACGGCGCAAAGCCAAACGTGAACTGGTTGTGCGTCCTAATTTATAACCTGCTACTGAATGTCGCATTTCTTAACTCTCCGATGATTGGTCTTTCAAATAGCCCTTTTCGCGCATTTTGTCGCGGAGTTCGTCTAAACTCTTTTCGCCAAAATTACGAATGGACATAACTGCTGTTTCGCCTTTTTCGAGCAGTTCTAACACGTCACCTACTGTGGTGATACCTGTGCGTTTGAGTGAATTGAACACACGCACAGAAAGGTCTAAAGCTTCAACTGGTGTATCAGCCAATTCACTGCTTAAACGGCTGGTTGATAAACCCTCACCGCGCACTTCTGCTACTGTTAACATTTCTTCATTAATACCTGAAATGTAACGTAAGTGATCAATCAAAATACGAGATGATGAGCTCAAGGCACGCTCAGGTGAAATGGTTCCGTCAGTCCAAATTTCTAAAATCAATTTGTCGTAATTGGTGCTTTGTCCAACACGGGCAGAAGCCACTTCCCAATTGACTCGTTTGACGGGGCTGAAAATGGCATCTACTGGCAACTCGCCAATGGGCATGTGCCCAGAACGTTCATTAGAAGGAGAATAGCCACGACCACGTTCAACAACGAATTCGACATCGAGTTTGGTTTTGGGGTTATCCACTGTGAATAAAAATGTATCTGGATTCACAATTTCAACTTCTGCAGGTGTTATGATGTCTGCCGCAGTGACGGTGCCTTCACCTCGAACTTCAAGGTGCATTCTAGCACTCTCTACACCATCCATCTTGATGCGGATTTGTTTAATCTGCAACATAGCTTGGATGACATCTTCGCGTACGCCTGGAATGTCGCTAAATTCATGCAACACATCGCCGAAGCGAACTGAGGTAATTGCTACACCTTCTAATGAGGAGAGCAATACCCGACGCAAGGCATTTCCGAGTGTTACGCCGTAGCCACCTTCTAAGGGGCTGATTACGAATTTTCCATAATTTCGAGCTTCTGCTTCACGCTCAATTTTTGGCATTACCATGTTTTGGATGATACCTGTCACGGTTCACCTTTCCCTTTTGATAAGGCTCAAGTTCAGCACCCAGTCTGACGGTCTGAACTTGAGGCGGTTTGAGGATTAACGTCTGGAGTAGTATTCGACGATTAGTTGTTCGTCGAGTGTTCCATCAATTTCAACGCGTTCGGGCATTCGTGCTACCGAAGCATTCATTGCTTTTAAGTCTCGATTGAGCCAACCAGGCACATTGCGTTTTTCTGCATAGGCGCTTAGGTCTTTGAAGTAGGCAAGTTTGTTGGATGTTTCTTTGATGGTGATTTGGTCACCTGCGCTCAAAAGCATGGAAGGTACATCAGCTCGGCGGCCATTTACAAAAAAGTGGCCATGTGATACGAGAGCGCGAGCTTGCGCGCGGCTGGATGCGTACCCAAGTCTAAAGACGATGTTATCTAAGCGGGATTCGAGGATTTGAAGTAAGTTCAAACCTGTAAGACCACGCCCAACAATAGCTTTGTCGTAATAGCGGCGGAATTGGCGCTCTAAAACGCCATAAACACGGCGAGCTTTTTGCTTGGCACGCAATTGACGTGCAAAGTCGGAGGCGCGACCTGTTCCACTTGCACTTCCGCCTTTTCCTGCAGTTCGCCCATGTTGACCAGGCGCGAAGCTGCGTTTTTCGAACGAACATTTTGGAGTAAAACAACGCTCACCTTTTAGGTAAAGTTTTTCACCTTCGCGGCGGCAAAGTTTACAAACTGGACTTAATGATTTAGCCATAATAAATGTAAAACCTCACTCTTATACGCGTCGCTTTTTAGGCGGACGGCAACCATTATGTGGAACTGGGGTGATATCTGAAATTGAGCGTACTTTCAAGCCCATAGATTGCACCGCACGAATGGCATTTTCTCGACCGGGGCCAGGACCCTTAACAATCAAATCTACTTCTTGTAAGCCCATTTGTTGTGCGGCTTTGATAGCTTGCTCGGCGGCGAGGCGGGCGGCAAATGGAGTGCTTTTGCGTGAGCCTTTAAAACCAGCTGAACCAGCCGAACCCCAAGAAATGGTATTCCCTTCTGGGTCGGTCACGGTCACGATTGTATTGTTGAAAGAAGCGAACACATGTACTTGCCCGTAGGACAAATTGCGTTTGCCTTTTTTCGCACCTGTGGTGCGACGAGTTGAACGAACACTTTGAGCCATAGTTTCTTTTACCTCTTAGGCTTTATTTCTTCGCGCCACGGCGTCGACCACGCCCAGCTACGGTTTTCTTCGTACCTTTACGAGTACGAGCATTTGTTTTTGTACGTTGACCATTCACAGGCAAGTTACGGCGATGTCGTAAACCACGATAAGAGCCAATTTCGATTAAACGCTTGATGTTCATTTGAACTTCACGGCGTAAATCACCTTCAACTTTATAGTGCTTAGAAATATATTCACGAATCGCAGAAACTTCAGCTTCACTTAAGTCTTTGATGCGCGTATCTGGATTAACTTTGGTATCAGCTAAAATCTTTTTAGCACGTGTAGGGCCAATACCAAAAAGATACGTCAAACCAACTTCGGTGCGCTTGTTGCGCGGGAGGTCAACACCTTCAATTCTTGCCATAGGTTCTTACCCTTGTCTCTGTTTATGTTTTGGATTTTCGCAAATAATGTATACAATGCCTTTGCGTCTAATAATGCGACACTTAGCACAGCGTTTGCGAATGGATGGTGAAACTTTCATATAATAATTCTCCTAAAACGATAGGCTGTATTTACCTCAGCCAAACACTTAATTATACACGTCAACTTTCAAATCGTCCATATTTTTATCGGTCATTCTGCTGTAACTACAAGACAGTCAGGATGAGGGGATCTCCTTCGGTGACAGCCACAGAATGTTCAAAGTGCGCTGTCAAAGAGCCATCAGCAGAAACAACCGTCCATTGGTCTGGTAGGACGCGGGTTTGAAACGTCCCAATGAGCACCATTGGCTCAATTGCAATTGTCATACCGGGCTTTAGTGCTGCACCTGTTCCTGCAACACCAATATTTGGTACTTGCGGACCTTCGTGCATTGTTCGCCCAACGCCATGTCCCGTATATTCACGGGTAACATGCAAACCATTGTTTTCGACAAAATTTTGTATCGCCGCCGAGACATCACCTGTACGATTGCCTTTTCGCATCTTATCAATGCCGACATAAAGCGCCTCTTCGGTGACTTTGAGCAGGTTTTGTGCTTCGGGAGATATTTCTCCCACCCCAGCCGTAAAAGCCGAGTCTGCTACAAAGCCTTCATAAATCGTTCCACAATCTATGGAGGCAATATCCCCTGCTTTCAACTTTCGTTTCGAGTTGGGGATGCCATGCACCATCTCATCATTGAGGCTAACGGTGATAGATGCAGGAAATGGTGGACGGCCATAGCCTTTGAATGGCGATACACATCCGTATGACTTCAGCACTTCCTCAGCAGCCGCGTTGAGGTCTGCAGTCGTCACACCTGGTTGTAAAAGTTCTCTTACTTTCGCCAGCACTGTTGCATTGATGCGCCCTGCTTCACGCATAATCTTTAATTCAGCAGGTGTTTTTATATTCATCTGGCGATCAAACATTTTTTCTTAAACAGAGCATTGGTTTGCTCTGATACCTCACAATTTTATTATCATAATGCAACAATATTTATGTTGCTTGTACTTGCAAGACAACTCTTGCGTATTTTTTATTTATTTAATGCCGCAAGTAAATCTTTTGTAACTTCCTCAACTGGCTTTGTTCCGTCAATTTCGATTAATTTGCCAGCCTTGCGGTAATGTTCAACTAATGGCATGGTTTGGTCAAGGTATACGCGAATTCTTTTGCTAACAGTTTCTACTTTATCATCTTCGCGTTGATATATTTCCGAGCCATCAATATCACACACACCTGCTTGCTGAGGGGGATTAAATTTTTCGTGATAAATATGTCCCTGTGCTTTGCAAGTCCAACGTCCGCTAGCGCGTTCTACTAGAATCGATTCTGCAGCGCTGATATATGGCACTGCGTTCACTTCACCACCAAATTCAGCCAACATTGTTTCTAAGGCATTGGCTTGGGCTGGGGTGCGGGGAAAACCGTCTAGTATGGCACCAGTTACACAGTCAGGCTTGGTGAGGCGGTCTCGTATCATGCTGATGGTTAAGTCATCAGGTACAAGCTCGCCTTTATCTAAAATAGCCTTAACTTGTTTACCAAGTTCGGTTTGATTTTTAATGTTCTCGCGGAATAAATCTCCTGAAGAAATATGGGCAAGCTTGTTTGTTTCTGACAGGATGCGGGCTTGTGTGCCTTTTCCAACTCCAGGCGGACCGAGCAATACAATAAAGGTTGGCATTACGTTTCCTTAACGAACGAGTAACGATTCCTGATAACCATGCAGTTTTAATTCTGCATCAATGTTTTGGAAGGTGTCGCGCACTACGCCAACTACGATGAGTAAACCTGATGAGGTGATAAGGAATATCCCAGTTTGATTTGCGGCTGAGGATAAGCCAAACGAGCTAAGCAGTAAGCCAATTAAGAATGGCAAGATGGCAATAACACCTAAAAATACTGCGCCAACTAAGGTGATGCGGCGTTGTACTGTACTTAAATATTTTTGGGTTGGTGCACCAGTATGAACACCCGGAATGCTAGCACCCATTTTCTTTAAGTTGTCACCATAATTTTGTTGGTCGAACATCACAGATGTATAGAAAAATGTGAATATCACTACCATGAAGAAGTAAATTACCCAGTAGCCCCAATTGCTTGTGCCACCAGTTGCGCTGAAGAAATTTTGAACGCCTAAGAAGAAGTCTCTTACGGCGATGTTTTCACTTCGTACAAACCAACTCGCTATAATAGCAGGGAATTGTAAAATGGCACTAGCAAAAATTAGAGGAATCATGCCGGATAGATTAACCATTAGAGGCAACGTACCTTTGACAGGCATTGACATGCGGTTTCCCATACGTCTGCCAGGGTACATAACGGGAACATTGCGACGGCCTTGTTGAATATATACAATTACTAAAACCGTTACTACAATGATGATGAGGGCTAGTGCAAGCATAATCCAACGAGTTTGTTCATCAGCTAGTAAAGAGACAAATTGTGATGGAATCTGCGAAACAATGCCCGCGAAAATGATTAAAGACAATCCTTGCCCACGAATACCATATTCAGAAATTAATTCACCTAGCCAAATTGCAAACATGGTGCCTGCAGTCATGGCAATTAAAACTGTCCATGATTGAAGCGCGGTTGCGGGGTCGGTTAATCCAAAAGGTAAGATTTCTTGCCCAATACCTTGAATAGATAATGAGTTGAAAATATTAATTTGACCAATAGCAGAAAGTGCCGCCATAGGAACTGCTAAATAGTAAGTCCACTTTTCTTGCCAGCGTCGTCCTTCGCGTGGGTCATCTTGAATACGCTTCTGTAAAGAGGGGATGATTGGAATTAACAGTTGCAAAATAATCTGGGCAGTAATATATGGATACACACCCATAGATAGCAATGAAAAATTTGAAACCGTACCGCCTGAAAGTAAATCCAAGAAACCTAACAAGTTTCCTTGCCCAGAAGTTGAGTTAAGAAACGCTTTTAGAATTTCGTGATTTACACCTGGAACAGGGACGTTTGCTGCAAGACGAAATATAATCAGAAGCAGAAAGGTAATAAGCAATTTACTGCGAATGTCTTCTGACTTCCAAAGATACCGCCAGCCTGAAAAAGTACTTTTCATTTAAAAGGTTTCCTTTTCTACGGTTAAGCAATCAATTCCACACTGCCACCAGCTTTTTCAATTTTAGCTTTGGCAGAAGTGCTAATGCGATGAACACGAACTTTAAGGGCAATGCTCATATCACCACGACCCAAAACAACTATCGGGTTGCGCGAATCGCGTAAGAGATGTGCCTCAGCAAGTGATTCAGGGGTTACTTCAGCATTAG
Organism: Chloroflexi bacterium OLB14; assembly: GCA_001567105.1. Classification (GTDB taxonomy): domain Bacteria; phylum Chloroflexota; class Anaerolineae; order Anaerolineales; family Villigracilaceae; genus Villigracilis. The sequence continues at coordinate 10,211 of LMZR01000065.1, forward strand.
CTTTGAAAGCTTGAGAAAGTTGATCTAAATTCACTTCGTTATATTCAACTTGATTGGGCGGCGTAAAGCCTTCACCGCGAATGAATGGTAAGCGGCGATAAAAAGGTAGGTTACCACCTTGGCGGTATAAGTGACCACCTTCGCCAGAACGTGCGCCCGCGCCTTTCGTACCACGACCAGCAGTTTTACCTTGCCCTGCCGAAATACCACGCCCAACGCGTTTACGATTTTTTTTAGACCCAGGATTGGGTACAAGATCATGTAATTTCATTTTATTACTCTTCAATCTTAAGCATATGAATGATTTTATTCAACATCCCGCGCAACGCAGGTGTATCTTTATGCTCAACAGTTTGATGTAAACGACGTAACCCTAAGGCTTTAACAGTTGCTTTTTGGTCTTTGGTGTAACCAATTGAACTGCGTACCCAAGTCACGCGAATTGTTTTACCAGAAGTTTCTTTCTTAGGCATGTTGCTTTCTCCGTTCCCAGAATGGTGTCAATTCATCAGCTCGTTTTCCACGTCTAGCGGCTTCCACAGCTGGTGAACGTAAACCACCTAAAGCATCAAATGTTGCCATGACCACATTTAAGACATTGGCACTACCCATAGATTTAGTCAAGATATCACGCACACCTGCTAATTCTAAGACAGCACGCACGCCTCCTGCCGCGATTACGCCTGTTCCTGCTGAAGCGGGCTTGATCAATACCTTTGCCCCTGCTGTTTTACCAACAGACTCATGCGGAATCGTTGTGCCTGCAATATAAACTGAATGTAAATCTTTGCGAGCCCGTTCAGAGGCTTTTCGCATGGCATCAGGCACAGCATTGGCTTTACCAATCCCTAACCCGATGGTTCCTTTTTTATCGCCAACAACAACAGTCACACGGAAGCGAAAACGACGACCACCTTTCACCACCTTTGCTACACGTGCAATTTCAATTACACGTTCTTCAAAAGCGTCTTGTGCTTCAAATTGTTGTTCTTTTTCAATTCGTTTTTCTGCCATATCTTTCTCCAAAGGTTATTAACCTAGAATTGCAAGCCGCCTTCACGCGCGCCATCAGCCAATGCTTTTACACGACCAGTGTATCGAAAACCACCGCGATCAAACACAACAGAAGAAATGCCTTTTGATTTTGCTCGTTCAGCAATTGCTTTCCCAACAGCCTTTGCTTGATCGGATTTCTTCACGCCTTTCATTTGCCCGCGCAAATCTTTATCTACAGTAGAAGCAGATACAACTGTATTGCCATCTACATCATCAATTACTTGGGCGTAAATACCTGTAAGGCTTTTGAATACACTCAAACGAGGTCGATCTGGGGTACCAATCACGCTTCTGCGCACACGAGCATGACGACGCTCGCGACTAATTGCTCTATTTTTCTTAGCCATATATTACTTGGCTCCTTTCCCGGCTTTACCAGCCTTACGGCGAACTTTTTCGCCAAGATAGCGTAAGCCTTTACCATGATAAGGTTCTGGTGGGCGTACCTTACGAATATTTGCAGCAACTTGCCCAACTTGTTCTTTATCAAACCCTATAATTTTAATTTGACGCGTCTTTGCATCTGTTTCAAATTTGATACCAGTTGGCGGATCAATTTTGACAGGGTGTGAATAGCCAACAAACAAGGCTAGCTTTTGCCCTTCCATTTCAGCACGGTATCCCACGCCTTCTACTTCAAGGATTACTTCAAAGCCTTTATTCACACCGTTAATCATGTTGGCAAGCACGGCACGGGTTGTACCATGCAAAGCCCGTTCTTCGGGGTTATCAGAATTACGGCTAATTTTTAACTGATTATCTTCCATTTGAATTGCAATCAAACTAGAAAACTCTCGTTGCATTTCACCTTTTGGTCCCTTGACGGTAACTTTGGAGCCATTCAACTCCACTTTTACGCCTGCGGGAATTTCTACTGGTAAGCGACCAATACGAGACATAAGTAAACTCCTACCAGACCTTCGCAATAATCTCGCCGCCTACGCCCAATTGTCGAGCGCGTACGCCGGTCATCACGCCTTTAGGTGTTGAAAGAATGGCAACGCCAATTCCAGAGAGCACCCAAGGGATGTCTGTCTTTTTGGTGTAAATACGGCGCCCGGGTTTGCTAACACGCTCTAAACCGGAGAGAACCGCTCGCCTTTCACGGCGTTCACCAACATACTTAATTTTTAGGCGCAGAACTTTTTGACCTTCGTTCTCACCATCTACAACTTCATAGCTTTCGAGAAAGCCTTCTTCTTTGAGTATCTTTGCAATCTCCAATTTAATTTTGGAGTTAGGCAATGCTACCGAAGCATGACCAGCCATCACCGCGTTGCGGAGGCGGGTTAACATATCAGCAATTGGATCTGTAAATGACATAATCTACCTCTTACCAGGATGATTTCACAACACCTGGGATGTTGCCTTTCAATGCGAGTTCGCGAAAGCAAATTCGGCACAACCCAAAGCGGCGAATATATCCGCGTGGTCGTCCGCATCGCTGACAGCGGTTTCGTACTTGCACAGCATGACGGCGGCGCAATTCACGATATTGCATACATTTCTTTGCCATAAGTTAAGCTTCCTTTTTACCACTAAACGGCATTCCGAGCATTTTCAATAATGCGCGTGCTTCGTTATCATTTTTTGCGCTGGTAACAATCGTAATTTCCATACCGCGCAGTTTGTCAATTTTGTCGTACTCAATTTCAGGGAACACAAGTTGATCCTTAAGACCTAATGTGTAATTACCACGTCCATCAAATGAATTAGCAGAAATACCGCGAAAATCGCGCACACGCGGTAAAGCAATGTTTACTAAGCGATCAAAAAATGCCCACATTCGAGGACCACGCAACGTTACCTTGGTGCCAATCACACGGCCTTCACGCAGTTTGAAGTTTGCAATACTCTTGCGAGCTTTGGTTTGCACAGGCTTCTGACCCGTAATTTGAGTCAAATCTGCTACTGCGGCTTCAATACCTTTGGAATTATCCATATCTTGACCCAAACCAATATTGAGAACAATTTTCTCCAAGCGTGGAATTTGCATCACATTCTTGAATCCAAATGTTTTCAACAAATTTGGAGCGACATCTTTATTGTAAAGTTCTTGCATTTTATTCATAGTCATCTGCTCCAACGATTAATCAATCGTTGCCTCACAATTCTTGCAAACACGGTGCGCACCTTCATCATCACGTTGCACACCCACACGAGTTGGCTCACTGCACTTAGGACAAACTAACATTACATTAGAAATATCAAGTGGCATTTCAAATTGAATTCTGCCGGGGTTAATATTTCTTCCTGCGCGTGTTTGCGCTTGTTTTTGATGCTTTGTTCGAACATTTACACCTTGCACAACAACTCGGCGGTCAGCAATCAACACATTGATGACCTCACCGCGCTTGCCTTTATCTTCAAGACGGCCGCTAATTACTTCAACCGTATCACCTTTTCGAATCTTAACATTCATGCTTCGCTCCTACAGCACTTCTGGGGCAAGCGATATAATCTTCATATAGCCTGTATCACGTAATTCACGTGCCACAGGTCCAAAGATGCGCGTGCCTCTTGGATTTTCGCCATCAGAATCTAATAAAACTGCGGCATTATCATCAAAACGAATGTAAGAACCGTCTTCTCTACGCCATTCTTTTGTACAGCGCACAATCACAGCCTTAACCACTTCGCCTTTTTTTACAGAACCTTGTGGCGTTGCACTTTTAACAGCCGCCACTACAACATCACCAATTGCGCCATATTTACGTTTGGAGCCACCCAAAACATGGATGACCAACAATTCGCGCGCGCCACTATTATCGGCAACCTTTAATCTCGACTCATGCTGAATCATGGTTATTCTCCTACGCCTTGATCAGCAGTACGTTCTTCTCGCTTGATGACAGATTCAACTGCCCAACGCTTCTCACGTGACATCGGCTTGGTTTCTACAATTTGGACTTCATCACCAATTTGACAGCCAATTTCATCATGAGCTTTCACACGTGTGCTGGAAAAAACCACTTTCTTATAAAGTGGATGGCGGTATTTACGGGTGATTTCAACCACCACTGTTTTTGTCATTTTATTACTGGTTACTACACCAATGATACGACGACGGTTGTTCATTTTGCACCTTCCATTGCGGCGCGCTCTGTTTCACGCAGAATTGTTTCCATGCGGGCAATGTCGCGGCGTAAAACTTTCAAACGACTAGGGTCAGTTAACTGACCTGTCACTTGTTGAAAACGCAACTTCATAATCTCATCACGCGCATCTGCAATCTTTGTACGGATTTCTTCCGCCGCCAATTTGCGAATATCTTCTACTTTCATTGCTTTCATTTTTTATTCTCCTTCCGTGTGGCGTGCTACCACTTTGGTCTTGATGGAGAATTTATATTGCGCACTCTTCAAAGCCGCAACTGCCACATCAGCAGATAACCCCGCCACCTCAAACATAACGCGACCAGGTTTCACCACAGCGACATAATATTCCACATTCCCCTTACCAGAACCCATGCGGGTTTCTGGTGGTTTGTGTGTAAATGGTTTTGCAGGGAAGATGCGAATCCACACTTTACCACGGCGTTTCATTTCACGCACAATTGCACGACGTGCCGCCTCAATTTGACGGGCAGTAACCCAACCCGGTTCTAAGGCTTGTAAACCAAAGTCTCCAAAAGAAACTTCTGCGCCACGTAAAGCTTTACCTCTCATGCGCCCGCGCATTTGCTTGCGCCATTTCACTCTCTTTGGCATCAACATATCAAATACCTCATTCTCTCAAAGCAACATCTGCGCCTAAGCGCTGACGTATACGCCTTCGGTTGCTTCGGTTTTTTCTTCAACTTCAGGCGTTGCTTCGCCTTTATAAATCCACACTTTGACGCCTAATTGACCATAAGTAGTGAGGGCTTCGTCAACTGCAAAGTCCAAATTCGCCCGCAATGTTTGCAACGGAACTCGTCCTTCACGCAACCAAACATCACGAGACATTTCTGCACCACCTAAGCGTCCACCTACCATAATCTTAATGCCCTCAGCACCTTGTTTCATTGCTTGCTGAATAGCACGCTTCATGGCACGGCGATAAGCAATACGGCGTTCAAGTTGGTCTGCAATATTTCTGGCAACCAATTTTGCATCGGTATCAGGGTTAGAAACTTCTTTAATATCCAGCTCAACCTTTTTACCAACTAAAGCTTCAAGAGCTGTACGAATTTTCTTCACGCCTTCGCCTTTTCGACCAATCAAAATACCGGGTTTAGCAGTATGGATGGCTATACGAATCTTACCAGGCGTGCGTTCTACATCAACACGAGCAATTCCAGCTTTGCCATCACGAATTGATTCTGGCAATTCTTTACGCAGTTCGCGCACTTTCTCATTGGCAGCCGCACCACCTTTTGAAAGTTTTCCTAACAATAAATTGCGAATGGCAAAATCTTGATGCAATTGTTGACGATAGGTACTGCCTTCAGCAAACCACCGCCCGCCCCAAGGCTGATTCACTCCAAGGCGAAAACCAATAGGATGTACTTTACGACCCATAATATCTCCTTATGCTCCGCGTTCTCTTAAAATAACTGTTACATGTGAGGTGCGTCGCAATATCGGCTTGAAGCGTCCGCGTGCACCAAAACGTCTCCACTTACGGGTTGGCGCTTCATCAGCGGTGATTTTTGCAACATATAAATCATCACGCTAACACCAAAGTTTTCTTCTGCATTGGCTACAGCAGAAGCAACTAACTTTTGAACTGGTTCAGCAGCGCGTTTATTTACGAAACGTAAAATTTCTAGGGCTTCATTTGCGCCTTTGCCTCTTACCAAATCAATCACGGCACGTACTTTTTGTGCAGATTGGGGAAGATGGCGAACTTTTGCTTGAATATCTTGCATGATTCGAATCTCCTATCCTGCTGCCGCTTTTTCCGTAGTTTGATGTCCACGGAAGGTACGAGTTGGGGCAAATTCACCTAAGCGGTGCCCAACCATATTTTCAGTAATATAAATTGGCACATGGCGACGACCATCATGTACCGCAATTGTATGACCTACCATTTGAGGGAAGATCACAGAAGCACGGCTCCATGTGCGTAAAACTTTCTTTTCTTTTTTGGCATTCATAGCCTCAATACGTTTGAGTAATTTCGGCTCGATGAAAGGACCTTTTTTCAATGAACGTGACATATCTGCTTACCTCATCTACTAACGGCTCGTCTTGCTACGACGGCGCACAATATATTGGTCAGTCTTCTTATTGTGGCGAGTCTTCTTCCCTAAAGTGGGTTTACCCCAAGGGCTCTTCGGACCTGCCAAACCTACTGGCTGGCGACCTTCACCACCACCATGAGGATGGTCTCGTGGACTCATTGCAGTTCCACGAACTGTTGGGCGAATGCCTAAATGGCGCTTACGTCCAGCCTTCCCTAATTTCACATTGCTATGATCTAAATTACCAATCTGGCCAATAGTGGCATAACAAACTTGGTAGATCAAGCGAACTTCACCAGAGGGCATACGAATTTGGGCAAAATCGCCTTCCTTCGCCAATAATTGTGCTGCGCCACCGGCAGTACGAACCATCTGACCGCCTTTGCCGGGTTTTATCTCAAGGTTATGAATCATTGTACCAATTGGAATACTGCTAATTGGCAAAGCATTACCAGAACGAATTTCGGCATTAGGACCAGACATCACTGTGTCACCCACTTTCAGGTCAAGTGGTGAAACGATGTATCTCTTCTCTCCATCTGCATAATGAAGTAAAGCTAAACGAGCAGTGCGGTTTGGATCATATTCAATTGCTGCAACTTTAGCAGGGATGCCAAATTTATCGCGCTTGAAATCGACAATACGGACAAAGCGTCGAGCGCCTCCTCCACGATGTCGAACTGTTACTCGGCCTTGAGCATTTCTTCCGCCTCTGTTTTTCTTGATGACTAACAAAGAACGTTCTGGCGTTCCTTTGGTAATTTCTTCAAAGGAATGCCCGGTCATATCGCGCATACCGGGGGTAATTGGTTTATATTTTTTAACTGCCATTATTGCACTCCCTCAAAGATTTCGAGGGGTTTACTGCCCTCGGCAAGGGTGATGATTGCCTTCTTAAAAGAAGGTTTGCGAACCAGCATGCGACGAGCGCGTGTGCGGCGACCGCGTTTTGCAGGTGCATTCAAAATATTCACTCGAGCCACAGTTACATCAAACAAGGTTTCAATGGCATCCTTCACGGATGTGCGCGTGGCATTATTAGCAACCACAAACACATACTGACCTAATTTGCCAGATTGATAATTTGTTTTCTCTGTTACTAGTGGGCGCACGAGGACATTATATAAATTCGTCATGTCTTGCTCCTATCCACCGAATTGCGCTACCAGCGCATCAATTGTCTTGACTGGCAAGACAACTTTATCGAAATTCAACACATCACGGATGTTTAAGTAACTTGCCAACAAAACTTTTGTGTTGTCAATATTATTGGCACAGCGCATGACAGAATCATAGGCTTGGTCTTTAGTTGGCATCAATACCAAAGATGTAGATGTTCCAACTAAATTTGTTAATGCCTCTGACATGGCTTTTGTTTTCACTTCTTTAATATCTAACTCGTCTACAACTACAATAGAAGCTTCCGCCGCTTTGACAGATAAAGCAGAGCGAAGTGCTGCTTGGCGCATTTTCTTCGGCATGCGTTGTTCATAACTGCGTGGGTGTGGTGTATGAATACGACCACCACCTACCCATTGTGCCGCACGGCGAGAACCTTGACGAGCACGACCTGTACCTTTTTGCTTCCAAGGTTTACGACCGCCGCCTCTTACTTCAGAACGTACTTTTGTTTCATGAGTCCCGAGTCGTGCGTTTGCCATCTGGCGGGTGTAAGCCTGATGCATCAAATCTACATTTACTGGGGCTTCAAAGAGAGCAGCTGGTAATTCCAGTTCGCTAACTTTTTTGCCTTTGATATCTAAAACGTCTACTTTCATGATTAATCTACTCCTACGCGCTTATTGCTTGCGCGACTCCTTAATCACCACAAGGCTACCTTTGCCCCCCGGAACGGCGCCATTAATTGCTATCAAGTTGCGCTCTGGGTCTATCATCACTACTTTAATATTTTGAGCAGTGACACGATCAACACCCATATGACCTGCTCCGCGCGCACCTTTTAAAACACGACCTGGTGTAGTACCAGAGCCACGTGAACCAGGTGCACGATTTCGGTCAGATGTACCATGTGTAGCATTCATACCGTGAAAGTGATAACGCTTTACACCACCTGCAAAGCCTTTCCCCTTACTAATACCAATTACATCTACACGCTCTCCCGCAACGAAAGCATCTGCTACAGTTATCTTATCTCCCACTTTTAGCCCATGTTCTTTTGTACGAAATTCACGCAAAAAACGCAAAGGTGAGATTTCATTGGCTTTCAAGTGACCCATTTGACCATTGGTCAATTTTTTAGGATGCACTTCACCAAATCCAAGTTGTACTGCTGAATATCCTTCTTTTTCATTTGTACGAATTTGGGTAACAAAACATGGCCCAGCTTCAATGAGTGTAACGGCAAAAGCCACGCCGTTTTCATCGAAGACTTGGGTCATGCCAATCTTCTTACCAATCAGCCCTTTTATCATCTTAAGTTTCTCCTTTATAAGTTATTGACGAGACTGTTAGTTGGGGCATCAACCACATCATCTCCGTGCAGCGTAGTCAGAAGGTCTGGTGCGAAGCGATTGTGTCGGTTCTACACACAGACCTACTCTTGCGCTGTCTCACAAATAATCTGCTTTTTGCAGTTATTTACAAAACTAAATTTTTATTTCAATATCAACACCTGCGGGCAGGTTCAAGCGCATCAACATATCAATCGTTTTTGAATCTGGATCTAAAACATCTATTAAACGGTTATGTGTGCGAATTTCAAAATGTTCATGCGAATCTTTATCAATGAACGCAGAACGCCGAATTGTAAAGCGTTCCAGCTTACTTGGCAAGGGTACTGGACCAACCACATGGGCACCAGTGCGTTCGGCAGTTTCAACAATGCGCTTTGCAGATTGATCAAGCACACGATGGTCATACGCCTTAAGGCGGATACGGATTTTTTGTTTAGCCATGATACTCCGCCTTACTCAATAATCTTAGTAACAACACCAGCACCAACAGTGAGACCACCTTCGCGAATAGCGAATTTGGCACCTTGCTCTAATGCCACTGGTACGATTAATTCTACGGTCAAGTTCACATTGTCACCT
>LMZR01000066.1 GCA_001567105.1 Chloroflexi bacterium OLB14
AATATATTTGGAAGGAACTAATATAGAAATGAAAATAAAAAGTACTGCAAGATTTATCTTGCGTTTTGCTTGCGATACAAATCGCACAAGGAGAGAATCTGTCGCAGTACTTAATCATTTCCAAGTTAGAGATTCTTATATGTTTACATGTGTACCTGTTTATCTGTCTACATCAAACATGGAGATTACATGACAGAAGTTATCATTGCAGGTATCGGACAAACAGAAGTTGGTGAGCATTGGGATATTGGCTTAAGAGATTTAGCCTTTGCCGCCATTCAAAATGCAGTTAAAGATTCAGGTGGATTAAAACCACAATCATTATTTGTTGGCAATATGCTCGCGCCGAATCTTTCAAATCAAGCGCATCTCGGTGCATTGCTTGCAGATTATGCTGGCTTGCGTGGCATTGAAGCAGTTACTATCGAAGCCGCAGGTGCATCAGGTGGTGCGGCGTTGCGTCAAGGTTATCTCGCAGTCGCCAGTGGATTTGTTGATGTGGCTTTAGTTCTCGGTGTTGAAAAATTTACAGATAAAGTTGGTTCAAGTGTGGATGCTGCACTTGCTACAACTGGCGATTCAGATTTTGAATCTATTCAAGGTCTCACTCCCGCCGCTCAAGCCGCGTTGTTGATGAAACGGTATATGCACGAGCATGATGTTCCTAAAGATGGTTTTGCAGGTTTTGCGTTAACTGCTCATGCTCACGGAGTTGCTAACAAAGTTGCTATGTTTAGAAAAGCAATTAAACCAGAGACGTATGCCAAAGCAGAAATGGTAAGTGACCCGTTGAATATGTTTGATATGGCTCCCAATGCCGACGGTGCCGCCGCGCTTCTTTTAACTAGGCGAGAGTTGCTTGCTGAACCTCAACATTTTCCTCTCGTCAAAATTTCTGGTTCTGCGGCTTCATCTGATACGTTAGCATTGCATGATCGAAAAGATATGTTGTATTTTGATACAGCTCAAATCTCCGCAGGTAAAGCGATGAAGCAAGCAGGTTTGACGCTCGACAAAATTAACTTCTTTGAATATCACGATACATTTGGAATCTATGCCGCACTTCAACTTGAAGCAGTTGGATTCGCCATCAAAGGCAAAGGCTGGAAACTCGCCGCAGATAATGAAATAAGTTTGAAAGGAAAAATTCCATGCGCAACGATGGGTGGCATGAAAGCACGCGGATTTGCAGGCGGAGCCTCAGGCGTGTATCAGGCTGTAGATGCAGTCACCCAATTACGAGGTCAGGCTGAAGCGAATCAAATTTCAAATGCAAAGATTGGATTAATTCAATCGTTAGGTGGACCTGCATCAACTGCGGTCAGTCACATCTTGCAACGGGTTGATTAACGTCTACGGTCTACCATCATTTTCATCAAACTTGGAATCGTGAGTGCAAAAAGTAAACTTGCGATTCCAAAAAATAAGGTTGGGATAAGCCACCGCGCATTGACCAAAAATTCTTGATACAACAAAATAGTTTGAATTTTTATTTTCGCTAGCAAAATAGGTGGAAGGCTTTGAACTGTAAAAAATAACGCGCCAATACATAGTGCAATCACAAAACTTAAAACAGCATCATTCCATGTGATGAAGTTTGGACGTTTATCTTTTTGAATGCGAGACAAAACATCCACAGTAATATTGCGCGGCATCTCTGCCAGCGAATATGTTTTGAGTGCATCTTCAATAATTGAATCTTGTTCTATGCGGTTATCCATGATTCCTCCAAGTGTGCGAGTGATTTTCGCAGTTGTTCCTTCGCACGGAAAATGCCAGTTTTGACAGTACCAAGTGGCAGGTTAAGAGTCGAAGCGATTTCTTCATAAGACAATTCATTTTGATAGCGGAGTGTGATTAATAATTTGTATTGACTATCTAAATCTTCAATAGCTTGATGTAAAAATTTTCTAGTTTCGCTGGATTCCATTTCAGAAGCAGGGTGATCAAATTGCGGAATATCCTCCATCACATCATCACCTAAATCGTTGAGGCTTTTTCGTAAGTTGGGCAAACGGTTGTAACAGAGATTAGTGACGATACGATACAGCCAAGTGCGAAATTGGGATTGACCTTTGAAATTCGGCAAAGCAGTCCATGCTCGTACAAAAGTTTCTTGTGACAAATCCAACGCTTCGTTTTCATCTTTCAGCACACGAAAAGCAAGGTCATAAACGTATTTTTGGTGTTCGTTAATGAGTATAGCAAAGGCGTCTTGGTCGCCTTTTTTTGCTTTTTGAATCAAGGTTTGTTCGTTGATAGGCATAGTGGTTCTAAAGGATTAGACAGGAAAAGTTGGAAAAAGTTTCATTCGGACGGTGGCCAATTGACCATAGACCGTAAAGCCGATTCATCGTCTATCGTCCACGGTCTATGGTCAATTTGAAACTTTTTTTCGATTCCTTTGTCTAATCTAACAGAATATCATAAACAAGGAGTAATAAAATGAAAAGACCCGTAGTAATTGGATTATTAGTTTCAGCGCTAGTGTTAGTTTGCGCAGGCATAGGCACAGTAATTTACTTTGCCAATGACTTCAATATCAACAACCCATTTGATTTGCAACATATCCCTTCAGTATTAGAAGAAAGCAAAACGCTTGAAATTGATACAAAAGAACCTGTGGTATTGACTGTGAATACAGATGCAGGCGATGTCATCGTAACAGGTGGCGATGTAGATACTGTGCAAGTAGAAATTGTCAAAACTGCTTATGATGCGTCGCAAGCCCGTGCTGATGAGAAAGTGAAAACTATCAAATATACAATTGAGCAGAATGGCAATTCCATTGTTCTCAACTATGAAAGTCCAAAATCTGTCAATTTTAATAATCAGAGCAGCACTGTAGATTTCATCTTAATTGTACCAAACGATGCCATAGCCAATGTTGAAACAAACTCTGGCGAAGTACAAGTTGCTGGGTTAAATGGCAACGTAGATATTAATAGCGGTTTTGGTGACATTAAAGTCGCTGATATTGAAGGCATGGTAACAGTTGATTCAAATAGCGGACAAATTGATTTATCTTCTATCAATGCAGGCGCTGGTGATATTGCCGTCTCTACTGATTTTGGAAAATTGTCATTAGAACAAGTCAAGAGCAAAAATATTACTATCGCCTCAAATAGTGGAGCTCTTTCATTAAATAACGTTCGTGTCACAGGTGAGCTATTTGCAAAGTCAGATTTTGGAGATATAGAGTTTGAAAACGGTTCAGCCGAAAAGATTAAACTAGAGACCAACAGTGGCAAAGTAAAAATTACAAAAGTAAATATTCGCAGTCAGTTAATGATTGCTTCTGGTTTTGGTGACATTGAATTAATTCAAGCCATAGCAAATGATTACGATCTGCACACCAACAGTGGAGCCATTATCATTGATGGAGTAAAAGGCAAACTCAAAGCTTATACAGGTTTTGGAGATATCGAAATTAAAAATGCTGAGATGGTTATTTTAGATCTCAAAACAAATAGCGGCGCAGTTAATTTCAGTGGTTCGTTGGGTGAAGGTGCGCATAATGTCATATCCGATTTTGGAAGCATTGATCTCGCCTTGCCGTCCGATTCAAAATTGAATGTGAATCTTACAACTGATTTTGGAAAAATCAATTCTGATATTCCAGTCACAGTTACATTAAATGAAGATTCAAATTCAAGTGACGGCAAAGTTGTTGGAGTTATCAACGGTGGTGGTGCAGAACTAACCGTTCATGCCAATAGTGGTTCAATCACGATCACAGCCATCAAGTAAAATAAAAGGGCTTGGAAAAATTTCAAGCCCTAATTTTTTATAAAAAGGAGATCGCATGAACGATATTATTCCATGTGCAGGTGTAGTAGGCATTCTTGCTATCATTTTTGGTTTTCTAGCATTTTTGCGTTACATGAATTACAAAGAGACAATTATCTTAGCAGAAAAAGGTTTAACAAAACCTGAAAAAAAACCTAGTAAAGGTTTGTTAAGATGGGGAATTATTATCACGGCAATAGGGTTAGCTTTTTCAATCGGGCTCTATTCTATTGGATTTGCCTCTGCTGATTCTTACCCGCTTCATCTCGGACCGTGGATGTTAGGTGGCTTCGTTCCACTTTTTCTTGGCTTAGGCTTGATTCTGCTTCACTACCTAACAGAAAAAGAGTAATCAGTGACTAGTTTGTTCAACTTAAAAGTTTTTTTCTGTTATTTCAAATTCATCACCCCCAAAGCCGAAGAACGTCCAAAATGTGGCGTTCTTTTGATTCGTTTCTAACTTCACCGAAATTGCTGGCTCTTTGTGAGCATAATATCTTGACCTCCACCCTCGCGTAGAATTTTCATCCGCACGGACGATGGATAGATTTCCGTTTCCTTCAAACAACCCTAATTGAATTTTTATTTTAGAGTCAAGCAATATGGAGTCAAACGGCTTGCCGTTTGAAGTCGCAGGAGCAAGCTCCTGCATTCCATATTGGCAGTCACTTAATAACCAGTGTAATGAATAATTGTGATTTTCTTTAGCAGATAAATTATCAATCACTAGCCATCTATCATTTTCTAAGGCATAGATAGTTCGTTTATGTGACACAGGCTTATAACTATCATGCTCGCCTTGCCAAAGTTTTTCGTTGTGTTGTAGCACTTTTCCCTTTGACCAATTCGTCCAAGTAAAACGGCTGACCATATTCATTTGGTCTTTGTTATCTACAGTGACTGTGTTATGAACATTCGCATGTGCCAGACCATTTCTCCAAATATTTTCACCACTATATAAATAAGTTCCCGCATCACATGCAATGTTTTGACCATGAATCCATAAATCAAGGTGCATTTGATCTGCATGAGAAGGTCGAGATTTGAAGTCTGTGCAACGGATGATGGCTTTGCTGTTTGTGTTGTGAAGAATGTAAACGCCGCCATTTGGAAAGGCAATCTTTCCACTTTCCACTTTCTTCTTCTCCAACTTGTTGGTCTCGATACGTTGCTCGTTATCACTCGCAACTACTCGACCAACGGATTCTCCACATAACCAAAAAATATCTTCATCCCATTCGCCTGAGTCAAATTTTTTTTCGCCTTTGGTAATGTAAGAACCCAATTGCAATAGCGGACGAAAATCTGTGAAGTCGCAGTTATTTAAAGGTAAAACGAGTGCACCGTCATTGGAGCCGTAAAATGGGATTTGACCTGTTTCAAAGTCAATTAATCTTGAAAGATAATCTATTGAATTTGAAACTGCTTGTTTTATCGAATCTGAAAAATAAACTTCGTCATTGCGAGGAGAGCCGAAGGCACGACGAAGCAATCTCGTAAACAATGTTGGGGATTGCTTCGCCGCAACTCGCGCGGCTCGCAATGACAGATTATCACGGTTGATTTCACCAAGTCGAATAGCATATAAATAAATATGCAAAATAAAGCGATGATAGTTAAGCGAGTACATTGCATAACTGCCATCGGGGAGGATTTGATTAATTTCTTCTTCGAGAATCTTCTTACCGAGTGAAAAATATTTTTCGGAATTTTTTAATTCGGGGAATAGCAAGCCAATCATCCATAATCCAAAACCTTCGCTGATGGTGTGATTGCTTTTGGTGGAAATAGCATAATCAATATTTTTATAAATCCGTTCGGCTTGGGCGGATAAGTAAATTGTAAATAGATTAATGTGTAATTGAGTAGTAGATGGGGAATTGAAAAAAGCATAATAGCCAAAGACCCAAGCCATTAATCTCAATGCAATTTCTTGACCATCCTTCCAGTTCGCGCCTGTGTTGGGTGGATTATGTTTTGCCCAATCTTCTATCAGCAACCAAAAGGCTTGCGGATATTTTTCGTCTTGCGTGGCTGAATAGACGCGGACTAAAGCATAAATAAACGCAAAGCGATTTGGCTCCCAGATGAATTTGATGTCACCATGTTTATCGTCAGAGATTTGTGACCAGTGTTTGTTCGCTTCGCGCAAATCGCCGTACCCATTCTGGGCACTTTCCTCGGCGATTGGTTTCTTTGCAATATCCGACGCCGAGGACGGCGTCGGGAGCGTGGATGGGATTTTATGCCAATTAGGAGGAAAGCCTGTGTGATGAAATTGATGTGCAAAGTATTTGATTTCGCCAGAGAGGAGTTTGTTTGCTTCGTCGATTGCTGGTCTCGATATGTCACTCGTTTCACTCGTGGCTACTCGACCAGCGGAGTTTACATCAAAGAAAAATTTGGGAGAATTGTTTTTTCGCCAGTGAGCATAAGATTCAATATCAGATGGAATATTTTTTTTCAGCCAAGTTGATAATGGACGGTCACTCCATTGGTATTGTGGCATTTGCAAGCGGATGAGTCCCGTGCGGAGACGGAAGGCATAAGCCAAGCGAAAGGCTGACCAGCGAAAACCAAGCTGACGGCAGAGTGAAGCGAAGTTCTTAATCGTGTTAAGCATGGGTTAGGAAAGTTATCAGTAAGCAGTAACCAGTAAACAGTAATCAGTAATCAGTAATCAGTAAACAGTAAACAGTAATCAGTAAACAGTAATCAGTAAACAGTAATCAGTTATCAGTGTTGAGTTTACTTCTTTGTTAAAGATTTTGCATAACGGGAAAGCAAAATCCAAATCAATGGTAATCCAATAATGATTAATGGCGGTGCATAGAATTGACCGCGTGACCAAGCGTAAGAAAGTAAACCTGCTAACAGCGTCAGAAAAATATATAACAAACTAATGCTTGCATGTTTATAACCACTAGCAACAAGGCGTTGATATAAATGCGTGCGATGCGCAGAAAAAATATTTTCACGTTTGATGGCGCGGCGAATAAACGTGATGCCTGCATCCATGATGAACGTCCACATGATGAGCGTGCCAAGCATAAGTGCATCGCCACCTTCATCAGCAGAAAGCAACGGCAGAACTGCAAACGTATAACCAAGAAATGTGCTGGCAACATCGCCCATAAAAATTTTTGCAGGTGACCAATTATGAAAAAGAAAACCCAAACTGCTGGCGGCAATTGCAAATGAAATCCAAAACACAAAATTATTTTGCATGTTTGACGAAATGAACATCCATGCACACGCCCCTGCTAAGGCAACGCCACCTGCCATGCCATCAATGCCATCCATAAAATTATAAGCGTTGATTAAACCAAGTATCCAAAAAAATGTGATGATGATTCCAACAAAGCCCAATTGCAATTCACCAAACAACGGAATGGTGACTGATTTGAAATATCCTAAAACATAAATGGATAATGCGGCGACTAAACCTTGCACTATAAATCGAATCTTCGGTGATAAAGATGAGACATCATCACGCCAACCTAAAAATGCGATGACCAAACCACAAGCGATATAAACTATCACTTGATTCAAATCCGCTTCGTTAACTGACCCGATGGCTGTTGCTGTTACCAACAAAACGATGGCTAATCCCCCACCTCGTGCCGTAGGCGTGACGTGTGAACTGCGTTCGTTGGGATGATCTAGGATTTGTTTTTTCTCTGCGTAGTGGCGGATGAGGTGAATGAAAAAATAAGAAAAAATTTGTAATTAAAAGAAAAAGTGCTATAAAAATCATTATCAACACTCAATTAAGCAATAACATCATCTAACATTTTTAACCTAGTTCTAGCTTCTACAGCCTTTGGAGATTCCAAAAATTCGTATATTTGAAGAGCAATCTCTAGATGTTTTTTAGCCTTTACATTATTTCCTAATTGGTTATAAGCCACGCCTAAATTCGCGTTAGCATTTGCTTCAATAAGGTTTGCACCGATTTTACGTGCGATTAGTATGGATTTTTTGCAAAATTTCAAACTATCATTAGGTTGATTTAATCTTGTATATGCTAATCCAATATTACTAAGAACATTAGCCTCAGATTTTTTATCACCAAGATCAACTGCAATGGAAAGGCGCTGATTATAAGTTTCAAGAGCATCTGAAATTCTTCCGAGATATGTGTAAGTAAGTCCAAGATTATTTAAAGCATTCCCTTCTCCTACTTTGTCATTTATTTTTTTTGCAATTTCGTATCGCATTAAGTAACTACTTTCCGCATTTTTATAATCTTCAAGGTCTAAATAAGTTGAGCCTATATTTCCGATAATTGAGCCTTCAGCAGATGTATTTTTTAACAACTGTGCTAATTTGAGAGCCCTTTTATATCTCTTTAGTGCTTCTTGATATTCTCCGAGCTCATTAAGTGTTAATCCTAGATTATTTAAATTTGTGTACTCCGCTTTTTTATTTTTACTTATCTTAGATGCTTCAACTGCTTGTTCAAGCCATTTAATCCTATCTCTTGGTTTTTGTCGTACATTTAATATAAACGAGCCAACTCCAGGATAAGCGGCGCATAGTTCAGCAGCCCGACGACTTTTTTTTCATATTTGCTTTAGCCCATCTTTGAGCAGAAAATATATTATCTAATTCTAAGTCAAATAAATCTAATCCCTTAATTATATTTCCCCCCACCACTTTTTATATAGTTTTCTGTGCATTTTCTAATATTTTCAAGTAGTATTCTGCATATCTTCTATTTATTAAAATTGCCTTTTACTAAAAGGCATAGACTTTGCATAATACTTCAGAATATCATGTAAATAAAATCTTTCTAAACCTTCATCATACTGTAATAGGCTTTCTGAGAGAAATCTATTCAAACTAAATTTAGCTTCTTACAATATCCAA
>LMZR01000067.1 GCA_001567105.1 Chloroflexi bacterium OLB14
ACCGCCAAGAAAACAAACCTTGAAACCGAAAAGCTTTTCACAAGTCTTTGAAAGTATTGTGCCTGAAAAAAACAATTGTGATTAATGATATTGAGTATGTTTATATTTACAAAGTTTCAGAAATTCCCCCAAGCGGTTTATGAGGCGTTGTTGCGGTGACGAAGTGACATAGCCACTAAACCCAAAAAGACTTCGGAAGCCTGCTTAAGTTAGTAATTCAGCCCTGCGAGATAACTTGTCAATTCTTTTGGGTGAGACTTCCGAAGTCTATGAACAAACAGACCCTAAAGGTCTCATTACAAATCAAGAAATTTGATAGCAAAGGCTATTTGATTTTCGTAAATAATTTTCAAGCAGAGCAGACCTTTAGGGTCTAAGTACGAGGGAAATAAAACAAAAACCTGTCAGGTTTCATCATGGCTTGAGTCTGTCGAAAGTTTGTGAATGAAAATCTGCTGGGTGAGATGGGGTTGTGTGAAAACCTGTCAGGGTTGGGCGAAATAATTGATACAGGTGACAGTCATCTTTAAGATGACTGTCACCTTTTTGCTGAATGAATAAAAATCTATGTGATGGAGCAGAATTGCCTAAGTATAGGTAAAAGACTTCCGAAGTCTATAAGAAAATTATGAAGTGACAAATGGTTTCGCTTGTGCAACATTTTCGTTTTCTAAAACTTGATTCATTCGTAAATCTCTCTCCTAAAAAATTCAGGCAAGGCAAATGCCGCCTGATGAACTTGCGGATTAATATAATTATTTTGCCCTGCTGGGTATGCTTTATTCAAGCCATTCTGCCACGGCGTATCTGATACATACATGAAACCAATGCCACCACCTGGATACGTTGGGATGTTGGCATAATAATAAGCAGGATTTTTAGTCAACTGTTTGGCTGATTTATAAATAGTTTTGATTAACTCAGTATCAAAAAATGGTTGCTCGCATTGAGTCGCCGCCGCGCCACCAGAGGTTAATGCCCGCACAACTAATTTATAAAATTCATCAGAGAATAATCTTTCAGCCATACCGATTGGGTCAGTTGTGTCAGAGATGATGACATCAAATGTGCCAGGGTTTTCTTCGAGAAAACCAAAAGCGTCCCGAATGAGTAGCTGAGAGCGAGAATCAGCCCACGGGTCACCAAAAGAAGCGGAAAGATGTTGACGAGATAAATCCACTACACGTTGGTCAAGTTCACAAGTGACCACTTCTTCAACTGAGTCATATCTCAAAACTTGTCTTAACGAACCGCCATCACCACCACCCACAATCAAAACTCGTTTCGGATTTTCAACCGCCAACATCGGCACATGCACAATCATTTCGTGATAGCCCATGTTATCGCGCTCAGTCAGTTGAATGATGCCATCTAAAATCATGGCGTTGCCAAAAAATTCGGTTTCAACAAATTGCAAATGTTGATATTGTGTTTGTTCATCCGCAAGGATTTTCTTAATGCGAATCCCTTTTCGATAATATGGATGTAACTCTTCTGTAAACCAAATGCTCATAAAATTCCTCTGTTAAATGAAAACGTCCCGCAGGCTGAATTTGAAAATTATACTTTCTTTCAAAAAATCTGCGGGACGCTAATTAAGCCGCAATTGGTAAGCGTGTTTCGATAGATGCTTCACGATCTAATTTGCGCACGGCGAAATCATCAGCCCCAAAGGTTTCTTTAATTCTCATTAACACAGGCATAAAATCTTGCCCTAAAGCGCAAGTGAATAAATCAATAGCGCAATAATTATGTTCGGGCCAAGCGTGCAAACTAGCATGTGATTCTGCTAATAACAAAAAGCAAGTAAAGCCATGCGGGCTAAACTTATAAAATCCTTCATCTACAACTGTCAAACCGCTATCACGCACTGCTTTAGAAAATAAAGCATAAGCCTGTTCGCTATCCATTAGCACATCACGGTTACAGTCCGATAAATCAAAAATATAATGCTCACCTAATTTTAAATTTGCGTTCACTCACACCTCCGAGGGTTAAAATTTTTTTCTTACAAAACCAATCCGCTAATACTTCGACATGCTCAGTACAAGCCTTCACCAATCTTCGCTAATAGAAATTTCGTGACGATTAGCGTAAATTAGTGGATAAAGTTATTAAAAAGTAAAGAACCCACCTGAAAACAATTCGTCAAACGATTCGCAGGATGTATCCCTGCGTAACGCTGAAACCATCTTCAAGTAGACTCTGTAGCGCATTTATACTCGTTTATTTTGCAGTGTCAATCTTTTTTGCCAATGAATATTTTTTATTGCTAAGCCACTTGCAAATCAAAAACAGCACTGCACAACCCACATGGGTTAAAATCATCATAAATGCACTTCATTTACTAATGAAAAAAAAATTGCTGAAATGTCTACCTCCATTTATATCCACATCCCTTTTTGCAAACATCGTTGCGCCTATTGCGACTTCAACACCTACGCCAAGCAAGAGGATTCAATCCCCGCTTATATCAACGCTTTGATAAAGGAAATTAAATTTGTCGGCAAACAAACTGATGATTCGATTCACACCATATTTTTTGGAGGAGGAACTCCATCGCTTCTGACTTCGGGTCAGTTTGATTCTGTACTACAAGCCTTATTTTTATCTTTCAATATTTTGCCGAATGCGGAAATCAGCATCGAAGCCAACCCTGGAACTGTCTCCCCCGAAAAACTAGACTCAATCCGCAAAGCAGGCATTAACCGAATCAGTTTCGGTGTGCAATCAGCCAATGTAGAAGAATTGAAAATGCTAGAACGTGAACATAATTTTTTTGACGTTATCCAAGCAGTTTCAACTGCTCGTCAAGCAGGTTTTGACAATTTGAATTTAGATTTAATTTATGGCTTACCCGAACAAACATTATCCACTTGGCAAACGACAGTTAAACGAATTTTAGATTTACACCCCGAACATATCTCTGCTTATGCACTGACTCTCGAACACGGCACACCTTTTGGAAGATGGGCTGAAAAAGGCTTGCTTCCATTACCCAACCCAGACCTCGCCGCAGATATGTATGAATGGACTTGTGACTATCTACAGCAAAGTGGCTACACGCAGTACGAAATATCGAATTGGGCAAAGAAGAAAGAAGAAACAGGAAAGATAGAAAGTAGAAAGTGGAAAGAATATTATTGTCAACACAACTTGCAATACTGGAAGTCACTGCCCTATTTAGGTTTGGGTGCTGGCGCACATGGTTATATAAATGGAATTCGATATTCCAATGTATTACGCATCAAAACATATATTGAAAGATTCACAAATTACGATTTACGAATTACGAATTACAATTTTCCCTTAACTCCTTCAACTGTGAATCACAAAAAACAATCGCATGAAGAAAACATATCTGATTACATGCTAAACAACCTCAGGCTAGTACAAGCTGGAATAGCAGAATCAGATTTCAGGTCACGTTTTGGAAGCGGGCTTTTAGATATCTACCCAAATCAAATAGAAGAATTAATCCAAAAAGGGTTAATTGAAAAAAAGACATCTGATAATTCTTCAGATGTCTTTCGGCTTACAAAAAAGGGGCGGTTATTAGGTAATCAAGTTTTTATTAAATTTGTCAAATAGTTATTTCTGTTTTTTAGGTTTATGTTTTAAGGCGGCATGAGCGGCGGCGAGGCGCGCCACTGGCACACGGAATGGAGAGCATGAAACATAGTTATTGCCAATGATGTGACACCATTCAATTGAGTCTGGATCGCCGCCGTGTTCACCACAAATACCTACTTCTAGGTTCGGTCTGGTTTCACGCCCGCTGTTGATAGTCCAACGCATTAATTCACCAACGCCTTCACGGTCTAATGTTTGGAATGGATTCTTCTCTAGTATGCCTTGCTCTTGATATGTGACTAGAAAATTTCTTTCAGCATCATCGCGTGAGTAAGCAAACGTCATTTGGGTTAAGTCGTTTGTGCCGAAGGAAAAGAATTCTGCTTTTTCAGCCACACGATTTGCCGTGAGCGATGCGCGGGGAACTTCAATCATAGTGCCAAATTTATATGTAAATTTTATTTGTTTTTCTTTCATTACTTTTTTAGCAATAGATTCAAGGCGCGGTTGAATCCACTCTAATTCTTTGACAGTTCCCACCAGCGGGATCATAATTTCTGGTTTAGCTTTGATGCCACGTTTAACACAATCTGATGCCGCTTCAAAAATTGCTCTTACTTGCATTTCTACAATTTCAGGCATAGCAATGCTCAAGCGTACTCCCCGTAAACCCAGCATTGGGTTTGATTCACGCATGGCTCGTATCACGCTTAGTAAGTTTTCTTTTTCTTTCAAGCCTTGCATTTTGCCCGTAGCTCGTAGTGTAATAACTTCCTCAAGTAGTTTTTCTTCATCAGGCATAAATTCATGCAGAGGTGGGTCTATGAGGCGGATGATGACAGGGTAACCATTCATTGCTTCAAATAAACCATCAAAATCTTTGCGTTGATATTCAAGCAATTGATTCAAGGCGTCAATTCTTTCTGTAGATGTTTTAGCAAGAATCATTTGTTGCACAATTGGTAAACGTCGTGTTTCAAAGAACATGTGCTCAGTGCGACATAAGCCAATTCCTACAGCGCCATACAAACGTGCGCGTTGAGCATCTTTTGGATAATCTGCATTTGCCCACACTTGCAAGCCTGTGCTTGGGTATCCTTTACGAATATTTTTACGAGCACAAACCTCATCTGCCCATTTGAGCAAGGTCATTAATTCGGTTTGTTCTTCTAAAGTTGGCTCGGTAGTTGGAATTTTTCCAGCAAAAACTTTACCGCTTCCGCCGTCCACCGAAATCCAATCTCCTTCTTTAAGGGTAGTGCCGTTCACCGTCATAGACTTTGCTTCGAGGTCAATCTTGATGCTTGATGCGCCAACCACACACGGAATCCCAAATTGACGCGCTACAACTGCCGCATGTGAGGTGGCTCCGCCTTCGCTAGTCAGCACGCCTTTTGAAGCAATCATGCCATGCACATCGTCAGGCTTGGTAAATGGGCGTACCATGATGACCTGTTGATGTTGTTCTTTTGCCATTTTTTCAGCAGTATCGGCTTCAAAATAGATTTGTCCAACTGCCGCACCTGGCGAGGCATTAACACCGCGTGCAAAAAATTTGCCTTCGCTTTCTGCTTGTTCCATAGCGGCATCGCCAAATTGAGGGTGAAGCAACGCATCTACCACCTCTGGTGTGATGCGTAAAATAGCGTCGTCTCGAGTGATTAAACCCTCGTTCGCCATATCCACTGCAATCTTTACTGCGGCTTTGGCAGTCCGTTTACCATTACGAGTTTGGAGCATCCATAGCGTTCCGCGTTCAATTGTAAATTCGACATCTTGCATCTCTTTGTAATGATGCTCTAAACGTTTGGTGATTTTCATAAATTGCTTATATGCCTTCGGCATATATTTTTCCAAATGCTCAATCGGTTCGGTGTTGCGAATTCCTGCTACTACATCTTCCCCTTGTGCATTGATTAAGAAATCGCCCATCATTGTCTTTTTGCCGTTAGAAGGGTTACGCGTAAAAGCAACGCCCGTAGCCGAATCTTCGCCCATATTTCCGAACACCATAGTACAAATATTAACTGCTGTACCAAGCGAATCTGAAATGCCTTCTTTTCTGCGGTATGCCACTGCACGTTTGCCGTTCCACGATTTGAAAACCGCTTCAATTGCTAGTGATAATTGTTTGTATGGGTCTTGAGGAAAATCGGTGCCTGTTTCTTGTTTATACACTTGCTTATAAGTCCCCACAATTTCTTGCCAATCTTCCGCCCTCATTTCTATATCCAACTTGTAACCTTTTTCATATTTATACTCTGCTAGCGGATGTTCAAATGCTTCATCAGGCACATTCATCACTACCGTGCCATACATCTCAATCAGGCGGCGGTACGAGTCCCATGCAAACCTGTCATTGCCTGTAGTATCTATAATTCCTCGAACCACTTCGTCCGTCAAACCGATGTTGAGAATAGTTTCCATCATACCGGGCATTGAAAACTTTGCCCCCGAGCGAGACGACACCAACAAAGGATTGTTTGGGTCACCAAACTTTTTTGCCTGTCTTTTTTTTCTATCGCTTTGAGTGCGACTAAAGTTTGCTTCCATAGACCTACAGGGAATTTTCCTTTTTTATGATAGGCATTACATGCCATTGTTGTAACTGTAAAAAATGGTGGCACTGGAACCCCCGCCTGCGTCATATCTAACAAACCTGCGCCTTTTCCACCAACAATTGCTTTGACAGTATCCCATGACCCCCCGCGCAAGTTTTTTCAACCTTGCTATATTCATCGTACAAGTAAATCCATTTATCCATTGGAGACCTCCAAATGTAACAAATTTCACAAGCGACTAACCATATTGTACCAAATACAATGAATAAAAACAATATGCAAAATATACATAACATATAAATTGAGCATAGCAAATGCCAGATTACAGAATCTATTTCAAGTTAACCTTTTGACGCGCATTTCTATCCACCATAAAATAGAAGATTATTTTTTTGAATTTGTCTATATTTCTGCTTAAGGCACAGCAAATTTTCTGTTAACTCATTGCAAAGTGGAAAATTAAGCAAATGAGGGATAATATCTTTGTAGGAACAAAATATGACAACAAAAGTATTAGTAATTGACGACGATGTAGCCATCACCGATTTAATGAGCATGTTACTCAAAACGCATGGCTTTGATGTAACCACCACCAATAGTGGCACAGAAAGTATAAATCTAGTTAAAGAAAAATCACCTCATGTCATCATCTTAGATTTAATGATGCCCGACATGGATGGTTGGCAAGTATGTAAAGCAGTGCGGGCTTTTAGCAATGCCCCCATTTTGATTCTTTCAGCCATCAACGACCCACGTTTAGTTGCCAGCATTTTAGATGCAGGTGCCGATGATTTTCTTGTCAAGCCTGTACCTAGTGGTGTATTAGTGGCTCACATCCGCAAGATGATTCGGCGCACAGGTGCTTTACACCTGCCTACTGATGAGGCTCCTCCCCAAAAAAAATTAGATTGAACAACACTGCGCCTCTTACTTCATAGTCCCAAATTGGTTAATGTTTCATCAAACAAATCCTTCGCTGATAGTGAAGGATTTTTCATTTCTTTCCTGCTTCTGCCTTCGCAAATTCAATTGCTTGCTCACGGGTTTGGATAATTCCCTCAGCCTGATTTTCTCGAATAGACTCTAACAAATCACCAATCAATTTACTGGGTGTTAAATTTAATTCTTTCATCAATTCATTACCATCAATCAATTTAGGTGGTGATATAGTCTCTTGTGGTTTTTCAAAATAATTTTCTAGCAAAATTTTTGAAATTTCTAAATAAACTTGCCATGTTTTCAAGGTTAAAGTTTTATGATACGTTCCGCGCAAATCGGCTAAGGCGAGCAAAATTAAATCAATGCCTGCTTTGCCTGCATCTCTAAAAAAACGGTAAATGGCTTTTCGGGTTGGATATTCATTATGATGTTCTAAGCGACTAGCAAAAGAATGAATGCGCATGTGATTTTTGATAATGACATGAATGCGTTCCACTTCGTCATTGCTTAAATTGAAAGAACGCGCGCGTTCAGCCGCTACATCTGCACCTTGCACATCGTGATTAAAAAATCGAATACGTCCATTTTCTTCAACAGTTTTTGTATCAGGCTTGCAAACATCGTGATACAAGGCTGTAAAAAATAAAATGGAACGATGTGGGCGATCAATATTTAATGACTCGGAAAAATGTTGCTGAATTAATTCGCTAAATTTTCCAAGTTGCGTTTGCAATGCTTGTGCAAATTCATTTTTATATTTAAC
Organism: Chloroflexi bacterium OLB14; assembly: GCA_001567105.1. Classification (GTDB taxonomy): domain Bacteria; phylum Chloroflexota; class Anaerolineae; order Anaerolineales; family Villigracilaceae; genus Villigracilis. Next base: position 7,837 of record LMZR01000067.1, read on the forward strand.
TTCGCCTTTAACCTCGCTCTCATCGCCGTCCTCGGCGATGAGAACAGAAAATAAATTTAACAAAATTCTTTCTAAATAATTCAAAACCATCAAAGTATGCGTCCACACCTCAAACACATGCGGTGACGTTTGCTGCACGCCTTTCATTTTCAGCAATTCAGGCATGAGGTGTTCAATCACACCCAACATATCTAAGGCTTTGATTGATTCATCTACTCTGCGCCCATTTAGGATTTTGAAAATTTCATCTCTGACTCTTTCGACAGAAACGCTTCTTATCTGACCTGCGGCTTGATTCATCCAACCTCGAGTTTGGATATCTATCGTGAAGTCAAACGCGGCGGCTTGACGAACTGCACGTAAAATTCGTACAGGGTCATCAGCAAATGAATCTTGTGAACAAGCACGGATTATTTTTGCATGAATATCATTTACGCCATCGGTTGGGTCTATCAATGTATCATCGCGTAAGTTGTAAGCAATAGCATTGATAGTGAAATCACGGGCGCGTAAATCTGCTTCTAAATCTTTTCCGCGATACGTTGCAAAATCTAAAAAGATTCTGGATTCGTTTTCATGCACAATGACTCGACCTGTATCGCGTTCATCATCTAATGCCATGAAGTCGGCGTTTAGGGCGCGAGAAACTTTTCGGGCTAAGCCTATGCCTCCAGATGGAAGAACCAAATCGAAGTCAGGAGAGAGGCGCGAAAGAATTAAATCCCGCACTGCACCACCGACAAGATAAATTTCTTGCTCAGCAGGCAAAACATCTTTTAATTTTTGAATCAATGGCGGAAGTGAAAAATGAATAGGCATAAAAAGTATTTGTGGTTTTTCTTTGTGACGTGTGGCTTGCGATGCGGATAAGGCTTGCTGAGGCGTGCCACCTTGTGCGACAATCCGTCCTTTTAATTTCGCAACCCAACGCCCTGCATACGGATTTTTATTTTCTTCCATTATCCCACCTTATTTGTTAGGACGCGGACGAGCGCGGAAAACGCTGATGTGCTTTGATGCTTTAATAAGTCATTTGAAAAATCCGCGTTCATCTGCGTTTATCAGCGTCCCATTAAAAAATTATTCAGAAGGTTTATATTTATCTAAATCTACAACACCAACGAAAGGTAGATTGCGATGATACTCGTCGAGGTCGAGACCATAGCCGAAAACAAATTTGTTTGGGATACTAAAACCAAGATAATGAATTGGTACTTCGGATTCGCGTCTTTCTGGTTTATCTAACAAAGCGCAGACTTTCAATGTTTTTGGCTGACGTGTTTCTAGCAATTGTAAAACCGATGCGATGGTAAGACCACTATCTACAATATCCTCAACGAGGATAACGTTTTTATCACGAATATCCATTTGCAAATCTAAGCTGACACGCGCCGAGCCACTTGATTCACGTTTGCCAACTCCATAAGATGAAACTGCCATGAAATCCATCATGTGCGGAATGCTGATGTGTCTGCTTAAATCCACAAGAAACGGCACGCCACCACGCAGAATACAAATCAATAATAAATCTTGATTTTGATAATCAGCACTGATTTGCTGACCCAGTTCTTTCACTCGGGCTTGCAGGCTTTTTTCATCTATAAGTATTTCGGCAAGGAATTCTTGATAAGGTTGCATAATTAACTCCGTGGCACTTCATGATGAACTCTACAGCGTGCCTCATATAATTCCGAAGCACCGACAATCACAATAGGCTCATCATAACGAGCAGGGTTTCCATTCACCAATCTTTGCGTGCGAGAGGCATTGTCACCACATACCATGCAGATGGCGTGAAGTTTCAAAACATCTTCTGCTTCAGACATTAACATCGGCATTGAGCCAAATGGCTCGCCACGAAAATCAGTATCCAAACCAGCCACGATGACTCGGATTCCTTTATTTGCTAATTCTTTCACTACTTCAACAATTTCAGCGTCAAAAAATTGAGCTTCGTCAATTCCCACCACAGTTGTATCGTTTTCTAATTTATCTCGAATCTCAGCAGATTTTTCAACAGGGATAGCATCATACGTTGAACCAGCATGTGAAGCCACTTTCTCCACTGCATAACGGATATCAATAGCAGGTTTGAAAACTTGCACTTTTTGTTTTGCTATTGTTGCTCTAACTAATCTACGAATTAATTCATCGGTCTTGCCACTAAACATAGAACCGCAAACTACTTCCACTGAACCGTGTGTATGACGCATTCAATTCTCCTGTAATTTTTTATAGGACGCTGACGAGCGCGGAAAACGCTGATAAGTTCTGAATAATAAAAAATCCGCGTTCATCTGCATTTATCTGCGTCCCATTATTTTTTGACCTAAACAAAAATAGGCAGATGTTTTCACATCTGCCTATAAGTTTACCTGAAAATTATTCAGTCGCTTCGGCTGTTTCAGTTTTTTCTACCTTCTCAGCCTTTTCAACTTTTTTCACTTCGGGCAATTCAACACCCAAAGCGCGTAATTTTTTCTTGGTGCTTGTCAAAGCAGATTGACCAAAGCCAACAATAGAAGTCAAAGTTGCTTCGCCTTCAGCCATCTTTTCAACTACCTGACCAATTGTCAAAATGCCAGCCTTCTTCAAAGCATCAGTAGCGCGTGGAGTCAAAACCAAATCGTCCACTGAGCGGTTAGTCACCACCAAAGATTCTTCTTTAGCTTTTTGTTGTTCAGCAAAAGTTTGAGCCGCAGAAACTTTCTTATAGAAGCGATCCACTTGACCTTCAACATCTAACAACTTAGCAGATTCACCAGTATAAAATGGATGGCAATTGGAACACACATCAATACGCAATTCTTTTTTGGTAGATGTAGTGACCCAAGTGTTACCACAAGAAGCACAAGTTACCTTTGCTTCAAACACAGTAGGATGAATATCAGCCTTCATTATTCCACCACCTCAACAGGGACAATGTTCACGCGCTTCTTGCCGTGATACACATCAAACATCACCACGCCATCAGCAGTTGCAAACAAAGTATCATCTTTGCCAACCATTACATTTTGACCAGGCTTAATCTTTGTGCCACGTTGGCGCACCAACACATTGCCCGACAAAACAAATTGCCCAGCATAACGCTTCACACCCAAGCGTTGTGAATTACTATCTCGTCCGTTGCGGCTCGAACCGCCGCCTACTTTATGTGCCATTTGTACCTCTTATTTCTTTTCAGACTTCTTTGTTGAAGTTGATTTTTTCGCAGTTGTGGATTTTGTCGCTTCTTTCTTAGCTTTTGGTTGTTTCTCTACCGCAACTTTTTCTTTTGCTTCAACCTTGCGTTCTTCACCAGGTTTACCAATGAAATCAATCATCAAGCGTGTATATTGCGCACGATGACCACCTTTAACGCGAATGCGTTTTTTAGGGCGATATTTGAAAGAAATTAACTTGGGACCTTTTACATGTTCCACAACAGTAGCAGAGACTTTAATCCCGCTCACAGTTGGATTGCCTACACTCACAGCATCACCATCAGCCATAAGTAAGACACGTTCAAAATCAAATGTTTTACCCACTTCATGGGCAAGGCGATCTACATCTACTGTAGTGCCTTCGACAGCACGGTATTGCTTGCCGCCGCTTTCGACGATTGCAAATCTCATTTTATTTTCTCCAGTCATTCACTTCGCCGCTCAACCTGTGGGAGTCTTTCAACCGTCACCTGTTTGTGGGGAAGCTGGTTAATTTACATACAACTGCCCCAGTTTTAACCTCTGGGGCGATTGCGGACGGTATTATACATGCGCTTTGGCAAACCTGTCAACCGATTTTGTAGGTCACGTTCTCAAGGTAACGGCTAGCTCAGTACAGCAAGATTTATCTTGCTATAGGTTTGCCATCGTTATAAGAGCAACATAAATGTTGCAGTACAAAATGTATATGGCAGCATAGTGCGTTGCACCAAACGGGAGGATGAGGCTTGTTAAACAGAATTATCTTACGTATTGATTAAACTGAATAACAGTGGTGCGACGCACCCACTCGATGGAGCAGAACCAACTTCAAAGCTTGCACTGAGCCGTGTCGAAGTGTCAGGTTGAAGCGGATTTTTTATCCTTTTGGAATAATCGAAGTAATTGTTCTGGTCACATTTTGTAATTGACCCGCATGTGCTTTCAGTTTATTCACATCACCTGTTTGTAAACCGCCACGCACATCTGTAATTGTTTTGCTGGTGGAGGCTTCGTTATCAATAATTTTTTGAGTGAGGGCTTCTAAATTAGTTAACATTTGGGTAACATTTTTTGGGATAAGTGGCACGCTTTTAATAATTGGCAATAGCACATCCAAAATTTGATTGGCAGTGCGTGCATATTTGACAGTGAGTGTATGCAATGTACCAATGGATGAAGTGAGCTCAAGTGCTACTTCTTGAATTGAGTCAATCATCTGTTTGTGCGACTCAATAATTTTCTGAATATCGTCAATAGATTGAGTTAACTTATCCGAAAATTTGACGTATGAAGTTGGCTTTCCTGTAGATATTCCTGCTTTAGCAGTGTTGCGAACGGGCATGGTTGGCATATTTTTCTCCTATTTTTTTCTTAACTATACTTTAATTTGTTTTGTATAACAACCTTATTGACAAAGATTCTCTTATCGTATATGCTCAATTATGTAAGCCTTAACAAAGGAGACTCTTATGACCGAAACAAATAAGCAGTGGGAGAAGTATCGAATTGGGCTTTTATGGGTAGTGCTTCCATTAATCGTGGGGTTGATACTTGCTTCATCCATCGTGCCACAACCTGTGATTGGTGTGATTCGTTTGGAAGATGCTATTTATGGTTACACTGCTCAAAGTATGATTAAGCAAATTCAATATGCGGCAGAAACCCCTGAAATTAAAGCAGTGGTGCTGGTATTTGAAAGCCCTGGCGGAACAGTGGTGGATACTGAAGCCGTTTATTTTGAATTGACAAAATTACGCGCAAAGAAACCTGTTGTCACTGCCGTTAATGCCATGGCAGCCAGTGGTGCATATTATCTTTCAGTCAATACAGATTATATTTTTGCAAAACCAACTTCTTTAGTAGGAAATATCGGCGTGATTGGATATTTACCAACAGCCCCATTTATTATTGAAGATACCATTACGACTGGACCATATAAATTATTTGGCTCTGAACGTGATGACGATATGCGCCAAATTGAAATGGTGAAGCAAGGATTTTTTGAAGCAGTGAACTTAGGGCGTGGTGATAAATTAACAGGTGACCCCGCAGAAATTTTCAGCGGAAAAATTTGGGTTGGCATAGATGCTTTACATCTTGGAATCATTGACGCATTGGGTGGTGAAGCCGAAGCCATAGCCAAAGCCGCAGAATTAGCAAAAGTTGCGAATTATAAAATGTTAGATTTAAAAGAACCTGCTGGAGTTGATGATCTTGCTTATCCATTTTTCTTCCAAAGTGACGATGGCATGATATATCCTTACCCCAATGAAGCAGGCGTGTATTTATTATATATTCCGCCATTGCCGATTAAATAAAGGAGCATAGACATGAAAAAAGAATATTTTTACATTGCACTTACCGCACTGCTCCTGCCAATTTTAGTGCGCGCATTTTGGTTTTATCGTGGCACAGCAGACAGACCTGAAATTGCCACACCTGATTACGCATCTTTTTCGGCACCACAAGCACCTGTTAATGTCAGTGAAACAGATGAAGAAATAAAACAATTAGGTGGTACGGTCTTAATCGATTCTGCTCATAGCAATGTAGTTTCAATGGCAAATATTGATTCACTTATTTCTGCCATTCAAGCACGCGGCGGAAAAATTGAAATGGTAGCAGATGCTTTTTCACTGGAATATCAATTGAAATATGCTAGTGCCTATATAACATTTTCGCCAACCTTGCCATACAGTTATTTAGAAATTAAAGCACTGACTAATTTTGCAAATCGTGGCGGAAAGATTTTAGCCTTTAGTGATGCTACCAATAACACAATTTATGTAGATTATTTTACTGGCTCTACAACTGTATTCAGCGATACAAACGCCGTTAATACTTTGTTGCGAGAATTTGATATTACGATTAATAACGATTATCTTTACAACACCCAAAACAATGAAGGCAATTTCCGCAACGTCTATTTTGATGAATTTGGTAAAAGTGAAATCACCTTTGGATTAACTCAAATTGCTTTGTATGGCACACATTCATTAGAGTCACCAGCAGGCACAGTTTTGCTTCAAGGTGCAGAAAGCAATTTATCATCAAGCACTGATGCGCATGATTCAAATCAAGGTGGGGCTGTGTTAAGTGAAAATGGAAATGTCGCCGCATTTGGTGATGCCACATTTTTATCATCACCTTATAACACTTATACCGATAATGCAAAATTAATTAATAACCTTGCCGATTTTACTTTAGCCAGTAAACAAACTTTAACACTTCAAAACTTGCCTTATTTATTTACAAATAAAAAAGTTAGTGTTTATCTCGCTTCTGATTTAAGTAAAGATACCAGTTTAGTCACTGCTTTAGGAAGTTTACAATCGTCCTTGCGATTAATGAATGTGGAAGCCGAGTTTGTTGATTCAATTCCATCCAGTGGCGATACGATTATCCTCAGCACATTTTTGATGGATGAGAAAACTCAAGCGCTTGTAAATAAATTTGGTATCAAAATTGATTTCACAATCACCACCACCGATTTTGGTGAAGTGAGCAGTGGTGGCACTGGTTTAATTTTGTTTGATTCAACTAACAAAGGTAACACTTTAATTTTGTTAGCAGGCTCGCAAGATGATCTAATTTCTTTGATGAGTGTGGCAAGTATTGGAAATATCAACACTTGTTTATCAAACGAAAAAATGGCTGTGTGCAGTGTTGGCTATGGCGATTCTTATTCAGATGATTTTTATTACGAAGAACCATCATTTGAAGAAACACCAATCGTGGAAGGTGAAGCAACACCTGAAGCAACTCCAACACCATAAATCAATTTACGATTTATGATTTACGAAGATGATGAGCAATTCATCATCTTCGTTTTTTATTGACAAATTCCTCAGCCTCCTTTATTCTCGCCTCATGCCTGACCTCAACTTGATTCAGTTTCAGATAATTAACTCTCCCCTCGACTCAAAAACTTTCGTGCAGGGCAATGCTGGGGTTGGCAAAACAACTGTCGGCGTGGAGAGGATGCGTTATCTTTTATCGCAAGGAATCCCTGCAGATTCAATCCTCATGCTCACGCCACAAAGAACACTTCAAGAACCATATCTTGATTTGTTATATCAACCTGAACGAATCGCGGGCGGAGAAGTGACATCGGCAACGATTGGTGGTTTAGCAAAACGCATGTGTGATTTGTTCTGGCCCCTCGTTGCTGAACAAGCAGGTTTTCGCAATCCAAATTTGCCTCCCATTTTTTTAACATTGGAAACTGCTCAATATTACATGGCGCATTTGGTGCGACCATTAATTGAAGAAGAAAAATATTTTGATTCATTAACGATTAATCGCAATCGTTTATATTCACAAATCATTGATAACTTAAACAAAGCTGCAGTAGTGGGCTTTGCACATACTGAAATTGGCTCACGTTTAGATTCTGCATGGTTTGGTGATGCGGGTCAAAGAAACATTTACGCCAACGCACAAGATTGTGCAAATTTATTCCGTCAATATTGTTATGAGCATAACTTATTAGATTTTTCGTTGCAAGTAGAAATTTTTAATAACTATTTATGGACGAACGAACAAGTTAGAAATTATTTAACAAATACTTATCGCCATTTGATTTATGACAACGTAGAAGAAGATGGACCAAGCACACATGATTTAATTCGTGAATGGCTACCAGATTTAGATTCGGCTTTGTTGTTATACGACACTAACGCAGGCTATCGAAGTTTTCTCGGTGGTGATGCACAAACTGGTTATGAATTAAATCAATTTTGCGATGAAGTGATTGAGTTAAACGAAAGTTTTGTTTGGCAAAACGAAAACATTCAAGAAGTTTCAACGTCATTGGTAAATGCCGTTTTAGGTAATGAGCATGTTCCCGAAATCAACACTGAACCTGCCATGCAATTTATTTTGAAAAAATATCATCCTGAAATGATAGATGCCGTTGTGGATGAAGTTAAATCTCTTGTCTTTAATTCTCAAATTCCACCTGCTGAAATTGTAATTCTGGCTCCTTATCTTTCAGATGCTTTAAGATTTTCAATCACCAACCGTTTAGATGCAGAAAATATTGCATGGCGCACACATCGTCCTTCACGTTCGTTAAAAGATGAAACAGCTAGTAAAACATTACTAACTTTATCTGCACTGGCTCACCCCCATTGGAATATCCGCCCCACAAAATTTGATGTGGCTCAAACTTTGATGTTTGCCTTAAATACAGATTTAATCCGCGCACAATTATTGACTGATATTGTTTATCGTCAAAAAGATTTTCGGCTTTCAAGTTTTGACGAAATCAAATCTGATGTTCAAGAACGTGTCACTTATGCACTTGGTGAAAGATATACAACTTTACGAAATTGGCTAGAAGATTATCGCTCATCAGCACCTATGCCGTTAGATTTCTTTTTACGAAAATTATTCGGTGAAGTCATTTCACAAGATGGTTTTGGTTTTCATAGCAATTTAGATGCTGTTCGCATTGCCGCTAGTTTAATTGAATCTATCAAAAAATTTCGCAACGCCATGCAACCTTCTATAACAAACCTATCAGATTTTGATCTTGGTTATGAATATTTAGCCATGCTTGAAGATGGAGTCATTGCCGCGCAATATTTAGAATCATGGCGCAGTGAAGATAAAGATGCCGTTTTAGTAGCACCTGCTTATTCATTTTTGATGATGAACCGCCCCGCTTCGATTCAATTTTGGCTTGAACCTGGTTCTTCAGGTTGGAGTCAACGCCCTGCCCAGCCTCTCACACATCCTTACATTTTGTCACGTCATTGGATGGATGGAAAATTATGGACTGATGCCGATGAAGTGGAGGCAGAAAAAATAACCTTATCTCGTTTGGTTGGTGGTCTCATCAGCCGTTGTAGACAAAAAATTTACTTAGCCATATCCGATTTAGGCGAGTCAGGTAGCGAACAACGAGGTTCGTTGTTGAGAGCATTGCAAAAAGTGTTACAAAATGAAGCACGATGAAAAATATAAAAGCAATATTATTCCCCAGTTTGATTGCCACAATATTGATTGTTATTTTAGATTTATTAACTAATTCTCTCAATACACAAACAAATCAATGGGATTTTATTTACTATATCGCTATGGCAAAAGATGGCTTCAGTGCCGAAAACTTAGCCAGCCCATTTGCTTATCGCTACATCACCACAGCTATTGTTTATCTACTTACAAATTTGGGTTTATCTATTCAAAATGGATTTCAACTTATTGCTTATATTGGCGCATTTTCACAACTGCTAGGGATTTATCTTTTCATACACTGGCTTACACAATCAAATCGCGCGGCATGGTTAAGTATGGTTGTTACAGCCTTTTCAATCTATAACATCAAATTTTTATTATTTGATATTTACAGACCTGATCACCTTGCTTATGCTTTGATTTTGATCCAAACTTATTTTGCACTGGAGAAAAAATTCATCCCGCTTCTTTTGCTGACCTTGATTGGGTCTCAGCTTAGAGAGTTTAATCTTATCCCCTTATTTGCTTATTTGTTTATGCTGGCGAAAGAAAAACGGGATGCAAATTTCTCTAAGCAATTGGGACTTTCTCTGATATTTATCCTGCCTGCTATTATTCTTCCGCGTTTATTAATCCCCGTCAATGAAGATTATCAAATTGTAGGCTTTCATTAGAAAAACTGCTAAACATAATTGTATTGCCCTTGATTCCCAGCGTCAGCATCAATTTTATATTTTCTGTATTTGCTTACGTTTTACCGCTGTTTTTAATCACTTCGACACAAAAAATAAAAAGCACATTTACCAAGCTTAAACCTAAAATAAAGAATTATCTAATTGCCTATACGTTTTTTGTTCTCATGCTTTCTTTCTTCGGCGGCACCGACTTTACCCGCTTTGCCACATTTCTATTTTTGCCTCAAATTATTTTCATCGGCTTATTAGCAGAGGAACTTTCAAACCAGAAAATCATTTTTGTTTTTGATTTGTATGTTCATCTTTAATCGCCTGTGGGTGCACTTCCCTGACTGGGATGTGCAAGCCTACCGCAGTTTTTACGGCGGGTTTTCACTTGTGTTAAATAGCCAAACATGGCTCAGAATTTTAGAATTATCAGCCTTTCTGGTTATAGGATATTTTGTTAACCGAAAAACAAAAGTGATGTAAAAATAAATCAAGGGCTTGGTTGCTCGATAGCATAGTTGATTTGTAAAGCACCTGATTTATAACTAGGATAATCCATCTCTTGAATTTTACGAATAATTTCTGCACTATCAGGGAAATCTGCACGCACATAATAATATTCGGTCAAATAGGGCGTTTCACCATAGGCGGCGGCTAAAATAAAATTATGGCTTTCAGCATAATCTCTGAGGAAGATGGTCATCTCATCAAAATCATCTTTGGGAGTGATAGAAACAACAGGTGAAAAATAAGCATAAAACATGATGATATGCGGGTCAAATTCATCTAAATATGCTTCGGTGATTTTTCCATTGTGGGCAATCCATTGATCGTTTAATCCCCAAGTATCTAGCGATTTCCATTCGGAATATAAAGGTAATAAACCTGCTTCAGACATGGCTAGACGGTATCCTTTATCTTTATATTCTGATAGCATTTTGGCTACATAGTATTTCCCATCGTAATGGTAGCGCACGTTATAGACTTTGTGCTGTAAAGTGGCTGTGATAGCAAACAATATCAAAAGAAGCGCTGAGTAAAAAAATCTTTGGTGGGGTGTCAGTTTAGGAACTTTCAGCCAATTCCAAAAGCCGAGGGTCAAAGACCAAACACACATCAAGGCAAGAGGAAGCGTAACGTATTGAAATCTGCCTAAGACGTTCATGTAATTGGCAATCAAGATGAAGAAAGTTGCAAAGCCGATGATTAATCCTAAGTAGGTGATAGCCTTTAATCTCGTTTCCTTAAAAATAATTCCAACAATAAAGGCGGGGAAAAGCCACAGGTTTAAAAATAAAACATGCACATAAGCCGCTTGCAAACTTTCAAAATGCAATCCGCCGCCGCTTTTTTTATAAAAAGGGTTTGGTAATGGATAACCAAAATAATTCCAACGCCATAGGAAATATGCGCCGCCTAAAATTAAAAATACAGAAATGAAGATGAATAAAGTTTGCTTTGATTTTTTCCAGCCATTTAAAATCAATATAGCCAACATCATTAGCCCTGTTAAGAAAACGCCTTCGGGACGTATCAAGCCTGTGGTCAGCGAAGCAAATGCAAATAGCCATGCTTTCTTTTTGTTTTCGCCAAATTGAATAATATCTAATGCCAGCCACCAACTAATGCAAGCGAACAATGCAAAAACAGTTGTGCCAAAATAGCCAACGGTAAAGAAAAAGCCTGGACCTGCTAATAAAAAGAGAGCGCAACAAAATGCAATTAAGCGCGGGGCGTTAAAAGTTTTTCGTAATGATAAAAAGATTACAGCCGTTGTTAAGAAGTGAGCAGACAAGCCTAAAAAGCGAGTTGCAAAATCTAAAGACATGCCAAGTTTGACCAGTGCGGCTAGCCAGACCATGAAAAGGAAATCGGTAGCACCATCTACGGGGGCTTCGCCAATATTCCATACAATGCCATGTCCTTCTGCTAAATGTTTGGAGTAGCGCATGAGCATGGCGGCATCTTCGATTGGATGGGCGTTGAAGTTGACAAAAAAGATTGCGTACAGGGCAATCATCAAAAATAAAAGAATAAGCAAAAATAAGTCTAAACGATTAGAGCGGGTCGGCATGGGCGGTTATATCCTGCCTGTAATTATATTTTATTTATAGGGGCAATTTTGCGTTATTTGCGCTAGAGCAAAGACGGCAGGCAAAATTAGGCATAGGATAGGTGAAAATTAATGGTATCTTAAATAGTTGTCTATGGTTTAGGTGTACCAATATAAGGAGAATTTAATGAATATTCTTAAGAAATTTCTATCCGTAATGCTTATCTTAGTAGTATTGAGTGCCTGTGCACCAACAGACGAACTCCCTGTAAGCAAAGAGTTTGTTTTGACCTCAGATTTACGAGATGGGCAATTTGTATTTGTAGGCGTAAATGGTGACATTAATGGCGTAGTGAATCCCTCTCTACGTGTGTCACCTGGGGAACGCATTTCGGTAATGCTTGTAAATAGTGGGTGGGGCAACCATAACATTGTCTTCCCAGATTTGAAACTTGAATCAACCACTATTAAAAAGCAAGGGGAAACTACTTCCCTAACTTTTACTGCACCCAGCGGCGATGCTTCGCTTGAATACTATGACGCAAACTTCAAGCAACTTGGTATGCGTGGTATTTTAGTTGTTGGTAAAGGGGAAGTTGCTAGTGTAGTGGAATATACACTGGATGCAAAGATGGTGAATGGGAAAATGTTGTTTATTGGCGTAGGTGGCGATATTAATGGACAAGAAAATCCAAACTTAACAGCCAACCCTGGCGACTTAGTTCGAATTCACTTAACCAGTAGCGAGGGCATTCTTCATAATTTTTATCTCGATGAATTTAATGTTAAGTCTGCTGATGCTTCAACTGCTGAAGGCATTACTGTGGAATTTGTGGCTGGAGAAGAAGGCACATTTACATACTATTGTGCTGTTCCTGGTCACAAACAGTTAGGTATGTTTGGTAAGTTAATTGTTGGCTCTGGTGTTTCAACTTCTACTGCTAGCACAAGTGAAGGGACTGTTCAAACAAGCGCCCAAACATTTGCTGAAAGCGCAGGTCCTGCAGATGAAAATGCTGTAGATATCAGCCATGACCCCACAGATATTCCTGCACCTATCGGGGCTCGCGAAGCTCAACATGTAATGATCGAACTTGAAACCGTAGAATTAACTGGCGTACTTGCTGATGGCACTACATATAAATATTGGACGTTCAATAGAACTGTGCCTGGTCCATTCTTGCGTGTACGTGTGGGTGACACTGTTGAACTTCGCCTTAAGAATTTACCTGATAGTTTGATGGCTCACTCCATTGACTTACATGCAGTTACAGGTCCAGGTGGAGGTGCAGTAGCAACTCAAACCACGCCAGGAGGCGAAACAGTTATCACCTTCAAAGCACTCAATGTTGGCTTATTTGTCTATCACTGTGCTACACCAATGGTTGCACATCACATGGCAAATGGTATGTATGGATTAATTTTAGTTGAGCCAGAAGGCGGCTTACCTCCTGTTGATCGCGAGTTTTATGTCATGCAAGGTGAAGTATATACTGCTCAAAAATTTGGAACTACAGGCGCAACAACAGAAGACGTTGATAGATTGCTCGATGAAAACCCTGAATACTTTGTGTTCAATGGTGCTTCATTAGCCTTAGCAAGTGAAGAACATATGCTCCATGCAAAAGTTGGTGAAACCGTTCGCATCTTCTTTGGTGTTGGTGGTCCAAACTTTACTTCGTCCTTCCATGTGATTGGTGAAATTTTTGACCGCGTTTACAATTTAGCATCTCTCACTTCTGCCCCACTGACCGATGTTCAAACCACTTTAGTTCCTCCTGGTGGTGCAACTATGGTTGAATTCAAATTGGAAGTTCCAGGAAACTATACTTTAGTTGACCACGCCCTCTCACGAGCAGAACATGGTTTAGCAGGTATCTTATCTGTTGAAGGCGATGCAAACCCAGAAATTTTCGATGGCGAAATTACACCTGGTAGTGGACATTAATTTAGCAATATAAAAAAAAATAAAAACAGCCACAAAAAATGTGGCTGTTTTTATTTTACCTAGACTATAATTTGAAATATTCATGAATAACTTTTTTCCGCGCCCCTCACAACAAAACATCCTTCAATACAATGGAGGTCGGCTTGGTATTGCGGCAGTGCCAGGTGCTGGGAAAACGCATATCCTTTCTGCATTGGCGGCGCAAATTATTCAACAAAATCAACTTCAAGATGGGCAAGAAGTTTTAATTGTTACGCTGGTTAATTCCGCTGTTGATAATTTTGAAAATCGCATCAAAATATTTTTTGATAATCCCTTACAAGCCTTATATAAATATCGCGTGCGCACCTTGCATGGACTGGCGCATGATATTGTCCGCGAGAAACCTGCTAGTGTTGGTTTAGATGAACGCTTTAGCATCGTTGATGAACGTGAAGCAAATTTTATTCGGCGCGAATCTGTCACTGCTTGGTTAGCATCACATTCTTTTGATGATTATCTTGACCCTGCACTTGATTCATCAAAACTAGATTGGATTAAACGCGCACAACTTCCTAACTTACTTGACTCATTAACCAACGCCTTCATCCGCTCTGCAAAAGACCGCCTCTTGACTCCCGAAAGCCTGCGTGCCAAACTGGATGTTTCTATCTCGCCTCTGCCTTTGGCTGAACTTGGCTACAGCATTTATGCTGATTATCAACGCGCTCTCGCTTATCGTGGTGCAGTGGATTTTGATGATTTGATTCGTTTAGCATTGACCTTGCTCCAAACGGATGATGAATTTTTAGAAAGACTTCGCTATCGTTATCCATTTATTTTAGAAGATGAAGCTCAAGATTCGAGTTTATCTCAACAAAAGATTCTTGAATTGTTAAGCGGCGGCTTCGCTGGTCGAGTAGCTCCGAGCAATAGCGAGGAGCGTATCGAGACCACAAGCGATTTTGAAACTGCTGGTTTCGATACGCCCTTCGCAACAAATGTTTCGATAAACTCAACACGTCGCGCTCAGGGCTACTCAACCAGCGGAGGTAACTGGGTTCGCGTTGGTGACCCAAACCAAGCCATCTTTGAAACCTTCACAACTGCCGACCCTGATTTATTACGAAATTTTATTCAAGCAAATGCCAATGCCGATATGCCAGAATCGGGCAGGTCACAACCTTCAATTATCAATTTAGCAAATCATCTCATTGATTGGGTGATGAATTCGCATCCCGAAGAACAAGCGCGTGGAGCATTGTCACTGCCATATATTCAACCTGTGCCACCAGGCTATCAACCAGTCAACCCGCCTGATAACCCACAAGGGATTAAATTTATTAGCAAAAAATTCACACCTGAAGAAGAATTATTAAATGTATCCAAATCAGTCAAAAGTTATTTAGATTCTTTTGACGAAGAAGATATCAAACCAACAATAGCAATTCTTGTGCCAAGAAACACGCGCGGCGTGGAAGTGATTGAAGCGTTGAAAAAGAAAATATCGAAGTGGTTGAGTTAATCTCATCTACATCAACTACTCGTGCGGCGGCAGGTTCGTTAAATTATTTATTATCTTATTTAGCAGATCCGCAATCTGCCAGAAAATTATCCAAAGCGATATGAAGTATGGAGACGGGATTGGCGAACATCGTCATTGCGAACCGAAGGTGAAGCAATCCCCAACACGGATGAGCAAGAGATTGCTTCGCGGAGTTCGCTCGCAATGACGAGGAATATGGAACTCGTTAAAGTTGTCAGTAGTTTGATTCAACGTGTGCATCAGGTTGAAAATTTTATTGCACCAAACGACCTCACCCCTAGCCCCTCTCCTGAGAGGAGAGGAGAATCGTCAGATTGGCTGGCAACTATAAGTCAGAATGAGGCGGATGAAGTCGTAAAAGAATTATCAGATTTTCGAGTCTTCGTTCAAAGATGGTTGAATGCGGTCACACTTCCAATTGATCAATTAGTTTTAACGTTGGCACAAGATGTTTTTAGCGAAGCATCCGATTTGGCGTTGGCGCATAAATTGGCGTTGATGTTACGCAAAGCGGCAGATGACCACAACGATTGGCGTTTACCAGAATTGACAGCAGAATTGGCAGTGATTGCAAAAAATGAAAGACGCTTCATTGGATTTTCGGAAGATGATTCAGGCTTCGACCCTGAACATCATCGCGGAAAAGTTGTAGTGACCACCATGCACCGCGCCAAAGGTTTGGAATGGGATCGCGTGTATTTGATGAGCGTCAATAATTATGATTTTCCTGCGGGCATGCCGAATGATAATTTTATTTCAGAGAAGTGGTTTGTTCGACAAGGATTAAATTTGGAAGCCGAAGCGTTGGAGCAATTGCGTGTTTTGTGGTCTCGATACGGCGACGATGGTCGAGTAGGACAAAGTCTGTATCGAGACCCGTCGCCTACTCGACCACCGATTGAATATGATGTGTACGAAGAAGGCAAAGCGACTTTTGATTCACGGCTTGGATATATCAAAGAACGTTTGCGTTTGCTTTATGTTGGCATCACACGCGCGAAGAGAGAATTAATTGTCACTTGGAATTCAGGGCGCAAAGGCGATGCTACTCCGAGCTTGGCGTTGAGTGAGTTGATGGGCTGGTGGGAATCAGAAGGCAATGGATAGCGAGTAGATACAAGAGATACAAATGCTATAATTTCTAAAACTATTCACACGGAGTTTCTAAAATGACAAATGGCATTTGCCCTAATTGTGGCTCGAAAAATATTTACAAAAGCGAAAACACTTCATGGAGTCGGGACGGCTTAAATATCCAAGCCTTAGGTGATAAAGTCACTGAAGTATTCGCCACTGAATCCTATTTGTGTTTAGATTGTCGGCATATTCAAATGCACGTTGCAGAATATTCCGCCGCAATTTTTGGCAAAGGGAAATCTCTCAAAGAAAGCATACAAGCTAGTTCCAATTGGAAGAAGGTCAATTAATCTCGTAAATAAAAAATGGACTTGGAAATATCCAAGTCCATTTTTCATCCTACAAACGAGAGCGATGTTCTGTCATTCTTTCATCAATCACAACAGTCTTCTGTCTTGTTTTAAGGACATTTTCAGTTGAGGCAACCAATCCAAAAATTATCAGAAGGGCACCAGTAAGTAAAAATAATCCGAACATAAGTTTCTCCATCTAGCGGCATACAACCGCTTATTCATAACTAAAGACGCCTCATGTTACCCTAAAATTACCCAAATTCAATTAACTCTTATGAAATTCTTCTTTTCAATTTTGTTCGTAGAAGAAATAGCAGTTTTTTGATGAAATACCCCGCCTCATTCTTGACTTTATAACTGCTCGCCAAACCCAAACATTTTATTTAACTTCAATTTTTTTCTCCCCTTCACCTTGCCTCAGTAGTTAATTCCCCTGTTTTCCCTTCAATTGACTACGCGCAGGAAAATAATGAGCATTATTTTCAACTCATCCATAATAGATGAAAAAGTTTGTGCTATAATCCGCGCCACGATGTACACTAGCATCCAATTTGCCAATAGCAACGATAATAATGATAATGACGATAATCATTTCGTTGGGCGAAGCGTTGCTGGTTGACAAAATAACAAGTCAAATCAAATCGCCCGACGCAAACGCGAAGGGCGATTTTTTATATAAATCTTTAACCACGAAGGACACTAAGAGCACAAAGGAGTAAGAAAGGTTCAACGTGAAAACTTTTTATAGATTTTCTTTGTGTATCTTTGTGACACTTTGTGGTTAAAAAATTGGAGATATTTATGTACAGAACACACACATGCGGAGAATTAAGAGCAAGCCATGCAGGGCAAACTGTTACGCTTTCAGGTTGGGTCAACCGACGACGTGATCATGGTGGCGTAGCATTTTTTGATTTAAGAGATCGTTCGGGCATTGTTCAAATTACGATTAATCCAGATTTACCAAAAGAGATTTTAGATGCAGTTGCTGATGTCCGTTTTGAATGGGTTTTGCAAATTGAAGGCTTAGTTCAAAAACGTCCTGCTGGCAATGAAAACCCAAATATGGCAACAGGCGAAATTGAAATTATTGCCCAAAATATAACGATTCTTAATCCAGCAAAGACGTTGCCATTTATGGTCAGCAGTGATGCGGACTTACCCGATGAAAATATGCGTTTGAAATATCGCTATTTAGATTTACGCCGTGAACGATTAACGAAAAACATGGTCTTGCGTCATAAAGTCGTTAAGTTCATGCGTGATTATTTAGATAAACAGGGCTTCATCGAAATTGAAACGCCGATTATGTTCAAAGCCACGCCTGAAGGCGCAAGGGATTATCTTGTCCCCTCGCGTTTGTTTCCTGGACAATTTTATGCGTTGCCGCAATCCCCACAACAATTGAAGCAATTGTTGATGGTTGCAGGCATGGACAAGTATTTCCAAATTGCAAGATGTTTCCGTGATGAAGACTTGCGCGGAGATCGTCAGCCTGAGTTTACGCAACTTGACCTTGAAATGTCCTATGTTCATCGTGATGATGTTTTGGATTTGGTGGAAGGCTTATATACCGAAATGATCCCCGCCGTTGCGCCAGAGAAGAAATTGCTTTCTACTCCATGGAGAAAAATTTCATATCGTGAAGCAATGGAAGTGTACGGCTCAGATAAACCTGACTTACGCTTTGGCATGGAACTCGTTGACGTGTCCGATGTGTTTGCAAAAAGTGAATTCAAAGTATTTCAATCTGCGTTAGAAAACAAAGGCGTGATTAAATGTATTGTCGCGCCAAAATCAGCGGATATGTCTCGCAAGGAAATTGACACGTTGACGGAAGTCGCCAAATCGTTTGGGGCGAAGGGAATGCCCACGTTAGCAGTAACAAGTGAAGGCGTGAAAGGAAGCGCATCCAAGTTTGTATCGGCTGAAGAGATTGAGTCGCTCAAAGCAAAAATCAAAATCAATGAAGGGGACTTAATCCTCTTTGCATGTGACGTAAAAGCCATTGCCAATAAAACGCTCGGCGGATTACGTTTGTGGTTCCGCGATAAGTTAAATTTAGCGGATGAAAATTTGATGGCGTTTGCATGGATCGTGGACTTTCCATTTTTTGCTTACAACGAAGAAACAAAAACTTGGGAGTCGGAGCATCATCCGTTTACGATGCCGAAGTTGGAAGATTTGCCAAAGTTTGAAACAAACCCTGGCGAAGTTTTTTCGGATGCGTATGACATGGTGTGCAATGGTTATGAAATGGCATCGGGTTCGATTCGGATTCATCGGCGCGATATTCAAATGAAAATGTTTGAAATGCTTGGCTTGAGCGAAGAAGAAATTAAAACAAAGTTTGGTCACATGCTTGAAGCGTTCGAATACGGCGCTCCCCCACATGGCGGCATGGCGCCTGGCATTGATAGATTAATCATGCTACTTGCCAATGAGCCAAACATCCGCGAAGTGATTGCGTTTCCGAAGAATCAAAACGGACGCGATGTGATGGCAGATGCGCCGTCTGAAGTTGAGCCGAAGCAGTTGAAAGAACTAAAAATAAAATTTGAATAGAACATCGGTGGTCGAGTAATTCCGAGCGATAGCGAGGAATGTATCGAGACCACAAACAACATATATACATAAAAGAAAAAGTAAGACTCTAATGTGTGGTTTCGATACGGCGATGAAAAAGCATCATCGCCTACTCAACCACCGAATTGCTTTATCAATGGAGTATTTATAAAATGACTCAAACAATAGACACTAAAACTGTAAAGCACGTCGCAAATTTAGTAAGACTGGGAATCTCCGAAGAAGAAGCCCAAACCTTCAGCGGACAATTCTCGTCCATCATTGACTACTTCAACATGCTCAACGAAGTGGATACAGAAAACGTCGTCCCCGCCTCGGATATCGCCAACGCAGAAAATGTTTTGCGCGAGGATGTGGTCAAGCCTTCGATGGATCGAGAAGAATTTTTGAAGAACGCGCCGCAATCTGAGCGTGGATATGTCAAAGTGCCGACAGTTTTAGGTGATGAGTAGATAATCAATTAGAAGATTCTATACTATGCAGAAAAAATTTTTTGGATTGTTCCTATCTTTGGGTGTTCCCGTCATATATATGTTATTCGTCAATCCGATGTTCGTCAAACCTGCCGTTGACGAGCCGTTTTCTACCTTGATTGGCTTTAGCCTATTTTGGGGATTGGCTATTCTTGTACTATTTTTTACACGAACAGTTGAAGCCCTGCCCCTGACAAGCATTGGCTGGAGGCCTTTAACTTGGAAATCTGTGTTAACTGCTATTGGTTTAGGAATTTTGTTATCGCTTCTGGTTCCTGCGCTCACCTTATTAGTCGGCGCAATCATCCCGCAAACAAATTCAGGAACAGTAACAGAAGTCGTTTCAAGTCATTCTTGGTGGATATTAATCCTAAGCATAATAACTGCAGGCGTAACGGAGGAAATTTTATTTCGCGGCTACTCGCTAGAGCGATTGACGGAAATCACAGGTAGCAAATGGATAAGCGGAATAATCAGCCTGATGTTTTTTATAGCGGTTCACGCGACGGGTTGGAATTTAACTCACCTGATCGGCGTTGTCCTTCCATTGGGCGCGATTTTGACGAGCATTTATTTTTGGCAAAGAAACCTATTGTTTGTGATAATCGTTCATACAGTTATAGATTTCCCTTTAATTATTATGGCAACATTATCATAAGGGCATCGAACAAATTCATGGAATTATCAACCCTAACCATCCAAGAAATTCACCAACTACTAATTACCAAAAAAATTAGTAGCGTTGAATTGACTCAATCTATGCTTAATCGTATTCACGATGTTGACTCAAAAGTTAAATCTTATGTCACCGTCACGGATGAAGTTGCTTTAGAGCAAGCCAAACGCGCCGATGAACGAATTGCCAAAAACGAAAGCGTCACTCCGTTAACAGGGATTCCTTTTGCGATGAAAGACTGCATTTCAACGCGCAATGTGAAAACAACTTGCTCATCTAAAATTTTGGAAAATTATGTTCCGCAATACAACGCCACTGTCACAAACAAACTAGCTGATGCAGGCGCGGTGTTGGTCGGCAAAACAAACATGGACGAGTTCGGCATGGGTTCATCGTGTGAAAATTCTGCTTTCTTCAACACACGCAACCCATGGAACTTGAATCACGTCCCTGGCGGTTCAAGCGGAGGTTCTGCGGCGGCGATGTCTGCAAGTTTGGCGTCATTCACCATCGGCGAAGATACTGGCGGTTCGGTTCGTATGCCCGCTGGATTTTGCAATGTCACAGGTATCAAGCCAACTTATGGGCGCGTCTCGCGTTATGGATTAATTTCTTTAGTCTCTTCGTTCGATTGCATCGGTCCAATGACTCGTGATGTTTATGATTGCGCCACAGTCCTTGAACACATTGCAGGTCACGATGAAAAAGATAGCACCACGTATCAATCTCCAGTTCCCAATTACACACAACACATTAACAAGCCGATCAACAAATTAAAACTCGGCATTCCAAAAGAATATTTTGTGGCAGGCATGGAAGCGGGCGTTGAGTCCGCGCTGCAAGAATCGATTCGTCAATTTGAAAAACTCGGCATGGAGATTCACGAGGTCTCGCTTCCCCATACCAAATATGGTTTGCCCGTTTATTATCTTTTGTTGTTCGCCGAAGCCAGTTCCAACCTTGCGCGTTTCGATGGCACGCGTTTCGGTCTTTCAAAATCTGATAACGCAAAAGATGTGATTGATATTTATTTACAAACTCGTCGTGAAGGATTTGACGATGAAGTCAAACGCAGGATTATGCTTGGCGCGTATGCTCTCTCTGCGGGATATTACGATGCGTATTACTTGAAAGCTCAAAAAGTCCGCACGCTTCTTCGTCGGGACTTTGAAACTGCTCTTGCTTCCTGCGACCTTCTCCTCGCCCCGACCTGTCCCACCACAGCCTTCAAACTCGGCGAAAAAACAAACGATCCGCTCGCCATGTATTTATCGGATATTTATGTCGTTGCCACAAACCCCGCAGGAGTCCCAGCCATGGCGCTCCCTTGCGGATTTTCAAATGACATGCCCGTTGGAATGCAATTGATTGGCAAACATTTGGATGAGCAAACTTTATTCCAAGTTGGTCATGCCTATCAACAAGTCACGGATTGGCATAAGAAATTACCAAATCTATGAATCGTAGAGGCGACCCGTCAAAGTTTGGTGTTGGTTACGATAAGCCTTGTATCTTTGCAATCGTTACCAACTTTAAGCAATGAGTGGGTCGCCCCTACATTACGAGAGAAAATAGATGAATAAAAGACAATTCTGGGAAGTAGGACAAAGCGCAACTTTACGTGGTGTTGGTGAAAAAGTCTTTTGGGCATATCCTACCATTGTAGTGAAAGACACGTCAGATTTGCTTGCTCTTTATATGCCTGCTGGTGTTATCGGAAAAGACACTGATCACAAACCTACCCCGCAAGAATTATTTGCGATTGATAAAATTAATATTTTTGATTACCAATGGGTAAGAACGGACGTTTTAATACTTAATGTACCTACCGAGTCATTCAGCACATATATTATGTGGAATGCTGGCACAAAAGATATAGATTGCTGGTATGTTAATCTACAAGAACCTGTTCAACACACCAGAATAGGGTTCGACACAATGGACAATATGCTTGATGTTGTTATCAGCCCAGATATGAATGAATGGCACTGGAAAGATAAAGAAGAATTTGAACAAGCACAAAAAGTTGGTTTTTATTCTGCTGAAAAAGCTCGAGAAATTTGGGCTACAGGCGAAAAAGCAATACAACTAATAACAAAAGAACGACGCGTCTTATATGAACAATGGAAAGATTGGCAGCCAAACCCTGAATGGGAATTTCCAAAACTTTCACCTGATTGGCAAAAAGTAAACTTAGATTAACCACTTTCTACTTTCCACTTGACTATCAAACTATTTGACTAAGAGACTAATCAACTATGAAATACGAACCCATCATCGGACTTGAAATCCACGGCGAACTGCTGACAAACTCAAAAATGTTTTGCGGTTGTTCTGCCGATTATGCTTCCGCGCCTGAGCCGAATATTAACATCTGCCCCACATGCACAGGTTTACCTGGTGCTATGCCTGTCGTCAATAAAAAAGCCACTGAACTTGCGGCGTTGGTTGGGCTGGCGTTGAATTGTTCCATTAACAAACATAATACTTTCGCAAGAAAAAATTATTTTTATCCCGATCTTCCAAAAGGCTATCAAATTTCACAATACGAATTGCCGATTGCAGAAAAAGGCTGGTTGGA
>LMZR01000068.1 GCA_001567105.1 Chloroflexi bacterium OLB14
CCGAGCGGCTGCAATTAAACCCTTCAGAACTGGCGTGTTATCTCTTGCGCCAGGCGTTGGACCAGGTGCTTACCGGGCAGCTGCAAGTACCCACTCGGCCAGTGGGCGCGGTGATAGATGATCCGAGGGCGCGGGAATAGATGGGGCGACGTCAAACAGTAGTAGAAGAGTGCGATCCGTGGGCAGTGTTGGCGATCACGCTCTTGGAGCGGGCGCGGCGCGATGCGCGGCGCGGCGACTTGGCGGCGCTGGCCTGGCTGGTCTTTGCGGGCATAGACTGGGCCGAGCGGATCGCGCCGGGGGCAGGCGACTCGTTATTAGTGTTTTGCCAGGACGTGCTACAGAAAATCGAGGCGGGCCGGGTGAAGGCGACATGGGACGGCGCGCTACAGCAAACAGGGGGCGGATATGAGACTGAGTGAAGCCATAGCAGCATTGTTACTCGCAACGAAAGGCCAACGGGCGCAGTAATCGGCAGAGCTAGAAGACTCTTAATCAATTGGTTACAGGTTCGAGTCCTGTCGGAATCACAAAAACATCCCAAATTTTGGGATGTTTTTTATTTACATTTTTTCTATTATCCACACAATTAGTGGAGCGATAACTAAAGCGGGCAAAAAATTCCCCACGCGGATTTTTTTAATTTCTAGCAAGTTACTGATTGCCAAACCGAATAGGATAACTCCACCTGTGGCAGTCATTTCGTTCATCATGGGGTCAGAGATGATGGCGCTTAATGAGCCTGCTAATAAACTAATACCACCTTGATAAATGAGAACAACGATTGATGAAAATAAAACGCCAATACCTAATGTGGATGCAAATGCTATCGAAGTGAATAAATCTAAAGTGGATTTGACGGCGAGCAGTTGATAGTCACCTGTTAAGCCATCCTGAATGGAGCCGAGAATTGACATGGGACCGACACAAAATAATAAAGACGCCACCATGAAGCCACGCACAAAAGTTGATGAAACAGAATCAGTTTCAACGCTAGGGGAGAAGCGTTTTTCTAAAGTCTGACCGAACGATTGCAACCTATCTTCAATCGCCAGCCATTCACCTAAAATGATGCCGATAATGATGGCGCCTAAAACAATCAATTGATTTTCACTTTGTAAAAACATTTGTAAGCCGATTGCGCCAGTGAAGAGACCCATGCCTGCAATGACTGTGCTTTTGAATCTTTCGGGAATGCGAGACCCGAATATTAAACCAATTGCTCCGCCGATTAATACTGCTACGATGTTAATCAATGTGCCTGTCATAAATTTTTCCTGTCGTTTTTATTTAATTATATCGTTGATAAATGCAAGTATAATTTTATTATGTTAACTCAATATCATATTGAAATGAATCGCGAAGCGCTAGGCGAACATTTTAGTGAGCGTGCTTTGCAAATAATTACAACCGCCAATATTAATCAGGATAGATTGGCAGGCCAATTTGGGCATGACGAATATCATTTTGATAACAACGCCATTGATAAAGGTAATCGTTACATCAATGAGCAACGTGGTTATATTTTAGCAACACTAATCGGTGCAGGTGTTTCACCTAGCGTGGCATGGAGTGCCTTTGGTAGATTGCTACACTCTGCTCAAGATTTTTATGCTCATAGCAATTATGTCACTTTGTGGTTGGATGAAAACAACGCTTCATCATCCGCACTGGAAATTGACCCGCTGACGAAAAGCATTTTGCTTAGCCCCAAATTACACACTGGCAAAGTGTACTTCCCCATGGATGTGGTTTATTTTATAAAACCATTACGTTCATTTGCTTTGAAGTTATTGCCCAAAGATTCTCATGGCTGGATGAATCTTGATTCCCCTGAACAAGGCTTTAAGTTTGATTACGCCATCCGTGCGGCAGTGAAGAGAACAAAACATGAGTTTGAGTTGTTGCAAAAGTTGTTAACCCCTGAAATGCTGGCGAAGTTTGTGGATAAATAATTTTCAACACTGCAAGCGAGATTGCTTCGGACAAAGAACGTCCTCGCAATGACATAATACAAATAAAAGGTATAATAAAAATTATGGATATAAAAACAAAATTAAACGAAGCAATGAAAGAATCTATGAAAAGCGGAGATAACACCCGCAAGCAGACCATTCGCATGGTCTTGGCGGCGGTCAAACAAGCCGAAGTAGATAAACGAGTCGAGTTGGATGATATGGCTGTAGTATCACTGATTCAAAAAGAAGTTAAGAATCGACGCGAAGCAATTGAAGACGCGAAAAAAGCCAATCGCGTTGATTTAGTCGCAGATAATGAATCTGAAATCAAAATTTTAGAAGAATATTTGCCCAAAGCTATGCCAATAGAAGAACTCAAAGCCATAGTGCAAGCCGCCATTACTGAAACAGGTGCAAGCGCGCCAAGTGATATGGGCAAGGTGATGAAAGTTGTAATGCCTAAAGTGGCTGGGCGCGCACCCAACGATATGATTAGCTCAACCGTGAAAGAATTGTTGAATAAATAACTTATTCGTCATTGCGAGGGCGATGTGCTTTCGCCCAAAGTAATTTCCAACACACTTGGAAGCTTGCTTTGCCTTTATGGTCTCGATACGCCCTTCGCAACAAATGTTTTGATAAACTCAAACGTTGCACTCAGGGCTACTTGCCCAACAAGTTCGTAATGACATAATCTCATGACTGCAAGAACATCTCTCGCACCTGCACGTATACGCATCACACAAATCACTTTACTTGTGGCTGTAAGCATTTTATCTTTTACGATATTGGTATTGCCTATTGGTATCAACCCCGTAATTGAAACTACAACAGTTGGGGATGTAGCCCAGACCACTATTCAAGCATCGCACGATATTGAGTACGTCAGCGATATTCGTACAGAAGAAGCGCGTAAAGCAGCAGAAAGTGCGGTACAAGATGTTTATAGCTCACCTGACCAAGCTATTGGGCGAGGGCAAATAGAACGTTTGCGAACCACATTACAAAATATTACTGTGATTCGCAATGATGCTGGGTTAAGTATAGAGAGTAAACGCTCCAATTTATTAGCATTAAGTGATGTACGTTTACAGATTCAAACTGTAGAATACATTTTAAGTATTACTGACCCACGTTGGGATGCTGTTCAGATTGAATCGGTGCGAGTTTTAGAGCAAGTTATGCGCCGTTCTATAACAGACGATGGAATTGATTCTGCTCTTTCAACAATCTCAAATGCTGTTAGTTTGACGTTTAGCGAACAACAGGTTACCTTAGTAACAGAACTTGTAACCGCCTTTGTTGTGCCAAATAGCTTTTTTAGCCAAGAGTTAACTGATGTTGCTAAAAAAAATGCTCGCGATTCAGTAAAACCCATTGTGCAAACTTACAAAACAGGTGAAACTATTGTTTCGGTAGGCGAAATCATTACCCCTGCTGATATTGAAGCCTTTGAACAACTTGATTTAATTCGCCCAGGTCAACGCTGGGAAGATTTAGCCTCCACGGCAGCGGTTGTTATTATTTGTGCTGTTTTTGTACCAATGTATTTTTATCGGCGTAAGCGCAATGTGGTCTTGAATGATATTAAAAGCATTTCCGTTATTGCTTTATTATTTGTTCTATTCTTACTAGGCGCAAGGCTATTTGTAGGTAGAACACTTGCCCCTTATAGTTTCCCCATTCAGGCGGTTGGGCTAATTCTTACGGCTCTATTTGGTATTGAAGTAGGGCTTGTTTTTTCTATCCCACTCTGCATCCTAGCAGGTTTTGGATTATCAAATTCATTAGATATCACACCCTATTATCTTTTTTCATCCTTAATTGGTTCATTAGCATTAGGTCCTGCTCGTCGCTTTAGCGGATTTATTCGCGGAGGATTAGCAGTGTCTTTAACGTGTGCTGGCGCATTACTTGCCTTTCGAACCTCCATAATCGCATTAGATTGGGTCGGAATTTTACAACTTATTGGGGCTGTCGCATTTGCTGGGTTAGCATCTGCTAGCGTTGCTTTATTGCTTCAGTTTTTATTTGCCCAACTACTTGGCTTAACCACTGCATTACAATTGCTAGATATCTCTCGCCCCGATTCAAAATTATTGCAATTCTTTTTACAAAAAGCCCCAGGCACATACCAACATAGTTTACAAGTTGCAAACTTAGCCGAACAAGCCGCCGAAAAAATTGGCGCAGACCCATTACTTACCCGTGTAGGTGCTTTATTCCATGATATTGGCAAAGCACTCAACCCAAACTTTTTTATTGAAAATCAATTACCAGGTCATGTCAATTCACATGATAATGCCAACCCTGAAGAAGTAGCCGCTACTATTATCCGCCACGTTACCGATGGGATTCAACTTGCCAAGAAACATCGTTTACCCAAACGCCTGCAAGATTTTATTTTAGAACATCACGGCACACTCATTACACACTATCAATACAACCAAGCGATGGAAGCCGCTAAAGGAAACCTAAGCCTAGTAGATATTGAAAAGTTTCGTTATCCAGGCCCACGCCCCTCTTCACGAGAAACTGCATTGCTAATGCTAGCTGATGCATCCGAAGCACGTGCGCGCGCCGAACGCCCAAACAATGATGAAGAAATTAGAAAATTAGTAAAAAGTGTTATTCAAACTGTGCAAAAATTTAATCAGTTAGATGATACATTATTAACTTTGCGTGATTTAGCACTCATCACCGAATCATTTACAACAACCTTGCGCGGAACATATCACGAACGCATTCAATATCCCAAAGCCAACGTGCCTGATCAAGATGTAACTCTTTTAGCACCGAGAAAGAAAAATGATAACAATTGATAACCAACAAAATTTTTTAGAATCACCTTTGCTTGAACGCGCCGCGCGTTACACATTGGAATTAATTGCGCCTGAAAAAATAGACGCCGACATCACCATTGTTTTAACTGATGATAGACAATTACATGAACTTAACAAAGAATTTTTAGATGTAGATTCCCCAACTGACGTTTTATCTTTCCCCGCCTCCGAACCTGACCCTGAAACTGGTTCCGTCTATTTGGGCGATATTTTAATTTCGATTCCGCGTGCGGCACAACAAGCCCAATCTGCTGGTCATCCGTTAGAAGCCGAAGTGCAATTATTAACTGTGCATGGCACATTACATCTGCTTGGCTTTGACCACGCTTCGGATGAAGAAAAAGCTGTCATGTGGAATGAACAAGCAAAAGTATTGGAAAGAATCGGTTTATCTCGAATCAAAATACAAGAATAAATGAAATCATTTTTCCTCTCTCGTATTCAAGCCTTTCGCCATGCCTTTCGCGGATTATTTTATGTAATGAAAACTCAGCGCAATGCATGGATTCATACATTTGTGACTGTCTCTGTCATCATTGTGGGGGGCTGGTTGAGACTTTCATTGTCTGATTGGTCAATTATTATTTTGACCATTGCTTTAGTGTTTATGGCTGAGTTTATTAATACATCCATCGAAGCCGTTGTGGATTTGGCTAGCCCAAATAAACATCCGTTAGCAAAAATTGGTAAAGATGTTGGAGCAGCAGCAGTGTTGATAGCGGCATTTGCGGCGGTATTAGTTGGTATGTTTATTTTAGGTCCACCACTAATTGAAAAAATAAGTTTATTACTCATTGATTAAATAAATTTATCTTGTATTGCAACGTTTATGTTGCCTTGAAAATTGCAAGATAAATCTTGCGGCACAAATTACGCATTACGAATCACGCATTAGCTATTACTCATAACTGGAGAAATCATGGCTTTATCTTTCAAATTTGGCACAGTGGGTTCACCAACTGGCACACCGAAAAAACCTGGTGGCTCAGTAGGCGCAATTGAATTTAGTAAATCCATAGGCTTAGATACGCTTGAATTAGGTTGGGTGCAATCGGTGCGGGTGACGGAAGCAACTTGTGCATTAATCAAATCTGCTAGTGAAACGCATGGAGTTGCGTTAAGCGTCCACGCACCATATTTTATTAACTTGAATGCCGATGCAGATGAATGGCACAAATCTCGCAAGCGATTAATGGATGCGGCTCATTACGGATTTTTAGCAGGCGCAACGGATATCATCTTTCATCCTGGCTCCTATTTCGGCAATGACCCTGTTGAGGTTTTGAAAAAAGCAATTCCACGCTTAGAAGGATGCGTCAAAGAGTTAGAAAAGAATGGGGATAAAGTTACACTTCGCCCTGAAACGATGGGTAAATCTGCTATGTTGGGCTCGTTTGAAGATGCAATTGCTATGAGCAAAGCCATGGATATGGTCTTACCCTGTTTAGATTTTGCTCACCTCCACGCTCGACCTGGTGATGGCACAATGAATACTTATGATGAATGGTCTCGGCTGTTAGAAAAATATGGAAAGGAACTTGGTGCCAAAGCGTTAAAAAAATTACACATTCATCTCTCTGGCATTGAGTATGGAGCAAAAGGGGAGAAGAATCATTTAGCCTTAGCCGATGCTGATTTAGATTTGAAAGCCCTCTTCAAAGCCTTAAATGATTTTGAATGTGGTGGACGCATTTTATGTGAGAGCCCCATCATGGAAGAAGATGCGTTGAATATGAAAAAAGCGTGGATGAAAGTAAGTACTCAGAGATAAAAAAATCCCTCTTCGTTTTAGAAGAGGGATTTTTTATTTATTGGCTCAAGCCAACATTTAATTCAAATTCAGCAGGGTCGTTATCACTTGCTGTAGCATTATCTAGTGAAGAGTCATAATAGCCTTGTGCTGAAAATACTAAAGTAAATTCGGTATTGCGTGGAATACCTGTAATGCGGTATGTGCCATCATTGCCTGTTTGTAAATAAGTTACAACATACTTATCAGCATAATTTTCTGCTGCCCACTCGTCATAAGTAGTGCCTGGTGTAAGCACAAACACATAAGCATCATTGATTGGTTTTTGGGTCGCATCATCATACACAACACCGTATACGCTGATAGTATCTGCATCTTCTGGTGCTGGGTTGGTTTGGAAACTACCTCCCTCACCAGAAACTTGTACTTTGGAGGATGTACCAATTAAGGTTTGGTTATCGCCTGCATAAACCTCTAATGTATAAGTTCCTGCTGGCATAGGATTACCACCATTGGGCAAGTAGGTTACAAATAAACCACTTTCATCCCATTCCCATGCGTAACTATATTGATCTATTTGCTTGCCATCTAAATACCAATACTCTACGAATTGTTCGCCATTGGTCATGCCTGAATATTCAAAAACAGTGGCAATACATAATGTGTCTTCGGCATAAGCATCGACAATTTTATCGGCATCGCCGTAATTACATTGTTCTGAACTACTGGTAGTGTTAGAAGTATCTACCCAAACAAAATTACTAGCCGATTCTGAACCACTGCCAGGGTTTGTGATTTGCCCGCCACCTGATTGATTAAATGGGCTGGTGTATTCTCTGCCATTTTGTGCGGCTTGAATTAATGGCATTGCTAAATTGAGTGGACGAATACCATTTAAGAACCCGCCGATTGGAATACAGGTATCGTTGTTGTCAATATTGCCATCTCCATTTGTATCTTGCACGACACGACAGTCGGAAATATCTGCATCTCGGCTAGAGGCAGCAATAGTTGGTACGCCAATGATATTGCCATTATTATCTGCCGCTAGCCCGCCAGAATTACCACCAGAAATCGTAGCGTCGGTCTTAATCCAAGCGCGGTCTCCAAGTTGATCTTCAGATGAAAAGCCAGATATCGTCCCTTGTGTATAGGTGATGGTGTTGCCACCAATGGCTGGAAAACCAAAAATATTTAATTCATCGCCGACATGTACATTGTCTGAATTGCCTAAATTCACATATGGTAAATTCAAACTATTTGCATCTACAGGGGTTCCATTCACTGTTTCAATAATTTGAATTACGGCTAAATCTAAAAAGCCATCTACTGCTAATACTTTGGCAATATAGGATGGTACAGCAGGTTTATCTTCTTGTACGATGATGGAAATACCTAAAGCGTCAGGTTCATGTTCAGGTTCACCTTGAGCAGCAGGGCTGGCAACGTGGGCGTTTGTTAAAATTAAACCCGATGGTGAAATAATCGTACCAGAGCCAACATAGCCAGGTACCAATGAGCCATTTTCGTTGAATAAACCTAAAATTTGCACAGTGGCTGAAATTAATTTTGCTCGATTAGCAGAGGAGAGGCTATCTGCCTGTGTGGTGGGTTGATTGGTAATGGGTTCAGGGGCAATAGGTTCAATTGCAGGCGGGCTTCCACCACCATAGCAAGCTAAGGCAGTAATTATTAATATAGAGATAAAAAGATAAAAATGTTTAAAAGAGTTAGGTTTCATAAATACCTCCATTAGAAATTAATGGACTTTAAGAACAGTAGGAAGCGATTCAAGTCCAGTGCATAGTTTTTTTCATCTGCTTGATATGTGATGATAACGGCTTGACCGTCTTTGACAAAAATATAATCTGTGCCACGGACTACTTTTGGCAGTTCACTATGTGTTAAGTCTGGGTTTGATTCGATAAACACATAATTTAATTCGTAAGCATCGCGCCCATACACTTGTACTTCTTGTTGACTTAATACTCGAAACGCTAATAACTTTTGAGCATATTGTAGTGATACTAAACTAGCTACTTCTAAAGCAGGTACATCACTGGCTACCGCCATTTTATTAATCAAGTAAGTTGTACTGAAACCCTTAGAATTTATATCCACAGTGCGCAACAGTTCAGTTCCATTCGGTTCAGACTGTAACCAATTTTTTGGTGTTTCAGCCGTCACGCCATTAACATCAAAAGGTAAGCTTGCATTTTCAATACTGCTTTTATAAAACCAACCGAATAACAAGGCAATTATCGTTACTAGAATTACGCTAATTTCTGCATATCGGTCGCCAAGTGAAATATGTTTTGTATTCATCCTATCCTCCTATTCTGTTGCTTGTAAGTGTTTGATGTTGCGACGTATCAACCATAGCAATACACCAGTTGTCAGTAAGGCAACCAAAGTCGCTAGCACCAAACCCAACCACACGTTATTGCTTGAACCGCTTAACGTAATGGTGGGGCGAATGACCATACCTTGTAACCAATTAAACAAACCATTAAATACAGCCGCTAAAGTAATTCCTAATGGCATCCACCAGATTTGTTCAGATTCAAATTTTGCCCGTCCAAGAAAATACCCTGTAATGCCAGAAAAAGTTGCTTGCGCCAAAGCGACTACAGCCATGCGAATAACCCCTGCGCCTAAATCAACGCCTCCATTTGCTACTACAAATTGGATATTTAAAACTGTGGCGTATCCTAACCCTGCGGCAGTAGCATAAATGACTCCATCTGTTGGCTCATCAAATTCATCAGTATGATAAACACTATAACGTACAGCGGCATACTTTAAAAAACTCTTGCGTGAAGCCAATTACTAAAATTCCAGCCAGAATAGTTGCAGTGGTACTGCTATACATCCAATGAGAAACACGAAAGAGATTATCTACCACTGGAATACCAACAGCGGCGGCAAGTAATGCCCCCAAAGAAAAAAATTCCTAACACATATCCTTTAGGCTCTGGTTCAGCGCGATCTTGCAAACTAAAAAATACTAGCCAAATGCCAGCAGGGATAACGGCTAACACAATACCTGCTAATAACAGCGTAGTAGGTGTGAAAACAGGTTGTAATGCATTATCTAAAGCAGATACCAACACCACAAAAATTACCATGCTAATAATAAGCAAAAGTTCATCCCGCCAAAAGTGTTTGCGTTCGTGCAGTCTTACATTATGTTCTGTCATAAGTTTCTCCTGTAATGTAGTTCTTCCTATAATCATATTAGATTTTTATTTTAAGTCAACAACTCTTTTGGTTTACCCTGTTTCTTCAAATTTTGTAAATGTTCTTCAATATGCGCCAAACCTCTTTCTACCCATACTTGCAAGGTCATCTCGTTGCCTGCGCTTTCATGGCTACTCAAACGCGACCAATCTTCGCGTCCTAAATTTTTCAGCAAATGACACAGCTCGGTTACGTCGCTATCAAAATCTAGCAGAATTTTATTCAAAGGTTCATCTTTGTCATACTGTTGAGCCATCCAAACATCGGGGTCAAAACTTTTGAAGTGTGGGTTACCTCCCTGCAAAGTTTCTCGGATGCGTTCAGCATACACCAGTTTTTCAATATCACGCAAGTGCGCCGCTACCTGAT
This sequence comes from Chloroflexi bacterium OLB14, assembly GCA_001567105.1. Lineage (GTDB taxonomy): Bacteria > Chloroflexota > Anaerolineae > Anaerolineales > Villigracilaceae > Villigracilis. The sequence goes on from LMZR01000068.1 coordinate 10,161, forward strand.
GCAAATTCCAATCGCCTTCAATTTTTTCAAATGGATTCGCAAAAAAACTTTCACAAGCTTTACAAAACTCTTTTGTTGCTTCGGCATAGCGAGCAATTAATTTTTCGCGATATTCCAATAGCTCTTTCATTCAACCTCCAATAGAGATAAAACAGCATTTGCGTTTTCAAGTGCAATAACTTTAATTTGATATGGACTCAATTCACGATTCATTTGATTGGATAATTCTTTTAATCCAGCCTGACTGGCAAAAAACGCCCCCGCCTCTTTTTCTTGACTTGTAATTGGTTCTGCTATCAAGTTGATGATTAACCCCGAGCCTTTTTCTTTCATCACCCGCCCAACCGATTGCATCATCAAAAACGCGCCAGTCATGTTCACATCCAAAACTCGATGCCAGTCCCATTCGTCCATTTTCAATAAACCAACTTGAGGCTCGACAGAGGCGTGATTAATCAAAATATCAATTGAGCCAAAATCATCTTCCACATTTTTAATCAAAGCTTGCGCGCCAACTTTCTTGGCGACATCTTCAATATATGACTTTGCTTTTCCGCCATTTTTATTTATTGCAGCAACCACATCTTCAACATTGATTGGCGAAATATCATTAGCGGCGATGATGGCTCCATGCTTGGCAAGTTCTTCCGCCAAAAAACGTCCCCTACCTTTACCTGTACCTGTGATGAGAATAATTTTATCTTTTAATTTCATACTGTTCCTTAAACAAAATGAGTAATGCGTAATTCGTAATTTGTATCTCAATTACCACACACAGGTATTGAGTCTGGATTTTCGTTTGCATTCAACGGCATACCAAAATATGGAGTTGGGTCATAAGTATTTTCAATTTCTAATTCATTTTTGAAATTTCCAAAACCATCGTCTTCTACAATTGAAACATGCAAATGGATTCCAACTGGGTTGAGCGGGTCACCTGAATAATTGCCTTGATACCCCAACAAGGTACCTGCCTCTACATACACTTCGCTGGTGCCTTGGGGGAACTCAGCCGAAACAAACGAGTTTCCGCTGGCATCCGCCATGTGTGTATAGTACACCCAAATTTGACGTGATGGTTCAAGTGGGTCTTCTGGTACGCGGATAATAACTGTTGAAATCCAATCTGCTTGGCGAGTTAGATAGCCTGAATAAGCTGCCACAATGGGTGTGGTACCAACTTCGGTGCCACCGAAAATATCTAAGCCAGAATGTCTGTGACCAGGGCGAAAGGAATCATCCCAAATGAAACCAATTAAGCCATTGGTGGGGAATATAAAGGGGGCGTCATTACATTTTGAGTTAATTGCCATCATCAATTCAGGTCTGGAGGATGGATCTCGAAACCAGTTAATCACTTCTTCTGTTCTTGGGTTTCTGCCATAAGTATAGTAAAGGTACATGCCAGCCGTTGCAAGTGCAACTATAGGGATGATAAGCCAGATAAATTTTTTCATTGCCAGAATTATACCTTTTAGAAATTTTTTTTCTTATAAAAAACAAACAAGTTGTTATTTTATTTCTTACACTCTTTGTTTAATATAAGCATATCTAATTCAAATAACAAGGAGATCAATAAAATGTCACTCTATATTCAACCTTTCCCATTTCAACGTGTTTCTCGCCGTTTGGCAGAACAACCACGCGCACATGCTTTACGCATTAATGTGCGTGAAGAAGATGATGCTTACATCCTTTATGCGCTTGTACCAGGTTTAAAGGCAGATGATTTAAACATTCAGGTTCTGGAAAATGTTGTTAGCATCGAAGGGCAATATCAAGCCGATGAGGATGCGGAGTTCGTCCTGAGCGAAATTCCACAAGGTTCATTCCGTCGTACTTTACGTTTGCCAATCGAGATTGATTCTGAAAAAGTGCAAGCAAAAATTGCAGATGGTGTGTTAACACTTACATTGCCCAAGGCAGAATCTACTAAGCCTAAGAAAATTGCAGTTTCTGTAAATTAATTGCTAAAAGCTAACCATGAGATATCAGCCAAAATAAAGGCTGAGGGGTAGCACACAGGCATACATCAAGAAAAGAGGCGCGTGTTCAAACATGTGCCTCTTTTTGTTTAATTAATCAAAAATAAAATCAGGCTATAATCCTAATATCTTTATTATTTTGGAGAAACCCTGTGCGTGTTAAACAAATTTTGTTTTTTATTTTGATTACGATGGTGTTACTTGCTTGTGCTGGAAATGAACCAACTGAAGTTCCGCCGCCTACTGTTGTGCCATCACAAACGCCGTTGCCTACTGTTACTATTATTCCAACTGCTTCTACGCCGTTGGCAATTTTGGTGGTGCCTGCCGATATGCCCCAGAGCGCTTCTGATTTGTACCAAAAGACTGTGTATGATTTGGCGCAAACCTCGGGGTTTCGTTTTCAAGTTCGGAATACTTTAACGCAACAAGATGTGGCTGACCCAACTTTGAAAGTTGTTATTGCTTTTCCACCTGATCCTGGAATTGCGACGCTTGCGCCAACGGCTCCGCATGTTCAATTTTTAACTGTTAATATTGAAAATATTACCGCAGGCGGAAATGTAAGTGTGTTGGCGGCAAATAACCAAACGGAATTGCCAGCCTTTTTAGCAGGTTATACACTGGCAATGTTAACCACTGAATATCATATTGGTATGTTGTACCCTGAGGGTGATGATAATGCTGTGCGTGCGGTGAACGCTTTTAATAATGGTATGCGTTATTACTGTGGTTTATGCAAGCGTCTTTATTTTACTGCTGTAGATTACCCAACCTTTTTATCTATCCCAACTACAGAGGATGTAAAACTACATGGTGGCTATGCTAATGTATTGATTAATGATCGCGATGTTGATTCGTTGTATATTTATCCATCCATTGCTACGGCTGATTTGCTTTCGTACGTTGGCACACAAGGTGTGTTGTTGATTGGCACTTCGATGCCTAGCACACGCCCAGGTGGGTGGGTGATGACGATTTCTTCGGATTCGGTTAAAGCAATTCAGATTGCTTGGCCCCAATTGATTGCTGGGCAAGGTGGACAAAACGTTCAAGCTCCACTTGGGCTTGCTGATGTGGACCCCAACATTTTGCCTGACGGAAAACTAGCACAGGTGAAAATAGTGTTGACTGAATTATTAGCAGGTAGAATTTTGATGTCGAACCCGTAAATAAAAAGAAGCAGGCATGTGCCTGCTCTTTTTATTTGTATGTGTGCATAGTTTGCCATTCTTGCCGCGCTAGCCAAGTGATTGATTTCATCAAAACTGCCATTGGGTTGGCAGGTGTGGCGATAAATTCATTTATACCTGCTTGGTAATAGGCAGGTGAATTAGTATTGCGAGGGGCAAGTAGAAGCAATGCACCGCTGGTCGTAGCTCGAAGTGCTTTGCAAAATTGAATGTTCTCATTTTGGGGTAAATCTAAGTAAATGATGATTAAAGCAGGCGTAATGAGGCGTGAAGTTTGAATCCCCTTTGTAGTTTCTTTTTCATTGATGACGCAATAATGCTTTTCTTTGAAGAAGGTAACCCATATATTTATCATTTCTTCATCTTGAGAAATGATGAGAATATTTTGAGTCGTATTTTGCTGAGCGAAATTCCTCATTGCCATACTGTTTTAACCTTTCTTTTGCTGTATTATCTTTGTTGCTAAAAATGGAGTTTTTAGGTTGTCCTACTTTAGTACTGTTTTATAAATTCAACCTTGACGATGTTTGAATATGCGTGATAAACTCTCGTCGCTTTACAAAACAAATTCTATGAAAGGAGGCGCACGCCCAATGTTTATGATTACGTTCTACAACAAACTTTCTCAAATTGGCATGTTCGATGCTGATGCTCGTAGTGCGCCTGTTCGTCGCTAGGCTTTTTTATTGAGTCTATTCGACCACAGCGCGCAAAGCCTGTGGTCGTTTTTATTTAACTGTTAAAACAACCATAGGTTAATGATGTTACCTTATGGTTGTTTTTTTATTTATGTAGAGGAAAAATGCTAGCAATACAAACTCAGTTATTTGAAGCTCAGGATGTTCGTTTCGCCCCCATTGATTATGAAACACATCCCGCAGTCGAATCCAAATGGACGCATGATGCCAAATTCATGCGCTTGATGGAGATTACACCGATTCGTCCACTTTCTGCAGAGATGGTCAAGAAAAGCTATGAAAATATTGAAAAGGAAATGGATGAGGATAAAAATTTGTTTTACTTCGCGATTCAAACTCGTGAAAATAATCAATTCATTGGCAAAGCCTTAATCGAATGGATTGATTGGCCAAATAGCAATGGCTTTCTGCGTTTAGGCATTGGCGAAGCAGAATATCGTCGCAAAGGCTATGGCTCACAAGCCTTGCAAATGTTATTGCGTTTTGCGTTCAACGAATTAAATCTGTACCGCGTTACGGCAGTTGTACCTGCTTATAACGAAGGTGCTATACGCCTCTTCCAAAAATTTGGTTTTGTGGAAGAAGTACGTCGTCGTAAAGCCATTCAACGTGATGCCAAAACTTGGGATTTAATCTCTTTCGGCTTGTTAAATGCCGAATGGCGTGACCAAGTAAAGGGTCAGGAGTGAAGCGATGAAAAATATATTTCAAGGAAAACTTGTTCGTTTGGCAGCCGAGTCACCTGAAACGATGGCAAAATCTTATGTCAAATGGGATCTTGATTCTGAATTTCACCGCTTGGCAGATAATGCGCCTGCACAGTTATGGTCTGAAAAAAAGTTAAAAACTTTTGTTGAAAAAAGTGATGAAAAGCAAGGTGACAGAAATTTTCGCTTCGCAATTCGAACTTTGGACGATGACAAAATAATCGGTGGCACAGGTTTATGGCTTTTGCGTGAAACCTTAGGCGATGCTTGGCTTGGAATTTTCATCGGCGAGCGCGAGTATTGGGGCAAAGGTTATGGAACCGATGCCATGCGTTTAGTTGTGAATTATGGTTTTGGTGAATTGAATTTACGGCGCATTACCTTAGGTTTACATTCATATAATGAGCGCGCTTTAAAGTCATATCAAAAAGTTGGCTTCACGTTAGAAGGTCGTGTGCGCGGTGAAGGAATGCGTGATGGCGTGCGCTATGACGCTCTTTACATGGGCATTCTGCGTGAAGAATGGTTAGCAATGAAATAAATGTGCGTCGCACTTAATGAATTAAGATAATTTTGAAAATAAAAGTGCGACGCACCCTTCAAGGAAGTGAGGAAAATATGAACACAAAAGAAATTCCTGAATTAACTCTGAGATCTGTCCGCTGGGATGATGCTCAAGCGGTGACAGATTTAATGCGCCTAGTTGATGAGACGTATGGCGATGAAGGAACTACATTAACAAAAGAAGAACTTGAACATAATTGGCGAGCAGTAGGCTATAACCCCGAAGTAGATGCCTTTGTAGTAGAAAATACCCAAAAACAAGTTGTAGGTTTTTGGGAAGTTTTTGATGAAGATGAACATGCTCACCTTGGCTATGATGGTTACATTCATCCTGATTATTGGAATACAAATGCACCTGCTATGTTGCTTGAACGTGCAGAAGAACGCGCTAAAGAACATATTCCGCTTGCTGCGCCAGATGCGCGTATTTATATTCGGAGCGGTGCAGGTATAAAAGATGAACACTTTCGCGCCTTACATGAAAAGAATGGATTTTCGGCTGTCAGATATTTTTGGCGCATGGAAATTAAACTTGAAAATGCTCCTATTCCGCAACCTTTACCAGATGGACTCGAATTTCGCCCATTCAGCATTGAAGAACATGCTCGCTTAGTTTGGGAAGCAGATAACGAAGCCTTTCGTGATCATTGGGGAAGCCATGATTCAAAATATGAAGAATGGTATCAACGCAAAATCGAAAGACCTGAATATGATCCTACCTTGTGGCAAATTATTTGGGATGGCGATCAAATTGCAGGCTTTTCTCAAAACCGTTACATGAACGAAATGGGCTGGATTGGCACATTAGGAGTCCGCCGCCCATGGCGTAAAAAAGGCTTAGGCTTGGCATTGCTCACCCGTTCTTTTTCCCAATTTTATGAAAGAGGTATAAAAACCGTTGGCTTAGGCGTAGATTCTGCTAACCCGACAGGGGCTACACGTTTATATGAAAAAGCAGGCATGAAACCTGCTAATCAATATGTAGCCTACGAGAAAGAGTTACGGGCGGGTAAGAGCCATTAAATAGGCAGGCAAATAAGCAAAATAGCCTTGTTTGCCTGCTTTTTATAATACCTTTGTACTAATCTTCTCCCTACTTTGCTAAAAATCAGTTAAAATTAGAGCATATTATCTTGTAAAGGCTCCTATGACACAAAGGATTCCAGTTATGAATTTACGTTGTTTGTATTGCCAAACCCCCTTCACGCTTAGCCGTAATGAAATGCTTACAGCCCTAGTTACTATGAACGACAAAGGCATGAATCATTATGATGCTCACTGTCCGCGTTGCCGAAGAGCAAACTCGATTTCGAGCCAGCGCATGGAACTTTTTTTCCCGAACTGGAAAGAAGCCGCTAAAAATATGCCTGCACCTCAACCCGCCTCATCAATGGGGACAGCTGCTTCTGCTTCCTTGAAGACGGAGCCTGTATCCAAAGCTTTGCTAAAAGCAAAACTAAAAACTTCTTCCAGCAAAAAGAATGCCGCTTCCTCTGCTAAGCCTTCGGCATCTAAAAGGAAACGAGCTTCAAAACCATCTTCTGCCCCTAAAGATATGAAAAAGGGGAAAAAGAAATAACCCCTGCCATATCCCTCTCCCGCAGACAGTAAATATTATTCTGCGGGATTTTTTTATTGAAAGATTCTGTAGGTTACGTTTATAACGTGACATATTTCTAACCCTACAGGGGTGTCATAGATATTAAAAAATGCCATCCCTACGGGATTATTGAATGGAGAGCATTATGAAAATAAAAGCAATATTTTTTGATTTCGGTGGTGTGATTCAAAGAACAGAATATCAAGCCCCGCGCCAGAAGTTGGCAGAAAAATTTGGCATGGAATACGATGATATTGATAAATTTATTTTCAATAACCCAACTGCTCATCAAGCCAGTGTTGGCGAAATTAAGATTGATGAGCATTGGCAAGTCATTGCCAAAAAACTTAAGCTTGGAAAAGATGAACTTGCAAAATTTCAATCTGAGTTTTTTGGCGGGGATGTGATAGATTATGAATTAGTACAATTCATTCGTTCGTTAAGACCTGCTTATAAAACAGGCTTAATCAGCAATGCTTGGTCTGATATGCGCCAATATTTAATCAGCAAAAAATTGGATGATGCTTTTGATTCATTAACGATTTCAGCCGAAGTCAAAATTGCCAAACCAGATGCGAAAATTTATTATATCGCCTTAGATTCGTTAGGGGTAAAAGCAAGCGAATCTATTTTTGTGGATGATGTGCCAGCCAACATTGAAGCATGTGAAAAATTGGGGATGCATGGAGTTTTATTCCGTGATGTTAATGACGTGATGGGGGAGTTGCGGAAGATGTTGAAGGTTTAATGAAGTTAAGGAAAAATTAGATGAGCAGAATCAAGTTGAAAGTCAAAATTGAAGCGGTGAGTTGTTAAGACCTACAATTATGTAAAGAAAGTTTAATTGACGCAATTTCACATTTACAAGTATAATTTTCTGGTGATCCCTATTGGTAGGGAAATTGAGGAAAAATGGCTCTGCGCGGAAATTTACGAGATTTTACAGTTACGCAATTGCTCAACCTAATTAACCTTGCTAGTAAAACTGGCACATTAATTGTGGATGGAACTTCTGAGCAGGCTTATATCTCTTTTCGTGATGGGAAGTTGGCTTATGCTCGCATAGGCAAGGATGATGGTAGCCTAGCCTCAGTTTTGTATAAGGCAAATAGGATTAATGTTAATCAATATAAAGCCATTACAGAACGTGCTGGTAAGATGACAGATAAAGAGCTTGGGTTGTTGTTAATTAATGCAGGTTATGTTTCGCAAGATGATATTTTATTAAACTTGCAAAGTTATTTTACAGATTTAATTCGTAAGTTGTTTACTTGGGTTGAGGGAATTTTTCGTTTTGAGAATGATATTCTGCCACCTGACGATAGGATTAATGTAAGGCTAGATCTTGAGAATATTATTATTGAAGGGTCTCGGCAGTTGCGCGAGTTGGAGCAATTGCAAGATGAAATTCCGAGTTTGGATATGGCGCTTAAGTTTACAGAACGCCCGTTAACAAATGTAAATTTGAGTGTGGATGAATGGAAGGTTGTTAAGTTTGTAGACCCGAAGAACTCGATGCGTCAAATTGCAAAGACAAATAAGTTAACTGATGTTGAAATTCGCCGTATCGTATATGGTTTGTTGCAGGCTGGTTTGGTAGAGTTAGTAAGACCAAATGATGCGCCAGTGCCAACTGTGGCTACCACTAACGCTAAGGCTTTCCCAACGCAAAATAAGGAAGAACAAAAATCATTAATTCATAAACTCATCGGCAGAATTCGCAAGATTTAGTTAGAAGAGAGCCGAAAGGAAAAGAACTATGCAAACGGTCAAAATGGTAGTCACAGGTCCATTCAGTGCTGGCAAGACACAATTTATTCAGTCTGTCAGTGAAATTGATGTTGTTGCTACGGAGCGCAAAATTTCTTCAGCAGAAGAGAAAAGTGTTAAGTCGGCAACTACAGTTGCTATGGATTTTGGACGTATCACTGTGGATGATGAATTGGTTTTATATTTATTTGGGACGCCTGGTCAAAAGCGTTTTGACTTTATGTGGGAAATCCTTTCTGAAGGGATGTTGGGCTTTATTGTTTTAGTAGATAGCACACGCCCAGAAACCTTCCGTGAGGCTCGTTCTATTTTAGAAACTTTCCGTGCTTATGCGCCTACACCATTTGTGGTTGCGGCTAATAAACAAGATAAAGAAGATGCTTGGGATTTGGAAGATATGCGCCACGCCTTACGTTTGGATAAAAGCACAAAATTATTACCTTGTATTGGTACAGATAAAGAAACAGTTAAAACTGTTTTGATTGAACTGCTAGGTGGCGTGTTAGATAGTATGGAATCTCAAAAGTAAAAAAACTTGTTGACTTGTTGCTGTGTCATCTATTACTACTGACCAAGGAATAGTTCATTACGAAGTATACGGGCGGGGGCGTCCCGTTATTTTGTTGCATGGTTGGCTTGGCTCGTGGGGGCTGTGGCAAGAAACAATGGCGTACCTTGGTGCATTTTACCGAACTTATGCGTTAGATTTTTGGGGCTTTGGTGAATCAGGTAAAAAAACGCGAAACCTACGCTGTTTCAGATTTTGTTAGTTTGGTAAATCAATTTATGGAGCAGTTGGGCATTGTTCATGCGCCGTTGGTGGGGCATAGCATGGGCGGCACAGTTAGCCTTTCGGTTGCTATTCAATATCCTGAACGAGTGAGTAAGGTGGTGGTTGTAGGTTCTCCAATGGTGGGATCATCTCTTGCTCCGTTATTGAAGTTGGCAGGCTTACGCCCTATTGCTTTTATGTTATTCAACATGATGTCGCCATTTCGGTTGTTTATGAAATATTATTCACGCATCATTTGTAGTGACCCACGCTTTCCTGCAATGATGGATAGAGATTTATCTCGTACGACAGTCGAATCGTTTTTGCTTTCAATTGCTTCATTGCGACGTACAGATTTAACACCCATGTTGCCGACAATTAAAGTTCCCTCGCTAGGTATTTATGGCGATAAAGATTTAGTAGTACACCCATTGCAATGGCAACCCATGCAAAAAGGAATTCCACACGTTACTATTGAACGTTTTTTCACAAGCGGGTCACTTTCCTATGCTGGAATTACCTACTGAATTTAGCCAAACACTAAAAAACTTTTTAGACGCAGATTTCTCAAAACCCAATGAGCAATAATTCTTTCTACTACCCTCAAAAGATGGGCAGAGTGATGCTTTTGGGCTTAGAAGAAGTGATTGGCAAAAGCGGACTCGCTTCAATTTTGACCTTGGGCGGATTAACTGAACTGAGTCCGAATCTTTCACCTCAAAAAACAGACAAGTCGTTTTCTTTTGAAACGATTTGTCAAATTCAAAAATCATTAGAACAGCAATATGGACCACGTGGGGGTAGAGGCTTGGCTTTGCGTGCCGGGCGAGCTTGCTTCAAATATGGGCTAAAAGAATACGGCTCATTGATGGGCATTACTGAACTGGCATTTCGCCTGCTTCCGCTTCAAACAAAGTTACATGTGGGTGCTAAATCATTTGCTAACTTGTTCAATAAACATACCGACCAAAAAGTGCGCATAGAAGAAAGCGAAGATAAAATTTACTGGCATATTGAACAGTGCCCTTTGTGCTGGGAAAGAACAACCAATGAACCCATTTGTCATTTAGCAGTTGGCTTATTACAAGAAGCCGTGTACTGGCTCAGTGGGGGAAAAGTATTTACCATAGAAGAAACAGCTTGTATTGCACGTGGTGACTCTGCTTGCACAATTGAAATTAGTAAAACCCCACTTTCTTAACCTATCGTTTTTGTTTTTTGAATAAACCTATCTTTGCTTTATAATTCCCCTAATTATGCTCAAAGCCATTCTGAACGCAAATACACAAATTATGCCTTTTTGCGAACTGGCACGTGATTTGAGGATTCAAAACACACCACTTTGGTTGCATCAACGTAATGTTTTAGCACCCTATACCACGCGTGAAATTGAACTAAAACAAGGCGAACGCATGCAACCTGTGCGCGAACCGACAATCATGTATCGGGATAATTTATATTTTGATGAGATATACATCAAAGAATTCATGCAAGAAGCCACCAAGCGTAAACGCCCAGTTAGAGCAGCGTTTCGTTCAGATGACCCCGCTTTTAAAGAACATGCCTTTCCACTTTCCTCATCTTATACCCCTGCAGGCAGTTTATACCTAGCAGATTTATGGTATTACCCCAATGGTCCAGTTGCCGGAGCAGAGCCATTAGTCATTGATTTGGAAGCTCGAGAAATTGGCTATTATCACGTCCCAACTTATATGGCAGACCAAAGCGGAGACTTGGTTTTTCAAGTACCGTTAAAATCCTTCATTGCCATCGATTCATGGGTGCATGTCTTTATTGCCGATATGGTCTTTGGTCAATTTGGGCGTGGGGCAAGGTTTGAAAAAAGATTAAATGAAGATTTAGGCTTCAAATTAAAAATTCTTGGCAAAGCCATTTATGAAGGTAGGCAAGTTTTAGAATGTTCAGAGCTTGTCAAAGTTGGTAAAGGTTGCATTATTGACCCCAGCGCCATTATCCATGGACCTACCATTATTGGCGATAACGTCACCATCAATGCAGGCGCTGTAATTGAAAATTGTGTTATCGGCAATAACGTCAATATTTCGCAAGATTGTCAATTGATGCTATCAGTAGTGGGCGATGGCGCGTTTTTTACCATTTCGCACCGCCTTGTTTATGACTACTATTATGGAAAACAGCATGGTGGCACAAAATACTTGTTTACAAATGTGTGTAGTTGGGCGCAATACCTTTATTGGCGCAGGCTCTACATTTACAGATTACAACTTAATCCCCGCCCCATTACGCGCACGTGATGGTAACGGAAATTTAAGTTTATCCAACCGCCCAGTGTTAGGAGGCTGTGTGGGGCATAACTGCCGTATTGGCTCAGGTATGATTGTTTACCCAGCCCGCACAATCGAATCAGATGTCGTGTTGGCGGCTTCGGCTGAAAGACGTGTAATTGACAAAGATATCACTTTCGACCAAAGTGACCATCACAAATGGAAATTGGCTCACCTGCACCAGACTCCATATCACAAAAAAGCACAAGTGGTGGAGTCATGGTAAATGGATAGTTTCGCTTTCATCATACACCCCGTTGACCCCAAGCGAGATGTCAGCCGTAAGTTTCCATTATTAGGAAAAGTGTTATCAGAAAAACAAATTGATTTTTTCTCAACCTTCTTTCCACCCGTTTACATTTCGGAAATTGAAGGAATAACATCACAAGCCACAGGCAAACAAATCAAAGGTTGGTTTATTGCTTGCCCATACACACCCCGCCGTATGATGCAGTTGCCTGAGAGAACAGTCTATAATAAAATTATACAAACTGGGCGCATGGCTGAAAAATTGGGCGCACAAATTCTCGGCTTGGGCGCCTTTACATCAGTAGTTGGTGATGCAGGCAAAACCATAGCCAACGCTTTAGATATACCCGTCACCACAGGTGATTCGTATACTGTGATGCTTGCCGTACAAGCCATTCGAGAAGCGGCAAAAGTGATGGATATAAAAATGGAAGACGCCACTGTGGCTGTGGTGGGTGCTACTGGTTCGATTGGGCGCGTCTGCGCTGAACTGATAGCTGGTGAATGCGCCCGAACTTATCTCATAGCCCGAGATGAGAAAAAGCTTGCAGAACTGCGAACCAAGTTGCAGGTCAGCGCAAGAAGCGAGTTATGTATCAGCACGAAAATGGATGTGTTAAAGGAAGCACAATTAATTTTGACGGTGACAAGTTCTATCCACGATGTCATTTACCCCGAGCATTTGCAAGCGGGCAGTGTGGTGTGTGATGTGGCTCGCCCTCGTGATGTATCTGCAATGGTGGCGGCGGTAAGAGATGATATATTAGTGATTGACGGCGGCATGGTAGATGTGCCAGGTCCCGTAGATTTTCATTTTAACTTTGGTTTTCCTGAAGGTAAGGCGTATGCTTGTATGGCAGAGACGATTGCTTTGGCTTTAGAAGGAAGATTTGAAGATTATACAGTTGGTAAAGAGATTACTTTAGAACGCGTGCAAGAGATTACTGCCATTGCACAGAAACATGGATTTCGTATGAGTGGATTTCGTTCTTTTGAAAAAGAAGTGACAGAAAAACAAATTGAGACCGTTCGCAAAAACGCCCGCAATAAAGTTTTAGGAGGCTACCATGGCTAATGCTCGCCTATTAGTAGTAGAAGATGATGTTGATATCGCTAACATGCTCAAGATTTATTTCTCGGGCTTGCAATTTGATGTAGATGTGGCGAATCGCGGAAGGGATGCTTTAGAGAAAACGAAGCAAGTACTGCCGCATTTAATTGTGTTGGATATTATGTTGCCCGATATTGACGGCTATGAAGTTTGCCGTAATTTGCGTACCAATACCCGCACTAGCCATATTCCTGTTATCTTTTTAACTCAAAAAGATGAACGCAGTGATAAGTTGCAAGGTTTGGAATTGGGCGCTGATGATTACATCACTAAGCCATTTGATATTGAAGAATTAAAACTGCGTGTACAGGGAGCCATTCGCCGTGCTGAACGGGAAAGTTTAACCGACCCGCGTTCTGGTTTACCTGCTGGGCGTTTAATTGAAGAGCAATTGCGAAAAATCATTCGCGAGAAAAATTGGGCATTGCTTGATTTGCGTGTAAATAATTTTGAAGCCTTCAAAGATGTATATGGCTTTGTAGCAGGGGATGATGTTTTGCGTTTTGCGGCAATGTTAATTGGCGAAGTGGTAGACGAACTTGGCACGCCTAGCGATTTTATTGGACATGCGGGTGGAGATAATTTTATTGTTATCACCACTGCTGAAGCGGCACAAAATATAAAACAAAAAGTAAAAATACGTTTTTCTGAAGAGGTACAAAGTCACTATAACTTTATAGACCGCCAACAAGGTTTTATTCAGGTGCCTAAAGCAGAAGGTGGCGTTGAAAAGGCGAACTTTATGACACTGTCGGCTGGTCTTATCTCTCCTGAGTCACATGGCTTTGCAGATATTCGTGAAATTACTGAACTTGCGGCAGAAGCACGCAGGCAAGATGCGGCGACTCCTACTGCTTAGGTAAATAGGCATTTGTCATGTTTCCCGGCTTCGGCATTAGTTTATTAATTGCTGGGTTGGTGGTTGTTGCACTAGCTTGGTTAACTCTGCGAATGATGCCTCGTATGCAGGCTACACAGCAGAGTTCTTTGCTTTCTCAAAATTTTTCCGAATCTATTCAGTCAAAAGATGCAGTCTTACTTTTGCAACCAGGTGGGCGTGTAGAATATTTAAGCAAACCTGCTCGAGATGTTTTCGGCTTACGTGAAAATGAAACCTATGATTTAGAACGCCTCGCTAGATATGTGCGCCCATCTAGCGACTTTTTAGACGTCTGCTCTACCCCAAGCTCTAAACTTGTTTCCATTAACGGTAAGTTAGTAGAGCTTATTTCTTATGAAGTTCCCGGCACTTACCCAGCCATGTTAGTTGCTTTACGTAGTAAGGAAAACAGTGGCGCTCTTGAAAAGCATGGTGCTAACACAAACGAAATTTTACAAATTGCCACTCAGTTTAGCAATAGCATTGCTTCTAGTTTAGATCTATCCACAACGGTTACTTCTATTTTGAGCAATATTGGCAAACTTGTACCTTCTGATGTACTTGAACTAAAAATATGGGATGCTGAACGAAAAGCCCTTATCCCTCATAGAAACCGTTTAACAACCACAGGGAGTTTAATAAGCACTACTGGTTCTTTAACTCAATCTCAATTTGGAAACTTAACTCAACATATTGTTGATAAAAAAACACCCTTGTTGGTTGAAAATGTGCGTGCTTCAGAATTTGTCAATGGTGAGCTAGTATCTGTACAATCCTATTTAGGCATTCCGCTAACCGCTGGGGAAGATTTGATTGGAACATTAGAAGCAGGGCAGTTAAGCACTGGAGCATTTGGTCAATATGATTTAGATTTACTGGTGCTTATATCGGGGCAAGTTGCAGTGGCACTCCGTAACGCCAAATTATATGAAGATGAACAACGTCGCCGTGCAGAATTAACAGGCTTAGCAAACCTTAATCAATCCCTTGCTTCTGTACGTGATATGCAAGATATATTTACACGTTTGGTTGAAAGTATTTTGCCATTATTTCAAGTCGAAATTGTAGGCTTTCTTTTATATGATGAAGATAAGCGTATTCTAGAAGGGAAAAACCCATTTCACGGCTTACCTGCTCAAGTGGTTGAGATTTATCGTACCAACATCACCGCCGACAGCCCTGCGGATAAAATTATTGCTAGCCAACAGCCCATCATCACCCAAAATGCAATGACAGATGAATCTTGGAATGCACTTGGGCTAGCAGATGTAGCCACCGCCGCCAGTTTACGAGATAACGCACTTATTCCGCTTCTCTCTTCGGGACATATGCTCGGTTATCTTCAAATTGGTCATCACATCCGAAACTCTAACGCTTTTAACCAAGAAGAAATTCGTTTAATGAACATCGTTGCCAATCAGGCGGCGGCTGTAATTGAAAATGTTTTGCTTGTACAACAAGCCCGAGGGCGTGCCTTACGAGCTGATGCATTACGTCGTATTTCAAACCTATCTGCGTCTTCTGCTACGTTAAATGAAATATTAAAATACTCTATTCAAGAGTTAGCACGTTTGCTACAAGCTGATTCAGGTGCTATCTTTTTGGTAGATGAAGTGCGCGGCGTGTTAAGCCTTAGCCGTGAATCTACTTATGGTGTTCCAACAGACATTAGCAACGATTTTTCCGAAATGTTTATTGACGACCCTAACTATCGTCACAGTGTTTCGGGCAGTAGAAAAACATTCTTTTCTGGGCGAATTAGTGCGGATAGAAGGATATTACCTGCC
Source organism: Chloroflexi bacterium OLB14 (assembly GCA_001567105.1). Taxonomy (GTDB): domain Bacteria; phylum Chloroflexota; class Anaerolineae; order Anaerolineales; family Villigracilaceae; genus Villigracilis. The sequence goes on from LMZR01000068.1 coordinate 25,783, forward strand.
TATCGCCAAATTACCAACGCATTAAAATTAGAATCGGCTATTGTTGTACCATTGATTGTACGTGATAGAAGTGTGGGGGAGTTGATGTTAGGCAGTAATAAAGTCAATCACTTTAACCCCTTCGACTTGCAAATTGTGACCACCGCCGCAGGGCAAATTGCCTCAGTTATAGAAACGGCTGATTTGCTGAACCAAACTGACGTCTCGCTAAGGAAGCGGGTAGATCAGCTTTCTGCTATTACTAGAGTGAATAAAGAATTAGGCATTTCATTAGATATGAAACATCTCTTACAAGTTGTTCATAATGAAGCCTTACAGCTCTCTCAAGCAGATGTGGCTAGCGTGTTATTGTTTGATGCTAAGAACGATTTAAGTAGCCCGCATATTCAACAAGTTATTGGGCAAGAGCACCAACCTAATTTAAACTCTGCTGAGCAAACAGCCATTAAAGATAATGAGCCGTTTATTATTTCTGATTTTATTAGAGATGGTATTTACCCTCCTTATGACGGTGCACGCTCTGGCATTGTTTTACCAATTATCTATCACTCACAAGCATTAGGGTTGATAAATGTATATGCTAATCAGGCTAATTTTTTCACAACAGATACAGCCGAATTGATGCAAATGTTAGCAGGGCAGGTAGGGGTTGCATTAAGCAACGCTCAACGGTATCAAACTGAAAAACGTCGAAGTGAACTTGTTGGACGCAGGTCAGAAACTTTAGTGCGCTTAACAGATGTTAGCTACAATTTAGGTAATGACCAACCTTTAGATCAAGCCTTACAAATGATTGCCCGTGCCTTGCGAGAGGTAACAGCATTTCGTGTGGTTGTTATTAGCGTTTTAGATGAAGATAAAGAACACCTACGCCGCGTAGTGACAATGGGTCTTTCACAAGAGACTGCTAATGAGTTGTTAGCACGGAGACAGCCTGTAAAAGCTCTACAACAATTAATGCGTCCTGATTTTAAGATTAGCCACTCATTCTTAATTCCAGCAGATCAAGTACCTTTGGTATCACCGGATTTACACACTATTGTATTAGATGAATATACTACCCAATCTAAGGAAGATACCGCTTGGCACCCAGAAGACCTTTTCCTCATCCCACTTGAAAGCACAGATGGGCAATTGATAGGTTTAATTAGCTTAGATTCTCCCTCTAATGGATTAAGACCAGATATTGCAACGATTGAAGCAATTGAAGCGTTTGCTTCGCAAGCGACATTATTACTTGGTAATATGCTTCGCCAAAATGACTTGCGCACCCGCATGGAATCCTTATCATCGGCACTAAACCGCCAACAAAAATTATTAGATGTTGCCAAAAATGATTTGCCAATTCTTTTGCGTAAAGACCTTGAACAAACAATCTCTTTACATAATTTAGACCGTCGCGCACAACGCGTGCGGGCTGGTTTAGCTATTACCGAATCAGTTAGCCGTCAATTGGATGCACACTCTGCATTGTTAGCACTTGGGCGCGAAACTTTAACACAATTAGGTATGGCAGTTGCATTAATTGCCGAAAACACTCCCGAAGGACCGCGCTTAATACACATCTTGGGGAGCTTGCCACGTTCAACCAATGTAGAAGCCTTATTTGGTCAGCGTAACCCACTCCGTGCCATCTTACAAAGTCCGCAGATGGTTTTAATTTCTAACTTAGATGAAAATGACGAATGGCGCGATTCATCGTTGCTTAGTTCGCTACGTGCAAAAGGTGTAATTTGCTTACCAATTTTGGTCGAAAATAAACCAGTAGCGGCTATATTAGCAACCAGCCCAGAACCTTTACAAACTTTTACAGATGAAGATCGCCAAGTTTATGCTCAAATTTCGCAACAAACTTCATTAATATTACAAAATATTAAACTGCTAGACCAAACGCGTCGCAGGTTAGATGAAGTTAATCTATTGCTTGATTTCAGTCACCAACTATCAGGTATGGAAACTGATGCGATTATCAAATCTTTGCTAGATAGCGCTAGAAGAGTTATCCAAACAGCACATGCGGGGGCTGTCTTGGTTTGGAATTCAAAAAACGAAACACTTACCCCACGTGCAGTATCAGGTTATGCAGATAATGAAAGCATGATGAAAATTCACTATCGGCTGGGCGAGGCTTTGCCCGGAAATACCTTTATGAATAAACGCGCCCGCCGTATAGATGAAATTAATTTTGTCCGTGATTACAACCTAACCGCAGAAAACATTTCACATTACCGCCAAGCTACAGGAGGGCGTTTGCCTGTTTCTTCTTTGATGGTACCAATTGTATCTAATGAACAAAATTTAGGCTTGTTAATATTAGATAACTTTAACACCACCAGTGCATTCCGTAGCGAAGACGAAGCCTTACTAACATCTCTTGCTCAGCAAGTTGCCCTATCAATGGATAACTTGCGCCTTGTGAGAGATACACAAGAACGCGCAGGTCAACTGCAAGCTCTTAATAGCGCCTCTGCTTCGCTGACCTCCAGCTTGAGTAGTGACCAGCTAGTTAATACCTTACTTGACCAGCTTTTGCCAATCTTACCGTATGACACTGCTACATTATGGTTGCGCGAAAGAGACCGCCTAACTGTTGTTGCTACGCGTGGTTTTTCAGATGTTGAACAGAGGCAAGGCTTATCTATTGCTGTGGCAGATAGCGCCTTATTCAAAGAAATGGGGCAGACAGGACAACCCATTCTCGTTAAAGATGTCCGTGAAGACCCACGCTTCCCACCAGTAGAGTCACCACGACTATCTTGGTTGGGCATTCCATTAATCTCTAAAGGTGAAATGGTAGGCGTATTAGCAGTAGAAAAATGGCAAGCAAATTACTTTACCCGAGAACAAGTACAAGTTGGTTTAACATTTGCCAGCCAGTCGGCTGTATCACTAGATAATGCTCGTTTATATGAAGATAGTGTAAAACGCGCTACCGAACTAGACCAACGTTCTGAACGTTTAACAACCCTCAATCGCTTTACCTCTGCTTTAACGCGTTCGCTAGATACAGAACAAATTTTGAATTTAACAGCTGAAGAATTGCTCAAAGGTTTAAACGCTAGTCGCGTCTCAGTTGTGACATTCGAACGTGGTCAAGCTCTTTGGAAAATTGCTACACCTCGTATTCGCGCCAAATTACCACGCATATTGCCAGATGCCCCCATCTTTAGTCGTTTGCGCGAATCTCTTGGCATATTCAATACAGATAATATCCGCAATGAACCAGACTTACACTCGATTGCTGATATGTTTAGTGAAAGCACAACTGCTTTGCTTGTCTTGCCTCTTGCTCCAAGCCACCAGTTGCTAGCTTTGCTGTTTGTTCAAATGGAAGGGGAAGCACGTTTCAGTGTAAACGAATTAGAAATTGCGCGCACCATTACCAATCAAGGCACCATTGCCCTTGAAAATGCACAACTGTATCAATCTTCTGTGCGTACAGCGCGGCGTTTTTCAGTGCTTAATGAAACAAGTTCATTAATTAGCAGTAGCTTCGAATCGGAACAAATTTACGCCTCTGTTCACCATGCCGCAGAGCGTCTTATGCCATTAGATACATTCGTCATTACCTTGCTTGATGTTGATAAGAATGAAATTGACCCCGTTTACTTAGTAGAACGTGGAAAACGCTATTATGGTGAACGCGTGCCATTTGGTAAAGGTATGAGCAGTGAAGTTATTTCATCTGGCAAACCTTTACTAATATCAAGCACTACTTCTATCTCAGATATAGAAGCTACCACCTTTGGAGATACAGAAGAAAACGAAGTGCAATCTATTGTGGCAGTGCCTATGATTGTAGGTGGCAAGGCTTTAGGTATGCTTTCTGCTCAAAGTTATTTGGTAGATATATATACCGATGAAGATATGCAAATTTTAGGTACGTTAGCAAACCAAGCTATTGTTGCAATTCAAAATGGACGTTTGTTTGCTCAAACTCAAAAACTAGTCAATGAGCAAGAAGCTAATGTGGCTGAGCGTACTGCCCAATTGAACCAAGAAAAGCAAAATACCGATACATTGCTGCGCATCCTCACTGAAGTTTCATCTAGTTTAGACCTAGATCGCACCTTAAACCGTACATTGTCATTGCTAAATGATACTTTAGGCGCAGAACAGGGTACCATACTATTGGTTAACCCAGAAGATAACTTGTTGCACTACCGTGCAGGCTATGGATATATGTCTGATCGTGTTAACCCAAGCGCACGTTCCTTCACACTAAAAATTGGAGAAGGCTTGGCAGGCTGGGTCGTTAAACATCGTGAGGCGGTCTTAGTTGGAGATTTGCATCAAGATGCCCGCTGGGTACAAAGTGATGCCTCCGGGCAAGACCATAGAAGTGCAATAGTTACCCCCATGATGGTTAGTGAAGATGCTATTGGTGTGTTGATGGTTTTTCACCGTAAACCGAATTTCTTCAACACCGAAATGTTGAACTTGGTCAAAGCCATTGCTGCTCAAGTTTCAGTGGCAATTAATAATGCCAATTTATACGAACTGATTCGTGACCAAGCAGAAAGACTCGGCACCATGTTACGCAAAGAGCAAGTTGAAGCTAGCCGCTCACAAGCTATTTTGGAAGCTGTAGCCGATGGCGTACTTGTAACAGGTGCCGACAATCACATTACATTTGTAAACTCATCTACTGTTCGAATTTTAGAAGTAGATGAAGCCCGGCTACTTGGAAGCCCACTTGATATGTTTGCAGGCTTAGCAGGAAAGTGGATCGAAACAATTGCCCGTTGGTCTGCTGACCCATCTTCATATCAGCAAAATGAAATGTACGCAGAACAACTCACCTTAGAAAATGGACGTATCGTGTTAGTGCATCTTGCGCCAGTAATTTTACAAAACGATTTCCTCGGTACAGTTTCTATCTTCCGCGATATTACCCGTGAAGTAGAAGTAGATCGCTTGAAATCTGAATTTGTGGCAACGGTTAGCCACGAACTTCGCACACCTATGACCGCCATCAAAGGTTATGTTGATATTCTCACTATGGGTGCGGCAGGTGCACTGAACGAAAACCAAATGCATTTCTTAGACGTTGTGCGCAATAACATAGTCCGACTAAACATCCTAGTGAATGATTTGTTAGATATTTCTCGTATCGAATCAGGCAAAGTCACATTAAACAATCGCTCCGTCAACTTATACGAAATTGCTGAAGAAGTCATTACCGAAACCTTACGACGCTCACAAGCCGAAAATAAACCCATGGCACTTTCAGTAGATGCCCCCAAAAACTTACCCCATGTGATTGGCGATACAGATCGTGTTCGTCAAATATTAAACAATCTAGTTAACAATGCCTATAACTACACCCCTGCAAATGGCACCATCCATGTCAACATCCACCAAGAAAATGGAAACCTACAAGTAGATGTACAAGATAATGGCATTGGCATTAAACCAACAGACCAAGAACGCCTCTTCGAACGTTTCTACAGAGGTGAAGACCCTCTAGTTTTGGCTACCCCCGGAACAGGTTTAGGCTTACCTATTGTTCGTCAACTGGTCGAAATGCACAACGGCAAATTATGGATGACAAGCACAGGCATCCCTGGCGAAGGAAGCGTTTTTTCCTTCACCTTGCCTATAGAAAAAATTGGAGAATAAATGGCACGAATTTTAATAGCAGAAGATGAACCCGATATCCGCGAACTGGTTGCTTTTACATTGCGATTTGCTGGGCATGAAGTTACCGCCACCTCAAATGGCGAAGAAGCACTACACAAAGCCAAAGAAATCACCCCTGATTTAATTCTCATGGATGTGCGCATGCCAAAGATGACAGGCTACGATGCATGCCGCGCCATGAAAGCCGATAACAACATCAAAGACATTCCAGTCGTATTCCTGTCTGCCAAAGGACAAGATTCCGAAATTCAAATTGGCTTAGAAGCAGGTGCAGAAGAATACCTACTTAAACCCTTTGCCCCAGATCAACTTGTAGAACGTGTTAAAGTAATTTTAGGAAAATTTGGAAAGTGATGTTATGTCATTGCCAGTCTGTTGGTCGAGTAGCCCTGAGCGAACTTTGCGAAGGTGTATCAAGACCATAAAGACGAAGCAATCTCATCGTATATAAAAGGTTAAACAAACTTATTCAATGAGCGCAATAATTCTCGACGGTTCAATGGTGCATTACGAAGCCTTAGGTCGTGGCAGACCTATCATCTTCTTGCACGGCTGGGTCGGCTCATGGCGTTACTGGATCAACGCTATGCAAGTCGCATCCACCTCTTTTCGCGCTTATGCAATTGACCTCTTCGGCTTCGGCGATTCAACACACGATGCCATGCGCTACGCCTTAGATAAACAAGCCGAACTTATCAACAGTTTTCTAGACGAAATGGGTATTGGTAAAGTAGCCATTGTTGGACACGACCTAGGTGCCTTAGTAGGCTTATCCTTTTTAAAAAACCGCCCCGAAAGCGTAGACCGTGTTATGCTTATCAACTCCCCCATGGATTTTGCTTCATTAAATAGTAAGATGAAAACCTCTAGTAACCAAGAATTACTGGACTGGTTATCACCCAAAACACCCGAAGCGACATCTGCTCTGGCAGACGCTTCAAAAACGGACCCGAAAGCTGTTACTGCTTCGATAGACAGTTTACAAGCTGATAACTTGTTCCCCAATATTCGCAATCTCGGTGTGCCATGTTTATTTGTCTATGGCTCAAATACACCTGCTATCACCGTCCCTAGCGAAGATAATTTACCAATGCACATGCACCAAATCAACTTAGATGGTTTGGGACATTTCCCCATGATAGATAACCCACCACAATTCAATCGCTTGCTAACTGATTTCCTCGCACTTGATTCTGGCGAAAGCCCAAGAGACCTACAACTCAAAGAAGAATGGAAACGCAGAGTTCGTTAATGTGGAATCCATCGGCTTGCCGATGGATTTTTTCTCGCTAACCTCGCCGTCCTCTTTAATTTGCTAACCTCGCCATCCTCTTTAATTTGCTCATCTCGCCGTCTCGGCGAGGTTTTTTAATTTGCTCATCTCGCCGTCCTCGGCGAGATGTTTTTTCTTGACATTTCATATCCACAGTCATATACTCACATCACAACTGAACGGGGAGCCTGCCCTACAGGCTGAGAGGAGCGTACAACGCTCGACCCGCATTACCTGATCTGGTTCATACCAGCGGAGGGATTTTTATATTTCAACCAACATCCTTCCCTGTGAAGGATGTTTTATTTTAGATACATGTCATTGCGAGGGCGATGGTCGAGTAGCGAAGCGTATCGAGACCAAGCCCGAAGCAATCTTAAACTAATTATATGTCTCGTATCATCATCTTCGCCAACGGCGAACTACCAAACCTGCAAAAAGCCTCTGCATTGATAAAGCAAGATGACTTCATCATCTGTGCTGATGGTGGCACACGTCACGCCTTAGCCATGGGATTAACCCCACACGTCATCATCGGTGACATGGATTCATTACCAAAAAACTTTTCACCCTTCGACAATGCTCAGGGCAAGCTTTCAACCTTTGATGGTGAAGTAATTTTATATCCCAAAGACAAAAACGAAACCGACCTTGAACTTGCCATCAATCACGCCATCACCTTGCAACCTGATGAAATCATCATACTTGGTGCATTAGGCGGAAGAATAGATCACACACTTGCAAATATTTCACTGCTTTCAACCTTTCAACCTTTCAACCTGAAACTCAGCGACGGGATAGAAGAAATTTCCCTATGCAAACACCAACTACAAGTTAAAGGCAGAAGCGGAGATGTCATCTCATTAATTCCCTATCAAGGAAATGTCGAAGGAGTCACCACGCAAAATTTAAAATGGAAATTAAATAACGAAACTTTATTTTTCAACAAAACACGTGGCATCAGCAACGAAATGACCGCCAATGTTGCCACAATATCAATTACGAGCGGTTTGCTATTAATCGTTCATCAAATTTCGGTGGTCGAGTAGCGCGAAGCGCGTATCAAGACCACAACTTACTGGAGTTTATATAATGAAACATCAATTACGCATTACGTATTACGGGTTACCAATTACCAATTACTTATTAATTATCTCTTTCCTCTTTCTTCTTTCCTCCTGCACCTCACAACCAAAACACTAACTATCATGACACACGATTCATTTGCCATATCAGAAGATGTGATTGCACAATTTGAAACTGAAAATAATATTGACGTTGTATTTTTACAAAGCGGTGACGCAGGCTCTATGCTCAACAAAGCTATCCTCGCTAAAGATGCACCATTAGCAGATATTTTATTCGGCGTGGATAATACATTTTTATCGCGTGCATTAGATGAAGAAATTTTTTGAAGCCTATCAATCACCTGTGTTGAATGAAATTGCACCTGAATTTATTTTAGATGAAACTTATCACGCCTTACCTGTTGATTATGGTGATGTGTGCATCAATTACGATAAAAAAATATTTTTGCAGAAAATAATTTAACCTTACCCCAATCGTTTGAAGATTTAACCAAACCAGAATATAAAAATTTATTAGTAGTGGAACATCCAGCCACATCATCTACTGGATTAGCATTTATGCTTGCCACACGCGCCTATTTTGGTGATGGCTTTTTAGATTACTGGAAACAATTGAAAGCAAATCAAGTTGTGGTGGTAGATGGTTGGGAAACAGCCTACTACACAAACTTCTCTGCATCTTCAGGTCAAGGTGACCAACCTTTGGTTGTATCGTATGCTTCTAGCCCTGTTGCAGAAGTTGTATTTGCATCCCAACCTTTGACTGAATCACCAACTGCATCGTTGGTATCAAATAGCATGTGTTTTCGTCAAATTGAATTTGTTGGCATTCTCAAAAATGGACAAAATCGAAACCTTGCTGAAAAGTTTATAGATTTTATGTTAAGCAAAACTTTTCAAGAGGATATGCCATTGAATATGTTTGTATATCCTGTCAATCAAACCGCTCAACTGCCTGAAGTGTTTATGCAACATGCTCAAGTTGTTGATAACCCATCTATTTTGCCTTATGAAGAAATCGCTACCAATCGCGAGTCATGGATTGAAGCATGGGTAGAGATAATGAAGTAAAAATATAATCGCAGAGGCGCTGAAAACGCGGAGAAAATATACTCTGTGAACTCTGCGCCTCTGCGGTATTTCTTATGAAATTACTAACATTTTTTGAAACAAAAAAAACGATTAATTTATCTGCTAATAAACGGATGCTTCTCTGGCTACCTGCATTTCTCTTTCTGCTTATATTTTTTTTCTATCCATTAAGCAAAATTCTCAATTTAACTTTTGACATATCCACTCTCACAAACGAAAACAACTTACGCATCACACTTCACGCTTTACGCTTTACGTTTTATCAAGCCACACTTTCAACGCTATTAACTTTTATGCTTGGCATTCCCTCTGCAATTTTATTTTCCAAATACAACTTTTTTGGAAAATCATTTTTGCGAGCCATCACAGCCGTTCCGTTTATGCTTCCAACAGTTGTAGTTGCCGCCGCATTTAACTCTCTACTCGGCCCTCGCGGATTAATCCCACTTCTTTCCTCTTTCCTCTTTTCTCACTCTCCACTTTCTACTTTCCACTTTCCACAATTACTAATTACCAATTACCAATTCACTGGCACTCTTACTGCAATCCTACTCGCCCACGTCTTCTACAACACCACCATCGTCATTCGTATTGTAGGCAATGCCCTCTCCCAACTTGATTCCAGACTCGTATCTTCTGCTCGTGTGCTTGGTGCAAACTCATTCAATGTTTGGCGATACATCACTTTGCCCTTACTCAAACCTGCTTTATTTGCCTCTGCCTTACTTGTGTTTATGTTCAACTTCACAAGTTTCGGCGTGATTCTTTTACTCGGCGGTACAAACTTTTCAACCCTTGAAGTTGAAATTTATATCCGCGCGTTGCAATTACCCAATCTCAACCTCGCCGCCATGCTTTCCATCATTCAATTATTTTTTACTTTAATATTTTCAATTCTTTATACAAAGACGATTAATCAAATCAATACACAAACCAATCCTCAATTCTCAACTGCTCGCCCTCCCAAAACAACAAAAGAAAAAATTTTCGCCACAAGCTTCATCATTCTTCTTTCCTCTTTCTTCTTTCTTCCCATCATTTCTCTCCCCATCCGTTCCCTCACTCGCCTCGAAGCAGATCGCGCCCAACGTGACCAAATCCAATACGGATTCACCACTGATTATTATCAAGAACTTTTTATTAACAGAAGAAATTCAATATTTTATGTTCCACCCATGCAAGCCACTATCAACTCATTAAGTTATGCGGGCATCACAGTTTTATTTTCATTAGCATTAGGTTATCCTGTTGCTGTTGCATTAGCAAAACCAACTCACCTAGAAAAATTTTTAGATCCATTACTTTTACTTCCACTTGGTTCATCAGCAGTCATGCTTGGTTTAGGTTTTATCCTTTCATTCGGACGTTTAATTTCATCACCATTATTTGTTCCCATCGCACATACATTAATCGCCTTGCCATTTGTTGTGCGCACATTACAACCTGCCATTAAATCAATTCCAAATAAACTTCGTCAAACCGCATCCACACTTGGCGCATCACCATTCAAAGTTTGGCAAACTATTGATTTTCCAATTCTTTCACGCGCCACACTCACCGCCGCAACTTTTGCATTCACAATTTCACTCGGCGAATTTGGTGCAACATTATTAATCAATCGTCCTGAATACCCCACCATTCCAATCGCCATTTCAAAATTTTTATCACAACCTGGTGGTCTCAATTATGGTCAAGCCATGGCAATGGCAACATTGCTTATGCTTCTTACCACTGCATCAATTTTTGTTAATTGAAAAAATTCGTTTGAATCACACTGGAGAATTTTAGATGTTAGAACTTCGCGCAATCTCCAAAACATTTAATCAAAAAAATATTTTGCAAAACATTTCTTTCAAAATCAAAACAGGTGAAACGATTTGTTTACTTGGTGCATCGGGCAGTGGCAAATCAACTATTTTGAAAATGATTGCTGGTTTAGAGATTCCTGATAGGGGACAGATTCTATTCAACAGCATTGACCTATCTTCTACACCGCCTCACCTGCGTGATTTCGGCTTGGTTTTTCAAGACTTCAACCTTTTTCCTCACCTCAACGTTTTTGACAACATCGCCTTCGGTTTACGAATGAAAAATATGGAATCAAAAGGCTTGCCTTTTGACCTGCGTGTAGGCAAACTGCTGGAGCAAGTAGGCTTAGTAGGTTTTGAGCATAGAAAAGTAAATGACCTATCAGGTGGTGAGCAACAACGCATTGCCCTTGCTCGTGCTTTAGCACCTCAACCCCGTTTATTGATGTTTGATGAACCTCTCGGTGCATTAGACAAATCTCTCAAAGATGATTTACTGAATCAAATAAAAAATATTTTGCATAAAGAAAACATCCCAGCCATTTACGTCACCCACGATGCTGAAGAAGCCTTTGCCATTGCCGATAGAATTTTAATTTTGCATGATGGAGTTATTATCCGTGATGACACACCACAAAAATTTGGAATAATCCAAAATATGTTGAAGTTGCAAAAATTTTAGGAATAGGAAATGTTATCGCAGGTGAAGTGATTTCAAAAAACGAAATCAAAACCGAATTTGGAATATTTAATTTAAATTGTAAAAAAAGCAAAGGTGAAAGAATAAACTTATTAATCACGCAACAATCCCCCTCTCCTGCTAGGAGAGGGGCTAGGGGAGAGGTCAGGGTGCAGATAAAACTAAAAGTAGAAGATATAGTCTACAAGCAGAACCAATTTGAGGTTAAGAGTCGAGGCGTTGCCCTGAGTGGCGAAGCCGTATCGAAGGGCGTTAAGTTTTTAATCAAACAAAAGCCGAAGATTGGACAAACAATCAAAATCAATGTTCAGGTAAAATGTCTTGAATGAAAATTATCAAAAAAATCACAAAGACGAAGTGACTTGGGAATATGAAGGCAACTTAATCAGCCGTGATAAAAATTCTGCGGTAGTAGAAGCTTTGTTCAATCGTGATGATTTGCCATTTCAAGAAATTATTTTGAAACGCAATGACCGTTTTGTAGAAACATTTTTTACTGATAAATGGTTCAACATTTTTGAAATTTATGACCGTGACGATGGAAAATTAAAAGGCTGGTATTGCAATGTCACCAAACCTGCTGAAATTTCAGATGATGAAATTGCTTATGCGGATTTGATTTTGGATTTATGGATTTCTGCTGACGGAAAGCAAACTGTTTTGGATGAGGATGAATTGAACGAATTAAATGTAGATGATGATTTGAAGAAAAAAATTTATGTTAGTTTAGATGAATTAAAAAATTATTTTCGTAGGGGCGACCCATCAAAATAATTTAGGAACATGATTAAGCAAACTTTCAAAATCATACTGTAACAAAATTAGAGCAATGCGGGTCGCCCTTTGTTATAGAATCAAAAATCCTCCGTTATTGCGGAGGATTTTTTGATTCTATTTCTTAGAAACCTAATGCTTGTGCAATTGGGTCGCCAAGATATTGATAAAAGACAACTGCACTAATACAACAACAACACAATAATACTACTGCTACAACCGCGATAATAATAGTATTGTTGTTTTTCTTTGGTTCTGGGGTCATCCCACCAGATACGTTATTCATTTCAGACATGATAATTTCTCCTTGTTATTATAATTTTCTGCATTATAAACTACTTCAGGCAGTTTGCGTTTTATTTGCCCTGCGCCATAACCAGTAGATGATGAAGGCTAATAAAATAATTAACAGTGTTCCCATCACAATTGGAATGACGATAGCAAGGATAGATGAAACCAATGCAACAATATCTTCTGCAATTGAAACTGGCACGTTGCCTGCTCCCGCAGTCGTTGCTGTAACAGCAGGGCGTACCGCAGCAGATTTAACTGTATGCACACTACCTGCCACTAACAAACCACAGGCTAATGCTAAAACTGGGTTGATATCTGTAATCACATTTGCACTGGCGGCAAATGCAACTGCGCCTGCGGCAGGGCGAATGAATGTTTGAATCAAATCATTAGCATGATTCACGGCAGGCACTTTATCTGCCACCATTTCAATAATCACTAACACACCAAGCAAAATTAAAATCCACGGGTTGGCGAGTAGATCAAAAGGCTTGGCGAGGTTGAGTGTGTTGGGGAAGTAATGCCCTATCACGCCAACCACTAAAAGCGGAATATAAGCATTCAAGCCTGCACTAGCAGATAAACCAAATGCTGAAAAAATTCCAAGTAGTAATTCCATTTTATTTCTCCTTTTTTACTTTATGGAGTTAGGGAGCTTGCTCCCGTAATTCGCCAGCAAGCTGGCTGATTCCATAATTTATTATACGATTTTTTTTCTATGTCGTTGCTAACCCAAACCAGGGAATCCACTCCATGTGCCAGTCAGGCTGAGTCGGAATAGATCAATGCCTAATATCATTAACAAGGCTAAGGTCAAGCCTGAAGCGAATGGTAGCCACAGTTGAGTCGCAGAATCAAAAGTATTGTCGAGGCGCATCATAATCATCCATAAAATCATAAATACAATTACTAACAATGATAATGTGCCGAGCGCGCTGATATATGCAATTGGATAAAGAATGATTGGGCTATCAGTCAGGATTAAAAGATTGATGACGATAACCAGCGCGACTAAGATGCTGAAATTTTTTTCGCTTCAATGCGTGGTCGTCAGTTGGTTCTCTCCATATAGTTTGGTTGATGACTGGAAACAAAACCGATGCCAAGGCAATGCCCATGCCACTGCCTGTGAACAATCTTAAGGTACTGCTAGGGACATATAAATTAGGAATTTGCTCTAACCCGCCCGAAGTTTGTTTGAGCAGATAGATGTAAGAGTTTAGTCCATCAATCCCAAAGGCTAAGAAAAATAAAATAAGCACTGCAATGATTCCTTTGGAGGGAAGTTTGCTGTTTCGTTTACCAACGAATGCCTGAAAAATTAACGCCACGCCTGCGGCATAAAATTCACCTGTGCAACGCGCACACAATGGTAGTTGACGATCACCAATTTGAAACGAACGCGCATCAATGCGGTGACAAACTGCATAGCCGATAGCATCTAATTTACCTAATGCACCTTCGGGTGAAATATACATCCACACACCGATGACGATAATACAAAGGATGGGGATGAACCATTTAAGAATCTTTTGAAATGTTGAGGGTTGAGTTGTGTTCATTGGGTTGATTATACAGGATGAAAATTAATTGCAGAAAAGTTTAATACAAATAGTATGAATGGGTTATCATTGCAAGGTGAAAAGGAATTAACAATGAAACGTATCGGAGTGTTAACAGGTGGTGGTGATGCACCTGGATTAAATGCGGTCATTCGGGCTGTGGTCAAAACAGCCGCACTTGAATTTAAGTGTCAGGTATTTGGAATTAAAAACGGCTATGATGGTTTTCTGGAAGAGGGCGGCATCATTCCGCTAGGATTGAAAGAAGTCAGCGGAATCCTTCCGCGTGGCGGCACGATATTAGGCTCTGCCAATCGTGGAAATCCCTATGCACGAAAAGTGATTCGTGACGGTAAAGAAGTTGTCATTGATGTTTCGGATGAGATTGTAAAAGGAATCAAAAAACAAAAATTAGATGCGTTGTTAGTTTTAGGTGGTGATGGCACACTTCATATTGCCCATGAACTTGCTCAAAAAGGTGTGCCTGTGATTGGTGTGCCAAAAACAATTGATAATGATATTGGTGGCACAGAAATGACTTTTGGTTTTGATACGGCTTTGAATATTGCTACCGAAGCCTTAGATCGTTTACACACAACGGCTGAGTCTCATCACCGTGTTATGGTATTAGAGTTAATGGGGCGTGACGCAGGCTTCATTGCTTTACATGCTGGTATTTCTGGCGGCGCAGATGTGATTTTGATTCCAGAAATCCCGTTTAACTTTGAAAGCATTATGAAAAAAATTAAATCTCGTGTAGCAATAGGAAAGAAATTTAGTTTGTTAGCAGTTTCTGAAGGTGCTAAATTACAAGGTGGGGAACAGGTCTATTCACGCAAAGGGGATGAAGTGTATGTGCCGCGCTTGGGTGGGATTGGTCAAATGGTTTCAGAATATATTGAAAAACAAGGCTTCGAATCACGCGTGACGGTACTTGGTCATTTACAACGAGGCGGAACGCCCACTTCATTTGACCGTTTACTTTCAACACGGTATGGTTCAGCGGCGGTTCGCTTGGCGGCACGCGGAGAATTTGACCGCATGGTTTCTTTGCAATGTGGTTACATCACAGATATTTCATTAGAAGAAGCAACGTCTAAGCCGAAGCGAGTTAACCCGAATGATGATGCGGTTGTCACTGCTAGAAATATTGGTATTAGTTTTGGAGATGAATAAAATTCCCTCTCCTATTTAGGAGAGGGCGAGAGTAATTATTTCCCAAACACAAACTGACCATTCTTATAAAACAATTCGCCATCTACCAAAATTTCGGAATCAGTGCGTAAATCACAAATCATATCCCAATGAATAGCGGATTTATTTTTAGAACCAGTTTCAGGATAGCCTGCACCTAAAGCCATGTGGAACGAACCGCCGATTTTTTCATCAAACAAAATATTGCCAGTGAATTGTTGAATATCAAAATTTGTCCCAATTGCAAATTCACCGATGAAGCGCGAACCTGCATCACTATCTAATGTTTTGATTAAGAAATCTTGATTTTTATCAGCCTTGGCAACACTCACACGTCCGTTGGAAAAAGTTAACTCAGCACCTTCCACACTTGTACCGCCATAATTAGCAGGGTAAGTAAATTTGACCCAACCATTTGCAGAATCTTCAATCGGTCCAGTATAAATTTCACCATCGGGCATGTTGTGCGTGCCATACGAATTCATAAACGTGCGACCTTTAACTGAAAGCGTCAAATCAACATTGGGTCCACGTAAAATCACTTGACTTTTACCCTTCATAAAATCAACAGCAGATTGTTGTTTGTCTTTTACACTTTGCCAAAACGCAATCGGATCATCTTCATTAGCATGGACAGCATTGAAAACAAAATCCTCGTATTCTTTCAAACTCATACCTGCATCTTGTGCATAACCTTCGGTGGGATATAAAGTTGTGACCCATTTGAACACACCTTCAGCACCACGTCTAAATTGTGCTTCGGTAATAGCTGAAATCGCTTTACCACGACGTTGAAGTTTTAACGGGTCAATATTGGTTGTACCTTTAGTATTCGTGGCTGAGTGCATCCGAATCCGACCTTCAAATTGGTCATAAGCCAGTTTATAAAAACTAGGCACAAAGTCCAGTTGTGAATCGTTGGCGTAAGTCAAATACAATTCTTCTTGGCTGAAAGGCATCGTGCCTGGCAAAGTCATCATCAAATGTGGGTGACCGCCTTTCTCCAAAATTTGAATGTATAACTCGCGTAAAATTGGCTCAGCCGCAGTAGTGCCTTCTAATAAAATACGGTCACCAGGTTTTACCCGCGCCGAATGTTCTACCAAAACTTTTGCATATTTTTGAACTCGAATATCAGCCATCGTTTAACTCCATCACCATAAGATTTGAAAATTATATCATGTATATTCTGGGCTAAAATTATAAGAGTATTGATAAAAAGGAGATTTATGACTTCTCGCTTCATTCTTGACCCGCAAATTGCTACTGCACTTACACCGCCTGCTAACTGGTACACCGACCCTGCCATGTTGGAGCTTGAAAAGCAAAAAGTGTTTTCCTCCACTTGGCAATACGCCGCTTCACTTGATTTGTTGAAACTGGCAGGCAATTACGCCGCCGTAGATGTGAACGGAATCCCCATCGTCCTCACACGCGGACAAGATGGCACGCTTCGAGCCTTTCACAATGTTTGTCGTCATCGAGCAGGCGTGGTAGCGCGTGGATGCGGAAATCGTAAATCATTGCAATGTCAATATCATGGTTGGGTCTATGGTTTGGATGGTAAACTTCGCACCGCTCCCGAATTTGATGGTGTTGAAAATTTCAACAAAGATGATTTCGGTTTGATTCCAATTCGCGTGGATACTTGGGGCTTATTCGTCTTTGTCAATTTAGATAATTCCGCACCGCCTTTGCTGGAAGTGCTAGGTGATATTCCAAAAGAAACATCCGACTTGAATTTTGATGAACTTCGCAAAGTAGAACGGCGTGATTACATCATCAACTCAAATTGGAAAATATATATTGATAATTATTTAGAAGGTTATCACATTCCCATTGCACATCCAGGCTTATTCAAAGAAGTAGATTATGATAAATATCGCGTGGATACTTTTCGTTATTATTCTTCGCAATATGCACCCATTCGCCCAATTCGTTCAGAAGATTCTGCTGGCAGAATCTTCACCGAAATAAAAGGCGATGAACAAGCTCATTATTATTGGCTCTTTCCAAACTTTATGTTAAATACATATCCAGGCAATGTGCAAATTAATATCATTGTGCCACTCAGCCATGATAAAACATTAACGATCTTTGAATGGTACTTTGCCGACCCAGGCACACCCGCAGCATGGAATAATTTACAAGATGGCATTGCCTTTAGTGATAACGTGCAAAAAGAAGATATTCAAATTTGTGAAGACGTACAACGCAATATGCAATCAGGTGTGTATTATCAAGGCAGGTATTCTGTCAAACGTGAAAATGGCGTGCATCATTTTCATAGTTTAATTAATGAATTTTTAGAAAAGTGAGTGACGAAAAAAGTTGATTAACTTTTTCTTAGCCACAGAGGCCACAGAGTTCTCAGAGAAAAAAACTCAAAAATCTCTGCCTGCACCGTGCGCATGCACGCGTGTGTTCTCTGCCGTTCGCTGCGCGAAGACGCAGTGGCTAATATCCACAATTTCTTAGAAAGTAAACCATGAAACAACTTATTCAAAATATAAAAAACGGCAAAACAACCATTGAAGATGTTCCCACGCCAACACCACGCGAGGGGCAAGCACTTGTTAAAATTTCAGCAAGCCTTGTTTCGGCTGGCACTGAAAGAATGGTAGTGGAATTTGCAGAAAAAAATTTAATCGGCAAAGCACGTTCACGACCTGATTTAGTAAAACAAGTTTTAGATAAAGCCAAACGCGAAGGCATTCAACCAACTTTGCAAGCCGCATTCAATCGTCTCGATCAACCCATGTCACTTGGTTATTCATCGGCTGGCACAATTGTCGCGCTTGGAAAAAACATGACGGGCTTTAAGGTTGGTCAACGTGTGGCGTGTGCTGGTGCAAATTATGCAGTTCATGCTGAATACAACATCGTTCCAAAAAATCTTTTAACACCACTCCCCAAAAATGTAGATTTTGAATCCGCCGCATTCACCACGCTTGGCGCAATTGCATTGCATGGATTTCGTTTAGCACAAACTCAAATCGGTGAAAATGTTGCTGTCATCGGTTTAGGTCTTTTAGGATTATTGACGATTCAAATTGCATCTGCGGCTGGATGTAATGTCCTCGGCATTGACCTTGACCCACAACGAGTCAAACTCGCCTCTTTACTTGACATTCAGTCTGTTACTCGAAGTCAGGCAGAAGCCTCCGCCTCAGCATTCAGCCATCAGCGCGGATTCGATGCGGTCATCATTTGTGCAGATACATCATCAGATGATCCAATCCAACTAGCAGGAATCATATCCAGAGATAGAGGTCGAGTCGTTGCAACTGGCGCGGTTGGATTAAACATCCCACGAAAAATTTATTACGAAAAAGAAATTTCATTTATCAACTCGCGTTCATACGGACCTGGGCGTTACGATGCAAATTATGAAGAGGATGGAATTGATTACCCGCTTGGTTATGTGCGCTGGAGCGAGGGACGAAATTTTGAAGCGGTTGTAGATTTGTTGGCAAGTGGAAAGTTGAAAGTTGAAAGTTTAATTTCGCATCGCTTTCCAATTGAAAAAGGCGTGCAGGCTTATGAAGTGATTACAGGAAAGAAAAAAGAATCTTTCTTGGGTGTTTTATTAACATATCCTGATAGTGAGTGGAAAGTAGAAAGTAAATCTATCCACTTTCCACTCTCTACTTCTCGAAAAAGTTCTACTATAAAACTTGGCGTGTTAGGCGCAGGCTTATATGCCAACTCAACTTTATTGCCGATCATTAAAAATAATAAAGATTTTGAATTGATTGGCATTGCCTCATCAGGTGGATTTCATGCTCAAAACTCTGGCAAGAAATTTGGTTTTCATTATGCTACATCATCTGATGATGAAATTATCAATGATAAAAATATAAACACAGTTGCGATTCTAACAAGACATGATTCACATGCCGATTTAGTTGTCAAAGCACTAAAGGCTGGGAAAAATGTTTTTGTTGAAAAACCGCTTGCGCTTAACAGTAGGCAGTTATCAGTAATCAGTAAGCAGTTAGAAAAAACTGATAACTGTTTACTGCTCACTGGTTTTAATCGCAGATTTTCACCACACGCTCAAAATCTAAAATCATTAATTGTTAATCGTCAATCGTCAATGCACTTACATTACCGAATTAATGCTGGTTTCATTCCATCCAATCACTGGACTCAAGACCCAAACATCGGTGGTGGAAGAATCATCGGCGAGGCTTGTCACTTCATTGATTTAATTACTTATCTGGTTGGTGACGTTCCAATCTCCGTCCATGCAGTTGTTTTGCCGAATAACGGAAAATATAGCGATGACAACGTCTCCATGACTTTCACTTTCCCTGACGGCTCAATCGGTGTGATAGATTACCTCGCCAATGGAGATAAATCCATGCCCAAAGAACGGCTTGAAGTTTTTTGTGATGGCATGGTGGCTGTGTTAGATGATTATGTTAAGTTGCAAATTTTGGAAAATGGTAAATGGAAAGTGGAAAGTGGTAATCAAGATAAAGGCTGGAAAAATGAAATGTCCGCTTTTGCTAAGGCGATTAAAGAGGGAATCGAACCACCGATTCTCTACGAACAGTTGATTGGAGTTACAAAATCTAGTTTTGCGGCTGTGGAGTCAATGAGAAGTAAACAGATTGTTGAAATAAAATAAACACTCAACCAACGGTGTATAATTGTTTTGAAGAGGTGACCTATGGTAATTGTAAACATACCCTTAGACAATGAAACTGCTAAAATTTATGAAAAAGCACCATTAGCAGATAAAAAAAAGATGCAAATTCTTATGAGCCTATGGCTGCGTGAATTTGAAAATCCATCTATTTCATTAGATGAATTAATGGATGATATTAGTAACAAAGCCCAACTGCGTGGATTAACCCTGAGATTTTGGAGTCTATTCTGAATGACTAATAAGGGGAAATTTGTTTTGGATACAAATGTGATTGTCAGCGCTGTGCTGATGAAAAAATCAGTTGCACGCCAGGCTTTCGACACAGCAAGCCAAACAGGGGATATTTTGTTATCAACAGATGTGATTGATGAATTACAAGAAGTGTTAAGTCGCCCTGCATTTGATCGCTATGTTGATGAAGAAGATAGAATTAAGTTTCTTGCTTTGCTGGTTAAAGAGTCTACATTAATTGAAATTTCTGAAAAAGTAACCGAATGCCGAGACCCAAAAGATGATAAATTTCTTGAATTAGCCGTAAATGGCAAAGCGGATTTAATCATTAGTGGCGATAAAGATTTACAAGTTCTGCACCCTTTTCGTGGAATAGACATTCTTTCTCCGCGAGAATTTTTGGATAAACCTTCTTAAATTTCATACTTCATAATTCATCATTCATCATTTTATGTCCCGCCCTCTCCGCGTTTTTCTCTGCCATTCATCAAACGACAAACCCGCTGTGCGGGAGTTGTATCAAAAGCTACGCGCCGAAGCATGGATTGAACCATGGCTTGATGAAGAAAAAATATACCCAGGCGATGATTGGAATTTTGAAATTGAAAAAGCGGTTGAAGCCGCAGATATGATTCTGGTTTGTCTTTCTCAAGGTTCGATTACAAAAGAAGGATATGTTCAACGTGAAATTCGGATTGCACTTGATTATGCAGATTACAAGCCCGAGGCACATTATTTATTATCCCCATTCGATTAGAAGAATGTAAACCGCCAAAAAGATTAATGCGTTGGCAATATGAAGATTATTTTGGCGACAAACACGAGCGTGGTTTTCAAAGATTGCTTGTAAGCTTGAAAAGACGTGCCGACTCACTTGGTTTGCAAACCGATTCCGTAGGTCGGGATTTTATCCCGACAAATAAAGTAAACGAAGAACCTGTATCCGCAAAAAAAGAAAGGTACTCCAAAACCTACTCAAAATGATAATGTTGAAAAGAAAGCAAGTCAGGCTGAAAGCCCAACAAATAAAGTTGAAGGAAAGAAAGAATCTCTCAAACCAAAAGAAAAGCCTGTTGTTGAAACGCCTGCAACGAAAAAAGTAGGTCAAATTACCAATTTGACCTACGGAGATAAAATTACCCTCTCCAACGGCATGGAGTTTATACGCGTACCTGCAGGGAAATTTGTAATGGGAACTCATAATGATGAATATGATGAAAGGCCTCAACATAATGTAGATATTCCTTACGATTATTGGATGGCACGATATACAGTAACAAATGAACAATATAGTGAATATTGCAAAGCCAAAAACATAAACCACCCTGTTTCAGGTTGGGAGAAGAAAAGGAATCACCCTGTTACTTATGTAAAGTGGGCAGATGCAATGGAATATTGTAAATGGCTTAATAGTGTAATAAAAAATGAATTACCAAATAATTTAATTTTGCGCTTACCCACCGAAGCCGAATGGGAAAAAGCCGCGCGAGGCATAAACGGGCAAGAGTATCCTTGGGGCAATACTTTTGATAAAAATAAATGTAATACAAGTGAAGGTGGCAAAAGCAATATAACTCCAGTTGGTTCATATTCCCCACAAGGCGATTCGCCTTATGGTTGTGCAGATATGAGTGGCAATGTTTGGGAATGGACACATAGTTTATTCAAACGCTATCCATATAAAGACAATGATGGGCGTGAAGACGAAAACGCTTCCGGACGCCGCGTGTTGCGTGGTGGTTCCTTTTATAACAAGAGGAGGGGCGCGCGTTGTGCCTACCGTTACGTCAACCTCTCCAACTCCCTTGACCTCAACATAGGATTTCGTGTGGTGGCGTCCCCTACCTCTCCTGAAAATGTTTTGAATTTCTGATTTTTGAATCGTTTAAAAATTTTTGAAATATTAAATCACTCACTACTTCCCACTTTCTAACTCATATCTTTAACTTTCAAACCTTTTAACCTGCAACCTTTTACCTATAAAACATGAAAACAGATATATTAATCATCGGCGGAAGTTCTATCGGATTGAATTGCGCCTATTACCTTTTGAAATCGGGTAGAAAAGTCACAATCCTTGAAGCGCATGAAGTAGCCCAAGGAAATGTTTCGGGCAATGCGGGGCAAATTGTGCCGAGTCATATCATTCCGCTGGCGGCGCCAGGTGTAGCCAGTTCGGCACTCAAATGGATGTTGAATGAAAAAACAAGTCCGTTTGGTATGGCGATGCGTTTCGATATTGACTATGTCAAATGGCTGGTACAGTTTGCAAGGTCATGTAATGAGGCGAATCTCAAACGCGGGATTCCTGCTATGAAGAATCTAGGTCAACTCAGCGCGGGCAATTTTCAAAAAATTATCACAGAAGAAAATATCGCCTGTCATTATGGTCAAACGGGCATGATTACGTTGTTCAAAGATGCGAAAACTTTTTCGGCGGGCGTGCATGATGCCGAAGTTTTGCAAACGCATGGCATTGCTGTGCAAGTATTGGATAAAACTGCTTTGCACGCGCTTGAACCGAATTTGCAAAATGATGTGATAGGTGGCACGCATTGCAAGCAAGATTGTTTTGTAAACCCTGCTTTGTTTTTGAAATCGTTAAGCGAGCGTGTGCGCGAGATGGGTGCAGAAATTTTTGAACATACACCTGTCACTGGTTTTGAAATTGAGAATAAAAAAATTACCAAAGTAAAAACTGCTGAAAAAATTTTTGAGGCTGAACAAATTATCCTTGCAACAGGTGTTTGGTCTCCGCAATTAGCGCGTGATTTGAAATTGCAAATCCCTGTGCAACCTGCGCGTGGTTATAGTTTAACAATTGACTCGATTAAGCAAATGCCTCAGCATGCTTTTACATTAGGTGATCGTCATGTGGCTGTTACACCGTTTGGAAATTTATTGCGCGTCACGGGTCGTTTGGAAGTTGGTCAGTTTGACCGCACGCCGAATCCAAAATGGATTCACAGGCTTGAAAATTTTTTGCGTGAATATTTTGTTTTGGATGAAAAAATTAACATCGTCGAAACGTGGGCTGGACTTCGCCCTGTCACCCCCGATGGCATTCCCATCATTGGGAAATCCCCGCTTCATACCAATCTGATAGTTGCTACTGGTCACGCCATGCTTGGTCTTACGCTGGGACCTGCTACTGGTCAAATTGTTAGTGAGTTAGTCAATGGTAAAGATACAGCATTTGATATAAGCCCATTTGCTTTAGAAAGATTTATGTAGCCTCTTCATCTGTTCAAAACTTTGCTTAGGACGACATAAAATATTTATCAAAATCATGGATACAAAATCATATCCAGAATTTTTTATTCCAATGCTCTGATAAAATAATCTCCAGTCTCCAATTCTCCAATACTCTAATTCTCCCCCCAATCCCTTGAACCTCATCTTCATCTTCATCACCGTATTTGTAGACCTGCTCAGTTATGGCATCATGTTGCCATTGCTCCCATTCTTCGTCCAAGCCCAAGATGGTGGCGCATTGATTGCAGGTTTACTGAGTTCGTTTTATGCTTTCACGCAATTATTCACAGGTCCCATTATCGGATCACTCTCTGACCGTTTTGGCAGGCGACCAGTTTTATTGATTTGCTTATGTGGCACAGCCTTAGGTTATTTGATTTTAGGTTTTGCAAATTCATTGCCATTATTATTTCTAGCAGTTCTCATTGATGGACTGACTGGCGGAAATTTAACTACAGTCTATGCTTATATTGCAGATGTGACCAATTCTGAAAATCGTGCGCGTGGCATGAGTTTAGTCGGTGCTGCCTTTGGGTTGGGATTAATGGCAGGTCCCGCACTTGGTGGATTTTTAAGTCAATATGGCTTGTACGTCCCTGCTTTTGTGGCATGTGCTATTGCACTAGCCAATATTATTTTTGGATTTTTTGTTTTACCAGAATCATTACCACTTGAAAAACGCGCAACCAAATCAATTGCAGAATCATTTAATTGGATGAAACAATTCATCGGTTTATTTCAACAACTTGATATTCAAAAATTATTAATTGCCATGTTTTTATTAAACCTTGCTTTTGCAGGTTTGCAATCAAACTTTCCACTCTATTCAAATTTTCGCTTTCAATGGAATCCCACTCAAAACGGATATTTTTATTTATACGTTGGTGTCTGTGCTGTTTTCATTCAAGGATTTTTATTTGGAAAACTTCAACCACGCTTCGGTGAAAAACGATTAACCATTTTCGGTTTATCGCTCATGGCAATTGGTTTAGCAGGCATGGCATTCGCACCACAAGCATGGATGTTATTTCCCGCCGTCACCATCGTCGCACTTGGCACAGGCACAAGCATTCCATCACTCACCGCACTCGTTTCATTGCGTGTTGCAGAAAATGAGCAAGGTCGCTTGATGGGTGGCACACAAACTTTACTCGCCCTCACAAATATTTTCGGTCCCATCATCGCAGGCATTTCATTTGAGCTGATAACTTTTTCAGCCCCATATTGGCTTGGAAGTTTATTTGCAATTTTTGCTTTGATTGTGGCGCGGAGTGCGTCGCACCATACTGAATAAGATGAATCATAACTTCGGATTAATTCTGCTTAACAAAACTTTTCCTATCTTTTGAGTGCGACGCACCCTCACAGCATTTTCCGCATCAGACTCACTGCTTGCTGTATCCCGTTTTCCAAACTTAATTTTTCGCTGACGGCTTTTGCTCGTGCTTTCATCGTTTCATCTGATAATGCGATTTGAATGGCATGGGCAAGTTTTTCGGCTGTTAATTTTCTTTGTGGTATCGCTTTCGGACCCACACCAATTTTATAAATTCTCTCTCCCCAAAAGAATTGGTCAATAGCTAAAGGCAACGTAATCGTTGGAATGCCTGCATGTAAACTAGCAGATGTTGTCCCTGCACCACCGTGATGCACCGCAATTTTGACATGCTTATATAACCAATCATGTGGAACATACTCCACTGGAAAAATATTTTTAGATTTTATTTCCGAATGCCATTTAGACGGAATAGTTAATATCGCTTGTGCATTTGCCAAAGTCAATGCTTTTTCGAGCATAGATAATGTTTGGGAAATATCTTTCATGCTTGGGCTTCCAAACCCAATGGCGATTGGATTATGGAGTCGAGTGGCTTGCCACTCGATTATTTCGGCAGCAAGCTGCTTAACTCCAAACTGTTCGACTCCAGAGTTTCTCCAATAACCTGTGATGATTTGTTTATCGTTCCAATCTTTCGGGCGATTAACAATTTGCTCACTAAAACCATGCAATGTGACAGGTTGTGCAGAATAATTTCGCAGTGAAGAATCAAGTAGGGGAGCAGAACCAAGCCCAAACAGAGTCTGACGCGCGTAATTTATCTCTGCACGCCATGAGAGATAAATCATTTGAGTCACAATGAAATGCGAAATCCAATTTATATATCTTAAAGAAAAACGAAATGGAAGTAAGGCGGAGGCGAAATCATTTGTGGGCGCGAGTGGTTGAAGCATGGCGCGCGCACTTGGGATTTGTAATGCTTCGGCGATGTGTGAACCCCACAGTGTTGGCAAACCGTAAATCAGCAAATCGGAATTTTTGCAGGCTTCGAATGCAGTTTGTAACATTTTTTTTATAAAGCGGGCGCGCTTGTTGAATAAATTTTTTTTGTGGATTGAATTGAATGAATAAAATTTTTCCCCAATGTCATTGGCGTTGAGTTTCCTTGCTCAACTAATAAATCAGATGGATTGCCTTCAAATGGCGAAAATTGTAAGGGCGAGGTCATCTCGCCCCTACTTTGTTGAATTAAATTTGCAAACCCACTCGGCGCGGCGATATTAACTTGATAACCTGCTTCACGCAACTCTTCACCCAATGCGATGTATGGAATCACATCTCCGCGCGTGCCACTGGTTAATAACGTGATTGTTTTCATTGAAATACCGTTGGTTGAGTAGGCGGTGTTTGTCCGCTGTATCGAAACCAACACATTAATAAAATTTTTTCACTTACAGGTGGTTTCGATACGCCATTCACTTCGTTCATGGCTACTCAACCACCGATTTTTTCAAAAACCAAGAACCGATATTCCACAATTTTCATATACAAACATTGTTGCAATGCCATGCTCCCCAGCATGGATGGCAGAATTGCGTGTTTGATGGGTAATAAATTTCCGAGAAATAAAATTGTGCTAGCCAGAACATCGGGTAAATTTCGTAAACGCAAGTAGGGAGTTAGTTCTTCGTTTTTGATTAAATTGAGATTATATTTTTTTGTCAATTCAAGTGTTTGCTGAATTGTACGAACACCAGACACATACCAACCATCAATGTATGCATTCAACCATTTTGATTCGTGTTTTGTAAAATCACGATTTGCCACATAATCATCTACCAAAATTAATCTCCCACCTTTTTTTAATAATCTACTCGCTTCTTGAAAATATTTCTCAGGCTCAACGGCATGACAAACTGCTTCGACAGAATAAATGGCATCTAGTGATTCGCTTGCAAGTGGTACAGAAGTAAAGTCACCTTCGCTGAATAAGATTTGATTTTGTAAATTTAATTCCCTCGCAGAATCTTTTGCTAATTTCGCTTGCACTGGACTGAGCGTTAATCCCAATGCTGGTTTGGGATTTTGTAAACGTGGATAAATATAAAACAGACTTGCTCCCACTCCACAGCCCAAATCCGCTATTTTGGGGGAATTGATATTTAGAGATTCAATTTCATTGAGAATTAGAGAATTGGAGTAATTAAGGGCATCTGCTAAATTATCAATGCCATTTTTCCATAACGAGCGGTGAATATTTTGCGCTTTTTTTTGAACGATTGAATTTCAAAAATAAATTTGTATTTTGGTCGTAATAACTTTTGACCGAGTTTGTGGAGATGGGCATAATCAAGATTATAATTTACCTTTAGCAATACAAATGTCAAATTCTGAAAACATCACCGTTACGCGCATCGAAACTCTTAATCAGTTTGAAGATTTAAGAGAAATATGGTCTAACCTATTAGCACAAAGTAGTCATAGAGATATTTTTCTAACTTGGGAATGGTTGTTTGCATGGTGGAAGAATATTGATCAATTTGAAAATCAACTTTGGATTTTGCTTTTTCACGAAGGTGAAAGATTAATTGGTATTGCTCCATTGATGTTGGGGAAAAAGAAACGATTATCGATTCCATTCCGTTGGTTGGGTAATATCGGAAACTGTGATATTGGCGGGATGATTACACTCGATTCTGATAAAACCATGCCTGCTTTGTTTAATTACTTGCAAGAACATAAAAATCAGTGGGATGTGTTTGAATTTTCTGAATTAAATTCAGATAGTTTATTTACACAGCAATTTATCCAATTTGCGAATGCCTCTCAAAATTTTGTGTATATACATGAAAATCAGCATTTTTATATTCCGTTGACTGATGTGAGTTGGGATGATTATTATAATAACCTCTCCAAAAATATGAAGCATAATTTGAAGCGGCGTATGAAGCGTTTGGCTGAGATGGGGGATGTGAAATTTAATAAATACATTGGTGAAACTTTACAATGGCAACACTTTGAGCAAGTGTTTGCAGTAAACAAAAATAGCCATTTCCCGCAGACGTATCAACCAGAACGTCAGCAGGCTTTTCACCGTGAAATGTTTGAGTTGATGCGCGAAAAAGGTTGGATACAAATTGAAACGCTAACAGTAAATGAACGTCCGATTGCTTTTCAATATGGTTTTGTTACGAAAATCGCTATGAAGATTGGCGGGGCGGAATAGATAAAGAATTTGAAACCCTTGCCCCTGGTAAATTGTTGATGCTACTTTCGTTAGAAGAAAAAATAAAATGCAGAATTTCTGAAAATGATTTTTTACGCGGGGTATATTCTTATAAGGAAGATTGGAAGCCTCTATACCGTACGTTTGTTAATGTTCAAATTTATAATCGAATAGGAATTAAAGCTCGCCTTGGATATTTTTGGCAGA
>LMZR01000069.1 GCA_001567105.1 Chloroflexi bacterium OLB14
CATTGGTTATCATCTTGCCCTGACCATATAAATGAATCGACGACTGCATCAATGTTGTTAAACCACTCACTTGTACCCTCCCTAATGTTTTCATCCATGTGATTTGTTAGCCAGCGAAGCCAGCGTAGACGTTCTTGCATTGTCGCATCGTCTAAATCTTCGATAGTGCAATTGAGTTTACAACCCATCAGAGGATTCCACCCACCTGATTCACCATCACACCCGAACTCCTCATCACAAATCTTATGCCCACTTGGATCCGTATATATCACAGGTGAGTTATTCACATAAGCATACCTATCATAACCTTGGACACCACTCGGCACAATCGTATCCGCCTGAGCAAAACGTCCCAGTGACGGGTCATACCAGCGGGCGTTGTAGAACATTAATCCAAAATCATCAGCATACGAGAACTGACCCGTGAAAGTATAGTCCGTTGGGTTTGCGCCTGACGAGTAGCGAATCTCACCCTCGCGAAGCATCCCGAGCCGTTTTATGGCGAGCGGGCATGCTTTGTATTTCGTCTCAGAGACAAGGTTGCCACTTTCATTGGTGATTAAACTTGTACTGCCCAAATGGTCTCCAAAGATGTAACTTAATATTCCATTCTTTCGCATCGTGTCCCCTTGCGGGATGGCAATTCGTTGAGAGCCTGCATAGTAATACTTGGTCACAATGCCATTCGTCTGAGCAAAACGCCCAGTGACGGGTCATTGGTTACGGCTTCACAAAAATTCCCAAATGATTACCAACCCGCCGTTGTTGACCAGGTTGACCTAAATCAATAGGAGAATTTATAGCTCTGGCTTTGCCGTCACTTCCGCGAATCACCATAGCTGAGGAACCGCCACCATCCATGTTTACGCCAGTATGAACACCATAGGATAAAAGTAATTCACCGACTTCAGTTAGCGTAGCTCCTTCACTATAGCCTTCTTGGCGACCATCAATGACCATAAAAGTTAGCCAACGCCCATTCTTACTTAATCCAACCGCCGTGCGTGGCGCAGGTGCAAGTGCGGCAAGGTTCTTTACTACTGCACCATTAACAACAACCATACGGTCACCTGAAATTGCATTAAAAATTCCAAAGCCAGGATTTTTGCCATAAGTTGTAAAATTTATTTGATTTTTTCTACCAATATGAACAACAGGCTGAGCAGTTCTCTTATTTGAGTAAATAGAGCCACGCGATGCGGCATAGTCACTAATGCGTACAGGTTCGCCACCTTTAGGGCAAAGGGATTGTGGATCGTATGAGGCATCTAAATAGCTAAAATATCCGCCATTAATAGCGATATGCAATTTGAATTCGTCAAGAAATGTTGAAGTAGTACGCGAGCAAATTACATCAGAATTTGAAGGCGTTACCAAAAATTCTAATTTTTGATTTTGCAAATCAATAGCCAATACATGAATCACTAATGGACGAGGTATGGTTAAGTCTTTGCGAGTATAGGTTATGCCTGAATAAAGATTTTCTAAAACAGATGCAGGACGAGTATTGCCAATTTGCAATAAAGTATCTTTGGTAACCCAGCCAATTAATCCATCTAATTTTTGAATTTGCACCCAGCCATCTGTAGATGTATCATCTAAAGCGGGCACAGTATCATTCTTTAATATTTTCCCGAGGATACTTGCAGTTGGGCTTGCCGACTCTCGCATGTTGACAGATGCCACAGTAACCTTATACCATGTCTTATCTTTATGGTCTGGTATTGTAACTGGTGGTGGTGTTGGTTCTGGAGTCGAACTGCCAGCACTGATTAAATACTCGCTTGCACTCCACCCAATTAAACTGCCATCAGCATTGCGAATCTTAAACCATGTATCATCTAAATTTGAAGATATCTTTTCAACCAATTGACCAAAATACACCAAGCCAATCGAATCATATTCCAAGCCTGCTCCTTCTCGAACTTTCAATGAAGGCGCAGCAGTAACACGATACCAATCTTTATCTTCATCATCTGGGGGAGTGGGGTTATCAGGTGTGTTTGTAGGCACTAAATATTCAGCAGAAGCCCAACCGATAATACCATCTAGCTTACGAACTTTTAACCACAAGCCATCAGCATTTACCTCCACTTCTTCTACAAGCTCATTAAACAAAACACTGCCAATTTGCGAGAAGTTTGTCCCTGCGCCAGACCTAAGACGTAACGACGGAGAAGCCGTACAGCGATACCATTTACCAATTGGAGTAGGATTTGGTTCTGGTTCTGGTTCTGGCTCGGGTTCTGGTTCAGGCGTTGGCGCGTTAGTTAATTCAAGGTATTCACTAGATACCCAACCAACCAAATTACCATCCAACTCTCGAATTTTCAACCATGACCGATCTGAATTCGCATCAACTTCGCGCACAACCTCATTTTTTAACACACTGCCAACTTGTGGATAATTTGCCCCAGGTCCAGACCTTACCCGCAAAGAAGGGGAAGCAATCACTTTATAAAATTTTGCACCAGGGTTGGGTTGTGGTTCGGGTTCAGGCTCTGGCTCAGGGTCAGGTGTCGGCACGGGAGAAGCGGAAAGTCTTTGTAGATAAGCCGCAAAACTCCAGCCAGTCAATTTCCCATTTTTCCTTTTTATTTTTAACCAAGAACCATCTCCGTTTTGGTCAACCTTTTCAACAATTTCATTAAAATATACTTTTCCAACTTGCTCTGCATTAGTATTAGGTGCTTCACGCACTTTCAATGTAGGTGAAGCTGTAACGCGATAATCATTGCTAGGAATAGGCTCTGGTAAAGGAGAATCGCTTAAATTAAATCTTTGTCGAAACTTTTGTAAATCACCATTGAAATAATTCAGATCAATATTCTTACTTTCAACGCCATAAGGAAAACCATCACCATTGTCGGTAAATTGCCATAAAGTCCAATCTGTCCATGGCTGTGGCACAGTAGGACCAGTAGGGTTATAAGCCGCCACCCATAATGGATATTGTTTGAAATAATTTAAAGATGAAGAAGGAATACCAGCCTGAACTGTATTCTCTTTCCAATAATAATAATTTGTATAAACGCCAATTTCTTTTGTAGGCACAAGTTGTTTTATATGTTCAATAAAATCATACCAATGTTTCCAACCCTTATATTTGCCATTGTAATTATCTTCAAAATCCGCCCATAAAGGTAATTCGCCATAATCACCATTAAAAACAGATGCCCATAACTTGGCTTGCTGTTTCGGCTCAATACGACTATCGTAAAACCAATAAGAACCACGCGGAATTCCTGCCGCCCGAGCCTCGCGCCAATTTACTTTGAAATCGCGATCTATCCATAAATTTTGCCCAGCTCGAATGATAGCAAACCCCGCATTATTACTGCGCATTTGTGTAAAATTTATACCCTGCGGAGTTTGGGGGTCATCTTGATAAAAACTAACATCAGTGCCAATGACTCTGTCTGCCATGAAACTTCTCCTCTGCTATTTTGATAAAAAACGCTTCTATTCTTAGCGGATAGTTGATTCTGCTTAGTAGAACTTTATTTTAACTTCAACTGCGGACTTAAAAATTATATCGCATTCTCAAAGTGAGTGATTTGTGGATTTTGCATCCCCTCTATAGCAATCACATCAATACGCCAATAGTTAATATTGTTTTCACTGGCATAATGCTCAGCACAATTGATCATATGTTCGCGCTTACGGTTTGTAATTTGCTGTTCAGGAAAAAATTTTTTACTGGAAGTTAAAGTTTTCACTTCTACAAAAATTGTTATATCATTTTGTTTGGCAACAATATCAATTTCACCATAAGGTGTGCGAATATTCCGACCTAATATTTCATAACCATGTTCACTAAGCCAGTGTTGGGCGGTATCCTCTCCCCATTTGCCAACTTGTTGATTATGTTTACTCATGGCACAATTTTTTCTGCAATACGGCGTAAAACGTTTTGCCATTTACTTTTATGAGGCTGAAAAGATTGATGTAATATATGATATTGTGCAACCAATTCTTCTGTCACTTTTTCAATATCATACTTACAAGAGGCTTGGCGAGCATTTATGCTCAGTTGCTGGCGTAATTTAACGTCCAAACATAGGCGAGTAAGCTTAGCTGTAAATGCAGGTAATTCGTGTGTAGAAAGTAACCCAGTTACACCATCTGCTACTGTATCTCCCACCCCAACAGATTGAATGCCCATCACAGGTAAGCCAGCTCCCATCGCTTCTACATTTGACATACCGAATGTCTCCGCTATGGAAGCAGTGACAAAAATATCGCACATAGCTAGATAAGCAGGTAGGTCTTCATATGCTACTTTTCCTGTGAAATGAACACGGTTTTGAATTTGTAAGTTCTGCACAAGTGAAGTAATTTCATCTTCATATTCTTGAATGCCACTGCCAATAATTAGTAGGTGAACATTATGGATAGCCTGTGCTAACCCTGCAAATGCCTCTAAAAGAAAAGGGATATTCTTCTCATTGGCAATACGTCCTACATATACCAACAGAATATCATCTTCTTTGAAGTTAAGACTGGCTCGTGATAAAGGCTTGGCAGTTTGAAATTTTTTTATTTCTATACCATTAGGTAGAACATAAATTGGAGTTTCCACTTTTAAATCATTTAACACTTTTACCATGCCAGGTGTAGGTGTGGTTACCAATTGAACCGATTCGCAAAAAGTAGGCAAATAAGTTTGTAATACACCAGTGCTAAACTCTTCGGGCATAAGCGGTAAATAAGATTGCGCCATCAGGTCATAACGGGAGTGATAGGTGAAAACAATAGGGATTTGAATTGAACGACAATATCTTAGAGCCAACCTACCACTTAAGAATGGGTGATGCACATGCACTATATCCATACTTTGGAGTAAGTGTTTGGCTTTGCGCGAATATCGCCATGAAAGGTAAAAGCCTGTATCAGCAATTGGAATACCTGGACTGCGAATGATACGATTTTGAAAATCGGATGTATGTTGTGGCTCTGCAAAAGTGAAAACAAAAACTTGATGCCCAATTTTTTCCATTTGGGTCTTTAGTAGCTCAACTTGGTTAGTGACCCCGCTAATATACGGTTTATAACTATCTACCATCATTCCGATGCGCATATAAACACCTAATATAAAATCTATATTTCTATCGCAATAGTGTTGTAATGAACCCAATTATAAATAAACCGATGGCGAAGTAGCTTACAATCTGTTCGGCTGAAACAATAGTAATTTGTGGCGTTTCAAACCCTAGCAAATCTCTGGCGGGAAATAAAGGTACATCTTGTTTGCCAACTAAAGCGTCTCGCAGGGCTAATACATTTAGTGGGCGATTATCAGGGTGCAAAGACATTGCCCACAATATAGCTTTTTCAATGTGAAGGCTCAAGTTAGGGTTAATTTCCCGAGGCGGAATCAGGCTGCGGTTATTTAAGAAGCGTTTTCGAACTTCGGCTGGGGGTTCGTTGGTTAATAGGTGATACAGAGTCGCACCAAATGAGAAGATATCAGCTCGTGGGTCGGTGTGAGTATC
This sequence comes from Chloroflexi bacterium OLB14, assembly GCA_001567105.1. Classification (GTDB taxonomy): domain Bacteria; phylum Chloroflexota; class Anaerolineae; order Anaerolineales; family Villigracilaceae; genus Villigracilis. The sequence continues at coordinate 5,496 of LMZR01000069.1, forward strand.
ATCACCGCCATATTGTTCGAGCGGTGTGTATAAGGCTGTGCCTTGTCCTTGAATTACAGTAATGGTAACTTCATCAGGCGCCATAATTTTTACTAAACCAAAATCTACCAACTTGACTAACCCACTAGGTGTAATTTTGATATTACTTGGTTTTATATCACGATGAATGATGGGCGGATTTTGATGGTGCATGTAGTTGAGCGCATCTGCGATTTGTACAGCCCAGCGTAACACTTCGCTTTCAGATAAAAACGTTTTATTGCGCTTTGCTTCTTGCATTAACTCGCGTAAATCTTTGCCTGGCACATAATCCATCACGAGATAATCTCGGGTATCTTCTGAAAAATAATCTGAAACTTTTGGCAGGTTAGGATGGTCCAGACGCGCCAAAACAGAAGCCTCGCGAAAGAATTGCTCGCGAGCTTGTTCGAGAATATCGGAGGGGAGAGTCTGATTGTGTTCTACTTCTTTGATGGCACATAGCCTACCTTGCAAACGTAAATCATCTGCTAGGTAGATACTACCCGTGCCGCCTTGACCAATTTTTTTCACGAATGGTGTAGCGTTCACGCAAGACTTCCCCATTCTTTAACGATTGGGGCATCTTCTCCTTATTATTTCTTGCTCTGAAAATTTGTACTGGTGATATTTTCGGCGTGTATCACTTTTTGTTACATTCTAATTATGCACAGATTTTCAATTTTCTGCTATATTATAAACGTCTTTGGTAATTATGTTTGGTATGAATCTAGAACCCATAAAAAATGAAGATAGAATTCATTTGAAGGCGTTGAAGATTACTTTATTATGAGAGCAATTGCATGGCTTTCACAAAGATGTAAATTTTTATGAAAGGCGGTAAGGTGTATAGTATGGAACAAACTGGTGAATTTCCTGTATTAGTTGCACAAGATGGTCCTTTAAAAGGAGAACGTTGGTCTTTAGACCATACTTTGATGATTGGACGTGACCCTACTTGTGATATTCAACTTCAAGATAGGCAGGTCTCCCGTTTTCATGTGCGCATTACTCCTACAGCAGAAGGAGTGACGATGGAAGATTTAGGTAGTAAAAATGGCACTAATCATAATGGCATTGAATTAACAGGTCCCATTATGTTACAAGATGGCGATTTGCTAGGCGTAGCATTGGCTCAACAATTTATGTTCTTAACTTCTGATGCCACCATGCCACTAGCTGAAAGCGGTTCACGTTCGGGGCGTTTGTTGATGGACCAGAAATCACGTCAGGTATGGGTTAATCAACAACAATTAGTGCCTCCGTTATCTGCTCAGCAATTTAAGTTATTATGGTTATTATATGAAAAGCAAGGTCAAGTAGTGCCTCGTGCCGATTTAGTTTCAATTGTATGGGGGGAAGAACAAACAATTGGTGTTTCTGACCAAGCATTAGACGCACTGATTAGACGTTTGCGCGATAGATTAGCAGTTTTAGATCATGGACATCAATACATCAATACTGTGCGTGGGCACGGCTTGCGTTTAGATAACCCACCTATGGGTGAATAGAATATGGATGCACAATCAGAAAAGGTATTAGCTCAATTAATTCGGGGTACACGCATTGCAACTTTAGGCACATTGCGAGATGATGCGCCACAAGTTTCTATGGTGGCGTATGTTTTCACTGAAGATTTTTCTGCTTTTTATATTTTTGTTAGTCGTTTAGCACAACATACAGTTGATATGCAAAAAAACAAAGAGGTTAGTTTGTTAATTTGTGAAACAGATGATGAACGTAATGACCCGCAATCTTTGGCGCGCGTATCTATTCGAGGTAAAGCAGAACAAATTGAGAATGGGGCGCCAGGTTACATGCCACTGAAAAAGAAATATTTACAACGCTTTCCCGAATCGGAGTCATTGTTTCAATTGACAGATTTTAATTTTTGGCGCATTACGCCCAAAGGCGGGCGATATGTAGCTGGCTTTGCAAAGGCTTACAACATCACTGCAGAATCATTAAAGCAAGTTTCACTGAGATAAATTAACTTGCTCATAGATTTTAATTAAAACTAAAATCTATGGGCGTTTTTATAGGAAGCATTATGACTCAATTAAAACTCCTTGCCATCTTTGCGCATCCTGATGATGAATCAATGGGGATGGGTGGCACGTTAGCAAAATATTCTGCAGAGGGAGTTGAGACGCACCTCGTCTGCGCTTCAAGAGGAGAGAGAGGCTGGGCTGCTGAACCCGAGCATAATCCAGGCTTGAAGCGTTTGGGTGAAATCCGCACTAAGGAGTTGGAGAATGCGGTCGCTATTTTGGGGATGAAGAGTCTATCTTTTCTTAATTATATTGATGGAGATGTTGATAGGGCGAATTATGCTGAAGCGATTAAGAAAATTGTTACGCACATTCGTAAAATAAAACCACAAGTTGTGGTGACGTTTCCACCAGATGGAAATTATGGGCATCCTGATCATGTTGCGATTGGACAGTTTACAAATGCGGCAATTGTGTGTGCGGCAGATTCTGAATATGTGGACGATATGCATTTAGCAGTTCATCGTGTTTCAAAATTGTATTACATGGTGGATGGTGAAAATTTTGTTAACTTAGTTGCGCCATTTATGGGCGATATGACCTTTCCTGTGGATGATCAACTTCGGGGTGAAGTTCCATGGAAAGAATGGATGATTACAACTCGCATTGAGACAAGTGATTATTGCAAGACTGCATGGCAAGCGATTCAATGTCATCAAAGCCAATTGGCAACGTTAGGGGAACTTGCTCACGCTCATGAAGATGCTGCAATTGCAGTGTTAGCTATGCAGGGTACTTTCTTTCGGGCGTTTAGTTTGGTGAATGGCGGTAGAGAAATTGAGACGGATTTGTTTGAAGGATTGCGATAGCAATTCAATTAAATGCAAAGGAGAAAATTATGACTTTATATAATTGGATGTTGTGGTTACATGGCTTGTTTGCAATTTTGTTTTTCTTTTCTCATGGCGTTTCAATGGCAACTGCCTTTTTATTGCCTAAAGAAAAAGACTTGAAGCGTATTTCTATGCTATTGGATTTGCCCGTTGCTACCATTGCTTTGACGGGAATCAGTTTGTTGGTGTTACTTATCACCAGTGTTTATATGGGGTATACCGCTCAATGGTGGAGCACAGGCTGGTGGGGCGCATCTGTATTAGTTTTCTTTGTAACCATTGTATGGATGACATGGTATGGGCGTAAGTTTTATAGCCCAATCAGAAAGGAACTTGGTTTGTTTTATATGTCGGGCTTTTCAACTAGAAATGCCCCCGTTGAGAATAAATCGGTTGATGCTGAGGAAGTTTATAGATTGATTGCGAAAACAAACCCACATATGTTAGCTAGTGGTGGATTTGTAGCCTTGTGCGTGCTACTTTTCTTGATGAGGTTTAAGCCGTTTTAGATAGTGTGCAAGAGGGAATAATAGTTGAGGATAAGACAAGGCGAAGCGATTTCGCCTTGCCTTATTTTTTAAGTAATTGCTTAAAAACTATTTTGAATTGTGTTACTATTAATTAGACGAAAGGATATTAGAATGAAACAAATAAGACAATTCTTACAACAATTTTTTACTTTGATCATTTTGGCTGTGCTAATTTTCCCTACGCAAGGAAGGGCGCAAGCTCAAGTATCAAAGCAAATTCTAAGTGAGGAAAATAGCCCTCCTTTATATCCTGATTTAACTTGGGAAAATATTGGAAATACAGATAAAACACTCCAGATTGCTGGGCAAGCCGTTACACTGAGTGGCAATTTATATAATTCTTCGGCAGATGAATCTGCAAAAGAGGGGTTATATAAGTTCTATTCTCCAGAAAAATTAGAAATTCTTGGTTGGATGCTCCTGCAAGATAATGGAACTGAAACAATTTATATAAATGAAGCGGGAGAACATTTAGCAGTGACGCTTCAATATTGCCCTGACCTTCAAGGATATTGTGTTTCTGTTTGGTATAGTGATGTTGTACTTAAGTCGAAAGATCTTGCTTTTGCGGTTGGACCTGTAGGCTTTAATAAAATTACGCCTGCCAATGGCGCTACAATTCCATTACCTACTACAACTTATTATGTACTGCAATGGACAGATGCCTTGCTTGGTGATAATTATCCTGATGATCGGTATCAATATTGTATTGATACAACAAATAATAATACCTGCGATGCTAATAATTGGGTTACGAGACCTAACCTCTACTCAGGTGGTGATGAGGCTAACCCTGAATTTCCAATGGTAGTGGGCGTTACTTATTATTGGCAAGTTCGCACACGTGATACATTGATTTATGCTGATGGCGACCCAACGGCATGGTGGTCATTTAAATTTTCTGCTGCACCAACGCCTGGTTTTAATAAAATTACTCCAGTCAATGGGTCTACTATTAACATGCCTACCACAACATATCGCTTGTTGAATTGGGGAGATGCATTTTTAGCGCCAGGAAACGAATATCAATATTGTATTGATACAACCAATAATAATGTTTGTGATGGAAACGCCTGGGTGGATAGAGAATCACTCTATTCGGGCGGCGCAGTGGGGGTGAAAGATTTTCCTTTAGCCTATGGCGTAACATATTATTGGCAAGTACGTTCTAAAAATGAACCTCAAATTTATGCTAATGGAAATGCAAATGCTTGGTGGAAATTTACCATTCAAGCTATTCTGGCTTCGCCTAAGGTGACGCAAATCTCCCGCCAAATCCCTATAACCTATGCAACCAATGCCGCTTTCGTAACTTTTAATGTTAAGTTTAGCCAAGCTGTGACCGGGGTAGATATTGGCGATTTTGCTCTCACCACTACGGGGAGCCTTGCTGGTACAAGTATTGTTTCAGTAAGTGGCGTAGATAACACCGACACTCGCACTGTAACAGTTAATACAGGTTCTGGCAGTGGCACATTGCGTTTAGATTTTATAGATAACGACACCGTTTTGAACAACCAATCAACTCCAGTTGGAGGGGTTGGTGTACCGCCAGGTATCACAATTGGTAATTTTACAACTGGCGATTTATATTCACTGCGAGATAACCCCGTTGTAATGTCTACAGTGCCTTCTACAACTGCTAATCCAAGCATTATTAACTTTACTGTAACATTTGATGAAGCAGTTACTGGCGTTGATGTTGCTGATTTTGCCTTAACTACTACTGGGGCAGTTAGCGGAGCTACGATTACAGGTGTAACCCCAGTTACGAGCGCTTCGGTCTTTACGGTTAGTGTTAACACTGGTGGAGCAGGCGCAGGAACAATCCGTTTAGATGTCGTTGATAATGACACGATTATAAATGGTGCCTTGAACCCACTTGGTGGAATAGGTGCAGGAAATGGTAATTTCACTCTTGGCACCCCTTTTAATAAACCCACCTTTGCCGATGTACCTACCAGTGGTTCGCCATGGTCTATTTATGAATCTGCTATTACAAGCATTTTTAATGCTGGCATTACCAGCGGTTGTGGTGGTGGCTTATATTGCCCTGCATCCACTGTAACTCGTGAGCAAATGGCGGTCTTCTTACTAAAAGGCATGCATGGAAGCCTATATACCCCACCTCCTGCAAGTGGCATATTTGCGGATGTCCCAATAATAGATTTATACGCTCCATGGATTGAACAACTATATGCTGAAGGTATCACAGGCGGATGTTCATTAGCCCCATTAAATTACTGCCCAGATAATAATGTAACTCGTGAGCAAATGGCTGTATTCTTACTACGTGCCGACCACGGACCTCTCTATACCCCGCCAGCGGGGACAGGGGTAATGTTCTTAGATGTGCCTTTTACAAATACATATGTATCTTGGATTGAAAGACTCGCTGTACAAGGGGTGACATCTGGCTGTGGCGGCGGAAATTATTGTCCAAACGATGCAGTTAGCCGCGCCCAAATGGCAGTCTTCTTGAAAAATATTTTTGGTCTGCCGTAAAGGCGATATGAAACAAAAATATGGCTTAGTCCGAATTCAATTCGAACTTTTAGCCTCAAAGTTATAATAAAAAGCCGACCAAATTAGAATTGGTCGGCTTTTTTATTGAATGAATTAGGAAAACGCTCCCCTAAACCAGAACCTGCGGGTTATCTCTAGCCCATATTCTTTTTCATCGAAATTCTCAGCGCTATTTTATACACCTCGCCTAATTTCTCACTCATGGCTTTAGCTTCGGGGTTATCAGGCTGTGAATCCATTTGAGTTATCAAACCACCCATATAATCTAATAATTGTTGCGTCACTAAAGTTTCATTTTCTTTCAAAGTAGATTCAATAGCAGATTCGTTAGGCAATTGAAGTAACTGTTCAATCAGCATCATTTCTGGTGGCGTGCTAGCAGCTTGCAACACTTGAATCATTTTTTGTAATTTCCCCATCAATGTGTAATCATTTTTTTCAGAGGCTTGCTGTAACATCTGCTGAGCCAAGTCAACCGAATCTTGAGTAAAGCCCTCTAAATTTTCTCGCGTGGCTTTTTCAATATCGTCTTGCTCTAGCAATTTATTCAAAAATTCTTGCGCATGCTTAAAACGGGCTTCGGAATGTTTATCTACTTCACTGGTATATTGCAACAACTTTTCACGAATATTTTTCAAACGCGCTTGCTCAGCATCGTTAGACTGATCAATTTTCTCAGAAAGTGCTTGGAAGAAAGCATAATCCATACCTGCTCGCGCCAGAGTAACATAAGCACGGATACGGGCATCTGTCTTTGATTCCATCACAAACTCCAAAAGCTTTTCGCGTGTGAGGCTTTGCCCCGCCTCTTGTAACAGACTTTGAACTGCTTCTAGCTCCCCAACCGATTCTTTAAGCTGACGTCCATAAGCAGTCTCTTCTAGCAGTTGTGTCTGTATTTCAATTAATGCGCGAGCAATCGGCTCTTGACCACTTTGCATAGCATTTTGAGCAATACGACTAAATAAATGAAAAAAATTGTTCATCAATAATTTTTTTCATTTTGCTTTATTAATTCAGAGCGCACATCTTTTGAGGTAACTTGCATTAAGCGTTCTAAAAATTGCACGCGCTCTTGTTGCTCTTTAAGCATTTCTGGTGTAATGCCATCTTTGCCAAGAATCGTCTGCAAAAATGATTCGTAAGTTAAGTTGGCTTGAGGGCTTAATAAATAAGCTTTACGTTTTTCGGCAGGCAAACGATCAGTCACTTGTTTAATCAATGGTCCAATAATTCTTTCTTGTTCATTAACAGGCAACATCAACTCTGGAGGAAAGAAAGTCAGTAACAATTCTTTCGCATTATCGTGATACACCACAGGCGTAGCCAAGCGACCCTGATATCCACAATGTGGACACTGTGCAAAATTAGATTGCCCGCTTAATAACCTTTGCTTGGCTGGCGGGTCAGCCGTTACGTCGAACAACTGCTCAACGTTAGCAGAAATTAATTGTTTACAACGAGGACATGCAATTTGAGTTTGAGGCATTTTAAACTTCCAATTTTATGATTTTGAATATTATAAACGACTTACGCATCATACATTACAAAACAAGTAAAGCATGATGCGTAGTCGCTAACAGATTACTGAACGATATCCCACTTGATAGGTTAAAAACTACCCAATTAACTCTTCTAATTGGTCAATATAACCTTCCATAATAGAAAATGTTTCTTCTACCGACTCTGGCGTAGCTAAATTGACACCTGCTTTTTTCAATACATTCAAAGCATAATCGGAAGAGCCTGCTTTCAAAAAGCCCAAATAATCATCTGCCGCATTAGGCACACCCTTCAAAATTCTATTAGCTAAAGCATGTGCGCCTGAAATACCAGTGGCATATTGGAATACATAATAATCAGCAAACAAATGACCAAATGTAGACCAAACCATACCTACACGCGGGCGATCAATCTTTACCTTCTTACCAAAGCCTTCGCTAAATAAATCTGCCATTAAATTTTGCATTGCATCTGCATTCAAAGGCTCGCCACGTTCCATGCGTTGATGTGTTTCTAACTCGAAGCGGGCTAAAGTGGGCATTTGGAAGAAATATCTAAAGAAGTTGCCACTTACTGCTTCTTCAATCAAAGCAATTAAGAAGTTTTTATCTTTAATAGTCTTAAGTAAATGCCCGCGCATCATGGCTTGATTGAAATTTGAAGCAACCTCAGCCACAAATAATGAATAACTGGAATATGCAAACGGCTGATTTTTCCAAGTTAAATATGAATGCATCGAATGACCAAGTTCATGAGCTAAGGTACTCATACTGCCAACTTCACCCGTGTAAGACATCATAATAAATGGGTGCGTACCAGGAGCGCCATACGAGAAAGCCCCATTTGATTTTCCTTGATTAACAGTAGAATCAACCCAACGGTCTTTAAGACAACCTTGTCGAACAGTATCCACATACTCTTTACCAAGTGGCGCAAGGCTTTCACAAATATAATCAACCGCTTTTTCAAATGAAATTTTAGGTTTCTTTTTAACAATGGGCGCCCACATATCAAAATATTGAATATCTTTCAACTTCAAGGCTTTGCGTTTAATCTCAAAATAACGATGCCAAACAGGCAACTTCCTTTTGAATGTTTCAATCAGGTTATGAAAAACCTCATCTGGCACATTGTTATTAAATAACGAAGCAGAAAGTGATGAGTTGAACTTCCTAACACGCATGTTAAAAACATTAGCACTAATTGACGTGCTTAAATTTGTTGCCAGTGTATTTTTATACTCAATATGTTTATCGTGATAACTCTCAAAAGCAGATTGGCGTAACTTCCTATCAGGGTCTTCCATCAGCGCAGTATGATAATTACCCTGAGTTACTTCCACTTTTTTGCCACTCTTGTTTTTAGCAGGCGCAAATTTGAAATCCGCATTTACTAGCATACTTGTACTATTACTAGCACCACTAAATGGGTCGGCTAACATGCCGAGAATTTCTTCCACCTCAGCAGAGCGAACATGCGCCTGCTGACGGAATAAATCATCAAAAGAATGTTTATAAACGGCTAATTTACTGCTTTCTTTCATCCAAATATTTAGTTTTTCTCTACCCATTTGAATCAACTCGGGGTTAAGAAAAGAAGTGGCTGCAGCCACCTGCCCAAACATACTTTGCGCTTTGCCTACCATACTAGCCGAATCCTGATTAGTAGTATCTACAGCATACTCAAATTGCGCATACATAAAAACCGTCTGAGCCCGTTTTACCAAACTTTCAATTGCATCTAAAGCGGCAAGCAATATAGCAGAACTTTCACCTAACTTACCTTCAAATTTCTTCACTTTAGGGGCATCTTTCAACACCGCCTGCAAAGCAATTTCCCAATCTTTTTGGGTTTTAAACACACTTTCCTTATTCCAAGTGTACTTTTTATTTACTTTCTTGCGAGGAGGGATATTAGACATGAATTTATCCTTTATATCTTGGGATTTTTGCACTAGCAAGCCTAGTCCAAAATGAAAATTTCGGCTATTTTACCTTAAAACAAAAAGGGAGGTTACTTGGGGTAAAACATAAATCTCTGCACAAAGGCGCAGCGGCTAAGAAAAAAGATTTAGCCCATCTTTTTACCCACTCCCGTAGAACCTTTGCTCAGACAGTTCAACGTGGAAGCGAAAAACAAATTCGAGCTCCAGAATCAACCCCAGCGTCTGCCCAGATGCGCCCGCCATGAGCCTCCACAATAGCACGGGCTAAGAATAATCCTAACCCCGCACCTTTAGTCTGTTTTACAGCAGAAGTTGAGCGATAAAATCTATCAAAAATGTGTGGAATATCCTTTTTATCAATGCCAGGTCCTTGGTCACTCACACACACCATCACATATTCAGGTGTTGCCGAACCGCTTATTTTTATTTCACCCTGACGGGCATACTTCATAGCATTAGATACTAAATTTGAAAGCACTTGCTCTAAGCGATGTTCATCACCTAAAATGATTGGAAAATTTTCTGGAAACTCTGTGATGATTTTATGCTTTGGGGATTGTACCGAAAAACGCGCCTCAACCCTAGCCGACAGTTGCTTCATGTTTACATCAGCCTGATTTAAGCTGAGACCTCCTGCCTGTAGGCGTGAAGCATCTAGCAAATCATCTATCATCTTAGAGAGGCGATCTGCCTCTTCCTCAATTACACTCAACGAATCGCTGATAGTGCGCTTATCCCACTTGGCATCATCACGCCGTAATGTAGAAGCATAGCCTTTAATTAATGCCACAGGCGTTCTTAATTCATGGCTAACAATTGAGATAAAAGTGGCTTTCATTTCATCGGCAGTTCTAAAATGTGTAATATCTCGAACGCTTAAAATCACATTACGAAGTTTGCCTTCTTCAGTGATGAGCGGTGCATAAGTAATGCCAACAGGTAGCGATTGTAGCGCTGGTCTTGCTAAATCACCTTCAACATACAAAGTAGCATTTGGTGTGTGGTGCCAACCTTTTACTACAGATTTTTCCAGAGTTTCGCCTTGCGGTTCTTTCTTCCATTTAATAATTTCATTATGAGGTTTATTTTTAATTTCTTCACGCGGTAAACCATATAATTTGCTAAAAGCTTCATTACATCTTTCAATATTCATTTCGGTATCTAAAATCAAAATACCATCGGCAGCAGATTCTAATAAAGCATCTAACCTTTGTTTTTCATAAGATACCTGCCCATATAATTGAGCATTGACTACTGCAATAGCGGCTTGGTCAGCAAATGATTGTAATAAAACTCTGTCGTCGAGCGTAAAAACATCGGGATAATTTCTAAAGATAAAAAATCACGCCAATTACTTGTCCGCGCGTGGCAAGGGGCAAGCCTGTTCCATTTAATAAGCCCATACTGGCAGTATAGGTCAATTCTTTTAACATCCGATTTAATTCAGTTACATCAAGTTCGCGAACCTTTTTCTTCTTCAAGCAAAGGGGCTAAGTAAGAGAGAAAGGCTGGAGCTATGCCATGAGCCGAAGCCACTTTCCAGCCGTCTGCAAGTTTGAGCGCAATAATGCCTGCTTGCCCAGCTAGCATTTCAATTGAAACTTTCAAAATTCGCTCCAGCAGTTTTTCTAAATCTAATTCTTGAGTTAATAGGCGTGAAATCTCTAGCAGGTAATCTCTCTGCCGTACACGAAAATCTGGAAGCCTTGAAGGGATGATAGACATGTTAGGTATTTTATCACTGACGAAAAAATAGTAAGGGCTAGGCTTTATAAGGTTTTGTACAGTCAAATTTTCTTTGCTTTTTTGTCAATTTTAGATGTTGACCCCCGTACAAATAGGCTATAAAATGTAATGAATTTAATATTTTATTAATTGTTTGTCTATGAAAGAGAGAGAAAAATGAGGCAATATTTTCGTTATTTAATTTTTACGTTACTTATTATTTTTTCATTGTTTGGAAATGCGGTGAGCCCTGCTTATGCGGCATCGTTACCTGCTGAAATTAATAAACAGTTTACCCCACTTCAAATTGATGCAGGTGGTGTATCTGTTTTGCGGGTGACAATTTTTAACCCCAATACTTTTCCATTAACCAATGCTAGTTGGACTGATAATTTAGCTGGCGTGCAACCTGGCTTGTCTATTGCTAACCCTGCTAATGTGGTTAATACTTGTGGTGGCGTTGGTGATGTTACTGCTGTGCCTGGTACCACAAATTTGGCATTAAGTAATGGTACAGTGCCTGCTCAAGTTGGTGCAACACCAGGTGAATGTTATGTGGAAGTTAATGTTACCTCTGTTACACCTGGAAATTTAATTAACACTATTCCTGCAAATAACCTCAATGCAGATGGAAATGATGGTGGCACCCCAGTTGTTATTACAAATACCACGCCTGCTAGCGCAACAATTACTGTTATTGCTGTTGCTCCGCCTACTTTAGCTAAGGGGTTTAGCCCAAACACTATTTTTGTTGGCGGTATTAGTCGCCTGACAATTACTGTTAATAATAACGATGGTGATACAAATCTTACAGGAACTTCCTTCACAGATACTTTGCCAGCAGGTCTTGTTTTAGCAAGCTCAGTTAACGCTACAGTGACTGGCTGTGGTGGTGGATATTCCTTAACTGCAAACCCAGGTGGGACTACCATTGCGCTTACAAATGCCACTGTGACTCCTAGCACAAATTGTGTTGTTGCTGTGGATGTAACAGGTGCCACTGGAACATATACAAATACCATCCCTGCTGGACCAGGTGGACCTGGCTCTATCGTCACCGACCAAGGCGTTACAAATGCTAGCCCAGCATCTTCTAATTTAAATATCCAGCCAATGGGCTTAATCAAAGCCTTTTCGCCTGATTCAATTGTAGCAGGTGGCACAAGCACATTGACAATTACACTTCAAAACCCCACTGGTTCTGCATATACTGGGGTAGATGTCACTGACAATTTACCAACAGGGCTTGAAGTATCTGGCATGCCAACCACAACTTGTGTTGGTGGTACGATAACAAGTGACTCTGCATCTGTTACTTTAACAGATGGTACTGTGCCTGCGAGTGCAACGCCTCCAACCCCACCCGGAACTTGTACTATTACTGTGACAGTTTTTTCCCCACTGACAACTCTCCCTGCTACTTTAACAAACACTATTCCTGCTAATTCTGTCAGTGCAGACCAACCTGGGGTTACAAATTATTTTCCTGCTACAGATACCATCGCTATTACTGCGCCATTAACAGGTGCAAAGGCATATTCGCCCACCACAATTCCTCTAGGTGGGGTTAGCACGGTCACGATTACATTAAACAATAACAGTGCTACTAATCTAACCAATGTCAATTTTACAGATGTATTGCCAGCTAATTTAACTGTTTCTGGTACACCCTCATCTCCTCAATGTGGTGGCACTATTACAAATACTGCTACAAGCGTTACGTTAGCAGGTGGTTCTATTGCGGCTGGCACATCGTGTACGATCGTATTTAATGTTACTAGTTCTGTACCTGGTAGTGGTACAACTTATGAAAATACTATCCCTGCAAACAATATTACAACTGCTCAGGGGGTTGGCAATAGCACAACTATCCGCACAGGCACAGATTTAACAGTTGTTAATTCAACTAATCTTCCTGTAGGTGTTAATAAAGCATTTAACACAAGCCCAATCGTACCTGGGCAACCAACACGATTAAGAATTACTATTACAGCCCCTGCTGATACTAACTTAACAGGTTTAAGTATCTCAGATACCCTGCCTACTGGGTTAGTAATTGTAGGAACTGGAAGCACTCCTCCAGCCCCTGCAAATCCATCAGAAAATTGTACAGGTGGAACCCTTGTAGCCCCTATTGGTGGAAACACAATCACATTATCAGGGGCATCTATTGATGCGGGAACTAGTTGTAGAATTGATGTTTACGTAACTTCTTCAACGCCGGGCATTTATAACAATACTATCCCTGCAAACACAATTACAACAACAGAAGGGCGTACAAATACAGCAGATAGCAATACTGCCACTGTTAGGGTGACCAGTATGTCTATGAGCAAAGCCTTTTACTCTGACATTGTGCAAGCCAATGGAATATCTACACTTACAATTACATTGGAAAATACAATGGATTCACCATTAACAAATGTTTCTGTAACAGATAACCTACCTGGCTCCGTTACCAATGGCATTGTTGTAGCTCCCATACCAAACGCTAGCACTACTTGTGGCAGTGGAGTTATTACTGCCACTGCTGGCACTCAAACTATTTCAATGTCAGGCGGAACTATACCTGCGCAAGTAGGTGGAATTCCCGGTATTTGTACTATCACTGTTAATGTGCAAGGGCGTGATAGTACTCCTGCTTCACCAAGCACATTTACAAATACAATACCTATTACAAACGTTTCAGGCACTGTGCAGAGTACAGGTACGGTTATCAACCCAGCAGCACAAGCACAAGATGATTTGAGAATTCAACCACTTACAATTGGCGTAGTAAAAGGCTTTAACCCCGTTTTAGTGTATGGCGGAGCCTCATCTACCTTAAGCATACAACTAATTAACCCAAATAATGCTCCCTTAGTTGGTATTCAGTTCACTGATGATATGACATTATTAGGCACAGGCATGGTGATTGCTAACCCTGCCAACTTAAATGTGGGCACTTGTGGCGGTTCAATTAGTGGCAACCCAGGAGACACTTCCTTCACGTTCACAGGAGGCACTTTACCCCCTAATACAAACTGTACATTAACTTTGAGTGTCACCATGCAGGTGAATGGGAATCTCACTAATTTAATACCTGCTGGTGCTGTGACTACATTAAATGGTGTCAGTAGCCCAGACCCAACACAAGCATCATTAACGAATCTGCCAGGCGTAAGCGTAAGCAAGACATTCAGCCCTGCAACCGTTTTAGCGAATCAAGTTTCTACATTGACAATTACGATTACAAACACAAGTTTAGTGCCTGTTGTGAATATGGGCGTAGCAGATAACCTGCCTGGCGCACTTCCCACTGGCTTAGCGGTTGCTAACCCAGCAAATGCTGTAAATAACTGCGGAGGCACTTTAACTGCTGTACCTGGCTCTCAGAATATTCAACTATCTGGTGGCGGTTTGCAACCTTTTGGCTCCCCAGGTGATGTTTGTACCATTTCTGTAGACGTGATTAGCACTGAACCTGGGGTATATATCAACACAATTCCAGCAGGCACTTTAACTGCCGATGGTGGCGTTACTAACAATGACCCTGCTACAGATACACTAACAGTTAATCCTTCATTTAGTTTAGGCAACCGTGTCTGGTTTGATACAGACAACAGTGCCACCATCAATGGTGCCGAAATAGGTATAGATGGTGTAGATGTTGAACTTTATCGAGCCGATGGCACTCTTGTAGGTACTCAAACAACAGCCAATGGTGGTTATTATCGCTTCGATAATTTACCAGCAGGCGATTACTTTGTCGTCATCCCAGCAAGTGAATTCGGGACAGGTGGCACATTAGATGGTTACTTAAGTAGTAGCACTAGCATTGCAGCCAATGGCACAATTTCTGAAACTACTGCTCCAGATCCAGATGATAATGTGGACAGTGATGATAATGGCACCTTGCAAACAAGTGGCACATATAGTGGCGGTGTCATTAGTAGCCAAATTACTTTGGGTCCTACTGCCAACGAACCAACCGATGATACAGATGCAGACCCAACTAACCCCCCAGGTGAAGCGAGCAATACTCAAAGCAACAGATCAGTAGACTTTGGCTTCTATCGTCAAACATTAGGTAACCAAATATATATTGACGTGAATAACAATGGTACCTATGATGCAGGAGATACAGCATTAGCAGGAGCTATTGTGCAATTGTTCGCCAGTGATGGCGTAACAGAAATCAATGTTGGACCTGATGGCATTTTAGGCACCGCAGATGATGCCTCAGGCGGTGTAACCACTGGTGTAGGTGGAACTTATCTATTTAGTGGATTACCTGCAGGTGATTACATTGTACGAGTAACCCCGCCAGCAGGTTATGCTAGCACTATAGATACAGCTAATTCAAGTGACACCACAGACCCAGATGATGACATTGATAACAATGACAATGGAATAGGCACAGGTTTAGGGCAAGCCTCTAGTGCTGTAGTAACCTTAACCCCAGGCAGTGCAGGTGTATCTACCACTGTTGATGACAGCACAGGTACAACTGCCAACCCAAGCTTAGACTTTGGCTTTACTTCTAATAGTGGTTTTACTAAAACAATAGTATCAACAGATGCAAGCCACACTTCTGGGCTGGATGTTGCCATTGGTGAAATTATCACCTACAGAATTACAATTGATTTGCCACTAGGTATTACATTTAACAATACAACTATTACAGATCAATTAGATTTAGGCTTAGCCTTTGTAGATTGCTTGTCTGTTATGGTGCAAGGCGTAGACCAAACTGCTACGGTTTGCCCGCCTGCTGTTACCCCAGCAGTTGGAACTTCAGCTAACCCAGCAGAAGATGGCAGACAAGCAGTATTTACATTACCTACACCAATTACAGCTACCACATCGAACGAACAAATAGTGATTGAATATCGCGCCATCGTTTTGGATGTGATTGAAAACCAAGAAGGCGTAGATTTGAACAACAGTGTTACTTGGGCTTGGCAAGGTGGTTCTGTCACAACATCTGCACCTGATGTTGAAATTGTTGAGCCAGATATGCAAATTAGCAAATCTGCCACACCCGTTGCGAATGTTCCAATCGGCACGCCAATCCAATTTACTTTGGTGATAGATCACACCACACCTCAAAGCGAAACAGATGCCTTTGATGTAATTGTCACAGATGTTTTGCCTGCCAACTTACAATATATTCCTTGCTCAGCAACATTTGCAGGCTTGGCACCTACCAGTCATACTGCTTCATGCCCAGCACCTACTTCAAACTTAACTTTTGTGTGGGATGTCTTCCCGCTTGGGCAAACTGCCACAATTACCTTTAACGCTTATCTATTAGGCACTCCCGCAATAAACTCAGCCTCAGTAGCATGGACCTCACTTCCTATCGATCCTCAGGTTAATGGCGACCCCGTTCAACTTTCCCCATTCAATACCGAATCAACTGAACGCTTCTATGACCCACTAGACGCCGTCAATATTTACAGCGTTTCAGATTCAGTGACTATTAACGGGGTAAATGTTATAGATGATGATAATAGCGCCAATTTACCATCTGCCTTACCGCTCACTGGCTTTGCTCCAAACGTAGTTACAGAAATACCACAACAACCAAAAGAGAAAGCCTACACAGCCACAGATGTTTGGTTAGAGATTCCAAGCCTCGGCGTTAATATGCCTATTGTGGGCGTTCCTTTACTAGAAGAAGATTGGGATGTCACCTGGCTATGGAAAGAAGCAGGCTGGCTAGAAGGTACTGCCTTCCCTGGTTGGCAAGGAAACAGCGGGCTAACAGGTCACGTTACTTTACCAAATGGTGAAGATGGCCCATTCGCAAAACTTGGCGAACTGGAGTGGGGTGACAAAATCATCGTTCACGCCTACGACTCGTTGTATACCTACGAAGTTCAAAAAACTGTCACTGTCAGCCCCTATAACATGACAGTCCTTGGCCATAAAGATGACGCTTGGCTCACCTTAATCACCTGCGAAAGCTACAACGAAGGCAACAATACTTATGCAAAACGTATTGCCGTCCAAGCAGTATTGCTTAAGGTCTCGCAAAACAAAAAACCTTATGTTCCTGCTGGTATTCACTAAATAAAACAGGCGGCGTTTTCACGCGCCTGCCCTTTTAACGTATAATCACTGCTATGCAACCTCTAAAAATATTTTTATCCTACGCTTCAGGTGATAGAACTGAAGTAGAAAAATTACATACATTTCTTTCCTCACAAGGCACAGATGTTTGGTATGACCAAGAAAAATTATTGCCAGGTCAGGATTGGAATTACGAAATCCACAAAGGCTTAGATGAAGCCGACGTAATTTTGATTTGCCTTTCAAAAAAGTCTGTTAACAAAGAAGGTTATGTGCAGAAAGAAATCCGCCTCGCACTTGACTTGGCACTGGAGATGCCCGACGGACGTATTTTCTTAATCCCCGCCCGTTTAGAAGAATGTGACCTGCCTTATAAACTAAAATCCTATCAATGGGTAGATTTATTTACACCCAATGGCATGGATAAATTAATAAAAAGTTTGAATATCCGTGCTGAACAAGTGAAAGCAAATTTATTATCAACAGATGGTTCACCTGTGCCTGAAATTAAAAAAGAGAAGAAAAGCAAACCAAAACCAAGACCGAAACCATCTGGTGGAAATGTGATCAACATTCATGGTAACGTCACAGGCTCTAATATTGTCATTGGAGATGATAATGAAGTGAGTGGGTAAACAGGTGGGCAAGTAAATAGGTAAACAAGTAGACAGGTAAAGAAAAAGGATTTTGAGTTAACTCAAAATCCTTTTCAATCTCCAGTCTCTAGTCTCTAATTCTCTAATCCCCAATTACGATTACGATTTACGAATCACGCCTCACTTCATCTCTTTTTCGCCCACCGTCAACGCTTCTTCAAAAATTCGTAAGCCTTCATCAATTTCAGATTTGCTAATCGAAAGTGGCGGAGCAATGCGAATCACACTCTGTCCGCAAGAAAGAGTCAAAAGTCCGCGCTCAAATGCAAGGTCAGTTAAACGATGCGTTAAATCTTTAGCAGGTTCTTTCGTCTCCCGATCCTTGACCAACTCCACACCAATCATCAAACCTTTTCCTCGTACTTCACCAATAGATGGATGACGTGCTTTAATTTCTTCTAAAGCATCCATAGCATACTCGCCAACTTCTTTTGCATTTTGCATATATTGTTTTTCGATTAAATCAATCGTCGCCAATGAAGCCGCACATGAAATTGGATTACCACCATAAGTGTTTCCATGCGTGCCATTTTCCCATGTCATCACAGACTTTCTGGCAATACAAGCGCCAAGCGGCATACCTGAAGCAATACCCTTTGCCGAAGTGATAATATCTGGCTCAACACCAAAGTGTTCAATTGCCCACCACTTGCCCGTGCGTCCCATTCCGCTTTGAACTTCATCAAGAATCATTAAGATGCCATACTTATCACATAGTTTTCGCAAAGCAGGGTAAAAACCATCAGGAGGAACAATGTAACCGCCCTCACCTTGAATCGTTTCAACCAACACACCTGCTACTTCATTGGGTGGCAAAATCTGTGAAAGAATTTCTTCCTCAATATAACGAACTACAGCCTCGCCATCATCCTCGCCTTTTTTTCTTTCCAAAATTGGACGATACGGATTTGGGAATGGAGCATGTGTAACACCATTCATTAATGGATAAAAACCATTATGATATTTTGCCTTACTAGCGGTAAAAGTTACTGCGCCCATTGTGCGCCCATGAAATGCGCCAGTAAAGCCAATAAAGTTTGTACGTTTGGTTGTATAGCGCGCAAGCTTAATTGCTGCTTCAACTGCTTCCGTGCCTGAGTTTGTCATAAACGAAAGAGCATCTTCTTGGAAAGGTGCAATATCATTTAATTTTTCACCAAGTCGCACCCAGTTCTCGTGGTAAAAATCAGACGAAATATGAACAAACTTTTCTGCTTGCTCCTGAATTGCCTTCACCACCTGCGGATGTGAATAACCAGTGGAAACCACAGCAATACCGCCCATAAAATCTAAATAGCGGTTACCATCCACATCCCAAACTTCACTACCTTTGCCATGATCCATCACAAATGGATAATCACGCGGATAAGAACCAGAAATCACTTTCTTATCACGCTCAATCATCGCTTTTGCTTTTTCACCAACAGTTAATTTTTTTAATTGTCATACTTACTCCTTAATTTTTTGATATACCTAATTTCATTTCTGCCAACGCGCGCGCACCCAGCAAACCCGCATCATCACCTAATTGTGCAGTGGTAATGGTTAAGCCCTCCAGATAGCGCGGATGAAAAACATGCTTTCTCAAACTTACATTAAACGAATCAAATAACAAATTTCCCACTTGCGAAACGCCACCTCCAAAAATAACAATAGACGGGTCAAATGAATGAAGCATAGTAGCCACGCCAATGCCTAAATATTCTCCCGCTCGTTGATATGCCTTGATTGCCAATTCATCACCCTGATATGCCGCCTGTGCAATTTCTTTAGCACTAAGATTAACATCCCGCTTCAAAACTGACTTTGTGCCTGATTCTATTTCCCCAAGCACATACTTACTGATAGCAGGTCCTGATGAATAAGCTTCTAAATGACCTTGAAATCCGCAACCGCATAATGCGCCATTTGGCTCAACAATAATATGCCCCAACTCCGCCGCCAAGCCATGCTGACCTTGTAACAATTTATCATCTAATATGACTCCACCACCAACACCTGTGCTAACAGTTAAATACAACACAAAGCGGTGACCTTTCCCCGCTCCAAAACGATATTCTGCTAAACCTGCTAAATTAGCATCATTATCTAAAAATGTTTTTACACCAAAGTGTTCTGCCAACTTTTGCCCTAATGCAAAGTTATGAAATTGAGGGTTGTTGGGTGGTGCAAGCAAATATCCAGTGTGTGGATCTAACGGACCAGGCGACCCAATGCCAATTCCAGCAACTGTTTCTCCTTGTACCCAAACATCTTCAATCACACCAAGCAGGCGTTCAAACCCACCAGGCTCAGAAGCCAATGTCCTTATCCTTTGATGTTTAATCGGTTTTATATCATCTTGTGAGTAAGAAGCGGCACGCATGTGTGTGCCGCCAATATCAACTGCTACAATCATTGCCATAAGCCGATTATACCGTAAGCCTATTTTCGCCAAATTTGAGGCACAAAAAGTACCGTAAAATTTATCTTGCGTTTGACTGAACTCTTTAACACTGCTATTATCGTTTGAAATGAAAAATAATTTCTTTTTACATATAAAAAAATCTAACTCGCTGGCTCAGACCTGGCTTACGCATCAAGCGTTGGTTTACTATGATGTTAATAGGAATTACATTATTAGGGCTTGGCTTTGCAGTCATCCTCATTGACTTATACCGAACCGATTCTGCTAACCCAGCTTTGCTTACAGTTCTTTATTATTTATCTTTGAGATTTTTACCAAGAATTTTGCGGGCTATTATTTTTGGCGGTTTAGGCATTTGGCTTGTTGTTTATGGAATCTTGCAACTAAATCGTTCGCTGCTGAATCCATTTATCCGACCTGGGCATGATTTGGTTGATACACTGACAGATTTTCAACGCCGTAAGCGTGGACCTAAAATTGTTGCCATTGGCGGCGGGCACGGACTTGCCACATTATTACGTGGATTAAAAACTGAAACATCAAATCTCACAGCAGTTGTCACCGTAGCAGATGATGGTGGCTCATCAGGTAGGTTGCGCGAAAGTTATGGAATCCTTCCGCCAGGTGATATTCGTAACTGTTTAGCCGCCTTATCCAATGATGAAGATAGATTAACCCAGTTATTTCAATATCGCTTTAGCGGAGCCAAAGAGTTAGAGGGACATTCTTTTGGAAATTTATTTATTACTGCACTGGCTGATATTACAGGCAGTTTTGAATCTGCAGTGGTTGAATCAGGTCGTGTGCTGTCTGTAAACGGACAAGTACTGCCATCTACTTTGAACGATGTGAAATTAGTAGCCAGCATGGAATTACCTCATTCAATAAATCAAGTCCGTGTGGAAGGGGAGAGCAAAATCCCTACTATGTCTGGTCGGGTAAAACGAATTTGGCTAGAGCCAGATAATGCTCCCGCTTTTCCGCCAGTGATAAAAGAGTTACTAAGTGCCGATATTATCGTAGTAGGACCTGGCAGTTTATATACTAGCATTTTGCCAAATCTTCTAGTACATGATTTGTTAGCGAGTATGCACGCCAGCCATGCTATCAAAATTTATGTCTGCAACATTGCTACGCAATCTGGTGAAACAGATTCGTTCACATGCTATGACCACATCCGCGCTTTGCAAGAACATGTAGGTGAAGATTTATTTGATGTGATTTTATGCAATGATAACTATACAGGAGAATTATCTTCTAACTCTCGCTTTGTAATTGCAGATGAAAAAATACTAGAAGATTCACGTACTTACACTGCTAACTTAACCGAAGAAGCACATCCATGGCGACATGATTCCAAACGATTGACTCAAACCATTATGGACATTTTTTACGAACGAACTGGACCATTATCGTAATTTCTCTGTGTTTAAAATCAGTAATACTTCCTACTCATCTTTTTATAATTAGCATATAATTTTTATACTTTATCCGCCCCTCAGCCATTGACAATTAAATATTGCATCGTTTTATTCATACAAAAGGAGAATATGATGAAAGACAAACCGAAAGCAAAAGTAAGAAAGTTTTTATTCAAACCTGCTAGCGTGCTCTTGTTATTGTTTTCTTTGCTAGTGACGCAGATCTTCAGCGTGTACGCCGCTGGGGTTTGGGAGAATGTCGGCACAGCTGGCTTCTCTGCTGGGTCAGCAAGCTTCACTTCCCTTGCCGTATATAACGGCACGCCCTATGTAGCATATAGAGATGATGATAACTTCCACAAAGCCACAGTGATGAAGTTCAACGGATCTACTTGGGAGAATGTGGGCACAGCTGGCTTTTCCGCTGGCGGGGCGGAATATATCTCCCTTGCTGTGTATAACGGCACACCCTATGTGGCATATCGGGATATCGCCAACTCCTACAAAGCCACAGTGATGAAGTTCAATGGTTCCACTTGGGAAAATGTTGGCACCGCTGGCTTTTCCGCTGGCGAGGTGGAATATATCTCCCTTGCCATATATAACGGCACACCCTATGTGGCATATCAGGATGATGCCAACTCCGAGAAAGCCACAGTGATGAAGTTTGATGGAACAAACTGGGTGAACATTGGCACAGCTGGCTTCTCTGCGGGAGGGGCAAGCTACACCTCCCTTGCC
>LMZR01000070.1 GCA_001567105.1 Chloroflexi bacterium OLB14
CGCCGCGTTCACATCGAAGAAGATACTGCAAAATTGAGTCACGAAAAAAATTACGCGCTTGTTGATTTCAATCGCGCGGGTGTTCCATTGCTTGAAATCGTCTCCGAGCCTGACATGCGTTCTGTCGAAGCCGCGTTGGATTATGCAACCAAAGTCCGCGCCATTTTGCGTTATCTCGGCGTGAACTCGGGGGATATGGAAAAAGGCGTGTTGCGTTTTGAAGCCAATATTTCTGTGCGACCCGTTGGCAGTGATGAGTTGCGCAAAAGAACTGAAATTAAAAACTTAAATAGTTTTCGTGCGTTGGTGCGTGCCTCGCAATATGAAATTGAACGCCAAATAAAAATTTATGAAGATGGCGGCGAAGTGTTTCAAGAAACATTGGGCTGGGATGATGTGCGCGGCGTGACGGTTTCGCAACGCAGTAAAGAAGATGCACATGATTATCGTTATTTCCCCGAACCTGATTTGCCTCCACTGCAATTGACTGATGCTTGGATTGATGCGATTCGGAATCAATTACCTGAATTGCCCGAAGCAAAAACAAAACGCTTCATCACTGACTTTGAATTGACTCCGTCCGATGCGCGTTTGCTTACCTCCGAGCTTTCGCTTGCAAATTATTTTGAAGCAGTGATTAAACACGCCAAGAGTTCGCCGAAAATTATCAACACATGGATTGCAGGCGAATTCATGCGCAACTTAAATGAATTAAATGTAGAAGTAGATTCCGTCCCCGCAAAATCATTGGCGCAATTGATTGACATGGTCACAGATAAAACTATCAGTGGCAACGCAGGCAAAACTGTTCTGACAGAATTATTTAAGTCTGGTGGCGACCCGCAAGCGATTGTAAAAGAAAAAGGATTAGCACAAATCTCAGATGAAAGTTTCATCCAAGAAGCGGTGACAAAAATTCTTGACGATAACCCATCTGAAATAGAAAAAATATCATGCAGGCAAAGATACGTTGTTACAGTGGTTTGTAGGTCAAGTAGCGCGCGCCACCAAAGGCAAAGCAGACCCTGTGATGACGAAAGAGTTGATGCTGAAAGGTTTGGAAGATGAGAAGGAAG
>LMZR01000071.1 GCA_001567105.1 Chloroflexi bacterium OLB14
GGCGTGGCTGGGGCTTTGGCAAAGGCTTCGGAACAGTGGGCACGGGAAAAGGGGTGTTCTGAAATGGGTTCAGATACTTGGTTAGAAAATGAGGCGGCTATTCAAGCACATAAAAAGATGGGTTACCATGAGGTGGAGCGGCTTGTGCATTTCGTCAAACAGTTGTAGGGAAGCATGAGGTCGAAGAGGAGGTTTCAGGCTGAGGCAAGGAGTGAGGCGAGTGCTTGTCAAAAGTGCTGGCTTATTTTTTTCAATCTGACATTATAATTAAGTTACATTTTTCAAGGCTTTATTTTTTATTACTATAATAGCTTTGCCAATGGCTATGTAGTACGGGTTGGTGTTATGAGTCTTCGCCTTAAAGTTGCTCTGCCGTTTGTAATTTTGACCATGGTCGTCTCTTTGATCGGGGTTTATGTGGTGACGCGCCTTGTAACGAGTACGTTGAATGAGCGCTTGACGAATCAGTTGTTGGAATCGGGCAGGGTGTTTTCAGATAGTTTTGTAAAGCAGGAAAGTGCGCATGTAGGGTCGGCGCGTATTATTATTTATACTGATGGTTTGGCGAAGGCATTACGGGAGGAAGATCGTGAGACGGTGACTCGTTTAGCAATGCCTGTTTTTGGTGAAGCACGAATTGAAAACTTGATTTTGATTTCACCACAAGGACATGAGATTGTACATTTTTTGATTGATGAGAATGGGGATTTGGTGATAGTAAATGAGGATACGCAAGCTTCACGTTCGTTTTTGGTTGCACCTTATTTGCAACATCGTGACCCTGAGGAGGAACCGCATCGTGGTTTGGGTTTGAGTTTGGTCAATAACGAGAACTATTACTTTACATCCCTGCCTGTGTCTGTGGATGGTGAGTTTAGTGGGGTAATTGTGGTAGGCACTTCAATTCGTACAATTTTGCCTGCTTTTAAATCTGTAGCTTTGGCAGATATTGCATTATATCAAGGGAGTAGTGGGCAGCCGATTGCTACGACACTGGGTGGAATGGATGAAGAGACACTAAATGCACTTGAGATTTCTGCAGACGAATATACAGAGGCGCTTCATGCGCAAGAGATTGTGTATGGTGAAAATTTTAAATATGCTGGGCGAGACTATACGGTGGCACGTGCGCCTTTGCAAATAGGCAATGATCGTATAGGTGTATTTGCTGTTATTTTACCTGCCGATTTCGTGATTGATTTTGCTTCAAGTAATAGAACAACTTATATCATTATATTTACTGTGTTAACTTTGATTGTGATTACAATCGGTTATTTTGTTTCTCGGATGATTATTGTGCCATTGTATAAATTGGTTTATACCTCACAGGCTATTGCGAAAGGGGATTTACAATCTCGTACGGGTATTAAAAGCGACGATGAAATTGGGACATTGGCAAGTACTTTTGATGATATGACTTCAAAGTTGCAAGAGCGGACTCAACAGTTGGAAGAAGCAAATGCAACGCTTAAACAAATTGATAAGACGAAAACGAATTTTATTCAAATTTCGGCGCATGAATTACGTACGCCTTTAACTTTGATTATGGGGTATTCTCAGATGTTGGAGCAAGATACGGAAAAAGACCCTGAGTTGAAGAAGCTAGCTTCCGGTATTCTTGAAGGTGCCGAGCGTATGTCTGATGTAGTTAACAGTATGCTGGATGTTTCGCGTATTGATAGTGATGCTTTGGTGTTGAGAAAAACTAATATTGAATTAGGAACAGTGATTAAGAAAGTAAGTAAAAGTTTTGAAACTGCTTTTGTTGAACGTAACTTAACTTTTACAACCGAAGGATTAGATAAGCTACCTACTTTTTCGGCAGACCCAGATATGTTGCAGAAAGTTTTTTATCATTTAATTATGAACGCTATTAAATATACGCCAGATGGTGGGCGAGTTAGTGTGGTTGGAAAATATCGAAATGGAAAGAAGCCACCTGAAATAGAAGTGGCAGTTGTGGATACTGGCATTGGGGTTGACCCTGCTAAGCAGGAAGTAATTTTTGAGAAATTTCATCAGACAGGGGAAGTCTTGTTACATTCTTCTGGTAAAACAAAATTCAAAGGCGGTGGACCTGGCTTAGGCTTGGCAATTGCGCGTGGGATTGTGCAGGCGCATGGCGGAAAGATTTGGGTGGAAAGTAAGGGGTATAATGAGAATAAGCTATATGGTAGTAAGTTTATTATTTCACTGCCAGTGCAAAAAGAGAGAGATGTATGAACGTGCCAAATCATGAACGTCGCGATTGGAGCATAGTTGTTTTTATTATTCCACTTGGAATTATATTAATTATGCTTGTAGGTCAACTTGCGATTCGGATATTCCCGAATTGGAGTGTTATTGCTAACATGCGCTCTGGCTTAGACCCTGAATTTGCTTCGGGTCAACCGGCTTCTTCATTATTGCAACCGCTTTCACCTCAGATTCTTACGCCCATGTTTTGGGCTGAGACTTATTTAACACCTGGTTCTGGGGAGATTTCATTCCCACCTTTTGTTATTTTAGAGCCGACAAATACTCCTACTGCTACACCTGCTTCTCCATCACCATCTCCAACAACGCCAGCGCCAACAGCTACTACCCCTGCACCTAGTGTTACAGTTACATATACCTCTACTTCAACGCCTAATCCAACTGATGATGATAATGAGCCAACACCAACTGCTACCACTCCTTCTCCAACTGCTACAAGTACTGTAACAGTTACACCTACTAGCACATCTACATCCACGCCGACTGCTACATCCACATCCACACCTACATCTACATCTACATCAACTCCTACCTCTACTCCTACATCTACTAGCACGCCTACTGCAACACCTACAGGGACACCTTCTACTCCAGATTCATCTTGGACGTTAGTTCCACCACCTACAGAAATTGGGACAAGTACACCTGATGGAAATATTGGACAAATTGTTGATGGCACCTATGTAGTACTTAATTTTTCAAGTTCTCCTATTGTTGTTAATGCAACCCCTGATAATTTCTATGATTTGATCTTTTATGAAAATTTATACGATTTTAATTCTGTCCAAATAGATAATATTGGAATCGGCATTACAAATGATATTAATTCTGGTTATTATGAAGTTTTTCATTGGGGGAATAATCAGCCTGATACCAATACGAATGCAGATGTTACTGTATTGCCGCAAGATGTGAGTTGCATGCCAGCAGGCTCTGAATGTGATAATTATGAAATCCCGACTAATAACTTATATCCAAACCCTGGTACAGGGATATTAATTGATGTTGATACTGCTCCTGCTGCGCCGCCTCCTGGTAGTTATAATTATGTTGTAGTGTTTGCTCCAACAACTGGAGGTTCGGGGGATAATGCACAAGTGGATGCAATTGTAGTAACAGAAGTTCCTTTACCAACGCCAACACCATAAATGAAAAAAGAGACTGATTAATCAGTCTCTTTTTTATAAATATTGTAAAATGTATTTATGACTGAATCTACTCAAAACCCTAAACCAACTTATCGTATTGCAGATTTGCATGAATCAGATCGTCCGCGCGAGAGATTGGAAGCGTTGGGACCTCAGGTATTGACCAATGCTGAATTAATAGCCATCCTGCTGAGGGTCGGAGTAAGAGGCGAAAATGCAGTTGAAGTGGGGCAGAGGTTATTGAAAGTTTTTGGAGGTATCCAAGGTTTACATCGCGCTCCATTCAAAGAGTTGATGAATCAACACGGTATGGGCGAAGCAAAAGCATCTCAAATTAAAGCGGCAATTGAATTAGGACGAAGGCTGAGTGTGGAAGCCCCTGAAGAAAAATTTGTTATCAATAGCCCAGCAGATGCGGCAGGTTTAGTGCAATATGAAATGTCGGCATTGGAGCAGGAACATTTGCGAGTAATTTTGTTAGATAGAAGAAATAAAGTTTTAGAAATTGTGGAAGTGTATAAAGGCTCGGTGAATTCGTCTCAAGTGCGGGTGGGCGAATTGTTCAAAGAGGCAATTCGCGCTAATGCTTCGTCTTTGATTGTGACACATAATCACCCCAGTGGAGACCCAACGCCTAGCCCCGATGATGTGGCTGTGACTCGAGCAATTGTGCAAGCAGGTAAGTTGTTAGATATTGATGTATTAGATCATTTAGTGATTGGTGCAGGGAAATTTGTTTCGCTGAAAGAAAAAGGTTTGGGGTTTTAGGAAAATTTAGATACTATAAAATGCTTTCTTAACATGAAAGCCAGATAGTTCTCCAGTTGGTTCTTCATATTCTATTTTCGCTTCATCTACACGAGCAAGGCTTGGTCCTTGTTTTACAATTTCTATAAATCTTGCAATGCTTTGCCGTTTGCCTTCTCCTACAGTTTCTACGCAATCATGGTCAAAATTGCGTACCCAGCCAAAGATGCCCAACTGTAAAGCCTGATATTCGACATGTGCACGAAAGCCCACTTTTTGCACACGCCCTTTTACCCAAATATGTACACGGATAATTTCATTTGGATTATTGTTTTCCATTTTTTCTCCTTTGGCGCAACATGTCAATGGCGCTCCATAATGGCACAATTAATACCAGCATCATTAATAATATAAATGGTAATAGATTTCTAAGTGCCACACCTGCCACGTTTTGACCTATCTTCGTCTCGCGCCAGCGTTGGTCTAATTGACTTAGCGGTAAGCCTAAGGCTTGCGTGGCGCCTAACTCACAATTAAAGCCTTCGCTATAAGCACCCATCAAGCGTGATAAACCAGAAGTACCAAAAGAATCGCGAATGTAGGTGACAAAAGATTGGGATTGAGCATAAGCTAAAAAAGCAGAACCAGCATCGGTCGGGAAAGAAGCGCATAAGTCAGTTAGTGGGATTAATGAATCATCTTCACTAGCAATTTGCATGGCGCGGGCATAATCGGGGTTGGCATAACCCTCTGCCATCGAAGCGATACCTTCAATCAACCAAGCAGGTTGACGTTGATAATTCCCTGCTAGCGAGCGATACAATAAAACGTGAGTCAATTCATGCGGAATTTTTGTTTCCATTTCTATACGTTGATTTGAACCTGGCGGAATCGCAACCAATACTACACCTAATTCTGGGTGTGCATGTGCGCCAACCCATTCGTTACTGCTAGCTAATAAGGTGCTTTGTAAATCGCTGACATTAGAATAAATATAAATATCTAGCGGGTTATCAAATGAAATCGGAATAAAATCACGCATGGCTAAAATGCCAGCACCTGCCACATCTAACGCTGCCGCGCCAAAGGCATCATCACCTGCATACCAGTTAATGGTAATGTTAACTTTGCTCACCTGACGCCACGGAAAACGATCATCAAAATACTGAAATTTTATTGGGTCACTAGTATATGTAACGCCATCACTTAATGTGGCTTGAAACCAAAATAAAACCCAACTAAACGGCGCAAAAGCATTTTGGCTTGCATCGTAAACAAAACTAACTGCCCCATTTTCACCAACTTGTAACGGCTCCACGCGGGTTACTTCTTCATTCACTTCTCGAAATAATAATGAAGCCTGTTGAATTGGAAGTGATGATTTTATATTAGCTGTAAATTTAATAGATTGACCAAATGTCACTACTACTCCAGCATTCTCGACTACGATTCCTCCCTGACCTGAAACTGGGTACGGCTTCGTAAACAGGGCGACTACACTGATAGCGATGATGATTTTGATGATGCGCGAATAAAACATTTGTTACCTCAATTAAGTACAGCAAGATTTATCTTGCAATTATTACCTTATTGCTCTCGCCGCCGTCTCGGCGGCGAGGATATTTTTTATCTTAACAAATAAACAATCAATGGCGTTAACGTTAGCGGACTTAATATCGTGCCAACAAAAACAATAGCAGTGACCAATGATGATTCCAAGTGATATTCATTCGCCACAACTGTTGTTGCAACTGCGGCAGGCATGGCGGCTTGAAATACATTGGCTTGCTTTTGAAAACTTTCAAAACCAAACAGGCTGGCAAGAATTAATCCAACAAGTGGGGCGATTAATAATTTTGTAGCCACGCCAACACTCAATGCCCGAAAATTATTTGACCATTCTATTTTCGTCAATTCTAAACCGAGCAACACAATCATGGATGGGATGGCTCCATTGGCGGCGATGTCTATCGTGCGGGCTACTGGAATTGGAATTTGAAAGCCTGTTAATTTAACAATCAATGCCAAAACTACTCCATATAAAGCAGGCACTTTGAATAACCCCAGTATAGCGGATTTCAAGTCTGAATGCCCAAGTGAGGCAATCACAACACCAGCCGTGTTAAATAAAAAGAGAAGTGGTCACAAAAAAGATAGAAGCAATAGCCAATGCTTCATCCCCAAAGGCAAATTTGACGGCAGGTAAACCATAATTGCCTGAGTTACCAAAGCCAACAGTGAGAATGACTGCTAGTAAATGAGTGCGCTCTAGTTTGAAAATTTTCCCGACAATCCAAGCAATGATTCCCATGCTGAAAATAAATATAGCAGTGAAACCAAATGTGGAAATAGCTTGTTTAAAATTCAAATTACTCGTTGCCAACAAGTTGAAAACTAATAATGGACTAAAAATATAAAATACAACTCGCCCGATAGTGCGTGAATCCACGGTTAAAGTTTTTCCAACGATATAGCCCGCACTGGCGATTAATAAAATAGGCAGTAAGTTATTTGCAAATGTGTTGAGGAGTTCGGAGAAAGACATAGAATGAGATTATAAACCGATGTGATATTCTTATAATCCCGTAGGATGGAATGATTCTAGAAATTGAAATATAGATTCCAAATCCTGTAGGGATGACATAAGTTGAAATTCTAGGATGCTTGCGGATTTTTCAAAGTAAGTTAAAAAACAGAAGAAAGGTTTAACGCGAATTCCGCGAATATGCGAATGTCGCGAATTTTAATGATTTTGTTTGCGAATTTCGCTCTTTCGCGCTTTTCGCATTAAGTTTTTTGTACTTTAAGAAAGTTTCTCTATGACACTTATTTCGGTAGGCTCAATGCAATATCTTTGGATGGAAATTATTTCAACCTGATTAACATTTCCTGTAAACCATCTGGATAAAGTGGAACGCCTGCATTAAAACTTTCAATCTCTTTCCAGACTGCCTTAAATTTACTTGCATCATCTTCCATGCCTAGTATTTCGGATTGTTGATATAGATGTGCTTTGACAAATTCGCCGTCATACACTTGCACAATTTCGTGACCCATGTTTCCATCAAAAACAAAAATATTTTCGATCGTGCCGAGATAATCAAGATTTGTAACTTCTGCTTTTATCTCTTCCATGATTTCACGTTTCACAGTTTCTGCTGATTTTTCGCCAAACTCAATTCCACCACCAAGCGGACGATAAAACGATTGATTTTTTACTGGGTCAAAACCTTCGGCTACTAAAATTTTATTTTCATTTCGAAAAATACAAATAGCAATCACTCGAATACGATTCATGTTTCCTCAAAAAAATAGAGCAAGATAACATCTTGCTCTATAAAGTAATCAATTCAGGTTGCTTGTGCATCACCGCTTGCATTGACCATGGACCCGTCCATGTGATTGTGACGGGGATAATTTTCCCGCGTAAGTCTTCGTTTGATTCAACGAAGACTAATTTGTTTGTTGGAGTTCGTCCGCGCCAGCGATCTTTCACCTTTTCTTCAAACAACACATCCACTTTTTCGCCGAGATATTTTTTGTTGATTTCATCTACAATTTTTTCTTGCAAATCATCTAACTCATGTAAACGGCGTAGTTTATCTTCTTCGGGAACATTATCGTCCATGCGGCGAGCGGCGACAGTACCCTCTCGAACGGAGTAACGAGCCAAATGAGCAACATCAAGTTTCAGGTCAGATAAGAGGCGATAAGTTTCCATATATTGTTCTTCGGTTTCGCCAGGGAATCCAACGATGATATCAGTCGCGATTGAACAATCAGGAATTTGTTTGCGAATCTTTGCAATCAAATCACGATATTGCTGTTGAGTGTATCCGCGTTTCATGTTTGATAAAACTTCATCATCACCTGCTTGAATGGGTAACTCGATGTGTGGCATTACACGCGGAAGTTCAGCAATGGCTTGAATTAAATCATCATCAAAATAATTTGGATGCGAAGTTAAAAAGCGAATGCGTTCAACACCTTCAATATCATGAATGATGCGCAGAAGCCCAGCCAGATTTGGACCATCGGGAATATCTTTTCCATAACGATCAACAATTTGACCAAGCAATGTAATTTCTTTTACGCCTTGTTTTGCCAGCGAACGAATTTCAGAAACAATATCACCAACATGACGCGAACGTTCAATGCCACGTTTATAAGGGATGATGCAAAATGTGCAAGCATGTGAACATCCATACACAATTGGCACATGCGCTGTAATTAACTTGCCTTGTTCAGCAACAGGCAAAATTAATTCATCATCCATCATCAAAAAGCGGCGCGTGGTTTCAGAATTTTCAAGCGAACGAATTTCACCTTGTGTTAAATGTGAAATCAACGGACCTGGGTCTGAAGGTGGTGAGAACACATCCACAAATGGAAGTTTGGCGCGTAATTTTTCTGCGCCACGCACACCCACCATACAACCCATCACATTGATTACTAAATTCGGGTTTTTCTTTTTCAACGGTGCAAGTGAAGTCACCCGCCCCATGGCTTTATCTTCCGCTTGTTGGCGCACCACGCACGTGTTCAACACAATCACATCGGCTTCTTCGATGGTTTCGGTTAACGTATATCCAAGATGTTCAAGCGATGAACCAACTCGTTGCGAATCGGCTACATTCATTTGACATCCTTCTGTCCAGATATGATATTTCAAATTCATAGGTTGGGATTATACCAAACGCTTCTGAACTTAATTTGTGTTTGGTTTTGCTCCATCAATTTTTTTGTTTTTATTTTAGTAGGGGCGACCCATTCAGAGAAATGAATTCATCACAATTAAAAGAGGCGGGTCGCCCTTGTTGCTGAAATAATTCCATGCACAAAGGGCGACCCGCTCTTCCTTAACAAGACGAATGATTTCAGAAGTGATTTTCTAAATTTGTTAATTGATATATTTTGATGGGTCGCCCCTACGAATTAATTTATTTCTCCGTCAGCGGAGCAAAGCCGCCGCCTAGAATCTCTTGTGCAGGGGACACAATCACTACGGCTTGGGGATCTTCTTTTGCAACTGCGGATTTTAAGTTATGCGCTTCGGTGACGGTCAATGCACACATCAACACAGCGCGTTCTTGACCTGTGTACATACCTTTGCCTGATAATGCCGTCACTCCGCGTTTCATGTCGGTTAAGATTCGAGCAGAGACGTTATCAGGTTGGTTGGTGATGATGAGGGCTAACAACTGTCGGCGCCGTGAACGAGGCGCAAGTAAGGCGCGTAACCCTTTTGGCTTGCCTTGTTCGCTTGGGGCGGCAGTAGCAGATTCATCACCAAATCTTGGTAGCACTTCACCTGTGGCGCGGGTTAAATTAACAGTGGCAATAGCGAACAAACCTAAAAATAAATATAGTACAAAACCAATGCCAATCATTATTTCACCTGATACGGGTCCGATTGCACTGCGTTCTATAAACTCTTGAAAGTCATTTGCAGGTGTGGGGAAGAGCCAAATTTTTGCAACCCACGAAGCATACAGAATTAAAAATATCCATAAATAATTTCGGCGTAATCTTCTGCCAAATGCTTCCGACATTGAAATTGGAAAACTGGGCGTGAGTAAATTTTCGGCTAAATTTTCTGCCCATTCGGGTGACGGGTGAAATGGCGGAACGAGCATGGCGGCGTAAAAGTCTGTTTCCATTAAACGCACGCGATAACTCCATAATTCATAATAACGATAACGGCGGGCTTCAATAAATAAAAACCATAAAACCAATAAAGTATTTAATAAAATGATGGCGTGATGTACTTCTGCTTGGCTAAAGGCAATGGATAATGTTGCGCCTGTGACAACTACTGCCCAATTTGTGGTGGTGTCTAACCTTTGTCTCCACACGTTGGCGCGTTGTACTTCGGCACGGAAGAAATGCACCATAGCGGTTACAAATTCACTGCTGGTTATTTTATATCCGCGATACGTCCAAACAGGTTCTTCAATTTTTTCTTTCTTTTTCGTTTTTGAGGCTTGTGTAGATTTTGTAGGCATGATTTTTCTTACCTGCTTTTTATTAATCAAATATACCATTTTATAAATGTATGTTTGATGTCAATTGCGTTGTCATATAAATGTGTTCAAAAAAGAGAGTTTTTACGGGCAAGATAATAAAAACGGCGACTTAAGTCGCCGTTTTTATTACTTTATCAACTCATCATACTTCTTACGAACTTCTTGAATATCTTCCCACATCAACGCCTTAGGCGAACCTGCCTGACGTGATTGATTCCGTAATAAATAGGATGGATGGAAAATCGGCATCAGCCAACGCCCATCCAATTGAGTCCACTGACCACGCAGGGATGTAATGCCAGTCTTTTGCAAAACGGATTGACAAGCTACATTTCCAGTCAACAAGATGAGGCGCGGATTCATGAGGCGCATAATCTCAAAAACGAAGGGACGATAATATTCAATTTCCTTATCATTTGGCTTACGAAAAGATTTTCCATCTTCTCCAGGTGGCATACGAAAAACAGAATTGATGATGTAAACATCTTGCTCAGGGTCAAAGTTTCCTGCGCTCAAAATTTTATCCAACAACTGACCAGCAGGACCTACAAACGGCTTGCCCTTAATATTTTCTTGCGGACCAGGTGCTTCACCAATCAACAATAATTTTGCATTTGGATTTCCACGACTGATAACAATGTTTGTACCCGCATTTGCCAGCGGATCATCTTTCAGGTTTTTGAGGGCATTCAAAACCTCGTCGAGTGAGTTGTATAAATTTGACTGAGCCATGCATTAAATTATACTGCTTTGATTTATGAAGCGGTAGGAAAGCGCAACGTTAAAGTGCTACCTTGATTAATTTCACTTTCCATTTTGATTTCTCCATTCATGCCTTCGACAAATGTTTTGGCGATGGGTAAGCCTAACCCAAAACCTGGAATGGTGTTATCGGCACGATAGAAGCGGTCAAAGATGTGGGTTAAGTTTTCGGCAGAGATGCCTTCACCTTCATCTTGAATTTTGATTTCAATTTGTTTGTCAATTTGCTGTGCTTGAATTTTTATATCACCTGTGGAATGTTTGAGGGCATTATCTACAGCGATGAGCAAAACTTGTTTGAGGACATCTCTATCGCCAATGATGTTGAGATTGGGCGAAAGATGTAATTGGATATTTCTTTTTGAATCTAGTTGTTGTGCTTGGCGATGGGTTTCTTTAATTAAAGATGAAATGTCAACGGGTTCTTTGGCAAGATGGCGACCTGCATCTGCGCGGGCTAACAATAACAAGTCATTGACGAGGCGAATAAGTCGATCGCTTTCATCTACCATGTCGTTCAGAATATCCGCTTGAATTTCTGGTGGAGCAGGTGGAGTCTTTTTCAGTAAACCTAAATTACCACGCAGGGTTGTAAGTGGCGTGCGTAATTCATGTGAAACATCAGCCACAAAGTTGCGTTGCATTTCAAGAGAGTGTTCCACTTTTTGAAACGCGTTTTGTAAACGTGTCAGCATTGAATTAAATGTACTGGCTAGTTGACCAACTTCGTCATTTGGTCCCATATATTGGACGCGTTGTGCAAAATCTCGGTTGTCTCCAATTTTTTGGGCAGTTTGGGTAATACGTTGAATGGGGTTTAAGGTGATTCCCGAAAATATCCAGCCAATCCCAAAGGCGATTAAA
This sequence comes from Chloroflexi bacterium OLB14, assembly GCA_001567105.1. Lineage (GTDB taxonomy): Bacteria > Chloroflexota > Anaerolineae > Anaerolineales > Villigracilaceae > Villigracilis. Next base: position 11,804 of record LMZR01000071.1, read on the forward strand.
GAGGTAAGTAAGCCAGTGATGATTAAAGTTGTGGCTAAAGATTTGAGTGTGCGATTTCTTTCAGTTAGTGGGCGTGCCACTTGAACAATATTTATAACTTCATTATCTACAATCACAGGGCGGCTGTAAATTAACATTTCTTCATTTTCAATTAGACCAGTTTCAAACCAATCTTGTTTGTTTTGCACTGCCTCTAACCCTGCTGGACTAAATGGAAATTCATCACCTGTTCTACCGAATGGGCTAGCCACAAGATTCCCTTCGGCATCTAACACGCGGGCAATTTCACGTTCGGGAAATTTTTGAAATTCCTGTTCTTCAGAAAATTCATTGAAAGGTAACGGCTTCAAATAATTTTCGTTATGTTCTTCATTAGGAAAAGGTGGTGGTGGTACGTCTGTTCTTAATGTTGCATCTGCTAGTCTTGTGGAACTTAGAATTAAGTCGCGTTTCAGTGAATCAAGTGTATCTTGTGATTGAATTGTATAAAGGACGAAGCCAAAGATAGATAAGGTCAATGCTAAGATAAACGTATATAACAAAGTAAAACGAAAACGGATAGACATTATTCCTCGCGCAATACATATCCAATGCCGCGCACGGTTTGAAGCACGCGTGTTTCACCATCGGCTTCTAATTTTTTTCGCAAATAACCGATGTAAATTTCCAAGACATTATCGTCACTGCCAAAATCATATCCCCACACATCGTTGAGGATTTGCCTGCGCTCTAAAACTTGACGTGGATGTCGTAAAAATAAATGCAATAAATTAAATTCTGTGACGGTTAAATTCAAAAGCCGTTCGCCTCGATATGCCTGATGTGTAGTAGGGTCTAGATTGATATCTAAGTAGCTTGCTTTCTTGTTTTGTGGTTTTTCTTCAACTCTTCTTAACATGGCTTGTACACGTGCGACTAACTCAGCAGGGGCAAATGGTTTGATTAGATAATCATCCGCGCCACTTTCTAGTCCTTCTACCCGATTCTCAATTGCATCTCGTGCAGTTAACATCAGAATCATGGTTTTATTTTCTTCATCACGCAATCTTTGAATGAAAGTGATGCCATCCATTTTGGGCATCATCCAATCTACGATGATTAAGTCAGGTTGGCGATTTTTTACAAGTGGAAGTGCTTCCAAGCCATCGTTGGCTGTTAGGACATTTAAGTTTTCATAAGCCAAGGTGCGCTGGAGCATTTTGAGTAATTTGGGGTCGTCATCTACGATTAATACAGTATTCATAATTTTTCTTTCATTTTCATCTTATCACAACCTAACTATAAAAAAAGATGCTGTGAAATTGCTGTGAAATAAACTTCATTGAGATAATCTCAGTATATTCACAGTTTTTTCTTGGTGTCTTCATAGGCACTGATTCTAGAATTTGGCATATTCAGAAATTGAAGAGGTAGATGTTATGTCAAATCTTAGTCATATTATTCGTAGTTTTAATCGCTTTGAGTTGAAATATTTAATCACACTCAAACAAGCCGAGCAATTTAAGCTGGCTTTACAACCTTACTTGCTTGTAGATGAGCATGGAAAATCAAATGGTCGTTACGCGCTGACGAGTTTGTATTACGACTCACCAGATTTTCGCTGTTATTGGGAAAAGATAGATGGCATTCGCTATCGCCGTAAATTGCGTATTCGCTATTACGACTCTGGGCTTCCACTTTTAGATAGCACACCTGTATTTGTGGAAATCAAACAACGTATAGACCGCGTTACTCAAAAACGCCGCGTTATTCTTCCTTATAAAGAAGCCTTGCTTCTGTGTAATGAACGCACACTTCCAGAAACTTATGCGCCAGATGATAAAGCTGTCATTGAAGAGATTCATACTTATTTATGGCAATACAACCTATACCCTGCCAGCATCATTCGTTATGAAAGACAAGCATTTATTGGCGGCGATGCTGAAGTAGGTTTACGCGTCACCTTTGATGACACACTTTCATATCAAACTGAACAACTGCTTTTGCACGAAGCCCCAAACAATGTGCCATTATTACCAGCAGATCAAGTCATTATGGAAATTAAAGTAAATGAGCGGATTCCCTATTGGCTGACAGAGTTAGTAGCAGAACACAATCTAAAACTGATTCGCGTGAGTAAATATTGTCACAGCATCGAAGCATCTAATCTATTCCCATCTATCTCTTCTCGGCGTTCCATTTCTATCTAAATAAATTTATTTAATCAAAGGAGTTTCACATGGATATTTTCAACTTTCAAGACCTAACAGGGGAGTTCTCAATCTTAGATATCACAATTGCGATTAGCTTGAGTTTTGTACTCAGCGCCTTCATCGGTTGGATATATAAGACCACGCATCGTAGCACATCATATACACAAAGTTTTGTATTTACATTAGTCCTTAATGGCATGGTAGTTGCTTTGGTGATGATGATTGTCGGTTCAAATATTGCGCGCGCATTTTCTTTGGTAGGCGCATTATCTATCATTCGTTTTCGTAACGCCGTCAAAGAAACGCGCGATGTGGGCTTCATTTTCTTCACGATGGCAATTGGCATGGCAACGGGTACAAAATTTTATTTGTTAGCCATTATTGCCGCAGTGGTAATCAGCCTCATCATCTTAATGATGACGCGCTTCAATTGGTATGCACGTGAAATGGTTAGCCAAATTTTGCGGGTACAACTGCCAAATAACCTGCCATTTGATACTTTGTTTGACCAAGCATTTCTCAAATACACCGATTCATCTGAACTGATTAGTGTTGATTCTGTACAAAACGGAATGCTAACTGAAGTGACCTATAGTCTTGGCTTGAAAAAAGCGAATCAAATGCAAGAATTTTTAACTGAAATCAAAAAGTTAAACGGTAATAACAAAGTCACACTCACGGCTGGGTATAACAGCACCGATTTGTAAGATAACAAAATATGCCCCTCTCACATGGAGAGGGGCAAGGAGATTTTATGAGTCTTAAATTCAAACGACATTATCCAATATTACTTTTATTGATTCTAGTCGTATCAGTTTTAATTTTTGCATTTGGTCAACAACGTGTAATTGCTTACACCACGCAAGTTGCTACACAAACAGCCACTCCGAATGCCCAAATTGATTACAGCAATGATGTCAGTTTGTTTGATGATTCGCTTGTGCATAGTATTCAAGTCATCATCTCGGATGAAGATTATCAAGAGATGCTGACAACCTATCAAGAAGCTGGTTTGAAAGAATATTATCAAGCAGATGTCATCATTGATGGTGTGCGGATTAATGATGTGGGCATTCGTTTAAAAGGAAATGCTTCGCTTCGTACTGCACTGGGAGGTGGTCCAGGCGGTGGAGGTGATGGATTTCGCCCCAACAACGGCGATAACATGATGCCTTTCCCTGGTGGTCAACCGCCTGAAGGTTTGATGGAAATAACATACAGCCATTTCCAAACAATGTTGAACAACCCGAAGGGAACGTCTTTCAAATGCCAGAAAATGCTGAGGTGCCAGAAGCAGGTCAAGGTCAAGATGTGATGCGCTTTAATCCAACTGAACAAAACAGTGGCGAAGTTAAAATCCCATTTATGATCAAGTTTGATGAATATGTTGAAGGTCAAACTTATCAAGGTTATACGGCTATCTCAATTCGCAATTATGGCGTATCAGGTGATGCTTCAATGCTTCAAGAACCTGTCACCAATGAAATTGCTCAATTGGTTGGCTTGCCCGCCACAGATACAGTTTACACAGGCTTTCGGTTTAATGATGAAGAAGAAACTTTATATGTGGTTTCTGAATTAGTTAACCAAGAATATCTCGACAGTTATTTTGAAAACTCAAATGGAGTTTTATATAAAGCAGAACTTGGCTCTACATTAAATTATGAAGGTGAAGACCCAAGTTTATATTCTGAAAGTTTTACACAACAAACGCGAGTGAATGATGCTGACTTGGCTCCATTGATTAAGTTCATGCGCTTTCTGAGTGAGTCCGATGATGCAACCTTTGAAAAAGAACTTCCAAACTATTTGGATGTAGATGCCTTTGCAACATATTTAGCAATCAATGCGTTGTTGGTTAACACTGATTCAATGATTGGTATGAATAATAATTATTATTTGTACTATGACGATGTGACAGCTCAATTTACAATTTTGATGTGGGATGCCAACGAAAGCCTAGCAAAACTTGGTGGCAGTGTCACTTATGATGTTTCGTTGACGAATACCCAGCAAGGTCGTGGCGGCGGGCGAGGTGGTCCTGGTGGTGGCTCAAACGCCTTACTAACCCGATTTATGGCAAATGCTACATTCAAAGCATTGTACGAAGAAAAACTAGTAGAAGTATATGAACAAGCCTTTGCTACTGGAGCCATCTCTGATGTAGTTGAAAAATATGCCACTCTCATTCATTCAGTCAATGATGACCGAAGTTTGGTAGATATCAGCACCTACGACCAAGCCGTTGAAAAGATTAAAAACTTTATTAGCCAAAGAAAAGAATATCTGCAAACCTTAGAGCTTTTTATAAAATAACCCATTTCATGCTGTAGGTGAAAATTTTGAAGTCACTCTCCAATTGAAAAGAGAGTGACTTTTCATATTTGTTAAGTGTTGTTTTGCAATATTCTTGTCACGAATGATTCGACTAACTTGATTATTATATCGCCACCTTAAACCTGAAAACATAAGGACAGATTTTCCATGCAAACAGAATCAATCACTATTCATGCTGCTGAGCCCGATATTATTTTGCCTACAACTCATTTGCGTGAGTTATTAACAGCAAACCATGTCTCTGAAGAAATCATCAAAAGTTGCGAAACTGCATTAGCAGATTTGCTAAAGAAAATTGTAATAGATGGATATCAAAATGATGAGCAACAACTAATCACTGTAAATATTTCTTACAATGGTAAGGGAGTTTATATCGAAACCCAAGATGAAGGCATGCCTTCTGATGACCCTGCACATCACGTCATCACCGCTAAAAATTTACTGCCCCCAGATGTTGAAATTAAATCGGATGTTCAACCTGCTCAGCCTGAAACCGAAAAGCAAGAACATATCCTAGACGAAGTATGGTACGAAGTGGCTATGGGCAAAAATATTTGGCAGTTAATAAAATATATTTAACCAATTGTTGATTAGGCAAATCAATCGGTGTAAAATCTTGCCAAGAGAAAACACCATGCCTATCTATAAATTTCTTAATCGCAACTACTTTCAAGATGCTCACAGCAAGCGTTACTTAAGAAATATAGCTGTTAAGAGTCAAGTGTGATTGGACATCATCACAATATGTCTCTTCACTTAATTTCCCCATTAGATGGACGTTATGCAAACATCACTGCACCGTTAGCGGATTATTTTTCCGAGTTTGCTTTTTTACGCGATAGAGTGCGCGTCGAACTGGACTTTCTGCTTGGTCTTTCCACCACAGGCTTGATACGCCCTTTGAGCGATTCTGAATCCGCCCAAATTAAAACTATCATTTCAAATTTTTCAAACGCCGATGCAGAAATGATTCTCCAACACGAACGCAAGACTCGTCACGATGTCAAAGCCATTGAATATTTTATTCAAAACAAAATTTTGGAATCAGCCAACTCCCTAGCGGATTTGATATCATGGATTCACTTCGGCTTAACATCAGAAGATACCAATAGCATTGGTCAAGCTATTGCATTAAACGAATCACGAAATAAAGTTATCTTGCCCAATCTCAATTCGTTAATTTCAAACCTTTCAGACTTTGCCCTGCGTTATAAATCTACACCTATGCTTGCTCGCACACATGGTCAATTTGCAGTGCCGACAACATTAGGCAAAGAGTTTGCAGTGTATGTTGCTCGCCTCAAAAAAGTGCGTGACGAAATATCCGCGTTTCGATTTGAAGCCAAATTAACAGGTGCCGTGGGTAACTTCAATGCTTTACAAGCCGCCACCCCACAAGTAGATTGGATTTCATTTAGTCAAAAATTTATTTCCAGTTTTGGTTTAGAAGCAAATTTATTAACTACACAAATCCTCCCTTATGATAATTGGGTTCGCTATTTTGATTTAATTCGTTTAGCAAATTCTATCTTGATTGATTTCGCTCAAGATATTTGGCGATATATCAGTGATGGATATTTGAAACAAGCAGTAGTTGCAGGTGAAGTAGGTTCATCTACTATGCCACAAAAAGTTAACCCAATTGACTTTGAAAATGCAGAAGGTAATTTAGGCGTAGCAAATTCATTGTTCATTCATTATGCTCAAAAATTAACAGTTTCGCGTTTACAAAGAGACTTATCTGATTCAACGGTGCGTCGCACGTTTGGCACGGGGCTAGGTCACAGCCTAATAGCATGGACCAACTTGCAGCGTGGCTTGAAGCGCATCGCTCCTGATGAAGAAAAACTCACAGCAGAGTTAAATGCCCATTGGGAAGTCGTCTCCGAAGGCGCACAAACTATCTTGCGAGCAGTTGGGAAATCTGACGCGTATGAAACGCTCAAAGAAAAAACGCGTGGGCAAGTGCTAACAGAATCAGAATATAAAACTTGGTGCGATGCAATTGATGTGGATGATGCCACCAGAAAAAAATTAAAAGCCTTATCACCAGAAACATATATTGGCTTGGCAGTTGAATTGACGGAAAAACTACTTCATAATTTTCATTGACATATTTTGCAGGGATGGTAGAATACCGCAGAATATGTTTATACAAATTTTGCTGAACTATATCAACCAAACCTTTTTCGACCTAACAGATTTGATTCAAGATTTCAATAAAAATTTTAATTAAAAATAACCTTCCATTTGGAGGGTTATTTTTTTATATGCACCGAAAGGATTTTGAATGACTGCAACACTCGTACTTGAAGATGGAACAATCATCGAAGGCAAAGCCTTTGGCGCGGAAACAGATGCCGTGTTTGAGTTGGTCTTTAATACCAGCATGACGGGTTATCAAGAAATTTTGACAGACCCTTCTTATCGTGGACAAGGCGTGTTGTTTACAGTTTCACACATTGGTAATGTTGGCATCAATTTGGAAGACGATGAATCGGCAAAGCCTCAAATTTCGGTGGCAGTGATTCGTTCATTAAGTCCCCAAGTGTCGAACTGGCGTTCGGCACTTTCTTTATCTGATTGGCTTGCAAAACATAATGTGCCTGCCATTAGTGGCGTGGATACACGTTGGCTGACTCGCAAACTGCGAGATGGTGGCACACAAAAAGCGGCATTATCTACAAAAGGGACATCTGCTGAAATGTTATTGAACATGGCGCGCGAATGGGAAGGACTTGATGGTAGAGATGTGGTCAAGGAAGTGACGTGTGAGGAAAGTTATCGCTGGGTTAATGATGAAGGTTTTAAGTGGGTAAAACCATTAAATAATGAACAATTACTAGTGGAAAGTGGTAATTGGAAAGTGATTGCTTATGATTTTGGAATTAAAGAAAATATATTACGACATCTTTCAAGTTATGGCGCAAATATAACAGTTGTGCCAGCGGATACCACAGCGGATGAAGTTTTATCCCTGAAGCCTGATGGAATCTTTTTATCCAACAGACCTGGTGACCCAGCAGGTTTACCTTATGCTGTTGAAGCAGTTGAGAAATTAATTAATAGCAATGTACCTGTGTTTGGAATTTGTTTAGGACATCAATTAATTGGTCGCGCATTGGGAGCGGACACGCATAAATTAAAATTTGGTCATCACGGCGGGAATCATCCTGTGCAATATTTGCCAAATGGTGAAGTGTTGATTACCGCACAAAATCATAATTATTGCGTCACAGCAGGCGATTTGAATCCAGACGAAGTTGAAATCACTTATAAAAGTTTGAATGATGATTCACTGGAAGGTTTGCGAATGAAGAATAAACCTGTCTTTAGCGTGCAATTTCATCCCGAAGCCGCGCCTGGCCCGCATGATGCGCATGATATTTTTGGGGAATTCTTTAGAATGATGAATAATAGTAGATAAATCAGAGGTAAAGAATGCTTAGTAGATTCTGGAAATTTCCGCATACAAAACTTGGATACTGGTCTATTGGATTGGCATTAACCTTTTTATTTCTCTTGTTTTTTGTAAGAGAGTCTGTACAGGATTTTATGGTATCAACAATAACAAACCCTCTTCGCAGGAATTTAATGTTACATTACGATTTTTTTACAATGCTATGTGGTTTAGCATCTGGTATCGTTGGAGGAATTGCCATAATAAAACAAAAGGAACGTTCTTGGCTTGTGTGGCTGGCTCTTTTACCTACATTGTTTATCTTATTAATATTTATAGCCGAATTCTTGTATCACAAAGGCATAATTGGTTGAGGAAATAAATTATCTATTATGAAACGAACAGACATCATCATCTTCGATGGTCGAGTAGACATGAGCGATAGCGAATGTCATATCGAGACCATCAGTTTGAATCAAACAAAAAATAACTTGAAAAGTGTTGGTCTCGATACGTCCCTCAAAAAACATTCGGGACTACTCGACCAACGAGATATTTTATGAAACGAACAGACATCCACACCATCCTCGTCCCTGGCTCTGGAGCCATTGTCATCGGTCAAGCCGCAGAGTTTGATTATTCTGGCACACAAGCAGTTAAAGCATTGAAAGCCGAAGGTTATCGCGTTGTGTTGGTTAACTCAAACCCAGCAACGATTATGACTGACCCCGAAATTGCAGATGCAACATACATCGAACCATTAACACCCGAAGCGTTAGAAGCCATCATTGCGCAAGAAAAACCAGATGCCATGCTCCCAACTGTTGGCGGACAAACTGGATTAAACCTCGCACTTGCCTTAAGTGAAAACGGCGTACTTGAAAAATATGGCGTGCAATTAATCGGCGCGAATCTTTCAGCCATCAAAGCCGCAGAAGATAGAATGTTATTCCGCGAGACAATGCAAAAAAATAATATCCCCGTCCCTCGTGGCGGAGCCGCTTACAGCATCGAAGAAGCGCGAGAACTCGTCAAAGAAACAGGTTATCCTGTTTTAGTGCGCGCTTCATTTGCAATGGGCGGAACAGGCGCATCATGGGTTTATGAATCAAATCAATTAGAAGAAGCGATTCGCAAAGCAATTTCAGAATCACCTATTGGACAAGCATGGTTAGAAGAATCCGTTTTGGGTTGGAAAGAATATGAACTCGAAGTGATGCGCGACAAAAAAAATAATTTTGTTGTTGTGTGTTCCATTGAAAATTTAGATCCAATGGGCGTGCATACTGGCGATAGCATCACGGTTGCACCTGCACAAACTTTAACTGATCGTGAATATCAAATCTTGCGCGATCTTGCTCATCAAGTTTTATCTGCGGTTGGTGTTGAAACGGGCGGTTCAAATGTTCAATTTGGCGTTGACCCAAAAACTGGTCGCGTGGTTGTGATTGAAATGAATCCGCGCGTTAGTCGTTCATCTGCGTTGGCATCCAAAGCAACAGGTTTTCCAATTGCAAAACTCGCCGCGCTTGTTGCCGTTGGTTACACACTCGATGAAATCACAAACGACATCACCAAACAAACCAAAGCCGCTTTCGAGCCTTCGCTTGATTATGTGGTTGTAAAAATTCCGCGTTGGGCATTTGAAAAATTTCCAGGCGTTGACCCAACTCTTGGTCCGCAAATGAAATCAGTTGGCGAAGCGATGGCATTGGGCAGGACTTTTCCCGAAGCCTTGAATAAAGCGATTCAATCTTTGGAAATTGGTGTGGATGCACTTGACGCTTCGGGACCTAGCCGAGAGTTGCTTACTGAACCCGAAACATTATCTTCGCTGACGATTCCTCGCGCCGATAGATTGTTTCGCGTATATCGTGCAATTCGTCAGGGCATGTCATTAGATGAAATTGCAAACGTCACTGGTTATGATGTATGGTTCTTGGCGCAAATGAAAGAAATGCAGAATGTAGAATTGAGAATGCAGAATGCAGATAGCAAAATGCAGAAGGCAGAATTAAAAACATTATTGCATGAAGCAAAACAAATGGGCTTTGCAGATTCACACATTGCGCGTTTACTTTCTACTTTCCACTCACCACTTGATGTTCGTAACCTTCGCAAAGAACTAAACATCCTCCCTACCTTTCAAAGAGTTGACACCTGCGCCGCGGAATTTGAATCTCAAACGCCTTATCTTTATTCCGCTTATGAAATGGAAGATGAATCACGCCCAACCGATAAACAAAAGATTTTGATTTTAGGCGGCGGACCGAATCGCATTGGTCAAGGCATTGAGTTTGATTATTGTTGCTGTCAGGCGGCGTTTGCATTATCCAGGATGGGATATGAAACCATCATGTATAACTGCAACCCTGAAACTGTCTCAACGGATTATGACACTGCTGACCGTTTATATTTTGAGCCATTGACTCTCGAACATGTATTAAACGTCATTGATAAAGAAAACCCAATCGGAGTCATTGTGCAATTCGGTGGACAGACTCCCTTAAATTTGGCGGCAGGGCTGGAAGCGGCGGGAGTCAAAATTTTAGGCACATCACCTCATGCCATTCAACTTTCAGAAGATAGAGAAGAATTTGCCAAGTTATTAAAAGAATTGGACATTCCTCAACCTGAAAACGGAATCGCACGCTCATTGGAAGAAGCGCGAGAAGTGGCGCAAAGAATCGGCTATCCAGTTTTAGTGCGACCATCTTTTGTTTTGGGGGGCAGGGCTATGGCTCTCGTGGAATCTGAAGCCCATTTGGCAGGATTCATTCAACAGGCGATTGAGGCGGCTCCTAATCAACCAATCCTGATTGATAAATTCATGGAAGACGCTTTTGAAGTTGATGTGGATGCGCTGGCGGACGGCGAACGCGTTGTGGTTGGCGCAATCATGGAACATATTGAGGAGGCGGGTATTCATTCGGGAGATGCGGCTTGTGTTTTGCCGCCTTATAAAGTGAGCGCGTATCATTTGGAGATTATGCGCGAGTACACCAAACAACTTGGGCTGGCGCTTGGCGTGCGCGGATTGATGAACGTGCAGTTTGCTTTGAAAGATGAAATTGTGTGCGTGTTGGAAGTGAACCCGCGCGCCTCACGTACTGTGCCTTATGCCAGCAAAGCCACAAATTTAAATATGGCGTATGTTGCCGCACAAGTGATGGCTGGCAAAACGTTGAAAGAATTAAATGTAACTGCACAACCAAAAGTAGATGGCTTCTTTATTAAAGAATCTGTTTTGCCATTCAAAAAATTACCTGGCTCCAGCAGTTTGCTTGGACCAGAAATGCGCTCCACTGGTGAAGTGATGGGACATGCCTCACACTTTGGTCATGCTTTTGCAAAATCACAAACAGCGGCAGGGCTCGGCTTACCTGATGAAGGCGCGATATTAATCACAGTCAATGATTATGATAAAAGTGATGGCTTGAAATTTGCGCGTGAAATGCATCGCTTGGGCTTTCAGTTATATGCTACACCTGGCACTGCTTTTATGATTAATAAAGCAGGCTTACCTGTTGAAACAGTTGAAAAAGCACAAGATGGCTCCACTCAAATAGTAGATTTGATTCGCGCAGGAAAAATTCAATTGGTTTTGAATACGCCGTTGGGTCCACATGCTCATAGTGATGGTGCTGAAATTCGTAAAGCCGCTATTGCCATGAACATCCCTTTGCTAACGACATTATCTACTGCTACAGCCGCAGTTTCTGCTATTCAAGCAATTCGCAAAAAAGAATTGAAGTATAAAAGTTTACAAAACCATTATTCAGGTACTTAATAAAAAAAAACGCTCTGTGTTTTATGCAGAGCGTTCTTTTATTTCATTTTTATTCAGTCCAACCTGGTGAATTACAACTAGAGACATCTCCACTTGTTAAGCCATCTTTGAGAGCCAACTGTCTTTGCTCAGATGATCCATGAGTCCATGACTCAGGAGAAACATAACCTTGTGTCTGACGTTGAATGCTGTCATCACCAACTGAAGCGGCGGCATCTAATGCTTGGATGACATCTTCATTAGTTACTTGAGTCAAATAACCTGTTTCTGTAGCATGGAATGCCCAAACACCTGCTAAACAATCTGCTTGAAGTTCAGTTTCAACTGCTTCGCTGTTCGGACCTGTGGCGCGTGAATTATCTGATAACAAACCTAATAAATTTTGTATATGATGACCATACTCATGTGCTAACACATAGGCTTCAGCAAAGTCGCCACCTTGAGCACCAAAACGAGTTTGTAATTGACCGAAAAAGTCGAGGTCAAGATAAACTTGTTGATCCAGCGGACAGTAAAACGGTCCCATTGAAGCGCTAGCATATCCACAACCTGCATCAGTTGAACCACTATAAAGGACTGTATTGGCTTGCGTGTACTGTGTTCCACTACGAGCAAATTCATCTGCCCAGAAAGCTTGAATGCTATTAACAAAGCCCACAATACGACAATCTTGGCGAGCGTTTGCATCTGCACCTGTTTGGCATTCTGCTTGCAAATCATACGTTTCACCTGAGTTTGGATTTGAGTAAGATTCTTGTTGCCCAACGCTCATATTTAGCAAAGTAAGTGGATCTACCCCAAGCAGTAAACCTATAATTAAAATAATGATAGTAAGCCCACCACCTCCGAAGGCTACCATTTTGCCTCTTCCTCTTCCGCGCCGATCTTCTACCTGATTCGGGTCTAAACGTGATCTATCGTTAAATGACATTTTTTCATCCTCTCCTCTGTATTTCTAAAGTACAAAACAAACGCACTCAAGCTACAGATATTTATAATTTCATTGTACACTATCAATGCCTGAAAAGAATGTATTAACAACATTATAGAATTTCATAATGACGGCAAACTGCAACATATAAAAAGCGACAAGTTATTATCAAGCAAACAATTTTAAAACCTAAAAATACACCTTATTAAAACATTATCAAACTTTTGGCTTATTTCGTTTTGGGCGATATAATAGGCATAAATTTCTAACTCGAGAAAATGAATGAATCAAAATAAAGAATTTACTGGACCCAACTACGCCTATATTTTGGAACTGTACCAACAATATCAGGCAGACCCTAACTCGGTTGACGAAGCAAGCCGAAAACTTTTTCAAACATGGACTCCTACAGACCAATCAGTAACACGTTTGGAAGTTAACGCCTCACAAACTAACCTCAACCTGCATGCTGTTACAGGAGCAGTTAACCTAGCTTCATCTATTCGTAGCTACGGCTACCTTTCTGCTCAATTAGACCCTCTGGAAGACGCCACCACCCAAAATCCGCTGGTGACGTTTGACTTCCACAACATCCGCGCAGAAGATTTATATAACCTACCTGCCAGCATTTTGAATCTCTCCGAAGAAGAAAATAGCAAAAACGCTTACGAGGCTATCGAAACTTTACGCTCTATTTACTCAGGCACTATTGGTTATAACTATGGGCATATCCGCAACCCTGAAGAACGTAAATGGTTATACCAAACTGCCGAAAGCGGCATTTATCGCTCCCCTAAAAAAATAATTGACAAGAAAAAATTACTAGAACGCTTAAGCCAAGTAGAAGCATTTGAACTTTTCTTACACCGCGTTTACCCCGGTAAAACCCGTTTCTCTGTCGAAGGCTTAGATATGCTCATCCCTATGTTGGATGAAATTGTAGATGCCACAGCGCGCGAAAAAATCCCCTCAGCCATTATCGGTATGGCTCATCGTGGTAGATTAAATGTGCTCGCCCATATTTTGCAAAAGCCATATACCCAAATCTTAGCCGAATTTGCCGACCCCAAAGGACGTGCTACAACTTGGGATGAAATGGGCTGGACGGGTGATGTCAAATATCACATGGGTGCGCAGAAATTAGTGAGTGATAATAAAGAAATTCACACAGTCGTTCACATGCCTGCCAACCCCAGCCATCTCGAACAAATTGACCCAATTCTAGTGGGCATGGCTCGCGCCGCTAATACCAAAGTAGATGAGCGTGGCGCCCCGAAATATGAAAATGCTTCATTACCTGTTTTAATTCATGGCGATGCTTCATTTATTGGTCAAGGCATTGTGGCTGAAACCTTAAATTTTTCTCGTGTACATGGTTACACCACCAGCGGTACATTGCACATCATTGCTAATAATCAATTAGGGTTTACAGCCAACGAACATGAATCGCGTAGCAGTTTACACGCCAGTGATTTAGCCGAAGGTTTTGAAATCCCTATCATCCATGTCAATGCAGATGACCCCGATGCCTGTTTAGAAGCTGTACGAACTGCTTTTGCATACCGCCAAAAATTCCAAAAAGATTTTGTCATCAACCTCATTGGCTATCGGCGTTATGGGCATAACGAGGGAGACGAACCGCGCTTTACCCAGCCAGTTATGTATCGCAAAATTGATAGTCACCCAACAGTTCGGCAAATGTGGGCAAGCCAATTAGAAAAAGAAAATTTAATTAAGGCAGGCGAAGCAGAAGAAATTCTACAAAATTTTCTAAATGTGCTACAACAAGCCAACGCCCAATTGAACCCTGAGAAAGAATTAGTGGAGCCTTTGCCGCAACCTCCACCTAGTGGTGCCGCTCAAAAAGTAAAAACAAGCGTGACACAAAAACGCCTCAAAGACCTGAACTTGTCACTGCTTCAATTTCCTGACGATTTTCACCTTAACCCCAAATTGGTCAAGTCTATTGAAAAACGTAAAGCCTTATTTACAAATTCAGCTGAAACCAAAATTGATTGGGCAACCGCCGAAGAATTAGCCTTTGCTTCAATTTTAGAAGAGGGCATTTCAATTCGCTTAACTGGGCAAGATAGTGCGCGCGGCACTTTTAGCCAACGCCATGCTGTCTTCTATGATGCTGAAGATGGTAAAGCCTATACTCCTTTACAAGTTATTTCTCAAGCCAAAGCTTCCTTTGAAGTGCTAAATAGCCCCTTAAGCGAAGCAGGCTGTATTGGTTTTGAAATTGGTTATAACCTCGCCGCCCCTAAACGGTTAGCCATTTGGGAAGCACAATATGGCGACTTCGTCAACAACGCCCAAGGTGTGATTGATGAATTTTTACTATCTGGTCGCGCTAAGTGGGGGCTAACTCCCTCATTGGTTTTGTTATTGCCACATGGAAATGAAGGTCAAGGACCAGATCATTCTAGCGCACGTATTGAGCGTTTTCTTGGTTTAGCGGCTGAAACGAATGCTCGTATTGTGTATCCATCTACTGCGGCGCAATATTTTCATCTTTTACGCAGGCAAGCTTTATTATTAGAAACAGACCCATTACCGTTAATTGTTTTTACGCCTAAAGGGCTACTCCGTCATCCACTAACGACTTCGAGTGTAGAAGAATTAAGTTCGGGTAAGTGGCAACGCATTGTTGATGATGCTACTTTGCCAGCAGGTAGAGAAGCAGTAAAAAATATAATTTTATGTAGTGGACGAATTTATGTAGATTTAGTGAGCAGTGAGCTACGCAAAGAAAACCCAGATGATGCTATTGTTCGCTTAGAACAGTTGTATCCATTCCCCAAAAATAAAATTCAAGAATTAATTGCGGAATATCCAAACTTGGAGCGTTTAATTTGGGTGCAAGAAGAGCCATTCAATATGGGGGCATGGAATTATTTACGTCCTCTGTTGCGTGAATTAACTGAAGAACGGCGGTTAACCTTACACTATGTTGGTAGACCAGAAAGCTCTAGCCCATCTGAAGGTTCTTCTACTTTGTATAGAATTAATCAGAAAAATTTAATTGAACAAGCATTTGAAATTGAAAAACAATCACAAACGTCGAGTGTTGTGAAGACAAGAGGTTAAGATGACAGTGAAAATTATTGTTCCAGAATTAGGTGAATCGGTATTAGAGGCAACGGTTTCTGCTTGGTTGAAAAAAGAAGGTGACTTTGTAAATGTAGGCGATGTGTTGGTGGAATTGGAAACTGATAAAGTGAACCTTGAGGTTGGTGCAAAAAGTGCAGGGATTTTGCAAAAAATTCAAGCACCTAAGGGGAGTGATGTAAAAGTAGGTGAGGTGCTAGGTATGATTGAAGAAAAAGAAGGTGCTGCTGCGCCAATGTTGCCAGTTGAAACAGAGCAAGTAGCTCAGGAAGATAATGCTAACAAAAATAAAAAAGCTGGCGAGAAGCAACAAGCGAGACAAGTATCTCCAGTTGCCTCACGCATGGCATCTGAAAAAAATATAGATATTAATAAAGTATCTGGAACTGGTAGTGATGGACGTGTGACTAAAGCCGATGTGGAGTCATATCTTCAAGGGCAAGAGAAGGTAGATGGAGAGAAACAAGCTGAGGTTAAGTCTGAAGCGAAGAAGGTTGTCATATCTTCTGATAGAAATGAAGAACGAGTCAGGATGTCGCGCAGGCGGCAGACCATCGCCAAACGTTTGTTGGAAGCGAAACAAAACACCGCCATGTTGACGACGTTCAACGAGATTGACATGAGCGCGACGATGGATCTGCGAAAACGCCGCAACGACGATTTCCAAAAACGGCATGGAATCAAGTTGGGATTCATGTCTTTGTTTACGAAGGCGACGATCAGTGCGTTGAAGGCATACCCTGCGATCAACGCTGAAATTGACGGCGACGAGATCGTGTATAAAAATTATTTCGACATCGGCATGGCGATCGGTTCGGAGGAGGGCTTGGTCGTGCCTGTGATTCGTGATGCGGATAAACTTTCGTTCGCTGAGATCGAAAAAAGTATCAAGGCTTTTTCGGAGAAGACGCAACAGGGGAAATTATCGGTGGAAGATTTGCGCGGCGGGACGTTCACGATCACGAACGGCGGCGTGTTCGGTTCGCTGTTGAGTACGCCGATTCTGAATCCGCCACAGGTTGGGATTCTCGGTTTGCATAAAATCGAGGAGCGTCCGATGGCGGTGAACGGACAGGTTGTGATTCGTCCAATGATGTATGTGGCGTTGAGTTACGACCATCGCATTGTGGACGGACGCGAGGCGGTGCAGTTTTTGGTGCACATCAAGCAATTGCTGGAAGACCCCGCCTGGATGCTGGTGGAAGGATAGAATCAAAAAAGGCGTTGAGGAAACTCAGCGCCTTTTTTGTAGGACAAGATTTATCTTGTCATTGCTTCGCAAAGTGAACTTTGCTCTACAACCGTGGAGAGATTTTCTCGTAAACTTCAGTGCGCTTGTGGTAAGAAAAACATTTAGTCATCTTTTTATCCATTTTTTTGACCCAATTCATGAAAACTCGTGCGTGGCTACAAAATATTTGAATCCGCCTATTAAAAAAATTCTTAATGATGAGTAGTTTCTTAACTCCCTTTCTAACCCAAATGTTATAATCATTAAATCATTTCATGTTTCAACGCCTTCAAGTTCGATTTGTTATTCTCTTCATCGCCATCGCGTCTCTTGTGATGATGTTGGCTGGTATTATATATTGGGAATACCAACTTCAATTGCAACATGTTACAGCCCCACAATATTTACAAATTATAAAAATTATACTTTCAGCAAGTGTGTTGATATTGTTAGCGCTTAGCGCGTGGGTGATATATCACTCATTATTCAAACCACTTCACGATTTAAATGTAGTAGCAAAACGCTTGGGAGAGAATCAACTCGATGAGCCGATTCAAGTTGAAGGTCCACAAGAGATGCGGATTTTATCTCAAAGATTAAATGAAGTGCGTACACGTCTGCTTGCAAATCAAACAGAACTTAATCAATGGCATAACACACTTGAACAACGTGTAACACAGCGCACAGCCGAACTTGAAAAACTTAACGAAATCAGCCGAGAAATTTCATCGCGTTTAGATGTGCAACAAGTGCTGAACTCCGTCACAGAAAAAGCACGCACACTTTTAGGTGGTGAAGTTGCATCGCTTTGTTTAGTTGATACAAATCAACATTGGCTAAAACTTCAATCGCTGAGTGGACCGCAACATGCGATTGTTGGTGATACTATGCCCGCTCATGCCGATTTTGCAGTTACTGTGTTGCAAGGTGAGCAAGCGATGACTTGCGGCGTGAGTAGTTGTAACGGTGGTTGTCGCATGTTATCGGATGAATATCGCACAAGTCATCTTGCCGCGCCGTTGCGTGTTGGTGATCGAATCATCGGTGCATTGTGTGTGGGTAGCCCTGCACAAAATCAATTTCAAGTTGAGTCTGCAAACATGCTTACAAAACTTGCCAGCGTTGCCGCTATTGCATTAGAAAATGCGCGTCTCTTTGCACAGGCTGAACGTCATGCCACGCTTGAAGAACGGCGACGTGTTGCGGCAGAAATGCACGATGGGCTTGGTCAAACATTAAGTTATCTCGGTTTGATGACCGATCAAGTTGTAAACTTTCTTTCAGATGGCAAAGATGGTGCAGCGTTAGAGCGTTTGAAAAAAACGCGCGAGACCATTGGTAAAGCCACCAGTGATGTACGCCGTGCGATTAATAGTTTAATGGATGAAACACCTGCCAATAAAGATTTGTGGACCCGTTTACATGATACTGCCGAAGAGATCGCTTCGGGACATAACTTGAAGTTGGTTTGGCTTTCTGACAATGATTCTGTGCCTGATGTTTCTGCTCAAACTGCCGAACAGATTCACACCATCACACGTGAAGCGTTAATCAATGTGGCGCGTCATGCAAATGCAAAACAAGTTAAGTTACATGTAGGGCGTGATGATAAAAATTATTTTGTCATCATTGCAGATGATGGCGTTGGTTTTAATACGTCACAACCTGCGCCTAATGGACATTTTGGTTTGCAAATTATGCAGGCGCGTGCCAAGCACATTGGTGGAGAAATCAACTATCAGTCTAAACAGGGAAGCGGAACACAAGTCACATTGACTTGGAAAATTGAAAAGGATAACTAAATAGAAATGAAACAAGTTCGTGTTTTACTGGCTGATGATCATTCTCTTTTTCGTGAAGGGCTAGCAGGCATCATCGCCGCTCAAGCTGATATGCAAGTAGTCGGTCAAGCCAATGATGGATTAGAAGCGTTTGTTATGGCGCAAGAATTAAAGCCCGATTTAATTTTGATGGATGTGCAAATGCCCACGATGGATGGGTTAGAAGCGACTCAAAAAAATTAAACAAGTTTTGCCAGAGACAATTATCGTGATGCTGACGATTCGTTCAGATGATGACATGCTTTTTGAAGCGTTGAAAAATGGGGCGCAAGGATATTTGCTGAAAGATATTCAATCACAATATATGCTGGAGATGTTGCGCGGAGCATTGCGCGGTGAAGCCGCTATTTCGCCCAGTTTGGCGGGACGTGTGCTTTCGGAGTTTAGACGCTTAAGTAAAGGCGGCATTGCCGAAAAAGATAACGATAATGAGTTAACAGAACGCGAACAACAAGTGTTGCTACAAGCCTCTAAAGGCGCAACGGATAAAGAAATCGCTTCGACGTTAAACATCAGCCTGAATACGGTCAAAACACACATACGAAATATTTTAGCGAAATTACACGTCACCACACGGCGCGAGGCGGCAAAGATGGCGAAAACTAGGGGATTGGTGTGAGATAAAAAAGAATTAGTTCTTTTTTGAAAAAGAGTGATTTGAAAATCACTCTTTTTTCATTCCAATAGCAGGATGGGGGAGGATAGGATTAGTTTTGTAATTCAAGTATCTTAACCACTAGATTTTATTTAATGTAGCGCAAACCAGAATGTCAAAACCTCGTGTCTTGTTAATCAGCGCCCAGTACTTATTCAGCGAAAGCATAGAAACGATTTTACGCGCTGAAAAAGAAATTGAGTTTATTGGACCGTGGAATTTAAATGAGAGTGATATTTGCGAACGAATTCAGGATATTAATCCTTCAGTTGTTGTAATTGCTTCAATAGATATACAGAATGAAAGTGCAACAACGTTAACCAAAGCCATTATTGAGAAATATCCTGAAACAACCATCATTCGAACTGCATTAAATGAAAACACTTTCCGAATTTTTTCTACACAAACAGTACCTGCTCGTGGTGATAGTCTACTTGAAACAATACGAGACTCCATCAATCCAAACACACAAGCAAAACAATCTGGTCATTCATAATCAGGAGTTTGAACATCTATGAAAAATCAAAATAGTAGTAAGCATAAAATGCGAACAAGCCTCTTATGGGTTGCTTTGTTCGCATTTTTCATTTTTGGGTGCAGTTCCGCGCCTGTAGAAAAAGCTCAACTACCCTCGGCAGATGAAATCGCCAATGGAAATGTAGAGAATGGGCTGAAATTATTTATGGGCAATGTTCATTTGGAAAATGGAGGTCCACCTTGTATGGGATGTCATAGCGTGGCGGATAATGGCATATTGGGCGGTGGTGCATTAGGTCCAAATTTAACCAATATCACCGCTGAAAAAAGTGAGGCGGAAATACTTGGGCTTTTATCAAACACAGGCTCTTTCATTTCGCCTGTTATGTTGCCAATTTATACGGATCACCCGCTAACCACACAAGAACAAAGTGATTTGTTGGCTTTTATGAAATCTTCAGCTGGGCAACCAGAAACAGACAAAGAATGGTTAGTGATTGTCATTAGTATTTTAGGAACAGTTGGTGTTGCAATAGCATTTGGAATTATTTATCGTGACCGTTTGCGAAACGTCCGCAGGGCAATGGTGAGAAAAGCTGAAAAGGAGTTGTTATGAGTAATTGGATTCAAGAGATATCAAACCCGCAAGCTCGCCAGTGGGAAGAGTTTTATCGTAATCGCTGGCAACATGACCGCGTAGTAAGAAGCACGCATGGCGTTAACTGCACAGGCAGTTGTTCATGGATGATTTATGTTAAAGATGGTATTGTCACATGGGAGTTACAAGCATTAGATTATCCCATCCTCAGCAATGGACTTCCACCGTATGAACCGCGTGGTTGTCAACGTGGGATTTCTTTTTCATGGTATCAGTACAGCCCTATTCGTTTGAAGTATCCATACATGCGTGGCGTGTTATTGGATATGTGGCGAAAAGCTAAAGAAGAACACAAAGACCCAGTCGAAGCGTGGACAGCCGTCATTGAGAATGAAGCGGGGCGTAAGGCTTTTCATCAAGCACGCGGTAAGGGAGGTTTTCGCCGTGTGAAGTGGGAAGAGACCTTAGAAATCATCGCCGCTTCTACTATTTATACAATCAAAAAATATGGACCAGATCGCATCATTGGTTTTTCGCCAATCCCTGCTATGTCTATGTTGAGTTATGCAGGTGGAAGCCGCTTAATGCAAATGCTGGGTGGCGTGAGCATGAGTTTTTATGATTGGTATAGTGACTTACCCCCAGCCAGCCCAGAAGTTTGGGGTGAACAAACCGATGTAGCCGAAAGCGCTGATTGGTTCAACTCAAAATATATTGTTTCAGTTGGTTCAAACATGAGCATGACGCGCACACCTGATGTGCATTTTGCGGCAGAGGCTCGTCATAACGGAACAAAGTTAGTTGTCTTTGCGCCAGACTTTAATCAAGTTGCTAAGTATGCCGACTGGTGGGTGCCTGTTCATGCTGGGCAAGATGGCGCGTTTTGGATGGCGGTTAATCACGTCATTATGAACGAGTTCCATTATAAAAACCCAACGCCATACTTCCTTGATTATATGAAGCGTTATACAGATTCACCTTTCTTGGTTGAATTAAATGAAGTAGATGGAAAGTATGTGCCAGGTCGTATGGTGCGCGCGGGTCAGGTGGAACGCACAAAAGATGTTGAAAACGGCGAATGGAAATTTTTAGTGTGGGATGAAATTAGCAATGCGCCACGAATGCCACAAGGCAGTCTCGGATTCCGCTGGCAGGAGAAAAAAGGTCAATGGAATTTAGAACCAAAAGACGGTCTGGATGGAAGCGAAATTAATCCGCAACTTACATTCTTCGGCGATTCAAAAGAACAGTTATCTGTTTCATTTGCAGAATTTGGCGAAGGTAAATCTTTCCAACGCAATGTACCAATTAGATATATCGAAACTATAAATGGTAAAGTGCCTGTTGCAACAATTTATGATTTGTTGATGGCGCAATATGGCGTAGGACGCGGATTAGAAGGTGATTACCCTGCTAGTTACGATGATGAAAATCTTTCTTACACGCCTGCTTGGCAAGAACGTTACACAGGCATAGATCGCCAAACAGTGATTCAATTTGCGCGTGAATGGGCTGTCACTGCTGAAAAAACCGAAGGCAAGTGTATGGTTATTATCGGCGCGGGTGTTAATCACTGGTATCACAACAACCTTATTTATCGCGCTTGTATCGGCACGTTGTTGATGACTGGTTGTGTGGGTCGCAACGGCGGCGGATTGAATCATTATGTTGGTCAAGAAAAACTTGCTCCAATGGCGCCATGGGCATCTATTGCTTTTGCATTAGATTGGCAAAAACCGCCACGCCAAATGAACTCGCCTTCATTCCATTATGTGAATAGTGATCAATGGCGATATGAACGCCTCTATACGGAACCTCAGCCTGTTTCTCGACCTGAATCTGAATCTCACCGTGAAATGGCTGAAGAGCATACGCTCGATGCACAAATTCGCGCTGTACGTATGGGTTGGCTTCCATCGTATCCGCAATTCAACGTCAGCTCATTAGAAATTGTCAGAAAGGCAGAACAAGCTGGGGCTAAGTCTGATGCGGAAATTAAACAATGGATTGTGAATCAATTAAAGTCAGGTGAATTAAAGTTCGCAGTTCAAGACCCCGATGCTCCAGAAAATTGGCCCCGCTTATGGTTTATTTGGAGAGGTAATGCACTCAACGCCAGCGCGAAAGGTCAAGAATATTTCTTTAAACATTATCTTGGCACACATCATCAATTGATTTCGGAAGAAGCGGATAAGAATCAATTCAAAGAAGTGATTTATCGAGATGAAGCACCCGAAGGCAAATTTGATTTGATTGTGGATATCAACTTCCGCATGGATACTTCGGCTTTGTATTCGGACATTGTTTTGCCAACAGCGAGTTGGTATGAAAAAGATGATTTGAATACAACGGATATGCACTCGTTTATTCATCCACTTTCTGCCGCTGTGCCGCCTTCATGGGAATCAAAAACAGATTGGGATATTTTCAAAATTTTAGCGAGCAAAATTAGTGAATTAGCACAAGTTCATTTACCTGAACCCGTGCGTGATTTAGTTGCTATGCCATTACAACATGATACGCCCGCTGAATTAGCACAACCACACATTCGTGATTGGGCAAAAGGTGAATGTGAACCTATTCCAGGCGTTACCATGCCAAACTTTGTTTTGACCGAACGTGATTATGTCAACTTAGGTAAACGCTTTATTTCATTAGGTCCCAAAGTTCAAAAAGAAGGGCTTGCCATTCATGGAATGCATTGGCGCGCAGATGATTTTTATCAAGAGTTGTTAGATGGCAAACCAACAACTACCTGGAATGGAAATACTTATCCATCTATAGAAGTTGCGCGTGATGCCGCCAATGTTATTTTGCACCTTGCTCCTGAAACAAATGGAGAAGTGGCATACCGAGCCTATCAAGCAGAAGAAGAACGCATTGGTTTGAAGTTAACTGATTTAGCAGAGCCAACTCGTGCTTCGCGTGTCTCTTTCAATGATTTGACTCAACAACCACATCGCTTACTTAACAGCCCCATTTGGTCAGGCATTGTCAGTGATGGAAGACCTTACTCTGCTTACACCCTTAATGTAGAACGTCTTGTCCCATGGCGCACATTAACAGGACGACAACATTTCTATTTAGACCATGAAGGTTATTTGGCGCATGGTGAACATCTTCCCACTTACAAACCACGCCCCGATGTACATGCCTTTGGAGATTTGGATAAGAGTCACAGCGAAGGCAAGACGATTCAATTAAATTATCTCACGCCTCATGCTAAGTGGCATATCCATTCAAATTATTTTGATAACGATCGTATGCTTACACTTTCACGCGGGCTTGAACCACTGTGGATTAGTGAACAAGACGCCAAAGAAATCGGCATTGTTGATAACGATTGGGTAGAAGCATATAACGATCACGGCGTAACTGTTACGCGCGCAATCGTCAGCGCACGCATCCCACCTGGAATTTGTATCATCTACCACGCTCCAGAAAGAACCGTGAGTGTGCCAAAATCTCCTATGCGTGGCAACAAACGCGCAGGCGGACATAACAGCCCCACACGTATTCACCTCAAGCCTTCGCTGATGGTCGGTGGTTATGGACAATTCACCTATGGATTCAATTATTGGGGACCCACAGGTGTCAACCGCGATACATTTTTATTGGTTCGCAAATTACCAGGCAAGCCTGAATTTTAAAAACGGATGAAACCTATCAGGTTTTATAGATAGGTTTTCAGAAAAGGATAAAACATTATGAAAGTACGCTCACAAGCTTCAATGGTTTTCCATTTAGATAAATGTATCGGTTGCCATACATGTAGCATCGCCTGTAAAAATATTTGGACAGACCGCCCAGGCGCAGAATATATGTGGTGGAACAATGTGGAAACAAAACCGGGTGTAGGCTTCCCTACTCAATGGGAAGACCAAGAAAAATATCATGGTGGCTGGGAACTTGAAGATAAGCCCAAAAACCCAGAGTTAAAGTTAAAACTTCAAAATCGTTTACGAACTTATACCAATCTGTTCTCTAACCCTGCTATGCCTACCATGGATGATTACTACGAACCATGGACATATAACTACAACGATTTATTTAACTCCCCACTTGGACCAGACCAACCAACCGCGCGTCCGATCTCGCGTGTAGATGGTCAACCTATTGAAATTGAATCTGGTCCCAACTGGGATGACGATTTAGGCGGCTCTAACATCTATGCGGCGAATGACCCGTTGCTTCAATCTATGACTCCTGAAGAAAAGCAAAGACTCTTTTCAATTGAGCAACTCTTTTATTTTTACATGCCCCGCATTTGTAATCATTGTTTGAATGCGGCTTGTGGAGCGGCTTGCCCGTCAGGTGCAATTTATAAACGCGCAGAAGATGGCGTGGTGCTAATTAATCAAGATAAATGTCGCGGCTGGCGTATGTGCGTCTCTGCCTGCCCATATAAAAAGACATACTACAACTGGTCAACTGGTAAATCTGAAAAATGTATTTTGTGCTATCCACGCCTCGAGACAGGTCAAGCCCCTGCTTGTTTCCATTCATGTGTTGGACGCATTCGTTACTTAGGCGTTTTACTATATGATGCAGACCAAATTCCCGATGCATTGAAAGTGCCAGATGAACAACTGGTTGAACGTCAACGTGAAATGATTCTGGACCCACATGACCCTGAAGTTATCGCCGCCGCCAAAGCAAGTGGCGTACCAGATGGTGTCATCACCGCCGCGCAAAATTCACCTGTGTATCGTTATGTCAAAGAATGGAAATTGGCTTTACCTTTACATCCCGAATATCGTACTTTGCCCATGTTGTTTTATGTTCCCCCACTTTTGCCTGTATTGAATGCCACTCAACCAAGCGGAACGCAACGTGTAGAAACAGATTTATTCAGTTCATTAGAAAATGCACGCGTGCCTGTTCGATATATGTCCCGCACCTTAGCGGCTGGCAATGATGACTTAGTTATCAAATCATATCTAAAGATGATTGCAGTTCGCCTTTACAAACGCCACGAAACTGTAGGTGATGTAACTGCTGAAGATGCACAAGCCGCACTCGCCAAAGCAAATATGACTGCTGAGGAAGCAGAAGCCATCTACAAGTTAACCTCCATCCCAACTTATCAAGAAAGATTCGTCATTCCTCCATACAGCCGTGAAGGTGATATTGAAGAAGTGTACGATCCACAACAACGTAAAGCAGAAACGGGCTTCGGTAAACGCCAAGGACCACAAAGAGGTTTGTAATCATGCCTAAAGATTCAACTTCTATTTTATTAAGTTTATTTGCAGACTTGCTGAAATATCCCTCTGCCGATACAAAACAACAAGCTGTTCAATGTTTAGAACAACTTCAATCTATGCATCCTTCAGCCGTTGAAATGATGCAAAAATTTACCAGTGCATTTGAAAAATTTTCTCTCGATCAAATGCAAGAAATCTTCACCACCACGTTTGATATGCAACCCGTTTGCTATCCTTATGTCGGCTTTCATTTATATGGTGAGAGTTATAAACGCGGTGCATTTATGGCGCAACTAAACGAAGCCTACCGTGGGTTTGATTATTCTTCCGAACAAGAACTCCCCGATAATCTTGCAGTGATTCTGCGCTTCCTCAGTTTAGATGCAGATAACTTTTCAGGAGAATTTTGCCAAGCATTATTAAATGATGGTGTTCAACCTGCCTTAGAAAAAATGCTCAAAGTATTTGCTGAAAATTCTGAACATCCATACTTTGGATTGCTCTCTGCGCTTCGTTTATTCCTCGTTTACATCTCAGAAAAGGAATTAACCCATGCTTGAAATTATGCTCTTTGTCGTCTTCCCGTATGTGGCACTCGCCATCGGAATAGTCGGAACGATCTATCGTTACTTAACGAATCAATATTCTTTTACTACATTATCTTCACAGTTTCTGGAAAACGAACTTCAATTTTGGAGTTCTACACTTTGGCATTACGGAATTTTGCCAACCACATTCATTCATCTAGCAGGTTTTATTATCCCCTCAGTGATGAACGCACTTCACGGTACGCCTGAATTGTTATATCTCTCTGAATTAGCAGGTAAAGTTTTAGGGATTATGGCATTAGTAGGTGCAGGAATAATGATTGTGCGACGGCTTACTTTTTCAAAAATCCGCGCCGTCACTTCAACCGCAGATTGGATTGTGCTGTTCCTATTATTTATTCAAGTGTTCTTCGGGCTCATCCTCGCCTTCACCTATCGTTGGGGAGCAACATGGTTTATTCACACCGCCACCCCATGGATGAATTCACTTGCTTTCTTCAGCCCCGCGCCTCAATATGTGACTGCTTTGCCATTGGCACATAAAGTTCACTTCTTAACAGGCTTTCTATTATTTGCAGTCATGCCATTCAGTCGCTTAGTACACATCGCTGCTTTCCCATTTTCATATATGTGGAGACGTTTCCAGTTAGTGATTTGGACAAGAAGAAAAGCCAGTTCATAATAATCAAATCATGGAGACAAACAAAATGAACAATACATGGTTATCACAATGGGATCCTGAAAATCAAAATTTTTGGAAAGAGACAGGCAGTAAGATTGCCTGGCGCACACTGATTATCACAACTATCGGATTAACTTTCTCCTTCGCCACATGGTTTATGATGAGTGCTATTGTAGTAAGAATCCCACAAATCGGATTCAAGTTCAACACTATGCAACTATTCTGGCTAGCGGCGATGCCAGGTTTAGCAGGCGGGACACTTCGTATTATCAACATGTTTTTGATACCGATATACGGCACACGACATGTCATCACATATACAACAATATTAAAATTAATTCCCTGCATCGGTATCGGTCTGGCTGTGATGAATCAAAACACACCATTTTGGGTATTCATGGTGTTGGCGTTTACAGCAGGTTTTGGCGGCGGTGACTTTTCTTCCTACATGCCAAGCACACGCTTCTTCTTCCCGAAGAACATGCAAGGCACTGCACTTGGTGTGCAAGCAGGTATCGGTAATTTTGGGGTCAGCCTTGTACAATTTATTACCCCTTGGATCATTGGTATCTCAGCCTTTGGTGCATCACAAACTCTAACCATTGGCGATACAACAAAAACTGTTTGGCTTCAAAACGCCGCATTTTGGTATGCGCCATTTTTGGTGATCGGCGGCATGATTGCGTGGAATTTCCTGCGAAGCGTTCCCATCAAAGCTTCATTCAAAGAACAATTAGATATTTTCAAGATTAAACACACATGGTTCTGCACAATAACTTATTTGATGACCTTCGGTACATTCTCTGGGCTTTCCGCTGCATTTCCGCTTCTGATTAAAAACTTGTACGGCTCTTTCGACGGGGCGCCTGATCCTTTAGCCTACGCATTCCTTGGTCCTCTAGTTGGTTCTCTCGCACGCATTATGTTTGGACCTGTCGCTGATAAATATGGTGGCGCAATTCTCACTCATATTACTGGCATCGTGTTGATTATTAGTACGTTGGCGATGGCTTTTCTAGGCTTATTTACCCCCACATCATTAGATCAGTTTAATTTATTTGTGATTTTCATGCTGATCCTTTTCTTCTTTACAGGCATTGGTAACGCCGCTACATTCAGACAATACCCCATTATCTTTGCTGACTCTCCTCGTCAAAGCGCAGGGGTTATCGGTTGGACAGCGGCAATTGCGGCATACGGACCATTCATATTCTCAACATTAATTGGCGAATCTATTACACATTCAGGTTCCCCATTACCGTTTTTTTACGGCACAGTTGTTTTCTTTGTAATTGCCACCGCTATCAACTGGTGGTACTACACCCGCAAAGGTTGTGAAAAGCCTTCATAAATTTAGATCATTGCAAGCCTAGCAACCTTATTTTGAAGATATAGAGATATTTTATGATGAACAATAAAACTACAAAAGATAATCAAGGCAAGACCAGCGTCTTGACTCTTTCCACAATTGGCTTCACCTTGATGTTCGCCGTTTGGCTAATGTTCGGCGTGTTGGGGATTCCCATTCGCAAAGAGTTGGGTTTAACCGATGTTCAACTGAGCTGGCTCGCCGCCATCGCTATTTTGAACGGCTCATTATGGCGTTTGCTGTTTGGAATATTAGCAGACCGTTTTGGCGGGCGTAAAGTATTTACGCTGTTAGTATTGGCAACCATTATTCCATCTTACATGGTCAGCCGCGCAGACACTTACATTGAATTGATGATTTGGGCATTCTTTGTTGGTATGGCTGGCAACTCTTTTTCAGTTGGCATTTCATGGAACTCTGCTTGGTATCCTGCTGAGCAAAAAGGATTTGCCTTAGGAGTGTTCGGCGCAGGGAATGTTGGGGCATCAGTCACCAAATTAATTGGACCGACTTTGATTACCTTGATTCCAGCCGCAGGTCTTGCAAATGGATTCATTCCAGGTGGTTGGCGATTCGTCCCATTCATGTATTGTGTTTTATTGATCATCATGGCAATTGCTATGTGGGTCTTTACACCAAAGCAAGATATTACACCTGGCGCAGACCGTCCAATGATGGAAATGCTCAAACCGCTGAAATATATCCGCGTATGGCGCTTCAGTTTATATTATGTAGTAGTCTTTGGCGCGTATGTTGCCCTCTCAGTTTGGTTGCCAAAATATTATGTAGACGTGTATGGATTAGACTTGAAACACGCCGCATTATTGACAACCTTATTTATTTTCCCTGCTAGTTTATTACGACCACTTGGCGGCTATCTATCTGATAAATTCGGCGCGCGGCGCATCATGTATTGGGTTTTTGGACTTATGCTTGCGGCTTGTTTTTTCCTTTCGTTACCAAGTGCAAGCATCGTTCTCAACGTGCCAACCAGCGTAGACCCTAGCGGACAACGCGAAGCATTTGCATTTTCGATGAACGTTACATGGTTCACAATTTTTGTCTTCATCGTTGGGGTTTGTATGGGCGTTGGCAAAGCCGCAGTATACAAATACATCCCCGAATATTTTCCAAAAGATGTCGGCGCAGTTGGTGGCTTAGTTGGTATGTTAGGCGCATTAGGCGGATTCTTCCTGCCTCCATTGTTTGCCTGGTTCTACCAACTAACCTTCATTCCACAATCAACATTCTTCCTCATGTTCCTGATTACAGGTATAAGTTTTGCTTGGCTGCATGTTACTGTAATGAGACTCTTACAAAAAGCCTCGCCAGATTTGGAACATCGCCTTGATTTTCAAGATGCGCATGAATGATATTTTTTTTGACATAAAGTTAATTGCCTCATTCAAAAAAAAATCCTTGATGGTGAAGCGCATAAACTTCCAGCATTGGATCATGTTGAAGAGAAAAGAACCAATTTGAGGCTAGTCTGAAGCGTTATCTGATCGTGCAATCAATCAAATAGAGTTAGGTAAGAGTTGATTACTCTTTAGCTAACAATATTGATATTGTTTTTACAATTTATCTGACAATCACAATTCAAAATCATGAGAATGTTATAGGAGGTTATCATGAAATTATTCAAGTAATTGGGCACGTTGTGATTTGTGCTGTCTTATGGATAGCCTTGCTAGGCGTACAATCCGCTTACCTAGCTAGTACTATGGCGGGTAGTAACGCGGATACTGTAGTTCATAACAAGATGCAATTACCTCTGTAGAGAAGAGTATCTATTGCATTGACTTTCTTATTATTTCTCTTATCAACAATATATACATGCTGATTTGTGACAAATAACACCTTTTTAGGCTATTCAGCAACAAATAGAGTAGAGCTATTTGTAAGGCTAAATGACAGCGAATTGATTATCGTCAACGCTAGTAGGCAGAGATTATCTTAACAACTGCATAATGAGCATTGTTTATGTTAATAAACTGATACGAGTTGGCTTATGCAGTGAAAAGCGTAGCCGTAACTTTGCCACACATTGTGTTGTATCAGCCTAATTACAACTTAGGCATAGAAGCATCTGTGGCAGTATAGGGATGCTGGAAAGAATCTCGTCCACAAAACCCACTGTAATGAAATTTGATGGAACAAACTGGGTGGCTGTTGGTTCGCCTGGATTCACCTCAGGACAAGCCTCCTACATGTCTTTTGCTATGCATAACGGCATACCTTATATCGCATATCAGGATAGCGCTAGCTCAAACAAAGCTACTGTGATGAAGTTTGCTAACGATCCTGCTACCTTTCAGGATGTGTCAGTCAATTATTGGGCATGGCGTTGGATAGAATCCATTTATGCGGCGGGAATTACAGGCGGTTGTTCTGTTTCACCATTAAATTACTGCCCTACCAGCCCTGTCACCCGTGCACAAATGGCAGTCTTCCTTGAAAAGGGCGTGCATGGTAACTCATTTACCCCAGCAGATGTTCCACCTACATTCAATGATACTGCTGGGCATTGGGCAGAAGACTGGATTGAGGCACTCAAGGCTGATGCGATTACCTCAGGCTGTGGAGATGGCAATTATTGCCCTGAAAGCCCTGTCACACGTGCGCAAATGGCTGTATTTCTGTTGAAAGCTAAGTATGGTCAATCTTATAACCCGCCACCAGTTGGAGGTTCCACTGGCTTTGGGGATGTACCTATTGATCATTGGGCGGCGGCATGGATTAAGCAATTAGCGGCTGAGAATATCACCAGCGGCTGTGGTGGTGGAAACTACTGCCCAGATAACCCAGTCACCCGTGACCAGATGGCAGTTTTCTTGCAGAAGTCTTTTAATCTACCATTGCCATAGTGCAAGAAATATCATTGTGACTTACTTAGGATTTAATCCTTTGGGCTTTTAGCCACAAGTTACATAATTTATATAAAGAAGCAACCTGTATAGGTTGGCTTCTTTATATAACAATTCGGAAGAATAAAAATTCACCAAGCTTGTGTGATTAACTATCCCATCATAATCTTCGGGCGATATTGCAATGCCTCTGCCAAATGTGCAGATTGAATCTCTTCGCTCCCCGCTAAATCTGCAATCGTTCGTGCTAGCTTCAAAATACGATGATATGCCCGCGCTGATAGATTCATTTGACTCATAGCGGAGCGCATCAAACTCTGACCTTCAGCCTGTAACTGACAAAATTGCCTTACTTCTGCCACACGCATATCGGCGTTACAAACAATATTTGACGATTCGATACTTGAGTATCGTGCTGTTTGAATGTTCCTTGCATTTTGTACACGCTGACGAATCGTTTCGGATGTTTCGCTTAATGTGTTGCCACTTAACTTTTCATAATCTACTCTTGGCACTTCGATGTGAATATCAATTCTATCGAGCATGGGACCTGAAATTCGTTTTTGATATTTGGTCACAACAACAGGTGCACAGGTGCATGGTTTTTGACTATCACCATAATATCCGCATGGGCAGGGATTCATGGCGGCGATTAATTGAAAGTTTGCTGAAAAAGTTAACGAACCTTTTGCACGGCTAATGGTGACAACTTTATCTTCCATTGGCTGACGCATTACTTCGAGAACTCTACTTCCAAATTCGGGGAATTCATCTAAAAATAAAACGCCACGATGTGCCAGTGAAATTTCTCCTGGCTTGGGGATATTTCCGCCGCCAACTAAACCTGCATGGCTAATGGTGTGATGCGGCGCACGAAATGGACGATGCTTAATCAATGGTGTTCCTGCGGGGAGTTGATCTGCTACTGAAAAGATTCTAGTCACATCTAATGATTCTTCAATAGACATTTCTGGCAAGATACCAGGTAATGCGCGTGCTAATAAAGTTTTGCCTGCACCTGGAGAACCTACCATCAATACATTATGCCCACCAGCGGCGGCGACTTCTAATGCGCGCTTGACGTGTTCTTGTCCTTTGATTTCGGAAAAATCTGTTGGGACGAATAACGGCTCTAACGAATCAGTTGAAGGGAGATATGGCTCGATGAAACTGCGCCCAGCCAAATGGTCGTAAAGATGCGCTAGCGTTTTGACAGGATAAACTTCAAGGTCAGGAATCAAAGCCGCTTCACCTGCATCTGATTCAGCCACGAAGATTTTTTTATATCCATTGGCGCGAGCAGTTGCCGCCATTGGTAAAACGCCGCGTGTGTGACGTACAACGCCATCAAGTGAAAGTTCACCGACAAACATTGCACCATCAATTGAATCTTGCGGAAGAAAACCAGCAAGGATGATTACACCGAGTGCAATGGGAAGATCATAAGCGGGACCTTCTTTGCGAATAGCGGCGGGTGATAAATTTACAACGATACGATGACGGGGAAAATGTAAGCCTGCATTTTTTACAGCAGTTTGCACACGTTCACGACTCTCTTGCACGGCGGCATCGGGCAAACCAACAATGGTGACGCCAGGTAAGCCGTTGGTGTAATCAACTTCTACTTCAACGATGACACCTTCTAGCCCCACTACGGCGCAGGAATAAACGCGGGAGAGCATGTTTGGATTTTATCCTATTTCAATAAAAAGACCCTAAAGGGTTTGAAACCTTTAGGGTCTATATAAATTATTCTATTGCTTAGTCCAACAAATCGGCTGGGATATTGCCGCCATTTTCGGCAATTTTTCTCAACACTTCTTTGTGTAGCCAAACGTTCAAACGAGCAGAATCGCCAACAACATCAGCAGGGGCATTTAATTCTTCTGCCAATTCTGCACGGGCTTCGCGGCTGGAGTCAAGGTCAAGCAATTTGAGCAAATCTACAATTGAAACTTTCCAATTGAGGTCTTTGCCTTTT
The DNA here is from genome assembly GCA_001567105.1 of Chloroflexi bacterium OLB14. Lineage (GTDB taxonomy): Bacteria > Chloroflexota > Anaerolineae > Anaerolineales > Villigracilaceae > Villigracilis. The sequence goes on from LMZR01000071.1 coordinate 45,024, forward strand.
GCCATACCTTCTAATTTAGCAACCACATCTACTTCAGACATAGCTACTGGTTTTTTCATCAAATCTTTTTCAAACATATCATCTTTTTCGGCGCGAGCCGCCATACCACCACTAGCCGCTATACTGCTAGCAGGTTTTTTTGCTGCAGGCGCAACAGGCGCGGCAGGTGTACTGGCTTTCAACCCACCTTTGGCTTCACCGCCTACTGACTTGTCATCATCTTTCTTAATACCTAACTTTTCGAGAATTTTGCTAAAGAAACCCATGTTACACATCCTTTCAATATTTCAAATAAGATATATAAGGCATACAATAAATTGTCCTTATACATTCATTATAACCATTTTTTTCAAAAAAACATTAAATAAAAAAAATAAAACGAATTTTTAACATTCAGCGTTCATCTCAAATCATATATAATCACAACATGGATAACAACAAACCAATTTGGACTCGTGATTCATCAATTTTGCTTGGAGGATTTTTCGTCACTATCTTCCTCATCGTCTACATCTGGTGGCCCCTCGCCGAAGAAGTTTTAGCATACATTGATTGGAACGGCGCATGGTGGCTATATATGGACTGGCTACTGCTCGGCATTTTTCTTTTCATGTCCATCACCATTGTTGCCCGCGCCAATCTCAAAACAGATGTATTGATTGTCTTCGTTGGCATGTGTGGCGGGCTTGCCATCGAATCATGGGGAACACAAACAAACCTCTGGCATTACTACACCGCCGAACGCCCACCACTGTGGATTATCCCCGCCTGGCCCATTGCAAGTTTATCTATTGATCGCATCACCAGATTTTTAAATTGGATATTAGATAAAAAACCGATTCATCATTCACTATTCACTTATCTTTACTGGATAACCTTCGCTTCATTCTTGACCTTGATGCTGGTTTTTGTTTCCCCAACATTTGACAAATCCTATACTTGGTTAGCAACCATCCTGTGCATCTTGCTCATCCTCACCCCAACCGATTATCGCTTAGCATTATTAACCTTCATAGCAGGTGCTGGGCTTGGATATTATCTTGAGTTATGGGGCACCACCCGTCAATGCTGGATATACTATACAAATGAAACACCACCATTATTTGCAGTGCTAGCACACGGCATGGCGGCAGTCGCGTTTTTGGCGTGCAGGCTTATTGATTAAGATGATGGGCGAGAAAATATTTAATAAACAAAAAGCAGTAGCCAAAATCCCGTAGGGATGAAATAAATATTTTATAGCAATATAAAGAAATCTATCGGAGGAATCACATGACCATCATCACAGTTATCGGCGCGGGCAGTGCTTCGTTTGGAGAAAACACACTCTCAGCATTGTTACGTTCAAAAAAACTAAAAGGTTCAACACTTCGGCTTGTGGATAGAAACGCCTCCAGCCTAGATATTGTTCATCGTCTAGCAACCAGATTGAACACAGAATGGGAAGCGGGGTTTAACATCACAGCACATACACATCATAAAGATGCACTGCAAGATTCAAACTTCGTTGTCTCTGCTATTGAAGTGGGTCCGCGTGAAGCGTTATGGAAATCTGATTTTGAAATTCCAATCAAATATGGCGTGCGTCAACCGTATGCTGAAAATGGCGGACCAGGTGGCTTTGCACATGCCGCACGAAATGTAAAACCTGTTTTAGAAATTGTGCATGATATGGAACTTGCTTGCCCAAATGCTTGGTTTATAAATTTTACAAACCCAATGGTGCGAATATGTGATGTGGTCAATCGTTATAGCAAAATAAAAGTTGCTGGCTTGTGTCATCAAATTTATCAAGGTTATATGATGGCAGGTGTTGCGCTTGCAAAAGATTTGAATCTTCAAGTGCCTGATGGATTAGCAAACACACATGCAAATATTTTGCAACATCCATTACAACAAATGATGATTCATCAAGCCGTGCCATTACTTGATATTCGCGCCGCAGGTACGAATCATTTTACATGGATACTTTCAATTCATCATAAACAAACAGGTGAAGATTTATATCCATTATTACGAAAAAGATTTTTTGAATTAGATGAATCATTTGAACCATTAACTCGCCGCATCTTTCATGATTTCGGTTTGTTCCCTGTACCTGGAGATTCTCATTTATGCGAATACTTGCCATGGATGAGTGACCCAATTACAAAACCTTACGAATCATTTAATATCCAATTATATGATTGGGAAGTGATGGCAAGTGTGCGTGACTTTAGTTTAGATAGATTAAATGAAATGGCAAATGGAAACGCTACCATTGATGGTTTGCTTGAAACAGATTCAGAAGGTGCTTTGGAATTGATAGAAAATATTTCACAAGCAGGCAGTCATTATCATTTGGCTGTCAATCTTCCCAATGTAGGTCAAATTGCAAACTTGCCGAAAAACGCAATTGTGGAAACACCCGTACATGTAGGTGGCGCAGGTGTTCAACCCGTACATGTTGGCAATTTACCTGAACCCATTGCAGAATTATGTCGCCGTGAAATTATGGTTGCTCAATTGGGCATTGATGCAGTCGTTGAAGGCGATTATCAAAAAGCTTTGCAATGTTTATTGCTAGACCCCGTCATCACTGATATGAATGTTGCTAAAAATATTTTAGATGATTATTTGAAAACATATAAAGAACATCTTCCGCAATTTTGGAAGTAAAAAAACGGCGACATATATGTCGCCGTTTTTTTT
>LMZR01000072.1 GCA_001567105.1 Chloroflexi bacterium OLB14
TTTGGATAATTTCACCATTTGAAATGATATTGACTTGTTGATATCGAAACGCTAGGTGTTTTTCCCATGTTTTTAGCAATTCAAGTGTTGATATTTTTTCACGCCATTCCATAATATTTAGCAAAACGTTTTTTGCAATTTCTTCCCGTGCAGGTGACTCTTTCCCTAATTCATCTTCAATACTTGTGGCTGGGATTTGTAGCGAGTCACTTGGCGGAACAGAATCTTTATATACGTTAATGCCCATGCCAATGACTAATGAATCTACATCATTACCAGACCAAACCGATTCAACTAAAATGCCTGCCACTTTTTTTTGATTTAATAAAATATCATTGGGCCATTTAATTTTGGGAGTTAAGCCAAACGTCAGCAAAGAATTGGCAATTGAAACAGCCGCCAAGCCGACGGTGCGTGAGAGATGCGTTTTTGTCTTTTCATCAAGCCGAAGGATTAAACTAATCGCTAAGGCACTTCCTTTAGGAGTATGCCATGTGCGGTGAAGTCTGCCACGCCCGCGAGTTTGTTCATCTGCAATCACAATTGAAAAATCTTTTGCGCCACTTGCCGCCCATGCTAAGGCTTCATCATTGGTTGAGCCGATTGAATCAAAATAACGCAAACCACCAATATTTATTTGCGATAAAGTTTTTTTAAGGGAAGTTTCGTTCATGGGGAAAGTACACTAGTCAGACAAGTATTTAAGTACACAAATATATTTCTACCTGTTTACTTGTGTACTTGTTTACTTAAACTCACTGCACAATATCATACGGGTTGATATTCGACCCGCCAATACGAATTTCAAAATGCAAATGCGCGCCGAAAGAATTACCAGTATTGCCAGATAACCCAACCACTGCACCTTGCCCAACAGTTTGGCATTGCGTTACAAAAAATTGAGCTTAAGTGAGCATAGATGGTGACATAACCATTGCCATGATCAATTTGTACTACATTGCCATAACCATAATTCCAGCCACCTTGTGCCATCGTAACAACACCAGTACCAGCCGCATAAACATTTGAACCTTCAGGCGCATCAATATCAATTCCTAAGTGACCAGGCCCATAAGCATTACCAGAAAGTGAATGACTATCAGCGGGCCAACCGAAACCACTAGCAACAGGTCCACCACCGCAAACATTTGCGGCATTAGCACCACCAGTGCCAGTGTTTGCGCCGCGTGTTGCAGTTTGCAAATCTGCTGCCCAGTTGCGTAATTCACGTGAAGCTCCCGGCACAAAAATAGTTGTGCCCACTTCAACACTTGGATTTGTCAAATCAATATTATTACCAGTAAAGTCAATAATCCCTTGCGGATCTGTATAAAGTTTTTCTGCCACACTTTCAAACGTATCACCGTCTTTCCATGTGTAATACATACCATCTGCTGGGGGAATGGTTAATTCCATACCGGGGCGTAAACTATGTGGATTATCTTCCAACTGCGAATTAACATATAAAATTGTTTCCGATTCAACTTTATAAGTTTCAGCGATGTTATACATTGTGTCGCCACGAGACACACGATATAAAGCAGGTTCTGTTCGTTCACGTTCAGGGATATTTGTTTTCAATTGTAGTTTACGAAAGATAGACTGAAAAACCCCGCTTCCCTCCACACTTACAATTGGTTCTACACCTTGAGTTTGGTTTGTGCCTGATGTTTCCTGTGTTGGCGCAATAGTGACAATGACAGGCTCTTGGTTGCTTTTGTAATATAAAGCTGAACCTAACAAGCCAACCACTAAAATTAATGTCGCCGCCCAACTGATAAGCGTAAATTTATCTGCCTTTTGTTTGCGATTCGCCTTTGGCTGAGTCGCTGGCTCATCAACAGCAGATTGTTCTTTTGGCTTGCGAGTAAAAAGAGATTTGATTCTTTCTAAAAGATTTTTCATTTTATTTAAGTACGGCGAGATTTATCTCGCCTTTATAAATGTAACATAAATGTCACGTTACAAATCGTTCTTACCTAAATTCTCCAAAAATTCAATATTATTCTTTGACTTTTCCATGCGAGAAATAATCGCTTCAGTTGCAACGGCTGGATCCATACCTGCGCCCTGTGGGGGAGGTGTGGTCATCTGAATAAACATACGTCTCATCAAATAAACACGTTGCAACAAATCGGGTCCGAGTAACAAATCTTCACGTCTGGTAGATGAGCGTTCAATATCAACAGCAGGGTATGTACGGCGTTCTTGTAACTTACGAGACAAGTGCAATTCCATGTTACCTGTACCTTTGAACTCTTCATACACTACATCATCTAAACGAGAACCTGTATCAACCAAACAAGTGGCGATGATAGTCAATGAACCACCGCCTTCTACATTACGGGCGGCGCCGAAAAATCTTTTAGGCGGATACAAAGCCGAAGGATCCATACCTCCAGATAATGTTCTGCCTGATGGATTAACAACCAAGTTGTAGGCACGCGCGAGGCGGGTAATTGAATCCATTAAAATTACCACATGTCTGCCAATCTCTACCAAACGCTTAGCGCGGTCTAATGCAAGCTCAGCAGTGCGGACGTGTGATGTAACTGGCTCATCAAATGTGGAGGCAACTACTTCCGCATCCACCGAGCGATCCATATCGGTCACTTCTTCAGGGCGCTCACCGATGAGGGCGATAATCAAATGCACATCTGGATATTTAGTTGAAATTGAATTTGCAATTTGCTTGAGAATTGTTGTTTTTCCCGCTTTTGGTGGTGAAACGATTAACCCACGTTGACCTCGTCCTATGGGTGCAATTAAATTTATTAAACGTGGGGCTAGTGTGGCTGAGTCTGTTTCTAAATCAAATCTTTTATCTGGAAAAATGGGAGTTAGTTGTTCAAATAGAACGCGGCGTTTGGTTTCTTCTGGGTCTAAGCCGTTAATTGATTCTACTTTCAATAAACCAAAATGTCTTTCACTTTCTCTTGGCGGGCGTACCTGACCAATCACCAAATCGCCTGCGCGTAAATCATATTTTCTTAATTGCGCTTGTGATACATACACATCTTGATCACTAATGCGGTAGTTGGTGGCTCGTAAAAAACCAATGCCCTCATTCATAATTTCTAGAATGCCACCGCGCAGTTCAATGCCTTCTTTTTGCGCTTCGGCTTCTCGAATGAGCATCGCCAGTGTTTCTTTTTTCAAGCGATTAGCATTCGGAATGTTAAAAGTCTTTGCCATACTGCGAAGTTTGGCGAGAGGTTGATTTTCAAGTTCAAGTATTTTCATATTGTTTTCTCTTTTGAATTGGGAATAAATAAATGCAAACACGACCAGTCCCCGCTATTGGCTGGTGAATTTCCTTAGGATGTTAATTGTGAATTTGGGATTTCAGTCAAGGTTATCGTTATAGTTTTCAGACGCGCACTTTGAATGACATTGTTTGAAAGCGTCAATTTCTTTCCTGCGTCTGGGGAGTAAGCAAATTATAGCACTTCCATGAAAGAGTTGCAAGCAGGTAATTTTAGGGCGTGGCGAAAAGTAGGCTAACTTTTTCTTAGCCATAAGCTTTACTACTCCATCTCAAGATAGTATTCGATTTTGCAAATTTAATAGATGATGATAGAAACTATCTCTTCCAATTAATTCTTGATGAGTACCAGATTCAATTATTCGACCATGATTCATAACTAAAATTTCATTCACATTTTCTAAACCAATTAAGCGATGCGTAATTAATAAAGATGTTTTTTGTTTCATCACCGCAAACAATGTTTTCAAAACTTCTTGTTCGGTCAAAGGGTCTAAATTTGCAGTGGGTTCATCCAAAATCAAAACAGGTGCATCTTTTATTAATGCACGAGCAATGGCTAAGCGTTGGCGTTCTCCGCCAGAAAGCCGCAAACCTTGTTCGCCAATCATTGTGTCGTAACCTTTGGGCAAACTCAAAATAAAATCATGAATCTGTGCAGATTTACATGCCGATTCAATTTCTTCTTTTGTGACTTTTTTTCTCGCGAATCTCAAATTTTCATAAATAGATGTATTAAAGAAATATGTATGCTGAGATACATACCCGCATCTTTGCCTGACTTCATCTTGATTCTGCTCTTTGACATTTACCCCGCCCAAACTGATTTCTCCTACTTGATAATCCCAAAAGCGTAGAATTAGATTTGCAATTGTGCTTTTGCCCGCGCCACTTGGTCCAACGATAGCAATTGAGGTTAGCGCTGGAAGGTTGAAGGTCACATGTTGAAGTGCAGGAAGGGCTTGAGATGGGTAAGTAAAAGATAAATCTTTAACTTGTAAATCGTAATTTGTAGATGATGACTGATGACTGATAGTTGTTCTTTGCTCATTAATTTCAGGCTGTGTATCTACAACTTCAAATAATCTTTTTGCGGCTTCACGAGAGGCATTCCACGCCTGAGAGGCAAGCGGAAGTGGTGTTACTGCTTCAAAGGATGCGAAAGTTAATAAAGTTAATGAAGCCAGCATCGGTCCCGCTAAATTCCCTGAAGTGACCTGAGGAATGCACAAAAATAAAATTGTCCATAAAGCGAGGTTGGTTAACAAAGTGGATAAACCTGCGCCGATACCTGTAATCAACGATAGATGTTTTTGGGCATCGCCATATTCTTTGGCATGAACTGAAATTTTATTTATTCTTTCATCTGCTCTGCCGTAGGCGAGTAAATCTGCAATACCTTGAATGCTATCAACAAGTTGAGTGTGCAAGTTTGCTCGAATGTTAATTGTTTGCTCGGAAGATTTACGGCTGATAAGTTGTGTTAGCCAAGGGAGAATTAAGCCGAGGCTGAGAAAAAATATCAAATAGACAGGAGCAAGTAGCGGGTAGAAAGAGGCGAGGAAGATGGCAGTAAAAAATCCAACAACGATAGCAGTCAAAGGAGGAGAAATGACTCGCACATAAAAATTTTCCAATGTTTCTATATCGCCGATGATGCGTGAGAGTAAATCACCTGCGCGAAAATTCATTAAGCGGGCAGGTGCTAGGGGTTCGAGTTTTTCATAAAACCAGATGCGAAATTTTGCTAGCAAACGAAAGGTGACATCATGTGCAACGAGACGCTCGAAGTAACGAGAAAGTGCGCGTGTGATTCCAAAAAATCTTGTGCCAACGGTTGATACGCCGAGATCAATAACGGAGGTGGCGATGGCGGCAGTTGAAATTAGCCAAGCGGATGTTCCCATTAATGCAACACTGGAGCCGATGGTGATGAAACTTAATAAAATTGAAAATGCAACACGATGCCAATTGCCTTTGAGAAATTGGAGAAGGCGGAATGTGGTGGGCAGATGTGACGCTTCTTTTTGGCTTGAAGGTTGAAGTTTGAAGGTTGAAGGCTCTTGCAATAATTTTTTTGATTGGAATTTTTCAACTTGCAACTTGTAACTTTCGACTTGATAAGTTTTCACCATCTTTGCATATAAACCGTTTTGTTTTATCAATTCATCATGCTTACCTTGCTCGATAATTTTGCCTTGATCTAAGACGATGATTTGGTCTGCTTGGAAAATTGTATTGAGGCGATGTGCAATGGTGATGACGGTTTTGCCTTGCATTAAATTTTTTTGTTGATTCTTCAAGCAACGCTTCAGTTTCAGGGTCTAGGCTTGATGTGGGTTCATCGAGAATCAAAATAGGGGCATCTTTGAGGAATGCTCGGGCTAAGGCGAGGCGTTGGGCTTGTCCGCTGGAGAGGCGTGAGGCGTTTTCGCCAATGACCGTTTCATATTTTTCAGGCAGTGATTCAATGAAGTTATGTAATTGTGCAGATTTTGCGGCTTGGATAATTTCTGCGTGGGTTGCGTTTGCTTTGCCAAGACGAATATTGTTTGCAATTGTGTCGTGAAAGAGATGTGGCTTTTGAGGAACCCAAGCAATATTTGGTTGAAGGTCGAAAGTGGAAGGTCGAAGGTTTCCTGCGGTTGGTTGAATGAAGCCAAGTAAAAGATTTACGAGAGTTGATTTCCCTGAGCCTGTTTTTCCAACGAGTGCAATATGTTGACCAGTGTTGATGGTTAGGTTTATGTTTTGTAAGGCGGGGCTTGATTCGTTAGGGTAAGTGAAAGAGATATTTGATAATTTGATATTTGATATTTGTTCTTCAAGTTTTGAAGGTTGAATATCGGTACTGGGTATATCTAAAATTTCATAAATCTTTTTTGCGGCAGTTGTGCCATTCATGCCTGCGTGAAATTTTGCGCCTAAAGCACGCAGGGGCATGTAAAACTCTGGCGCGAGGATTAATAAAAATAATGCGGGTTGAAAATCCATGTAGCCGTATAGCAACCGAAAGCCAATTTCAACGGCAACGACGGCTGTGCTGATGGTGGCGAGTAATTCCAGCGCAAGGGCTGATAAAAATGTGATCCGTAATACTTTGAAGGTTGTATCACGATATTGTTCGCTGATTTGGGCAATATTTTTTGCTTGCCCTTTGGATTGCCCAAAAAGTTTAAGCGTGGTTAGCCCTTGTAAACTGTCTAAAAAATGGGCGCTTAATAATTGCAAAGTGTCGTATTGTCTTTTTGTGACGATCTCCGCGCCTTTGCCGATGATAATCATAAAGAACGGAATCAATGGTGCGGTGATTAAGAAGACGAAGCCTGTTAATAAATCAATGGGGAAGACGAAAATTAATATTGATATGGGAACTAAGGCTGTGATGACTAACTGTGGCAGATATTGACTGAAATATGCGTCTAACGCTTCAATCCCTTCAACTGCGGCTGTTGTCAGTTCCCCTGTGCGTTGACTTCGCGAGTAGGCGGGTCCAAGTTTAAGAATGTGTGCAAAAAGTTTGTTGCGTAAATCTGTTTTGATTTTGACTGCAACCGCATTGGCAGAGACTTCACTTAACCATGATAAGAAAGCACGTCCGCTGATGGCAATTAAAATAAAAATCAACAAGGTCATTACTTGGTTAAGTGTTTGCTTTTCCAAGAAGACATTGTTAATCACACTGCTGAGGAGATGAGCTTGCCAAATGGTCAGCAAACCCGCTATCAGCCCGGAAAGAATCGTTAATGTCAAATAGAAGTGTGAGCCGCGGGTGAGCGTTAGGAGTCTGCGGTGCATGATTCGGGTTGCAAGTCAAAGGTTGCAGGTCAGAAGATTCTAAACCTTCTGACCTGCAATTTTACTGACTTAATAAACGAGCGTCTTTTTATCGGTGCTGATGCGTTTGCGGAAGATGTAATACGCCCAGCCTTGATAGGCTAAGATGATTGGTACAAAAATTAGTGCAACGATGGACATGACGCCTAAGGTGTATTGTGATGAAGAGGCGTTGTAAATTGTTAGTGACCATTCGGGATTTAAGTTTGAAATCATCACACGTGGGAACATTAAGGTGAAGAATGAAACTTGAGTTAATAAGATGTGTGTTGCTACGCTGAGAAATGCCCAGCCTTCCATCTTGCGATTGATGAAGAAGGTAGTCACTAAAATTACAACGATGGTTGCTAGTGGCGTGAAGCCTGGGTTGATGCCAATTTTTGTTGTAATGTCTGTTGAAGTGTAGGTGAAGAAGGCTAACAAAACTACAACAATAGCGGCAAGCACGTAAAGATTTTTTGAAAATTCGCGCGCACGTTCTCTTAATTCACCTTCAAGTTTGAGGGTTAGGAAGGTTGCGCCGTAAAGTAAGAATACGGCAACCATAGTCACGCCGCCGAGCAGGCTATATGGATTGAGTAATGTAAATAAATTACCTGTGTATATCATATCTGCGTTGATGGGCAGACCATGTGCTAAATTGGTGAATGCGGTGCCAAGTAGCAAGGCGCATATAAATGAGCCAATGGATATCATCCAGTCGAAAGTATGCCTCCATTTAGGATTTGCATCTTTAGAACGATACTCAAATGAAATACCGCGAATAATCAACCCAATTACTAGCAAAAATAAGGCTAGATAAAATCCGCTGAACATGGTGGCGTACCAGTGGGGGAATGCGGCAAAAGTGGCGCCGCCTGCTGTGAGTAGCCAAACTTCATTGCCATCCCACGTGGGTCCAATTGCGTTAATGATGGCGCGGCGTTCTTCATCTTTTTTGCCGAGGAAGGGTAATAACATGCCTACGCCAAAGTCAAAGCCTTCAAGGATGAAGAATACAATCCAAAGAACGGCTATTAGGATAAACCAGATTGTTTGTAATAATTCATAAGACATAGCTTCCTCCGTATTATTCTTGTGAGCCAACTAAAGTTGGGGCAACATCTACTGATTCGTGCAGGGCGGCATCTGGACCTGCTTTGATATATTTTTTCATCAAATACACCATAGCCACTGCTAAAGCGCCGTAGACAAGGGTGTAGCCGATGATCGAAATCCATAAATCTACTACGGTGAGGTTTGGCGAAACGCCATCTTCTACTTTTAATAGCCCTTGCACAAGCCATGGTTGGCGACCCATTTCGGTCAAAATCCATCCACTGGAGTTGGCTAAGTATGGCAATGCAATAACCCACGGTACCCATTTCATCCATTTGGCGTTTTCATATTTTCCGCGTGTTGCTAACAAGAATAATGCTGTTAGTGCCATCATCAGCAAGCCAATTGTCATCATGATGCGAAATGCCCAATAGGTGACAACAATTAGCGGCACATAATCACCAGGTCCGTATAAGGCTTCGTACTCTGCTTGAATATCATCTGTGCCTTTAACTTCGCAAGTGAAGTTGTTACATGCCAAGAAACTTAATACATATGGAATGCGAAGTGACCAAATTTCTTGTTTGCCGCTTAAATCTCCAATGGTGATGATTGAAAATGGTGCGGCGGATGAGGTCTCCCAATGTGCTTCAATGGCGGCAAATTTCATTGGTTGCGTTTCGTACATGAACTGTCCATTGGTGTGACCGCCAAAGAAAACCAATGTGCTGGCAATTAGCCCAACAATGCTTGCAGTGTGAAATGAAATTTTGAAGAGTTTCACATTTTGTTTTCTGAAAATGTGATATGCGCTAACGCCTAGAATTAAGAAACTGGCTGCTGTGAAGCCAGCCGCAATGGTGTGCCAGAAAAATAACCAACCTTTGGGGTTCGTTGCTAAGGCAAAGAAATCTACTAATTCAGCGCGTCCGTTAACTTCGTTAATCACATAGCCGACGGGGTGTTGCATCCAACCGTTGGCGAGCAAAATCCAAAGGGCAGATAAATTTGAACCAATAGCAACCAGCCAAATGGATGCAAGATGCGCTTTTTCAGGAATCTTATTTTCGCCAAAAATCCAAATCCCTAAAAAGGTTGATTCCATGAAGAAAGCCATTAATGCTTCAATTGCCAGAGGCGCGCCGAAAATATCGCCGACATAGCGCGAATATTCAGACCAGTTCATGCCAAATTGAAATTCTTGTACAATGCCTGTTACTACACCGATGGCGAAGTTAATCAGGAAAAGTTTGCCCCAAAATTTTGCTAATTTTCGAAAGTCTTCATCTCGGGTTTGATAATAGCGAGTTTGAAAATACGCTACAAACCAAGAAAGCCCCAAGGTGAGTGGTACAAATAAAAAGTGATAAACAGTGGTAAGACCAAATTGCAGTCTTGAGAGGGTGACTATATCCATACACTTATCTCCTTTGTGATATTTTTCACATATAGTATAAATTGTAACAATTGAGGAATTTTCTGTCAATGGGGCTTTGTAAAAGAAAACCCGCATAGCATGACCTAGTTTCTTTTTACTGGAATATTTTGAGGGTGATATAATTTTTGAAATTTAATCAGAGGTAATTAAAGAATGGATATAAATCCCATCATTACAAGTTTCAAGTTTTTCAATATTCCCATTACTCTCACATGGTATGGATTAATCGTTATGACAGGTGTGATTATTGGGGCATGGGTAGCAGAGCGTGAAGTTCGTCGCCGCGGCGAAAATGGCGAAGTATTAATGGATGCATGATTGGACCCGTGATAATCGGTATACTTGGTGCAAGGCTTTGGTATGTTGTGAATGCGACTTTAGGCGGGAATCGTACTTTTATTGAAGATCCGCTATCTATCATTCGTCCACCGATTGCAGGTATTCACTTTTTTGGCGGTTTGTTATTTGGTGGTTTAGCTTTAGTTATTTATCTCAAGCGCAAAGGTTATGATGTTTGGTTATTTATGGATGCAGTTGCGCCTGTAGCATTGCTAGGGCAGGCAGTAGGTAGATTAGGAAATTTTATCAATCAGGAATTATATGGCCCCCCAACCACTTTACCGTGGGGCATTCCAATTAGCCTTGATCATCGCCTCCCGCAATTTGCTAGTTTAGATGAAGCAACTCGCTTCCACCCGACTTTTGCTTATGAGATGATTCTCAACATTTTAGCTTTCCTTTTTATTGCTTGGTACGTTCGCAAAGATGAACACGAAAAGCCTGGCACTGCTTTTAGTTTGTGGTTAATGTCTGCTGGATTTATTCGTACCTTTATTGAATTTTTCCGCCCTGACCAACCTCGCATCGGCGACTCATTTATTTCCTATACAATGGCTGTTGCTTTCTTAATGGGCATTGCAGGCTTGGTTTTATTCTTAGCGCGTAATGGAAAATTACACATTCCTGCTCTTGAAAATTGGGAAGAAGAATACTTTATCAAACCAGTGGAAAAGAAACCCACTTTCACAACGCGCACTCGTACAACCTCTGCCCCGCCTGAAATAGAAGAGGAGGAAAATGTAGGAGATGTGGAAGAGGAAGATGAGCCTATAGTCAAGAAGAAAACTGCTACAAAAAAAACAGTAGCAAAGAAAACAACTACAAAACGAAAGACAAGCAAGTAATAGTAAAGAGACCTTGAAATTAATTTCAAGGTCTCTTCTATCGTCCATCGTCTACGGTCTATCGTCCGAATCACATATCCAACTCAATTTGAGCAACGGGGATTAAATCTTCTCTGGTATCAAACGCAAAGCGTTCAAAAATATCTTTATAAGTTTCCACAATTTGCTCACGGGTAAAACCCATTTCTTCTAAATCATACGAATGATCACTTTTGAAAGCCATCGTCTCTTTCACAGCTTGGTCAATGATAATGGGTAAGCCTGGCTGGTTTGGATAACCAAACTGCTCATAAAATCCACGAATCACTTTTTCAGGGCGTTGAATCAATTCGTCATAGCTCACAATCAAATGGCGCGGAGATGGATGCGCATCCAAATACTTGAGCGGATGACGATACCAATGTTGCGTCATATCTAAAATTTCATCAAGGTAAAAATATCCATCACCAGGGTCAGTAAATTGACGGCGGGCATAATTAATCCATGAAATAGTTGAAGGCAACATATCTAATGGGTTGCGAGCCAAATACAAAATACGAGCATCAGGGAAAAATTCTGCTAATGTTTCAATCTTCGGGCTAAAGGCTGGGTTCTTGGCTACAAAATATTTTTTACCTTTATTAGCATACATGTGCCTCTGCAACATAGATTTATAAAACGTCATAATCCGCTTTTTATGTTCAGGGGCTAAGGCTTCATCAAAATGTTGATAATTCGGAAACTCATCTGCAAATGGGAACAAGAAAAACACAAAGTACCCGTCCCAAATATGTAAATGAATATTTTCATCTTCTTCAGGCTTGAAAAATGAAATCGGATGAATTTTCAATTTCCCCAACGTGGCTTTATCAAAAGCATATAACCATTTATGCAAAGTGCTGTTTAAAAATTTTTTATCAAAACGCGAAACGAGTTGCGTAATTTTCTTTTGCGTCACCGATGGCGTTAAATAAATATCCCATGTTGTTAAACTGGTAAATGTTTGCTCATCGCGTGAAAGCAAACGCTGTAAAAATGTTGAGCCACTTCTTAAGTTGCCTAAAATAAATAAAGGCTTCTCAATCACCTGTTGTTTATAAGCAGGGAACAAAACATCATCAAGCCAAAAGAAAAACCAATGCATCAAAGCCCCAAGGGGCCAAACGCTGTAAAAAATTATTAAGAAAAAAAATCGTTTTCGAGTGAGGCGGGCAGTTGTGTTTTTATTGTCAAAAAAAGAGCGGTAGAACGTTCGCCAAAAAAGCCGAAAGTTATATTTCATTCAGAGCGGGATCCTTCAAATTTGATTGGATTATTCTATCAGCAAATTAAAGATTCGGAGAGCAGACTTAAGCCTACTCTCCGCCACGCTTCACGACTTCGGGTTGGCTTGATTCTGTTTCATCTGCCTATGTCATTGCGAGGAGGCTCTTACACTTCCTCCGAAGCAATCTCCTGTAATTTGTAATTTACTGATGTAAAATTAAGTACTGCAAGATTTATCTTGCACTGCCAATAGGAGACTCGTATGCCAAAAAATTTATTAACCTACACAGCCACACAAGAATATTTAACCTCACTTGTTCCACCACGCGAAAAAGAATTAAAGAAAATGGAAGACTACGCTGAAAACTATGGTTTTCCGATTATCGGCACAAGTTGCGGATATTACATCTATCAACTAGCACGCATGATAAAAGCCAAATCTATTTTTGAACTCGGCTCGGGCTATGGATATTCCACTGCTTGGTTTGCCAAAGCCATAAGGGAAAATGGTGGTGGTGTTGTGCATCACACAGTTTGGGATGAGGAACTGTCGCAGATGGCGAAACAGCATTTAGTCAAGTTAGGAAGCGATAAGTACGTTAAATTTCACAT
Source organism: Chloroflexi bacterium OLB14 (assembly GCA_001567105.1). Classification (GTDB taxonomy): domain Bacteria; phylum Chloroflexota; class Anaerolineae; order Anaerolineales; family Villigracilaceae; genus Villigracilis. Next base: position 12,620 of record LMZR01000072.1, read on the forward strand.
GTCGGAAGCAGTCACCGCTCTAAAGAAAACAAAAGGTCCATTTGACATCATCTTCAATGATATTGATAAAGAACAATATCCTGCATCGTTGCCTGTCATCAAATCTAAATTGCGTAAGGGTGGCATTTTGATTATTGATAATATGTTGTGGCATGGAGATATTTTCAACAAAAGAGATAGATCCCCTGCAACCAAAGGCGTGCGTGAATTTACAAAACAAATTACAAAAGATAAAGATTGGATTGTGTCGCTTGTGCCAATGCGCGATGGCATGATTGTGGCATATAAAAAATAATATGGTCTCGATACGGCGGCGATGGTCGAGTAGGACGAAGTCCGTACCGAGACCCGCCGCCTACTCGACCACCGATTCGAGAGAATATGACAAACTTCAACATCACCCCTAACCGCAGAAAAAATTTTAACCTGACCAAATGGACATGGTATCCAAAAGATGTGTTGCCGATGTGGGTAGCCGATATGGATTTCCCTGCGCCAAAACCAATTTTAGATTCTTTACAAAAATTATTAGAGCATGGCGTGTTAGGATACGAATTGCCTGGCAAAGTTTTATATGAAACTGTAGCAAAACGGATGAATGATTTATATAAATGGAAAATAAGCCATGAAGCCGTGATTGCTGTTCCAGGCGTAATGAGTGGGATTAATGTAGCGGCAAGGGTATTTTGCTCTGATAAAAAAGGACTTGCTGTTCAAACCCCTGTTTACAATGGATTTCACGAAGTAAAAAATAATGCCAGTGTGCCACAAGTGGATATTCCTTTTATAAAAAAAGTAAAAGGTAATATCATCTCTTATGAAATTGATTGGGTTACATTTGAAAAACAAATAAAGAAGACAAAAATATTTTTATTATGTAATCCACATAACCCATTGGGGATTATCTTCAGCAGGCGAGAATTAATCCGCATGGCTGAGATATGTATAAAACACAAAGTAATTATTGTGTCAGATGAAATTCATTCTGAGTTATTGTTAGATAAAAATAAATTCACACCGATTGCTAAACTTTCAAAAGAAATAGAAAAAAATACAATTACTTTAATTGCAGCATCCAAAACTTTTAATGTACCTGGCTTTTTCTGTGCGTTTGCTATTATCCCTAACAAGGAATTGCGAACTGTTTTTGAAAAAGAAGTACATCGTTTAGGCTTGCATGTAGGTAGCGCAGGTTTACATGCATCGAAAACAGCATTTTCAGGTGTATGTGATAGTTGGTTGAAAGAATTAAATCGTTATTTAACTGCCAATCGAAATTTTCTTGTAGAGTATGTCACCAAAAATATGCCCAACGTCAAAACCACAATTCCAGATGCCACCTATTTAGGCTGGTTAGATTTCACTGAAACTGGAATCGAGAAGCCATATGAATTTTTTCTGGAGAATGCCAAAGTTGCATTAAGTGATGGAAACATTTTCGGTAAAGATGGCGCAAGTCACTTGCGGATTAATTTCGGTACATCGCGAGCATTGTTGCAAGAAGGTTTGAATAGAATGAGCAAGGCGATGAAATCTATTAAATAAGAACGGATGAGTTTAACTCATCCGTTTAAAAATATTTCTATGTAAGCAGGTGACAAAGCGAATTAACGCATCTCTTTTCGTAGAATGCACGTCTGGAAGTTTTACCAGCTTATGGCGTTCCGCTTTTTCCTGCCCCAAACATTTCAGGTGGTGTATCCATCGCAACCTCCTTTATCGGGTTTTCAATATCATCATACATCAAAAAAAAATTAATACATTAGAAATTCCCAACAATTTTGAAACTCTAATAATCGAACATCTATTCCTGAAACAAATTTTCGTTTGTGATAATTATGACATTTTTCGTGTAAACAAAAATTTAATTTCTTTATCAATCGGGTACAAAGGCAAAATCCATGCCATGTACCAAAAGCCAGCAAACTTTGTCATCAATTTTCTAGCACGGCGTAAATTATCTCGCTCAAAATTTACTGGCAGGGTTAATAACTCTTCCAATTCTGGTTTCAAAATTTTGTCAGTTAATTTTTTGAGTAAACGAAATTCAATTTGCCATGCTTCCAACTCACCATAAACTGACATGGCAGTTTTGAAACCTTGTTTTAGATGATGAACTTCATGCACAAACAAAGTCCATGCACGCGGATTTTCAAGCGCTGATTCCATTGAGTAATAATGTGTATTAAGATAAAAATTTCGTGATGTCGTCCAAAATGCGCCCACGCTTTTCCGCGCCCGCTTCAACCCGACTTTTACTTGATTCTGTTTCACAAACCTCACTGCCTCTTGACCCTCCCCCGATGAGTTTGCAACTTTCTCAAAATATTTTTCGAGCCATTCGTTTTGATTCATAATATTCGCTAAGGCTTCCGAAGTCTTTAAGGCTTCGGAAATCCTAGAATTTATTATTCAAATAACTTTTGTAAAAACATAACCAAATCACCTGCGCCAGAATCGGGTAACGTAATATCGTCAAATTCGAATATCATTTTTTTGCCACCAGTTTGAATTTCAATTGTATATAAGAAACAATCAGCACAGACTGCGATGGCTTGTGGATTCTTAACTTCTAGCGTGGCGATTAATTCTTTTAATTTTTCTAATCTATCACTTGATAATTTAGCTTTTTGTTCTTCGTTATTATTTTGAGAACGAATTGTGTAGTTTCCATCTGATTTAATTTCTATATGACGATTTATACCTGCAATGCCACCAGTTTGCGTCATACTCACTATCCATTCACCTTCCAGAACTGGCGGTGTATAGGTGACACCTTCTGATTTGCAAGCTGATATAAGTAAAGTTAATAAGATAGTGAAACTGAGAATATAGTTACGCATGTTTGCTCCTTAACATTTTTAGATAAGCATAACAATAGGTTACGAAAAATACAATCCCATCAGTTGGGGGATATAGGAGGCTGAAGCTAGAACAAAATTTTAGGTGCAGAACCAACTCTCAATCTATGTTGAAGCGGGCAGAAGTAGTAGATTATTTGGTAGGTAAGGATGGTTAATCGTATTTTACAAAATACCTGATTCGTTACAAATTCATTATATTTTTTTTATTACATGAGCTAGTGTTATATACTACTCATCAGCCTTTCATTTTTGTAAGGAGATCAATATGGTTAATGAAAAGCGTAAATTAGAACGAAAAATTTTTCCTATTATATGCGTGTAATGAATGAGCGCACGGGCGATTTAATGGGGCAATTAGGCGATATTAGCTCGGGTGGTTTTCGCTTAGAAAGCGATAAGCCTATTGCTGTAGGTGAATTGTTTGATTTACGGATTGACCATACTGGCGAAATCTCGGCGAAGAGTTATATTACTTTTTCTGCGCGAACACGCTGGTGCCGTAAAGACCCTTATGATCCAACAATCTATAATGTTGGTTTCAAATTATGGAAATGACACCTGCAGATTTTGATATTTTTGTGCAGATGTTTAATTCTTATGGCGTTAGCCAGAAAATTCATCATAAAACAACTTCAGAATATATTTGGGGCTAAAGTTTTATTGCTATGAAACACCTTGCTGAAGAAGCAAGGTGTTTTTGTTTTTGAATGTCTAGTAAAATATTGCCCATGAAAAATTTTTTATTTGGAATAATTCAAGTAATTATCAATTTAATCGCAGATGTTGAAAGAAGTGGATACGAAAATTTACCCAAACAAGGCGGCTTTGTGATTGCAACAAATCACTTAGGTTTTTTAGATGTTCCTTTGGCTTTATATGCATTAAATGATTATGATTTATTTCTTTTGATAGCCGAAAAATGGCAGAAGAATCCACTTTGGCGTTGGCTGGGAAAATATTTTAATTTTGTGTTTGTAGATAGATATAATGCCGATTTGAAAGCTTTGCGTGAAGTGATTCGGCGCATGGAAAGCGGACAAACCTTAGTGATCGCTCCAGAAGGCACGCGCGCGCGTGACGAAAAAATGGCAGAAGGAAAGCCAGGTGTAACCTATATGGCTGTTAAAGCAGGTTTCCCTATTGTGCCAGTAGCGATTATTGGTTCGGAAGATAGAATTTTAGTTTCTAACCTCAAAAAATTTCGTAGAACAAAAATCAAATTAATTGGTGGAAAATCTTTTACACTTCCGCCCATTCCGCGTGATAAACGTGAAGAAGCATTGAAGCAATATACCGATGAAATTATGTGTCGGGTGGCGGTTATGCTTCCTGAACATAACCGCGGATATTATGCAGAACATCCCCGCTTGAAGGAATTATTGAATGAAGTTTAAAACTTTCCGTTCGATTGTTCGTTTTATTTATGAACATCATTGCTGATATTGAAGTAGAAGGCTTAGACTATATGCCGACAGGCAATATTTTGGCAGCCTCGAATCATTTAGGGCGTTTAGATACCGCCGCTTTATTATGCGTGGTTGATAGAGAAGATATTATCATGGCTGTGGCTGAAAAATATAAAGACCACTTTTTATTTGGTGCTATCGGCAGAGCCGTAGACGCAATTTGGTTAAATCGTTTTGAAGCCGATTTTGCGGCATTGCGTGAAATTTTAGTCAGAATGAAAAAAAGGCGGGCTGATGGTGATTGCCCCAGAAGGTACACGCTCAAAAACAGCATCGCTTCAAAAAGGAAAATGGGCGTGGCATTTCTTGCTAGCAAAAGTGGTTATCCAGTTATTCCAGTGGCGTTAACAGGGACGGAAGATGCAGGTGTGATTGCAAATCTCAAAAAATTTCGCAAATCAAAAATCAAAATAAAAGTAGGCAAAGAGATGCAGATTCAAATACCAAGTGGAAAGGGTAGAGAAGAAGCGATGCAACAAGCCACCGATGAAATTATGTGTCAAATTGCATCTATGTTACCTGAATCATATCGTGGCGTTTATGCGGATCATCCACGCACGAAAGAGTTATTGAATCAAAATTAAGGTGCGTATAATTTCATTCCAAATAATATGATGACACCTGGAAGTAAGCTCGCTAGTGCAAGTAATGCGGCTTTAGTATCTTTATGTTTGAAAAAAGAAACCCATGCCCAAATGGCTAAACCAATAAACACAAGCGGCATGATGTAACCCATCAAGAGCAAAATATTAAACATGGTTGGGTCCGCATCTTGTTTTCCTAAACCGCTGAAACCTATGAGTACCATCATAGGCGCAAAAACCATTGCTAAGCCTGTTGTTTGCGAAGCCAGTAACCAAATAACATTTAACCAACGAGTAAGAGATGATGATTTTCTTTCCATGATTTTTTTCTCCTGATAGGTTTGATTATATTTCAACTTCGCTTCTTTTTTAGGGGATGTTTGGTTATGCTCCATCAGCCTGATTATTTTCATCTCATCAAGATTGTGCGCAATGAACACAACCTCGCTTTTCGGCTTCTACAATGGCTTGGTCGCTAGACCAGAAAAAAATTTTCTTCGCCAATGGTTTGCACCAATCCGCCACGCGATAACATTTGTTTTACGTTTTCGTTAACACCTGCCAACATTAACTTTCCATTTTGCTGATGAATTTTTTCAGATAAACGCTGGATGGCTTCTAGCCCAGCCGTATCAATTAATGATACACCACGCATAGACAGAATGAGCGCATGAGTATTTCGCAAATCTGCAAAGGCTTCGTTGAATTGACCTGTTGCCGCGAAAAATAATGGACCTGTGATAAAGGCAACTTTCACATGCTGACATTTACCTTGTGTTTGAATACCTCTTTGTTTTAATCGTTCAACATCCACTTTTTGCACATTGATTTCCATGTTGGCGATTTTGTTTAAGAAAACTGCACCTGCTAAAAATGAACCAATCAAAATGGCTTGCGTTAAATCTAAAACCACAGTTGCAATCATGGTGATAATGAAAGCGATCATATCTGTTTTGAAGCGTTTGCCAAACATAAATTTAATAGCGTGCCATTCACTCATCCGCGCGGCTGTGACCATTAACACACCAGCCAATGCCGCCAGTGGAATTTTTTCCATAAAAGACGTTAATAAAAAGATAGACAGTAATAATCCAATTGCGTGAATCACACTTACTAAACGAGTCTGCCCGCCTGCATTGATTCCTACACTAGAACGAGCAATGGCGGCTGTGGCTGGAACTCCACCGAAAAATGGAATTAACATATTGCCAATGCCTTGTGCAATTAATTCTTGATTGGCTTGTAAACGCACACCTGTCATATTTGAACCAACTGCACCACACAATAAAGATTCCACTGCACCTAAAGCAGTGATGGTTAAAGTGGGTGCTAGAAAATCATTGAGGTTGCTCCAAGGAATATTTGCAAAAGTGAGTCGCTCTTGCAAAATCAAAGTTTGGGGTATGAGTCCGATTGATGGAGCAGACCAACTCAAAGCGTAGTTAAGAAGCGTAGCAAGAATAATTCCAAGTAATGATGATGGAAATTTCGCATTCCATTTTGCAGGCATAAAAATCATTGTCAAAATTACAACCATGCCAAGTATCAAAGAATGAAAATCAATTTGAAATGATGTCGAAAAATATCCCATTAATTTTTGTGCGGCAGTTTCAACAGCAGGTGTTTTGATTCCAAAAAAATTATCAATTTGCCCAATGAAAATAATTAATGCAATGCCCGATGTAAAACCACTGATGACTGCCGATGGAATGAAGGCGATGAATCGTCCCAAACGTAAAACGCCGATGATGAATAAAAGTAAACCTGAAAGTATGCCTGCAATCCAAATTCCTTCGAGACCATAACGATTGACTAAAACGATTAATACAGCAGACATGGCTCCAGTGGGTCCGCTGATTTGATACGGTGCGCCTCCTAACGAGCCGATAATTGTTCCTGCTAATATAGCGGTGACTAAGCCTGCGGCGGCGGTTGCGCCCGATGCAACACCAAATGCTAAAGCAAGTGGTAATGCAACTGCGGCAACAGTGAAACCTGCTAGTAGGTCTTGTTGAAATTTGGCAAGCGAATAGTTTGCGAACTCGTCTTTGTAAAGACGAGCAAGTGAACGACGTGGCATATTTAATTCTCCGTGCGAAAAGATTTATCCCAAAGGCTCGGTGCTCCCCCAAGGCGTCCTTTGGTTTATTGTTTGGATTTTATCACTTTTATTTTACCCACTCAAATACAAATTTTTTCATCATATTCAATGTCAAACTTTTTTAGCAATTCTAAATATTCATCTTTGAAAGTTTGTTTGGCATGATGTGTTTCTTGATTCAAAATATAGTTATAAACATTTTCAATTTGTGAATGACTATAAGAAAACGCCCCATAACCTTCTTGCCAACTGAATTTTCCTTTTACCCAATGATTCTGATTAATAAAATTTGTGGAATTATTTTTTACATCTCGTATCAAATCTGATAATGCTATTGCAGGTTTTAATCCGATGAAAGTATGAACATGGTCATCTACGCCGTTTACAATAATTGGTTTTTGACCTTTATTTTTTATTATCCCTGCCATATATTTGAAAACATCTGCGCGCCATTCTTTTTGGAGCAGGTTTTGCCTACCTTGCACAGCAAAAACAACTTGAATATAAATCTGCGAATATGTATTTGCCATTGCGCCTCCAAATCTATATCATCTATTTCGACAAGCTCAATACAACGCTCGGGATTTTGTTTTCAATAACAAAAAACTATAATCTTGTCACCCTTCGGGGTTTCTCATTTTCTCAAATTAACATAGCGATAAATTTTACGAAATTGGTTCAAACGTGCCATCTAAATGCAAGAAAAATGTTTCGACTTTTAGATGTGGAAATAAGGCTTTGATTTTATTTTGGGCATCTTGCAAATCGTGTTTGTGACGTTTGTATGTGCCTTCTTTGCCGTAGGAGCGACAATCTTCATGGTTGATTAAGCACACTGTTCCAATGTTATGAATTTGCACAGCCATTTGCACATATTTCAAAATCATTTCGTAATCATGCACGGCGCCTGCTAAAGAGATGATATCGAAATTATCATAGCCAAAACGAACTGTAATCCATGGCTGAATAAATTTTTGTAAGCGATAATCCATGCAATGGACGACTAAGGCATCACAATGAATGACGGGCAGTTGTTGTTTTGACATAGATATTCCTTTTGGTTGTGGTCTCGATACGCCCTTCGCAACGAATGTTTCGATAAACTCAACACGACGCGCTCAGGGCTACTCGACCACCGCAGTTTATAAAACTTCACCAACATTTCTTTTCAGAAACTTTCCGTCACCGCGTTTGCCTTTCCATTCATTTCCATCCACAATTAATTTTCCACGCAGAAAAACTTTTTCGGGATAGCCTGTCAATTCCCAGCCTTCGTATAAATTGTAATCTGTTCGTTGATGTGACATCGCCACACCATATTTCACTTTTTTATTTTCATCCCAAATGACAATATCTGCATCAGAGCCTTCCATCAACGCACCTTTTTGTGGATACAAACCAAAAATCTTTGCAGGGTTCGTAGAAGTGTATGCCACAAATTGATTTTTTGTTATCTTGCCTGTGTTCACACCAGTCGTCCACAAAATTGGTAAACGATCTTGAATGCCTGGTAAACCATTTGGAATTTTTGTAAAATCATGTTTGCCCAATTCTTTCCCCGCAATAGCAATCGCTTCACCTTCATACAAAATTGGTTTTGTGCCATCAAAATAAAATGGGCAATGATCTGTGCCAACGGTTTGTAAAATATTTTCACTCAATCCCTGCCATAGTCTTTCGTTATCTGCTTTACTTCTCATCGGTGGGGAACAAATCCATTTCGCGCCATCTTGTTGACGAAGATTATCTAGCGTGAAAAATAAATATTGCGGACAAGTTTCGCCCATCACTTTGACACCACGCTCACGCATGTATTTGAGCATATCAACTTCACCAGCCATGTTCATGTGAACGATATAAGCAGACGCTTCTGTTTCTACCGCCATGCTTGCTACTCTCAATGTAGCCTCTACTGCTCCCCAGCCTGGTCGAGTCAAAGCGTGCCATTCAGGTGTGACGTGATTATTTTTTATCGCTTCATTAACTAATGTTTCAATCACATCTCCATTTTCACAATGAGCCATGACTAACATGCCATTATCTCTGGCGATTCTTAAGGCTTGAAAAATACTACCATCATCAAGTCTTAATCTTCCGTTGTAGGCAGTGAAAACTTTTAGCGTTTGAATGCCCATCTTCATCAGTGATGGAATTTCTTTGGCAATTTTTTCATTGAATTGAGTGAGGTTCATGTGAAAGGAATAATCAATGGCGGCTTTTTGTGCTTTTTGCATCCATACATCAACGGATTGAGAGAAATCCCCATTTTCTAGCACTACAAAATCCATGCAAGTGGTTGTGCCACCAAACGCGGCGGCTTTGTGACCTGTATAATGGTCATCAGATGAAACGGTGTTAAACATTGGTAAATCTAAATGCACATGTGGGTCTACACCGCCTGGCAGAATCAGTTTGCCCGAAGCATCAATTTGAAGGTCAGAATCAATTTCAAGGTCAGGGGCGAGGCGCGTGATTTTTTCATCTTCAATCAAAATATCAGATTGAAATGTAGCGGTGGCGGTAACACAAGTTCCATGCTTAATGAGGGTCTTCATAGTATCTATTTTATACCAATTTGAATCTGATATAATTTTCACGATGAATCCAAAACGATTTTTAATTTTATTGCTATTAATTTGTTTGTTGATGTTTGGTCTGTGGTTGCCAGCCAATGCGGCGCCAAGTTTGCAACAAGAAATTCCCACACCTACTGCTGGTGCTGATGGGCGTATTATTTATGTGGTGCAAGCGGGTGATAATTGTGTGCGCATTTCGTTGTTGATGAGAATTTCAGTTGAGCAGTTGCGTCAGTTAAATGCTAAGTTGGATGAAAATTGTACGGTAGTGGAAGGGCAGGAGTTGTTGATTGGGATTGTTGCACCTGCTACTGCTACGCCTGAAGCTGTTGTGACCGCTGGTGTGCCAACTGCGACGCCAACGCCACTATCTGGTACGACAGAAGTGTGTGTGTTGTTGTTTAATGATGTGAACGGGAATGCTGTTCGTGAGGAAACGGAGTTGGCTGTGGCTGGCGGGGCTGTTAGTTTAACTGAGAATAATGGTGAATATTCTGGCTCGCAGGAGACTATTGCCCCGAATGATGCTACAGCGTATCAAGGAATTTGTTTTAAGGATGTGCCTGAAGGTGATTACACTATTTCGGTGGGTATTCCAGAAAACTATAACCCAACAACAAACTTGGTGACTACCCTGAAAGTTAAGGCTGGCGATATTGCTTTGGTGCCGTTTGGCATACAATCTCAAGCAGAAGTTTTGGTAGATGATGGTGACGAAGGTGAAGGTGGAGGGCAATCAACTTTGTTGGGGATTGTTGGCGGGTTGCTGTTGCTAGGTGGTGCAGGGTTGGGATATTATGCTTGGCGCTCTAGCCGACCAGAGAGTAAATTATCTGGTGGTGGGTATTTGAAAAAATAATAGTACAAAAAACTGACATGCCATTAGCATGTCAGTTTTCTTTTAATTGAAATGTTTTTCTATGAATGGATGAATATCCAAATTGCTGTATTTTTTGGCGATGGGCGAAAGTGCCATAACCTTTATGGGTTGCAAAGTTGTATTTTTGAAATTGTTCATCTAGGTTGCTCATAATTTCATCGCGTGCTGTTTTAGCAAGGATGGAGGCACTAGCAATGCTTAATGATTTTTGGTCGCCTTTGACGATTGCAGTTTGTGGGGTATCTAACTCTGGAAGTTCGAGGCGAAAATCGGTTAATAAAAAATTGGGGATGAAGTGCAACGCTTCAACTGCTCTGCTGGCGGCTAGCCGAGTGGCAGGCACAATGCCTAGCTGGTCAATTTCTTCTGCTGTGGAAAAGCCAATTCCCCAGGTAAGGGCAATTTTTTTAATGAGCGGAATTAATTGCTGTCTTTTTTGGGGGTTAATTGTTTTGAATCTTGAACTTGATATAAATCTTTTAATAGATGCGGGCTTTCTTTGGGCAAGATGATTGCCCCAACGCAAACAGGTCCAGCCAATGCACCACGCCCGGCTTCGTCTAAGCCTGCAATGTGTGTATAAGCTGACCATAGTTTTTTTTTCATAATATAAATCAGGTGTTGAGATCATACTTGCCTTGTAAGGCGTTGAGGTGAATACGAAAAATATCGCTGATCATTTTGAGCGCATCACGAATGGCGCTGACTTTGCTATCTGCAAAGTAATACCAATCAATTGGGATTTCTTTGACGTGTAATTTTTTTCGGCGGGCAAGGTATAAAATTTCAATATCGAAAGACCAACCCGTTAGTGTTTGTTGACGAAATAAGCTTTCAGCCACTTCTGCGCGAAAGCATTTAAAACCGCATTGAGTATCTTGCAAACCAGAAAGAATAAAAAGCCGAATGATGAGGTTGATAGCCCGTCCGCCGATGTGGCGATAAGGTGGCTCGTTGTATCGGATAGCGCCGGGCGCCTCACGTGAACCAATGGCAATATCAAAGTTAGTGAGTTTGGGTGGTAAAAATTTTAATACTTCTTCAATAGGCATAGAAAGGTCAGCATCGCAAATGAAGCGATACTCACCTTGTGCTTTAAGCATACCGCGTTTAACGGCATTGCCCTTGCCACGTTGAGTTTCTCTTAACACAATTATTTTTGAACGAGTTTGGGCGTATTCTTGAGCAACATCAAATGTACGATCTGAACTACCATTTTCGACAACGATAATTTCAAATAAAAAATTTTGTTGTTCTAGAAACTCAAAAACCTGTTGCAATGTGCGAGGCAGGCGATTTTCTTCATTATAAGCAGGGATGATAATAGATAGAAATGGGGTGTTCAATGTAAATAAATATTACGAATATATAAATAATACAATTACACCTGCAGTGATGACACAACATTCGATCAATGTCATTGCTACTAGCAGAATGATTTGTGCTTTACTTAATTTGCTAGATTTTTTTTGCGCAGAAGTTGGCAGTGGGCGTGCAGGGCTGGATTCGCGTAGGTGAGCAGGAATACCACTTTTTGCTGACTCGTTTGAAGCATTGAAAATGGCTTGGGCGCGCGAAGCAGGTGTTAGGTCGGCAGGAGAGGCGTTTTGGGTTTCATCTATTGGGGGTTTAGGTTCAAGAATTTTATCTGCTAGTGCGTAAACTTCTTCTGGGCGCATGACGGGGCGTTCTTGCAATAAGGTGCTGGCAAAAGTTTTAATGGCATCGCTACGTAACACACGTGCCACAGGGCGCAGCGAATCAATTTGCGCGCCGGGGTCGCTAGCAATTAAAATCGGCTCAACAGGCACATTGATGTGAATGTTGTTGCGCTCAAGATATTTTTGGAAAGCAATTGTTAATTTTGAAACTAATTCTAATAAATTTCGCTTAGTAGGCACTGGGCTACTATTGTTGATGAGTTGATTCCATTCTGAGCCAACTGCTTCAAAATGCCCTTTAACTGGAGTTGCTAAAATTACAGAAATACTACCTGGACCTATCAATATGATTGGAATCATAATTTGGCTTTCAGGCAAGGTGAAGTTGCGAATGAGCACAAAGCCTTTTTCCAGCAAGCGTTCTAGTTGAGGAATTACTACTTTTTGCGCATTAAGTTCAGGGTACCAACTAAAGCCATATTTCAATGTGCCTTGAATGCGGGAGATAAAATCAATATTTCCTGCTTGGTCTTGTAGTGGAGTTTTATCAATAATTTTCATAATTAACTAAAAGGACGATTAACTAAAAAAACGGAACATTCTCCAAACTATCTTGTTTAGCACCATGGTGTGTTGCAACATATTCATTTCCGTTTTCTTTCACAAGTATAACGGGCTTTTCAGTTTTGAACGTACTGGCTTTAAATTCTTCACGTGAACCAGTTATAAAATTTTTTCCTTTTTGCAAACGTTCAACCAAAGTTTTACGGTCTAACAATTTCCAATCCGAAAAAGTAAAGCCACGTCTTTCATACACACGCACAAATTGGATTTGCCCATTCTTAAAACGAGCCGCTTCAATAATGCCATCAATTTTCTTTGCCATAGTTTTTTCCTTTGCCTAATTTTAACACAAGCCTTAAACGAAAAAGACACAATCACGAAAATGCAATTTCATGAGGTGTGTCTTTAATTCAGTCGGGGCGAAAGGATTCGAACCTTCGACCTCTTGCTCCCAAAGCAAGCGCGCTAGCCGGACTGCGCCACGCCCCGATATTTCACTTCTAGCCCGCCGAGTATAATGCGAAGCATGAATATACGTCAAGCCATTTTTTCACTGATATTTCTTACGCCTCTACTCTTAACCTCTGCTTGTTCCTCTCCATCAGCAGCGACATTACCCCCAACTGCTACTTCACCAGCTCCTACAGCCACTGCTACATTTACGCCTAGCCCAATTCCACCAACGCCAACTGCCACTTCATTAACTTGCTTAACACAAGCTGGCGAAATAAAACAAGACGTTGTTTCAACAACCAACCCGCCACAAGAGTTTTTAATTTATCTTCCCCCTTGTTATCATGAATTAACTGAACATAAGTACCCAGTTTTATATTTACTGCATGGGCAAACCTACACACAAGACCAATGGGTGAAATTAGGCATACCTCAAATTGCCGATACATTAATTCACTCAAACCAAAGCATCCCATTTATCATCGTCTTCCCTGATGATAGATTTTGGAATTTGCCGTCGGGTGCGAGCTTTGGGGATAGATTAATCAACTCATTAATTCCATATATTGATGCAACATATCGAACACTAACAGATAAGCAATATCGCTCGTTAGGTGGTTTATCTCGTGGTGGCGGCTGGACAATTCAACTCGGCTTGCAATACCCAAACCTATTTGGCTCATTAGGTTTACATTCCCCTGCTATTTTCAAAGAAAACGCATCCTCATTAGAAAAACTGATCAACAATATCCCCGAAGCGTTCCGCCCGCGCTTGTGGTTAGATGCAGGTGATAATGACAGAGAATTAGAAAGTATTTTAGTATTTGAAGAAATTTTAACGCGCAACAATTATTTACATGAATCTCATTTTTATACAGGCGACCATTCTGAATCTTATTGGTCTGCTCATTTAGAAGAATATTTAAGATGGTATATAAGCATTTGGAATCCATAAATACATCTTTAATCTGACTTCGTTATAATAGACCTTACTTGTCACACCCTTATGAGAGGGTGTGATATTAATGAATAGGAGATGTAATGAATATTTTTTGTAACAGGCGGAGCAGGGTATATTGGCTCTGCCACAGCGGAAGCATTAATCAATGCAGGGCATAAAGTAACAGTGTACGACTCGCTGGTGACAGGTCACCAACAGGCACTCCCTAAAGAAGCAGAATTTATTCACGCTTCGTTAGATGATAGCCACGCATTAGCAGAATCTTTAACCTCAAAAAAATATGATGCCATTATGCACTTTGCGGCATTTATTGAAGCAGGCGAAAGTATGAAAGAGCCTGGGAAATTTTTCAGAAATAATTTTGTAAATTCATTAAGCCTAATTGAAACAGCAGTTAAAGCAGGCATAAAAAAATTTGTATTTTCATCTACAGCGGCTGTGTACCAATCTAGTGATGAGCCATTAACAGAAGAAGCACCTCTTGGACCAACGAATGTTTATGGTCATACTAAATTAATGACTGAACAAACGTTAGAATGGTACCGAAGCATTCATGGTTTGCATTTTGCGGCACTGAGATATTTTAATGCTTGTGGCGCGTTGCCCGGTCGAGGGGAGGCGCATCAACCCGAATCGCATTTGATTCCGCGCATTTTGCAAATTGCATTAGGGCAAGCAGAATCGGCAACCATTTACGGCACAGATTACCCAACGCCTGATGGCACTTGCATTCGCGATTATATTCACATTGCCGATTTAGTCTCTGCACATATATTGGCTTTGAATGCGTTAAATACGAAAGATAAATTAATATATAACGTGGGAAGTGGAAATGGCTTTTCGGTTCGAGATGTAATTGAAACTGCCCGCCGAATTACACAGCACCCTATCCCCAGCTTAGACGCTCCGCGCCGGCCGGGTGATTCTGCTCGTTTGGTGGCATCACCAAAGAAGATTATGAGTGAATTGGGTTGGAATCCAAAATTTACAAATTTGGATGATATTCTTTCAAGCGCGTGGGAATGGCATAAAAATAACCCGAAAGGTTATGAGTAGAGCAAAATGATATTTTGCTCTACTCTATAATAGAGTGCTTCCATCTTTTCTACTTCTTCTTTTGCTTCTGCCAAGCCAACGTTGAAAATTTCACGGTAGATTCTTATGGCTTCAATTTTATTTCCTTTTTTTATTAAATCAATAATTTCTTTGTTTTTTGCTTCAGGTGTATTAGAGTATTCGATGTGCAAATGATCGTAGATGAATTTTAGACGATCTTCTAATTCTGCAACACGGGCGCGAAGTTGAATTAAATCAATTTCTGTAGACATATTGTTATCCTTTTGTTATTTAATTTGAACTACACATTGTTGTATGTAGTTTATACACTGTAGATTATTTTTCACATCTAAATCTGGCTAGTGCTTCATCAAATAAAGGGCGGGCAGATTCGGTATTAGGTAGATAAACTTTCCAAGCAAAGACTCTGTCGCCACAAGTCCAAGCGGCGGCGCCACCAAAGGGTAAATTAGGGCTGGCAATTGTGGTGATTGTGTCATACATGACGTTCATATCACGTACTAGGAATACATCTTCAGCGCCGGAGGCAGTATCCACTTGGTCGTCTAGGATGGTATCTAGTAGAAACTTGGGGTCTGAACTGCCTGGGGCAACTTGCCACATGGCTTGAATAAATAAATTTCCGTTGAAGGCGGCTAATACACCTTGTGTGTAGGTGTTTGGTGCGGCGGGGTTTTGTTGAGCAGAGACATCAAAAAATGAAACGTCAATAGGGTGACCAATGCAAAATTGATATTCGCAAAATAAACCTGCTAAATTAAATGGTGTGGGGGATGGGTAGGTTGTAGGTGTTGGTGGGGTGGTAGGTAGCGGTAGGGCGGCAATGGTTGCGGCAACTGCTTGTTGAATCTGTTGGTCGGGGCTGATGGTGGGTATCAGCGAGCAGGAGGTTAGTTGAAACAGAATCAGGCTGAAGGTCAGTAAAAGAGGCGTTTTGTTTTTCATCTTGAAATTATAGCAAATCTAGAAAAATAAAGGCTAATATTCCAGCAAATATGGACATGGACATGCCCCAGAGTAATAAGTGCCTAAAGATGATGGATTTGTTTATTGTGTTTGGTAGTGCGGCAAGGCATAATGCGCCAAGTGTGGAGAGTGGGCTGACATCTACTAAGTGTGAGCCGAGGTTAACTGCTACGACCATTTCGGCTAAATTGTTACTGCCAATTCTTTCCATTAGTTCTGGTAATAGTGGGATGAATGTTGGCATAACTACACCCGATGAACTGCTGTACATTGAGATGAGGCCAGTGGTGAAGGCTAGCATACCGTTGATGGTTTGGGCGGATGAGTAGGAAGCTAGGATGTTTGTTGCTAAATCTAAACCGCCTGTGGTTTCTAGTAAGCCAACTAAAACGCTGATGCCTGCTACTAATGATATGATGCCCCAGGGGAGTTGCTGTAAGCCTTTATCTGCATTGCCAATTTTGAATAAGCCTAGTAAGCCTGCAATGACAAATGTGCCAACTGTGATGGAAACTTGGAAAATAATTACGCTGATGATTAATACAAAGATAGCAATTAAGGTGGTGATTTGCTGTGCGTTGAATTTTTCATTGGCGGGTTGTGTTTTTGTTTGGCTGGTAGGGTGTGTTTGTTTAATACGATAACCGCCAAATATAAAATAAGCTAATAATGCACTGATGGATTGTAGCCCTGCGACGAGGAAGAAGATTTGTAAGGTAACTTTTTGGTCTGTGATTCCAATTTCGTTCATTAGCCCGGTGTTGATGATGCCTGTTAATGCAAAGGGTGAAAATGTGCCTGCGTTGGCTCCGGTGCAAATCATTATTGCCATGACGAGAGGATTAAGGCCTGAATTAATTGCAACGATCATACCAATAGGGGCTATGAGGGCAACGGATGCGATGTTGCCTGGTCCAATGGCAGAAAATATGAAAGTTAGTAAGAAGAAAAGGATGGGCAGAAATGTTGGGCGACCACGAACTAGGCGCATTGCTAAATTTGTGAGTTTATCGAGTGTGCCGTTTTCGTGGGCTATTTCAAATAGCAAGGTTACGCCGACAAGGGTTAATACAAGTTGCTCTGGTAGATATGTTGAAATTTCGCTGACACTTAAATTAGCAAAATATACGCCAATTACATAAGCAAATGCTATAGATAGTAAGCCAGTGTTCAGATCAGTACGGATAGCTGAGATGATAATAACAATAATTAGTGCTAGAAGTGTGATGATATCTAAAGACATAAGTTGAAAAAATTATAACATTTTGACTATTTCTGAAAAAGGTTCACTCAATTGAGTGAACCTTTTTGTTTCTGAGTTGGGAAGTTTACTTCCGTATTTTGCCAGTGGATGGGTTAATTCTTCTTCTTAGTGCCCGCCACCTGATTGAATGTCGCCGTTGTAAATTTCTAGGTCTGCTTCGCCTGTTACTTTTAGCACACCCCACGCGCCACGATCAACTCGGGCGAGGGCGTGGTCAACGAGGACGTAGTTACCTGGGTAATCTACTGTGAATTCAACCATTACTGCGCCACCAGCGGGGACTAATGTGGTTTGTAAACCTTCGGCAGGTGTGGTGACTAAATCGCCTTCACGATAGACGCGGTCAAAAATTTCGCCGATGACGTGGAAACTTGAAACCAAATTCACGCCGCCATTACCAACATACATGCGCACGGTGTCGCCAACTTCGGCTTCCATATTAGTTGTCAATGCGCCAGTTTTGCCATTGAAGATGACGTATTGTGGAATGCCGTCAAGATAGGCTTGTGTGTCGAAAAGTTGCAAGCCTTTTCTACCTAGTGCGCCTTCGGTGTAGTATTCGCCTTGCATAACATAAAATTCTTTATCAACAGGTGGCAAGCCGCCTTCAGGTTCAACGAGGATCAACCCGTACATGCCGTGTGTCATGTGTAAGCCTGGGTTACCAAAAGCACAGTGATAAACATATAAACCTGGGCTCAACAACTTAAAGGTCATTGATTTTGTTTCTCCAGGTGCCACAATAGTTGCCGCCGCGCCTCCACCTGGACCTGTGACTGCGTGAAAATCTACGTTGTGTGGGTGCAGGCTGGTTGGGTCGTTGCTGATGTTCAAAAGAACAGTATCACCAATTTTTCCACGAATAAATGGACCTGGAATAGTGTTATCAAACGTCCACACATTCATGGTTACACCTGGGGCAATTTCGGTAATTACTTCAGTCGTAGTCAAATTTAGTTCAATCATGCCGTCTTTGCCATACACTACGGATGCAGGCACATCATTTGGGTCACGTGAAATGTCATCTACGGTGGCGAAGTTCTTGAAATTTGTGAAGAAGTTGAAAACATTTTCAAACGGCAGATCTGGTTTTTCGCCTGGTCCGTAAGATGTCAATGAAGCGGGGTAAGCCAACGCATTGGGCGTTCCATTGGGAATATAAAATGCAACCGAAACACCGATAAACATAATCATCAACGCGGCTGTGATTTTTTTGGAGTGAAATTGTCTCAACACCAAAAAGAGAAAGATTGCGGCAAATACATAAGCAATGGCTAAACCAAATACTTCTACAATGTATTGCCAGAGATATGAAAAGATTTCCATGATATTTTTTCCTTTTATTTATTCTTGTTTTTTTGTTCCAACATCGTTTAATTTTTTTAGAAATTCATCTAAATTCAAGTGATAAATTTCTGCAACGTCACTTATTCTGCAAAACTTTTGCAAATAGCATCCTACACATTGTGTATGATGTTTAATAAACACTAACGAAGTTCTTGGCTTTCGCTTCAGTGTTTCGTCAACCGTCCACTGGGTTTGAATTTCAATATCTTCATCCATGCACAATATATACACAGAGATGGATTTCTTTTCTTTGCTTAAGCGCAAATAAAGACTGGATTTAATTATTTTTTTAAGATTGATCTATGCCTTCGGATATTTCTACTAACTTGTGCGGGTCGCGCATCACGATTCGCTCTCTGCCTGTTTCAATCCACCCCCGCCTTTCCCACTCTGACAATGTTCTGCTAACCGTGTAAATGGTGCTACCAGAGGCTTCAGCAATATCTTGTTGCGAGAGGGGCAGTTCAATGCTTCCGCCAGTTTTAATTCCAATTTGAGAAGCCAAGCGTAAGATAGTTAAAGCGAGGCGCCGTTCTACTTTTTCAGTTGCCAATTCACGGTAGCGATTTTGCATTTCTTGAATGTAGTTCGTCATTAAGTGCATTAATCCCATATTCAAATACGGGCGAGTTGGTATCATTTCTTGAAGTAGTTTGCTTTCAATTGCCAGTGCTGAACTTGATTCTAAAGCCTGAGCGGCGACAGGGTAGGTGGCATCTGGGCGAACAGCACCTAATGCGGCGAACATTTCCCATTGCTTAATTGTGCGTAAATTAACTTGCTGTCCTGCGGGGTTCGATTGCATTAATTTCACTCTACCTGTAACCAGAACATACGCGTATCTTGCCGAGTCACCTTGAAAAAAGAAAAATCCATCCTCTTCAATAGAGCGCAGGATAGATTTTTCAACAATAAAGTTTAAATCGTCAAGCGGCGCATCTTTGAATACATCCACTTGATATAAATCTGCTGGGTTTATGACCATATAATATATTTTACCTTGAACAGAAATAACTGGCGAACATTAAAGTTCAGAGTTATTAATATCTTACTTGACAAAGTAGGTGATATTGATTACTATCTCGTAATCCCTACCCCTATGGGGGGGGGTAAGAGAATTGAAGATAACTTGCTCTAAACTCATGAGGTAAAGATGGATAACCAAAACACACTCCGAAGACTGAAAACAGCCGAAGGTCATTTAAGAGGCGTAATTCGCATGGTAGAAGAAGACGCTTATTGCATTGACGTGATTCGCCAAATCCAAGCCATTGAGGCGGCGTTGAACAAGGTCAGCGCACAGATTTTGGAAAATCATTTGAATTCGTGTGTTATTACGGCTGTACAAGGGAACGACAAGAAAGAACGCCAGCGTGTGTTGAAAGAAATTACCGAAGTGTTTGAAATGTCGAATAAGGTCTAAGTAGTTCGGTGGTCGAGTAGACATGAGCGAAGCGAATGGCGTATCGAGACCACGATTAATAAAAATCTTTTGGAGTTCAATTAATGCTTTACAAGAAAATATTTTTAGCAATATCCCTTTTATTTCTTTCAGCATGTGGAGCCAGCAATACAGTCCCTGCTACTGAAATCACAATAGACATGAACGAATTTTTGTACACACCTGCTGAGATTACAATTCCAGTCAACCAGCCTGTTGTTTTGACTTTAATTAACAGTGGCGCACAAGAACATGATTTTGTAGTTGAAACAATCCCTGTGACAAATGTGCAAGCACAGCATGAATCATCTGGGCAACATCACATGACAGGTAACGCCGCAGAATATGATTTGCATGTTTCTGTTGGCGCAAATGGTACCAATACATTAAGTTTTATCGCCACACAAGCAGGTACTTATAAAATCTTTTGCTCGGTACAAGGTCACGAAGTAGCAGGCATGGTTGGGGAATTGGTGGTGACTTCACAATAAATCAAAAAATAAGGAGATTGAAGAATGCCATTAAAAAAAACACTTTTACTTATATCCATATTAATGCTTTCGGCTTGTAGCACAAATAAAGCATCCCCTGTTAACCAAGCCACGATTGAGATTGTAGAATTTTCATATACACCTTCATCTATTACTATCCCAGTCAATCAGCCTGTGGATTTCACCATCATTAATCATGGCACACAGACTCATAACTTCGTCATTGAAAAAATTGCACTCGAAAATTTAGAAATTGGAGGAGACATTGCGAATCAGGAATACTTAACAGGTGACGTTTCAAAATATGACTTACAAGTTTCTACCATTGCTGGCGGAACAAGCACTTTACACTTCATGGCTACTGAACCTGGTGAATATAAAATATTCTGCACTGTGCAAGGACATGAAACCGCAGGCATGGTTGGTAAATTGATTGTCGTATCACAATAAATATATATTCAAGGAGAAAAAATAAAATGACTACCGTAACTTATACCGTCCCCGCAATTTCTTGCGGGCATTGCACCCACACCATCGAAACAGAAGTTGGTGAACTCGCAGGCGTGCAATCTGTAAAAGCAAATGCTGATACAAAGAAAGTAGAAATCACTTTCGATGCACCAGCCAGCGAACAATCTATCAAAGCCTTACTTGCGGAAATTAATTACCCCGCCGAAGGTTTGATTACTTTATAAAATTATTAAACACAAAGGACACGAAGTACACAAAGTTTTAATTATTTAACTTTAATTCAGCTACTTAGATTAAAAACTATTGTAAATAATGGTTAAAACTTTTTAGCCACGAATTACGCGGATTTTCGCTAATTGATTAAAAAATTCGCGTGCATTAGCGAAATTCGCGGCAATGCTCTTAATGTTAGCAATTTAAATTAACCTTAGTGACCTTTGTGTCCTTCGTGTTTGAAAAGGTTTTAAATGAGCAATACCAAACAATTAACTCTCCCCATTACAGGCATGACTTGTGCAAACTGTGTCGCTACTGTTGAACGCAATCTCAAAAAATTAGATGGCGTTGAAACTGCTGTTGTGAATCTTTCCTCCGAAAGAGCCACAGTAGATTTTGATTCTGCCAAACTTCAACTCACTGATTTTATTGCACGAGTCAATCGTGCTGGGTATGGAGTGGCAACTGGAGATGCAGAATTAATCATCAAACGCATGTCTGATGATAACGATGCACGGCGTTTACAAAATGCTTTGTCAAAACTTGAAGGTGTTGTTGAAGCCAATGTTAGTTTCACCACTGAAAAAGCAAATATCAAATATGTGCCCACCATTATTTCACAAGCCGAGTTAAGACGCGCTGTTTCATCCGCAGGTTTTGAAACCATCGAACTTGGTGGTGATGCAGAAGATGCCGAAGCCAAAGCTCGCGAGCATGAAATTAAATATCAACTCAATATGTTGATACTTGGTTTAGTATTTACAGTGCCACTTTTCATTTATTCCATGTCAATGGATTTTGGTTTAATTCCATCTAATGCAGGCCATGCCTCATTCACTGCACAATTGTTCATGTGGTTTTTAGCAACACCTGTGCAATTCATTGTCGGTGGTCAATATTACGTCAGCGCGTTTAAGGCATTACGCAATGGCTCTGCCAATATGGATGTGTTAATTGCAATGGGTTCATCGGTTGCATATTTTTATTCCGTTATCATCACCTTTGCAGGGCTTCACTTGCATGTTTATTTTGAAACCGCCGCAGTCATCATCACTTTGATTCGGTTAGGAAAATATTTGGAAGCAAAAGCCAAAGGTCGCACATCAGAAGCGATTAAAAAATTGATGGGACTCAAACCCAAAACTGCGCGCCTCATTCGTGACGGGGAAGAGGTTTCTGTTTCAATCGACTCTGTTCTTGTCGGAGACATTGTGCTAGTAAAACCTGGTGAAACTATTCCAGTTGATGGAGTCATCATCGAGGGACGCAGTACAGTAGATGAATCTATGCTAACGGGTGAGTCATTGCCTGTTGAAAAGAAACAAGGCGATACAGTCATCGGCGCAACATTAAATAAAATCGGTTTGATTAAATTTGAAGCCACCAAAGTTGGCAAAGAGACTGCTTTAGCCAGAATCATCAAGTTAGTAGAAGATGCTCAAGGAAGCAAAGCACCGATTCAAAAAATAGCGGATCAAGTCTCTGCTATCTTTGTGCCTATCGTTATCGGAATTGCATTACTTACATTTGCGATTTGGTATTTCATTATTCCACTTACCAATTATCAATTTACAAACTCGCCATTTACAACTGCATTGATTAACATGGTTGCTGTGTTAGTGATTGCTTGTCCATGTGCTATGGGGCTGGCAACTCCAACTGCTATTATGGTTGGAACTGGCAAAGGCGCAGAGCTTGGAATTTTGTTTAGAAATAGCGAAGCACTAGAACGTGCAGGCAATGTCAATGTTGTTGTGTTAGATAAAACCGGCACGATTACAAAAGGTCAGCCAGCGGTAACAAATATAGTCACAAGTCACAAGTCACAAGTCTCTGAGAATGAATTACTTCGTTTTGCAGCGAGTGTTGAAAAAGGAAGTGAACATCCATTAGGTGAAGCGATTTGGGCAGAAGCCACAACGCGCGGATTAACGCTTGCGGAACCTGTCGGGTTTAAGGCAGTGCCTGGGTTCGGTGTGCAGGCTGAGGTCGAGTCACGAAGCGTTATGGTCGGGAATAAAAAAATGTTTGCAGATAGAGAAATCCAAATTGCGGATTTTGAATCTGAAATATCTCGTTTGCAATCAGAAGCGAAGACTGCCATGTTGGTGGCGATTGATAATCAATTTGCTGGCATTATTGCGGTGGCGGATACGATAAAAGATTCATCGAAATCTGCGATTGAAGATTTGCATAAAATGAATTTGAAAGTTGCTATGATGACGGGCGATAATCAAAAAACTGCCGAAGCCATTGCAAAACAAGTTAATGTTGATACTGTGCTTGCTGAAGTTTTGCCCGAGGGAAAATCAAGCGAAGTTAAAAAATTACAATCGTCAATCGTCAATCGTCAATCGTCCAATGTCGTTGCGATGGTCGGTGATGGTGTAAACGATGCGCCCGCGCTTGCTCAAGCAGATGTTGGTTTGGCAATTGGCACGGGAACTGATGTTGCAATGGCGGCGGCGCCTGTTACGTTGATGAGTGGTGATTTGCGCGGCGTTGCTAAAGCAATTAACTTATCTCGCAAAACTTTTATCAACTATTAAACAAAATTTGTTTTGGGCGTTTTTCTATAATGTAGTTTTAATCCCTGCTGCCGCGCTTGGATATTTGAATCCAATGCTGGCGGCTGGCGCAATGGCTTTTAGTAGTGTCTTTGTGGTGACGAATAGTTTAAGGTTGAGAAGTGTGAAGATATAAGGGTAGAAAATAGAAAGTGGAAAGTAGACAAGTAGATAAGTAGGCAGGTGAACATTTACTTGTCTACTTGTTTTCATGTATACTTTCTTTATGACTAAATACTATACTCCTACCGAAGCCAATAACTTATTAGAAATCGTGCGCCCAATGGTAGGGGAGATGATGACGATTGCTGAAAGAATTCAAGCCAGTCAACCAGCGTTATGGGACTTGGCGAAAAAATCTGCGGGGAATGGGGGGAACGCTACCTTAAGTAAATTGCTCCCTGATTTTGATAGATTGCATGTTTTATTACATCAAATTCAAGATATGGATATTGAAATCAAAGACCCAATTAGTGGATTAATAGATTTTGTAGCATTGAAAGATGATAGGGAAATTTATTTATGTTGGAAATACGGCGAAGAGCAGATACGGTTTTGGCACGAGATTGAAGCAGGTTTTATAGGACGTCAAATAATTGATTGGGAGTGAGAAGGTGGACAGGTTTACTTATCTACTTATGTACTTGTTTACTTGTGTACTTGACTTTCACATTTGCCATAAATTCAAAACTGTTCTATACTCACGTACATTCTAAACACAACGGTTAAACATAGATGACGATTAAACAAATTGGACGTTATGAAGTAGAGCGCGAATTAGCACAAGGTGGCATGGGGCTTATTTTTTTAGCACGCGATCCTTATATGCACCGTCAAGTGATTATCAAAGTATTAATCTACAACCGCACAATGGAAGAATATAATCGTGAATTTTTTCAGCAAGAAGCGGAATTAATTGCCTCGTTAGAACATCCTGCTATTGTGCCTGTGTATGATTTTGGCTGGCATGGTCAACAACCGTATATCGTCATGCGTTATATGTCTGAAGGCACATTAGATGATTTGATTAAGAAAAAGGGAGAACTCAAACTCACTGAAATCGCACACATCATGAAGCGAGTCGCAGAAGCGTTAGATGCGGCTCATGCAAAAAATATCATTCATCGAGATGTCAAACCATCCAATATCTTATTTGATAATACAGGTGAAGCATTTTTATCGGATTTCGGAATCGCAAAATCTCAAAAAATTGTAGATGATGAAGGTGAGTGGTTGGTTGGCACGCCTGCTTATATGAGCCCTGAACAAACCAAAGGTGATAATGTAGATGGTCGTTCAGACGTGTATGCTTTGGGAGTTGTTTTATATCGTCTGCTGACAGGTCAATTACCATTTTCAAGTGATTCAACAACCGCTTTATTAAATGCTCATTCTACACTGCCCATTCCAGATGTTCGCAAAGTTAAAGATAACATCCCCGCTGCTTGGCAAGAAGTGATTACCAAAGCGATGGCGAAAGATAGAAATGAAAGATATCAAACCGCTGGAGATTTCGCCCGTGATGTGCAAGAAGTTGCAACGGGCAAATGGTTTTTGAGAAAATTGTAAGAACAATCATGCAGTCAGCATCAAAGACCTTGTCTATCGGTGGCAAGGTCTTTTTATTGAATATACCGTCCCGCAGGTTTAATCACATAACATCATCGTCTTAAGAAACCTGCAAGACGTTTATTAATAGGAGAAAAATGAATAAAGGTATTTTGTACGGAATCAGCGCGTATATTATGTGGGGTTTCTTCCCAATTTATTGGAAGTTATTAAAACATGTACCCGCATTAGAATTATTAAGTCATCGCATTGCATGGTCATTTGTTTTTTTAATTGGCTTCATCTTAATCTCAAAACAATGGAAAGAACTTCAAGGCTTACTTAATAAACGCATCTTCGGAATTTATTTTATTGCATCCATACTCATCGGCGTCAACTGGTTCTTATACGTTTGGGCAGTCAACGCAGGTCACATTGTTGAAACAAGTTTAGGATACTTCATCAATCCATTATTAAGCGTGCTGATGGGCGTCATCATCTTGCGCGAAAAATTAAGAATCACGCAATGGATTCCAATTGTGATTGCCTTCATCGGCGTTGCCTACTTGACGTTTAAGTATGGCAGACTCCCTTGGATTGCTTTGAGCTTAGCATTTTCATTCGGCTTTTATGGTCTGACGAAAAAACTCGCGCCTCTTTCATCTACCTTCGGCTTGACTCTTGAAACTGGAATTTTATTTTTACCTGCGGTCTTGTATCTCGGCTTTCAAGAATCCAATAGCACAGCCGCATTTTTACATACAGGTTTGACATCTGATTTGTTAATGATTGGCGCAGGCATTGTGACCACGATTCCGTTATTGATGTTCGCCTCCGCCGCTAAGCAAATCCCATTGACCATGGTTGGCATTCTACAATATCTTGCCCCCACCATTCAATTTTTCATCGGCATATTTATTTACAAAGAAGAATTTGATACAACTCGCTTAATCGGTTTCAGTATTGTCTGGTTAGCATTGATTATCTTCTGGGTAGAAAATTTCATGGCAAGTAGAGTCACATCTCAGCCTACAACAAAAAATTAGTGAAGCAAGTTGAAGATAAAAGATTAAGCTATAGGCCACACCGCAAACGTGACCAAATAGCCCTTTACAAAGTAGGGGATAAGTATTAGTATAGTGATAATTTTCACAAATAAAATAAGGTGACAGTCACTTTCAAAGTGACTGTCACCTGTGAAAGCGAATTCACTATGAACACAACT
This sequence comes from Chloroflexi bacterium OLB14, assembly GCA_001567105.1. Taxonomy (GTDB): domain Bacteria; phylum Chloroflexota; class Anaerolineae; order Anaerolineales; family Villigracilaceae; genus Villigracilis. Next base: position 39,343 of record LMZR01000072.1, read on the forward strand.
AATATTCCACACATCATCATCATCGGTGCAGGCTTTGGCGGTCTAGAAACTGCTCGTGGGTTGGCGAATGCCCCTGTTCGCATCACACTAATTGACAAAAACAATCATCACCTCTTTCAGCCGTTGTTATATCAAGTAGCCATTGCAGGTTTATTGCCTTCTCAAATTTCCAGCCCTGTGCGAACAATTTTTCGCAAACAAAAAAACCTCACTTTTCAAATGGGCGAAGTGACAGAAATTAACCTCCAAGAAAAATTTATCAAACTGGAAGGCTCTGTTATTGGATATGATTATTTAGTCATTGCCGCAGGCGGGCGCACAAACTTTTTCGGCTTCAATACTTTAGAGGAATACGGCTTACAAATCAAAGACCTTGAAACCGCTGTAAAAACGCGCAATCACTTGCTTTCAATGTTTGAGCAAGCCAGCCACGAAGGTGACGCCGAAAAACGAAAAGCAATGTTAACTTTTGTCATTGTTGGCGGCGGACCAACAGGCGTTGAAGCCGCAGGCGCGTTGGCTGAATTAATTTCACACGTCATGCGAAAAGATTATCCACGATTGGATTTTAAAGAAGCCAAAGTTATTTTAGTTGAGGCGGGCGCACATCTAATAAACCCTTATCCTGACGAATTACGTCAAGCTACCAAAAAATTGTTAGAAAAGAAAAATGTTGAAATTCGTTTGAATACCAAAATGAAAAACTACAATGGTCAACGTGTTGATTTTGAAGATGGCACAAGTATCGAAACCCAAACGTTGATTTGGACTGCTGGCGCGAAAATGGTTGAATTATTTGACTCGCTTGGTGTAGAACAAGCGAGCATGGGGCGTGTGCGCGTCACTGCGACCTTACAACTGCCTCTGTTTCCTTCAGCCTTCGTCATCGGGGATGCCGCTTTTCTCCTCAATGGTGATGGTCAACCCTTGCCAATGCTTTCCACTGTGGCAATTCAGCAAGGCAAACACACTGCCAAAAATATTCTTCGCGCTATAAAAAATAAAGATCTACTCCCATTTCATTATAAAGACCCTGGACTTTTAGCCACTATTGGACGTAACGCCGCAGTTGCCAGAATCTTTGGCATTTCATTTAGCGGTTACATTGCATGGGCAATTTGGGTTTTCCTACATATCTATCGCTTGATAGGTTTTCGCAATCGCATCATCGTCTTCTTCAACTGGGCATGGGATTATGTCTTTTATGATAATCAAGTGCGATTAATTACAAAAGAATAAAACTATGGAGTGCAGGAGCTTGCTCCTGCACTTGTGATAGCAAGCTATCACACTCCAAAATTATATTCCGCCATACTGATACGCCGCCAGTAAACCACAAGTGCCAACGGAATTAACCAAAAAGTGTAATATCATGCTTGGCAAAATAGATTCTGTGCGTTGAACCATATACGCAAATAACGAGCCTAATAAAAAAGTGGGAATTAAAGTGGCAACTTGACCATGAAATAAGCTGAATATCAACGCACTGAGGAACAGGGCAATTTTCCAGCCGTATTTTTGACGAAAGCCTCTAAACAGAAAACCACGAAAGAAAATTTCTTCAAATATTGGGGCAATGAACATACTGGTTAGGATAAAAAAGGGAATGGATTCGATTTCATCCAATACCTCAAAAATAGTTTCGGCTTGGGTTACAACTCCTAAAACCATCATAAGCATATTGTTAATGATAGTAAGAAAGTAAACAAACAGAAGCAGTCCGCAACCGAGGGCGAGGTCTTGCCATTTGAAGGGGAAGAAGCCCAACTCTTTCCATGAAACTTTTCGCCATAGGAAAATGATGGCAATCGGAATCATCATCAAGAGTTGTGGCGCAGAGAGCAATAACGATGAGGCATCCGAATTCATTAAATCAAATTTTAGGGCAATGCCTAAAAATATGGCTATCAATATAAGTAGGATGATGAGCCCAATCCATGTATCGGATGTTTTCCAAATATTTTTTTGGGGAATATTTTCGGTCTGTTCAAATATAGGAGTGTTTTCGGTTTGCATATTTTTATTATCTCACGAAAATGCCGCCAATCATGGCGGCATAAGGGAATCGTCAGACAAAATAAATGTTGATGAAACAGAATCAACTATAAGTCAAAAATGAAGCGCGGGTTTACCAATCTAAAAATTCATTTCTGCGCCATGCACGAATCATAGCAAAGGTGAAAATAATTGATGTAATAATCATAGCGGGGATAACGATGACAGGCATGAGCCAACGTTCACTGGCTTTGTTGATTTGGGCATTGTTTGGGTTTTCGGGGTTATATAAAATTTTTTACTTCTTCACCGATTTCATATTCGGGCGGGTAAGAGGCATTGTCACTTTCAAATGTATAGGTTTGACCATTTGCTTGAAATTCAATAACAGGAGAGTAGGTACAACAATTGCCATCACTATCTGTGCCTTCTTCAAGTTTGGTGACGATGCCCGTGGTGGTTTCACCGTTTTTGCCTAAATTAAATGAGTTGTAGGCGGCGTAAGCAGCCCATAAACAAAATGCCATGAAAAATAAATTTCCAACGATTGTTGCGCAACCAATAAATAGTCGATTCAATCCACTGGCAACTTTTTCGGCAGTGTTGGCAATTTTGTTGATATTTTTATCTATGCCTTTTTCATATTTTTCTATGGCATCATCTAGCTTTTTATCGGGGCTGCTCATACATGTCTCTTTTTATTTTGTAGCAATGCTGACAATTTGTGGATTAGCAATGCGAAAATAATCGTCTGTTTTCATGAAAATAGATTTTTCTAAACTGCCCGCATTGAAAACAACTTCATCATTTTCTTTGATGCGTGGGTCTGCTATTAAGCCAAGTTGTTCGTTAAAAGTAAAGGGAGGGATTGAGCCGATTACGCAATTTGTGAGTGCTTCAACTTTTTCTTTTTGGGCAAAACCAACGCTATCCGCTTTGAAATATTCTTTGATAGCGTTTAAGTCGACGCGACAGTCTCCAGGGATGTTTGCGAGTACATAGCGATTATCTTTTCGCGTTATGCGGATTTGTAGCACCATAGATTTTATGGCTTGTTCTACTTTGTTGCCGCGAATCTGGCTGATAAGTTCTGTGCGCCCTTCGGCTTCATGCTCAATGATTCGGTAATCTGCTTTTTGTTGATCTAGTAATGTTTTGAGTTGTTCGTGAATGTTTGTCATAAGTATTTTTTTTATAACCTAATTCTATTTTTTTTGTTCCAAGTTATATGATGATTAATGCGATGACTGTGTAAGAAGGAAATAGCCAAACATAGCAAGCCATATCCACGAGCGATTTTTTTAATCCATCAAATCTTTTTCAAATTTGGTGGAGGCATAGGGCTTTTCCTTTATTAGAACCTCCTTATTGTAACGGTCTAAGTTTTAATTTGCATTCACCCAAAAGACCTAATGTTTGGCATACACTACATATCCACGCGGACCTGCAAAGAATTGACCTCGCCCTTCTGTGTTGGTAGATTGCTCTGTTGGGCGGGCTAGATCGTTTCTGCTCCACCAAGCCACAGGGTAGAAAGAAGCGTTGCTCCATTTTGTGTTGACCCACTCTCCGCGCCAGTCTTCTCCGCGATTATTTAAGACATAAATTAAGCCAGGTTGATTTTCATATCCGCCACGTTGCATGATGTATAAATCATCTGAAAGATATAAAACAGAAGTATCTCCGCCTGCAAATTTTTCATGCGCATTAACGAGCGCGTCAATGCCATTGGGTGAGTTTCGCAAAGCTAGGTTGTAATTGAAATAATCTTTCCAAAATACACAGGGGTAACCTTCATGCGTTAAGATGTAGGAATAGGCTAGTAATTTGTCGTTAGCAATTGGGCGACCTTCATCACGCAAATCATGATTCTCCACAAATGTAACGGTAGTTTGTGGTTGCGCTTTCAAAATCGTTTCACCATAGACGAGGCTTTTTAAACTAAAGCCATACGAATCGCATAAACTTTTTAATAATTCACGTAATGGAAAATCGAAAGCATCAACTGGGTTTGCATTTGCTTCATTCGCTTCGCCAACCCAATGTAAAGTGTTGGTTGCGTTATCCCAATATTCTGCTACGCCAAAAGGTTTGTAATATTGACCGTTACGCATATACCGATATTCTTGAATGGCTGTAATGGTATTTGCCGCAAAGCCTTTTACAAAATCGTAACGAAAACCATCAAAGCCAACTTCTTCAATTAACCAACGGGCTAACTTTAGTAACTCACCATAAACATAGGGATTGCGATGAGATAAATCTGGCATATCTCCAAAAGTCATCTGATCCCATGATTCATACATGCTTGGATGAAACGATTCCCAGTTGCGTAAAAATTTTCCGCTTTTAGGGTTGAACTTTGTCCAGCGGGCTTGATTTGTGATTGGATTGACTTCTGGTTCATCTGCTCCGCTATTGTGATTCAAAACCATATCCGCCACGACACGTAATTTGTGCTGGTGTGCTGTTTCAATGAGTTGATTCAATTCCTGACGGCTACCAAACCAAGTAGGAACACTTCCTTTTTGGTCAAACTCACCGAGGTCATAGTAATCATACGGGTCATAACCCATAGATGGACCAAATAAATTGGCGGCTTTATGTACTGGCGGAAGCCATAACGCAGTAAACCCCGCTTTTGCCAAAAGTGGAATTTCTTGGTTGATATAATTCCACCACTGAAATTCTTTATGATCTTCTCTGGGGCAATCCCAGTAAAAAGATTGTATCATCACGCCCATAAGCTGATTCTCCATAATTTAGGTATCATACTGATTTACGTCCATAATTTCATTGGATAAAAAGTATGTTTGTGCAGGTAATAAGATATGTTTTCTTTTTCCAGTGACATAAAGGGTGGTGCAACGGTCACGGGGTAATCTTTTGATTAATGATGAATCATATAACAGAATAGAGCGGTTGGTAATTTTTTCAATTACAGTCCAATGGTCGTGGTAGCCCTGTAAACCTAAAATAATAGAGCGCCCTGGCGTGCCGTCTAAAAACCATTGCATATATTTCCAAAAGCGAGTTAGATCTGGTGTTGCAACGCCACGAAAAGGAATGCCTAGATTAGAAATGCGTTTTTTCCCAACTACTCTTTTGAGGATGAAAAGCATCTCGGTATGATTAATGCCATTGATAAGAAATTTTGATAGGAGGCTACGTCTATCAAGATATTTGATGAGGCTATCAAATAGTTGTTGTGATTCAGCATCACTTGAGTGGTTGACAAAGCGCTCGGCGTTGATGATGCTGTATAAACCACAGAGTGAGTCTAAGCCGCCTTGTTGGAAGGGGGGAAATCCTGAAAGTGAACTGGTAGGTGACATAATTTAAACATACTGGATTAGTTATTCGGTTTTGCTTTTCTGTTGGGGTTTAGGAAAATACTTCAAGAAACAGTACCCAACTATACCCGAGATAAATGAGGCGAGTAGAATTCCAAGTTTGGCTGAGGTCAATAAATCATCTTGTTCAAAGGCAAGTTCGGCAATAAATAGTGACATGGTGAAGCCAATGCCAGATAAAATGCTGACGCCCCAAATTTGTTGCCATGAAGTGTTGGTAGGAAGTTCAGCCAAACCTGTTTTGACTGCTAGATAGGTGAATGAGAAGATGCCGATTTGTTTTCCGAGAAATAAGCCTAGAATAATTCCAAGTGTAACAGGGTTGAATAGTGATATGTGTGTGGTTAAACTTACGCCTGCGTTGGCAAAAGCGAAAATAGGCATGATTAGAAAACTGACGTAGGGGTGTAGTGTGTGCTCTAGCCTTTGTGAAGGTGATTGTGCTTCTTCTACAGCGGTTTCGATGTTACCAATGATGGCTTGTTGTGTGATGTTTAATTCTTTACCCTGACTTTGAGTTTCAAATTTATCCAGCCAGTTTCTACTTTGTTGGATAAATTGCTCTTCATTAATTTTTGAACTAGTTGGAATAGTAAGTGCGAGTAAAACGCCTGCTATGGTAGCATGCACACCTGATTTTAGAAATGCAACCCACAAGCCGATGCCAATTAATGCATATAAAAGCGGGTGACGAAAGCCTAGTAGGTTTAAGGTTAACAAAAATACAAAAAAGAGGGCGGCTAAACCTAGCCATGCCCACATAATTTGAGATGTGTAAAAAATTGCAATGACGATGACTGCGCCGAGGTCATCTACGATGGCGAGTGCGGTTAGGAAAATTTTTAACGAAAGCGGAGCTCGCCGACCAATCAATGCCAATACACCTAAAGCAAAGGCAATATCTGTTGCCATTGGAACTCCCCAGCCATGCTTGCTTGTGTGATTAAAGTTGAAGAGTGTATAAATTAAGGCTGGTAAAATCATTCCACCTAAGGCGGCGGCGATGGGGATGATTGCTCGCTTGAGAGTACGTAGTTCTCCAATTAGTAATTCTCGTTTAATTTCTAAGCCAACTACGAAGAAGAAAATAGCCATTAAACCATCATTAATCCATAACAATAGCGATTTTGAGATGATTAGTTTTCCTTCAATGCCAATAGTTAGGATGGTATGCCATAAATTAAAATAGCTATTGGCATAACTTGAGTTTGCCCATAACAATGCTAATATTGTAGATGCTAGTAAGATAACACCACTTGAAGTCTCTTGTTTAATAAATTCTTGAATGGGGCTAAGTAGCCTATCAACTACTTGGCGGGGTTTATTTTTAGGCATAATAATTTTTTTATATAATAGACTTTCTTTAGCATAAGCCTATAAATTATTTTAAGCAGGCATTAGAGAACGCCTGCTATACGCGAAAAATTAATATTTTGTTTGTGTAGAGTGCGTTTTCTAGCGCGCTTGTGCAAGAAGCCTATTATCAAACAAATCTTATTTTTCAGTTATCTGTCGCAACAAAGCTCGCAAATTTCTGCGGTGCAACATTTCTGCTAAACCACCCAAATAGACTCGATTCTTTCCGCTTTCCTCAATTGAAATTTCTTCAATTAGTTCTTGTGCATTTTTGCGTTTGGCAATAGCTTTAACTGATTTCTTGATGTTATTCAAATAATTCAAATTCTCTTTAATAGCCGCATCAATTTCGCCGCGTAAAATAATATCACCATGCCCCTGAATGATATTTTCTAAGCCCATTTTTCCTGTTTTCTTAACCGAAGCAATCATATCGTCAATATCACCATCTACAATATAGGGGAGGGGCATAAAAGCATCACCAGCAAAAAGCACACGATCTTCTTCAACTAAAACCGAAATGCCGTCGTTGCTATGACCAAATGAAGGAAACAGAATCAAGTTTTTCTTCCCGACTCGAAGCGTCATTTCTCCATCAGAAAAAGTTTGCTGTGGGGGCACAATCTTCACATGACGTAAAGCCTGATTCTGTTTTTGTGCAGATTCTAATGATGGAATCCCATCTTCAATTAAATATTCACGACATTTAGAATGTCCTACAATGGTTGCACCAGGGAAAAAACAATTTCCCCAACAATGATCGGCATGATAGTGGGTGTTAATCACATAACGAACTTGCACGCCCAATTCATGCTCAATAAATTCGCGCATTGCCATTGTTTCATCGGGCAGGGCAAGCGTATCAATCACCACAGCCCATTGCGGACCCACAATCACGCCCGCCGTCACCTGCGCATATACTTCACTTTGAAACCAATATACATTTTCTGAAACTCGTTCTCGATGCATTTGCTTAACCTTTGTTTAGATTTGTGCCTTTAATAGCATAGAACTTCAGAAATATCAAGTTGATTAGACAAATCTTGCTTTGGATAAAAACCCGCCTCGCTTCTTGTTTCTAGTTGATTCTGCTATTCAAATTTTTGCTTAACCCCAACCTATAAAAGAACTCCGAGATTTTCAAAATCTTGGAGTTCTTTACTAATAACTATTCCCTATTTACTATTCCCTATTTACTATTCCCCTAAATATGTATCGGCTGACCATCTGCTCCATGCGCCGCTTCCATCAATGTTTCTGATAATGTTGGATGAGCATGGACGTTTCTTGCAATTTCATGCGGAGTCAATTCCATCATTCTTGCTAACGTTAATTCAGGCAATAACTCTGTCACTTCTGGACCAATCATGTGCGCGCCGAGTATCTCGCCATATTTTTCATCCATGATAATTTTTACAAAGCCTGCATAATCACCGAGTCCAAGCGCTTTACCATTGGCTTGGAAGGGGAAGCGACCAACTTTGATGTTGAATCCTTTTTCTTTTGCTTGAGCCTCTGTCAGCCCGAATGAAGCGACCTGCGGATGACAATAAGTAGCACGAGGCATCATGTCATAATCCAACGTCACAGTTTCATGTCCGCCGATATGTTCTGCACACACAATGCCCATTGCAGAACCAACGTGAGCCAACATTAATTTTCCTGTCACATCACCAATTGCCCAGATGTTTGGAACATTGGTTTGCATCTTTTCATTGATTTCGATGAATCCGCGCTCGCTGACTTTAACTCCAGCCGCTTCAAGACCTAGCCCTTTGCTGTTCGGTGAAAACGAAGTTGCGATTAACGCCTGATCCACTTCCAGAGTTTCATCGGGCAATTTCACTTTGACAGTTTTTCCCGAAGCGACAATAGATTCAAACTTCACACCCGTTTTGATTTTGATTCCTGCTTTAGTTAATTCTTTAGTTAACTCTTTGCTAATTTCTTCATCTTCTCTCGGTAACACTCTTGGAAGTAATTCAACAATGGTTACATCTACGCCATACGAATTCCATATCGTTGCAAATTCAACGCCGATAGCACCAGCACCCACAATCACCACTGATTTTGGAAGCGTATCTTGCATAATCGCTTCTGCATAAGTGACAATTTGTTTGCCGTCAATTTTTACATTCGGTAAAGTTGCCGCGCTTGCACCTGTGGCGATGATAATATTTTTTGCTTTGAGTTCTGTATTCTTGCCATCATTCCCCGCAACGGACAATGTATCTTTAGATTTGAAAGTTGCCGCGCCCATAAAAACGGTGATGTTATTTTTCTTCATCAAAAAGCCAATGCCTTTGACGAGTCTTTCAGAATTGGAACGTGAGCGTTTGAAAGCCACGCTGTAATCTAATTTGAGATTATCAAATGAAAAGCCAAAATCTTTTCCGCGTTCGCGTAAGGTATGAGCCACTTCCGCATTTTTAAGCAGTGACTTGGAAGGAATACAGCCGATGTTCAAACACACGCCACCCATCCATTGCTTATCTACAATTGCAACTTTTTGTTTTAGTTGCGCCGCACGGATTGCGGCAACATATCCCGCAGGTCCCGCACCGATGACAACGACATCAAAATTTTCTGCCATAGAGAATACTCCAGTTGATTTAAAAATATCTTACGCCCCATTGTACTATTAAAGAGAGTAGAGACATGGAAGTTGCCATGTCTCTACAAAATTTTTCTTGCTCTTTTGAGGGCTTAGCTCTCGAAAAGCATTTTGAATTATAGTATCTTCAACTTACAAACGCTGGTTTCAAATAATGCTTTTTCAACTCAGAAGCATATTTTGTGCCAACTGTATCTTTGTTTTCCTCAAGCCATTTTCGTAAACTGGTTTTGCATCTAGCAGGTTCTGAGGAAACTAACAAATTTGCCATCAAGCCATCTACTTCTTCAGGCGTTAATAAAACATCCCGCACGAACAGACTCAAAAATTGAGCGGCAGTTAATGCAATGCGTGGATGAGTATGAATAATCATTGGGTTTTTATTGACAGTTTTTCCAATGGTTTTGACCAATTCATCGAAAGTAAAAATATCTGTACCAACAGCATCCCAAATCAAATTGTCATTTCTTGAGGCGGCTTCAACAGCAAGGTCTGCCAAATCTTCAATATAAACGGGTTGAATTTTATATTTTCCATCTCCCATTTGTAAAAAGAAAGGGAAACGCCTTACTAAATAAGCAATGTTATTGATGAGAATATCTTCAATGCCAAATAGCACAGTAGGACGTAAGATGGCATAAGACATACCGCTCTCAATCACTGTTTTTTCATTTTCCGCTTTTCCCCAATAATAGGGGAGATGAGAATTTATATCTGGATTTGCAATGCTGATGTGAACGACTCGCTTCACGCCTGCCTTTTTAGCGGATGAAATTAACCTGCGAGTATTTTCCACTGCGGCGGGCTGAGTGTTTGTGCCTCGATCAAATCGTACCCAATAGGTATTGTAAAAAGTATCCACGCCTTCTAAAGCCTTTGTTGTTTCTGCTTCGTTGAAATTTAATGGATAAGCTTTTACTTTGTTATCAAAGATAGAACTTCTTTCAGGATGATTGGTCAATGTGACCACTTCATGTCCTTGAGCAAGCAAACGGCGGGTAATATATTTACCTGAATAACTAAACGCGCCTGTAACTGCAATTTTCATATCAATCTCCTTTTGTAAAATAGCAACATTAATCAAACCGCTCTAGAATCGGCTTGTTGTAAACAATATAAATTTCAATTCATACCTAAAAATTTTTTATTGCACTTCGCTAAATGCTTCCGCCGCAGTCCTCGGCGGCGGGGACGCCGCCTTGAGCTAGGCGACTTAATTTCTTACTTCAAAATTTTTATTACACTTTGAACTGTATTGATACCTAAACGATCTAATTTTGAAATTGCGCGAGTCATATTATCTATTGCATCAAAAAAATCTTGCAAAGCTTTTAATCGTTCAATCAAAAATGCGCGTTCTTTCTTGTCAAAAGAACCTTCGCCTGCTTCAAGTGACGCTAAAGATTCTTTGACAGAATTAATAGCACGATCAAATTCACTATTTTGACGACCTTTTAGAATCGTTTGAACAGATTTATAAAAATCCGTTTCTGCTTCGTAATAATCTTTTCGGTCAGCGACTTTGGTAACGGGATGAATCAAGCCCATGCGCGTCAATGTGCGCACGTTGGTACTGATTGCGCCTTTGGTCAGCCCTGTGCTTTCTACCAACTCATCTAATGAAAGGGGAACGGCAGAAACATACAGCACGCCGAAAATTGCGCCCATCGCTTTTGGGAATCCCCAAAATTGGCTGATACCACTCATTCCCTGAATAAAGTTTTGTTTAATTTGCGTATTTGTTGTCATCTCGCCTCGTTTAGAACGTTTAGTATTTACTAAACAAAGTATACACCAATCTCTAAAAGAGTCAAGGTCAAAAAATTCACGTTTTTAACGTAACTGCTTCAATTAATAAAATAAGTCACTCTGCAAGAGTGACTTACGAAGTTCAGATTAAAAATAGGAATACAGCGAATCGTTTATTGACCTACACTTGAAAATTAAATCCAACGCTTCACACTTGACTTATAGTTGGTGTATTGTTCCCCAAACTTTTTTTTCTAAGTAGGCTTCTTCGTGTTTAATCACCAACTCGTTGAAACAAATTACCAAAACAGGGGACAGGATTAATCCCCACAAAGAATTTGAGAATAAAAGAAACCCAATGAGCATGAATACAAAACCTAAATAAATTGGGTTGCGTGTGTAGCGATAAATCCCTGATGAAATAATATTTGTCACTGAACCGTGTGGGTTAACTGTTGTTCTTGCTTTTATAAATTCTCGAATTGCAATGAATGGTAATAACAAGCCAACGATTGCAAGACCCAAGCCGAAATATTTTACCCAACTTGCAGAAGAGACGAATTCAATCGTAACAAACCAATTGGCTACATAAGCAAGGATGATAAAAATAAAAGTTAACACAGGTGGGTGGATTTTCACATCAGCATGGTCTTTGTTTTCACTCATAATTTAATCTCCAATGATTTGGTCTCGATACGCCACAAAACCAAGAGCGTGGCTACTCGACCATCTTTTTTTAACTCCAATTCTCCAAGGTCTCTTTGACTTTCGCCAAGAACCAATCAGCAGATGCGCCATCTAGAATGCGATGGTCAAATACAAATGACATATACACCATTGGACGAATCGCAATTGCATCGTCTATCACCACAACTCGTTTTTGCATGGCACCGATTCCTAAAATCCCTGCTTGAGGTTGGTTGATGACAGGGAACGCCATCAGTGATCCGCTTGTGCCGTGATTCGTTAGTGTAAATGTTCCACCTTTGACATCATCAGGTTGTAACTTTTTTGTGCGAGCGCGATTCGCTAAATCATTTACGGCGCGTGCCATTGCTAATAGTGATAAATCTTCTGCGTTTTTAATCACTGGCACAATCAAACCATCTTCACCTAATGAAACAGCCATGCCTAAATTGACGTTTTTATGAATAATGATTCCTTCATCACTCCAAGATGAATTGGTCATTGGGTAGGCTTTTAATCCCGCTACAATAGCAGACATGAAATATGCCGTGAATGTTAAGTTAACTCCATCTCTTTCAAATTGGGCTTTATGAGCCGAACGATGTTTGGCAACTTTGCTCATATCGGCTTCCATCACTGTCAACACATGTGGCGATGTATGCTTCGACTCAACCATGTGCTGTGCAATTGATTTCCGCATGACGGTGTGTTTGACTAAAGTTCCAAGTTGCATGTTGGTAGGTTGCAAAGTTGCGACTTGTGACCTTTGACCTTCAACTTTTGACTTTCCGCTTTCTACATAACTCAATACATCGTTTTTCGTAATTCGTCCATTTAATCCCGTGCCTTGCACTTGACTCAAATTGATTCCATGCTCTGCCGCGATTTTTGCCACAACAGGGGAGATGAAACCTAAATCAGTTGAAGGTTTAAGGTTTAAGGTTGCGGGTTGCAAGTTGAAGATTGCAGGTTGTGCTGATGGCTGACTGCTGACTGCTTTTACTTTTTCAACATTGCTCACTGATGACTGAACACTGTCTACTGTTTCCCCCGCCACGCCGATAATTGCAAGTAACTCACCAACTTTCCCAACTTGCCCTTCTTGCGCAATGATTTTCAACACCACACCCGAAGCAGGCGCAGGGATTTCAGTATCTACTTTATCCGTGTTAACTTCAAGCAACGGCTCTAACTCTTTAATCGAGTCACCTTCTTGCTTGAGCCATTTTGTAACTGTAACTTCATCCACGCCTTCGCCTAATCTTGGTACGAATACTTTTGTTGCCATACATGCTCCTTAATTTTCACCGCAGAGACGCGGAGAACACAGAGTTTTTATTCTTTAAGTCCTAAAACCAATCTCTTTACACCTTTTACTAATATTGGTACATTGAAATTAAGAATTAATCCAACTTTCCAATTACCAAGTTTCATATATGTTAGGGTTTGCGCTTCGTGAATTGGCATAATGGCTTCAATGGATTTCAATTCAACGACAACTTCATTATTGGCGAGAATATCAATTCGATAGCCACAATCTAGTTTTGTTCCTTTGTAAACAACAGGTAAGGGGACTTGTCTTTGAAAGGGAATATTTCGCAAGTTTAGTTCATGGCAAAGACATTCTTCATAAGCAGATTCAAGTAAACCTGGACCTAAGTGCTTATGAACTTCAATCGCCGCACCAATAATTGACTCGGTCGTCTTATTAATTTCCTGAACAATTTTTATACCACTGCCATTCATTTGTTTTTCTCCGTGAACTCTGCGCCTCTGCGGTTAAAAGATTTTTGGGTATAAAGCAGGGTCAACTTCATTCATCATTTCATACACCGCATCAAAAACAGATTCGGCGCTGGGCTTAGACCAGTAATCTCCGTCACTTCCATAAGCAGGGCGGTGAGCTTTAGCAGAGAGAGTCTTGGCAGGAGAATCTAAATGGAAATAGCCGCCTTGTTTCTCAATCACTTCTTGCATCATATAAGCAGTGATACCGCCTGGCACATCTTCATCTACAAACAAAATGCGATTTGTTTTCTTCAAAGATTCAAGAATATGATGATGAACATCAAACGGCATTAACGATTGCACGTCAATCACTTCAACGTCAATATTAAATTTAGATAATTTATTTGCCGCATCCATCACGATACGACAACACGCGCCATAAGTGACAACTGTTACATCTTTACCATTACGAATTATTTCTGGCACACCCAATGGCACAGTGATTTCACCAATATTATCTGGCAAACGTTCTTTAACTCGATAACCGTTTAATACTTCAACAACAATGGCGGGTTCATCGGCTTGTAATAATGTATTATAAAAACCAGCGGCACGAGTCATATCACGCGGAACTAAAACATACATACCACGAGTCAAATTCATTAAGCCAGACATGGGAGAACCTGCGTGCCAAATTCCTTCAAGGCGATGACCACGCGTGCGCACAATCACTGGAGATTTTTGTCCGCCTGCTGTGCGCCAATATAATGTTGCTAAATCATCACTCATGGTTTGCAAAGCATACAACACATAATCTAAATATTGAATCTCAGCGATGGGTCTCAAGCCGCGCATACCCAAACCAATTGCTTGACCTAAAATTGTCGCTTCACGAATGCCTGTATCTGTCACGCGTAACTCGCCATATTTTTCTTGCATTCCTTTGAAGCCTTGATTCACATCACCAAGTTTTCCAACATCTTCACCAAATGCAACTAAACGCGGTTCACGTTCTAATGCTAAATCAAATGCGGCGTTGATTACTTCAAAGCCAAACATGGTTGGTGAATTATCTGAATAAATTGGTTTCACTTCACTCACATTCATCGCCGTACCAGAATATAAATGCGAGCCATATCTTTCAGCGTTGATTTTGTCGTAATCAAATTTCCATGCGGATAAAATTTGTTTTGTTGGATGTGACTCATCGTATAGGATTCTCAATGCTTCGTGTGCAAAGATGTGAACATCGCGCCTCGTATATGACGGGAGGCTTGATAGCCGTTCCTTCAACATTTGCAACTCTGACGCATGGTTGGATGATGATGCTAGCTCGTCAAACATATCCATTAACTGATTGCGTTCTTCGGTGATGGGGGAGAGATATGCTTCCCAAGCCGCTTTGCGGAATCCTTCAACAGATTCGTAATCGGCTTTTTCAACAGAATCAAGCTCACCCGAAGTCACGAAGCGTTCTTTGATCATCCACTCACGCATCTTTTTGAGTCCATCAAATTCTTCTTCCCACTTGAGTCGCTCAGCTGATTTATATCTTTCGTGACTGCCAGAGGTTGAATGACCTTGCGGTTGAGTTACATCAAAAACATGCACCAAAGCAGGGATATGATTTTCACGCGCGGCATCTGTTGCGTTTTGATATGTTTCAAGCAAAGCGGGATAATCCCACGCGGGCACGGAATATAAATTAAAACCCGAATCATTTTCGCGTTCAAAACCTTTGAGCAATTTGCCGATATTGCCTTTGGTCATTTGATAATCATTTGGAACTGAAATGCCATAGCCATCATCATAAATTGAAATAACGGCAGGCGCTTTGAGAACGCCAATGGCATTGACCGATTCCCAAAATAAACCTTCGGCGGCAGAAGCATTGCCAATGGTTACAAATGTTACTTCATTGCCATTGATTGAAAAATCTTTTTCGTTTTGTAATTCTTTAATATTGCGATATAAAACTGAAGCATAAGCCAACCCAACACTGCGTGGCATTTGTCCGCCTGTTGGTGAAATATCTGCTGATGTGTTGTAAAGTTGGGTTTGTGACTTCCATGTGCCATTAGGATATAAATGTCGCGTGGCGAAGTGCGCATTCATTTGTCTGCCCATGCTGGCTGGGTCATAGGTTGTATCAGCATGTGCATAAAGTTGTGCAAAAAATTCTTGGATGCTCATTGCGTTTAACATGAACATCCAAGTTTGGTCACGATAATAGCCTGAACGCCAATCCCCTTTTTGAAAGGCGTGTGCTATGGCAAGTTGCGGAATTTCTTTTCCATCACCGAAAATTCCAAATTTTGCTTTGCCACTTAAAACTTCTCTTCTACCGATAAGTGAAGCCTGCCTGCTTTGATAAGCAAGGCGATAATCTTTAAGTATTTCTTCTTTTTCAAGGGGAAGTGCAATCGAACCCTTTTTCTTGGGCATGGATTTTCTCTCCTGATGGTTTTTGATTTGTATAGAGATTATAACAAAGGATGGATGTGGAAAGAAAAACTCCGAAGATTTACTTCGGAGTTTTGTACTTATGTTGCAACCGTTTCAAATGCTACTCGAACTGCATCTGCCGATTGGTTTGTGAAGTTTAACTTTTCAAAACCAATAACTTTCCCGTCACGGTTTTTCATTAATATTATTTCTTCACCAGTTTCTTCGGCTACATATTCTTCTGCTGGATTATCAAACCAAACGGTGAGAGTATTTCCCTCATGGTCAAAATAAACTTTTACTTGTGCCATACTTGAACTCCTTCTTTAATTGCATCTGTTGGATATGTTGTGATGAGAAAACCTTCATCACTTATCTGCTTTGAAACCGCACATAGTCATTTTGACGTCCTCTTCTCGACCAGCCATAATGGGATGTTTAACCGTAACAATTAACTCCCAATAATCTTTGGTGACTCGAACTCGAAAACCAAGAGGTGTCATTACTTCAAAAAGAATATCTTTCTCTTTAGTCATAATTTATATTCTTATTTTACCTTTCTTTTGGTGGGCTTACATTGAAATTTCCTTCCACATCGGTTATAAACTTGACATGAAATTACAAACCGCCCAAATCCAAGTTCCAGAAAATTTTATTGACCTCGGCAGAGGCGACCCAGATTTAGATTTATTGCCATTAAACTTTCTTCAGCAAGCCGCGCAGAATCGTTTGAGCCAAAGTGACAATGAATTTTTACAATATGGCACAGAAAAAGGTGATGGATATTTTCGGTCTGCTTTTGCGAAATTTTTATCAAACAAATATAACTTCACAGTAGATATTGAATCGCTGTTAGTCACTTCGGGCATTTCAGCAGGGTTAGATTTACTGTGTACGCGCTTCACCAATCCAAACGATATTATTTTTGTAGAAGAGCCGACTTACTTTTTGGCATTAGAAATTTTTGCAGACCATGGACTTAAAGTCGTTTCTATTCAGACCGATGAGCATGGTTTGGTGATAGATGATTTGATGCTTAAATTGAAAGAGGCAAAACCCAAATTTGTGTATGTGATTCCAACATTTCAAAACCCAGGTGGGCGGACGTTGAGTCAAATACGGCGTGAGCAATTGGTTTCATTAGCCAAAGAACATAATTTTTTAATTTTTGCAGATGAAGTTTATCAATTTTTGAATTACACCGAAACACCACCGAATACATTAGCATCATTTGATTCGGAACAAGTCATATCACTTGGTTCATTCTCAAAGATTCTTGCTCCAGGGTTACGACTTGGTTGGTTGCAGACTCATCAATCGCTTATGCAAAGAATTACATCCGCTGGTATGTTGAGTAGCGGTGGTGGGATGAATCCATTTACCTCTGCTGTTGTGCGCGATGTGATTGAATCTGGAAATTTGGAAAAAAAAATATTGTATCGCTCAAACAAATATTTACTCAACGCATAAAAAAGCATGGATGAATGTCTGCGGAAAAATATCCCCTCTGCTGAATTTACAACACCACATGGCGGATATTTTTTCTGGGTGCGAATCCCAAACGTGGATATGACTGAATTAAGAAAGAAAGCAAAAGAAAATTTTGTTGATCTTCGTCAAGGTGTTTTGTTTTCAAGCCAAAATGGATTGAAAGATTACATGCGTTTGAGCATCTCGTATTATGCTGAGAGTAAATTAGAAGAAGGCATTTTGAGATTGAAGAAATGTATTAGGTAAATTTCGTACAGATCACAGAGATTTTTGAGTTTTTACCTAGAAGGCATGAGTTTAGGTGGAGTATAATGCTGTATATAAGTACTTAGACAGTCTGTATGCTATCTAACCATCCAATTTGGGTTATTATACAGCCGTTGGCTGTATAAATCATAGTTAGCCCCTTCCTTTAGGAGAAAGTAATTTATGGATCCGATAACATCTGCAATAATCGCCGCCCTAGCCGCAGGAGTCACTGCGGGATTAACTGATACAGCAAAAAAATTGATTTCGGATTTGTACAATACGATAAAGGAAAAAATAGGAAAAAAACACGGAAAAGATAGCAAAGCCATAAAGGCTATAAATGATTTAGAAAGTGAGCCTGATTTTGCGCCATATCAATCTGGTTTACAACAGCGAGTCAATGAACTGAAACTTGATAAAGACTCTGAATTAATAAGCCTAGCCACGAAGTTACTTTCAATAATTCAGGAATCCCAAAGTAAAGCAAATTTGCAAACAATCCAGAATGTTTATGGAAACGGAAATGCTGTGGCTGGGACTGGCGGAACTGCGACCATAAATGTTCAACAAACCAAACCACGAAGGAGAAAAACACGATGAACGCACCTGTCCAACAAAAGGCATTTAGTCGGGATTTTTTTGACAGGCAAGACCCAACTGAAGGCATCGGGGAATTAATTATTCCCTTTAGTTTCTCCAGTATTTATGATGAAATTGATAAAGACAGCAAATTATCAGAAATTTGCGCCGAACTCTATGATAAGGTTTTGGCGAAATTGAAATCTGGTGATTTGGGAAAAGACGTTCAAGTTGATGTTATTGACTACAAGGACGCAAAACAAGGTGGAAAGGAAAGTTCAAGAAAGTATTTGGCAATTACAAGAGAGACTAACCGAAAAACACGAATTACTATTTTGGCTCGTTTTCTGCCCTACGGGAACAAGTTATATGTGGGCGTTGATTCGTTTGTTTTGGGTAATACAAATTGGCTCAAAATCATAGGAACTATTGCTCTAACTCTCTCCCCATTTGTTTGTTATCTATTCACAGTTTTACCTGCCATAATACAAGGTATGGTTGCCAGCCTTAATCCTTTTGGCGGTGGCGGATACCAAAGCGATACTTTTGGACAAACCTTTTTATTAATCTTACAATATACATGCTGTTGTATTTTCCCCTGGCTAATTTTTGCGGTTATGTTTCTTTGGTTGAATACGGTCAGAAATTCCAGACATGAAGGCAATTTGCTTCTTGGTTTACGCCAGAGTTTCAACCAAATTCTTAACACTCGCTCGTTTAATATTGATGATATTTTGATGACATTGAAAAGTGTGTTGCCTCTGATTTTGAGTTCAATTAGAGAAGTCTTTGAAAAACATGATTTACCTGTAAAATCACTGGACGAATTCACTGCAACCATCCAAACCATAAATAATATCCAAAATGTTTATGGGTCAGGTAATGCGGTAGCAGGTGCTGGTGGTAAGGCAAGCGTGAGTCGTCCCAAATAAAACGGGGCTAACAAAGCGTCCTCAGAAACAGCTAAGTCGGGGTGAGTTGGAAGCCTAATTTGGCGGCTTTCTTGTGTAAATATTTGAGTTGTCCCTAGCGATAACGCTTTTCATACTCACTGACACTCAACGGTTCGTATTCCACTGCTTTTGTTCGGCTTCATATCTGCCTATTTGCAGTATACTTCGTCTATCTCTCCTGTTTCTGCTTCCTTACAGGAAAATTTTTTTTCTTGCTTGGGTGCACCTGACGTGTGGGGACTCGGCGCACATCCCAAGCAGTTCTCGCCCTTTAGCCTTTTTCTGCTCGGACGGCTTCGCCGTCCTCGCCCAGCGCAGGTAACGCAAACCGTTGGGCGCTTCGCCAGAAATGATTTCAAGGAGAATTAAAATCATGGGTTTTTTGATGGTTGGAGTGATTTTAAGACAACACCCGATAGCAAAATTATTTATTATCCAAATAGTTTTTTGGGAAAAGGTTTTATCGTACCTAATCAAAAAAAGAAACAAGAAATTCAAAAATCTGCCAATCGGTTAAGTGCTATCTTTGTCGCTATAACTGGTGTTATTCTTGCGGGAACATGGGTCAGTACATATCTATTTATTAATATAGGACGATGGCTTACTTTTTCATTTTTCATAGCATTCATGACGGGAAATTTAATTTGGTATCGTTACTCACTTACTAACTTAACAAAAGAACTTGTTGAAAGCAGCATAAGACTTTCGATATTTGAAAAATATTCAAATCTGCCCTTTTCTTCAAGCTTTGCTTCCCTGTTATTTTCAGAAATAGCCTATTTGTTTTTTGTTTATTATGGCTTTAAAATAATGAATGAAGTTATAAACTATGCTTGGTATGTTAGACCTGTAGGAATAGGTGTTTTTGCTTTTGGTATTCTAGGAAGCATTGTGTCTGGATATATGATTATATTAAGAGCAAAGGCACACTTTTCAAAATAATCACGCCCAACAAAGCGTGTAGCAGATGTTGGAGGCTCTTCTGCAATCCCAAGCATCTCCTTTTCTTTAGGTTTATACAGTTTTCAACCTCTCAGCCACAATCTCCGCCACATCTTTCACTTGAATAGTTCCACCATCGGCTTTAGAAGCATCAGTCATCATCGCCAAACAAAATGGACAACCCACAGCCACTGTATCTGCCCCAGTAGATTTGGCTTCAGCAAAACGCGTTTTGTTGATACTGGCTGTGCCTGCTTCTTCTTCCTTCCACATTTGAGCGCCACCTGCACCACAACAAAATGATTTTGCTCCATTGCGTGGCATTTCAACAAAATCTACACCAGCAGATTTCAAATCATCTCGCGGCGCATCTGTGATTTTGTTATGCCTACCTAAATAACAGGGGTCATGGAAAGTGACTTTCATATTGTCACCTTCTAAGTTCATCGAAATTTTCCCTGCCCCAACTAATTCATTGATTAATTGCGTGTGATGAATCACTTGATAATTTCCGCCGAAAGCAGGATATTCATTTTTGATGGTATGTAAACAATGTGGGCAAGTGGTCACGATTCGTTTCGGCGCAACCTCATTTAAGATTTCAACATTTTGTGTTGCTAGCCCAAAGAAAATATCTTCACGCCCAGCACGGCGAGCCGAATCACCTGTGCAGGATTCGTTTTTTCCAAGCACAGCATAATTGACTCCAGCCGTGTTCAAAATTTTTGCAAAAGCCTGAGCAGTTTTTTGTGCGCGTGAATCAGTAGCAGGCGCACAACCGACCCACCATAAAATTTCTGGCTCGGCATTTTGTTCAATGGTTGGCACGTTGATTCCTTCTGCCCATTTCATTCTGTCACCTTGCGAAACATTCCACGGATTTTGATTCCGCTCCATGCCTTTGAAAGCATTCTCCAATTGTTTTGGAAAACTACTTTCCATCATCGAAAGATTTCTGCGAATATCTAAAATATCGCGCATCGGTTCATTACCAACAGGGCAAATATCCACACATGCGCCACAACTGGTACAAGCCCACACTGCTTCTTCCGAAATTAAATTTGTCATTGGTAAATCAATTGCGCCACCATAATTCAAATGATAGCGTTTGTTAATTTCTAAAGCCGCAGGCGATAAAATTTTTCCAGTGTTATAAGCAGGGCAAACTTCTTGACAGCGAAAACATTGGATGCAAGCATAACTATCCATAATTTGTTCCCAGCCCAAATCTTTCATCTTTGCCGCGCCAAATTGTTCAATAGATGTATCATCCAAATTTATATAATTTAATTGACCAATAGATTTTCTTTCGGGCTTCAAGCCAAAATTTAATGGCGCGATAAATAAATGAATATGTTTTGAATATGGGAAATATGGAAGGAACGCCACAACTGCCCCAAGCGATATCCACCAGGCGATATGTTCAAACGTGACTAACTGATTCGCTTCAATCCCTGACCATAAGCCTGATACTGCTGAGATAACTGGTTGCCAACTGTCAGTTTTTGCATGCTCCGCTAAATAAAACGATTCTTCCAACATACGCATAAAGTTATGTGTAAAGAATGTCGCAGTCACAATGGCTGAATCTCTTAAAATACCTGTGCGTGCTTTGGGATTTAATAAAGTTGTATCTCGTGTGGTTAATGTTGCAGGCTTTAAGATATATCGTCTAAATGACAATGCCAACATGCCGAACATAATGCCAACGCCTGTCATATCTGCTAACAGGCGATATACATCACCGAATAAGCCAGTGTTATAAAAAAGTTTCCAACCTGTGAAACCATAAATTAAATCGGATAGGTTAACCAATAAGAAGGAGAAAAATCCCCAGCCGATTAATCCATGTAACAAGCTGACGCCAAATCTGAAGCGGAAGACGGGCTTGAACAAGCCGATTTTCAGAATCAAATCGCCTAGCCGTTTCCATAATAAAGACCAATCAATTTTTCCCTGCCCACTGGAAATATGATTCACAATTCGCATCACACCGCGATAGGTGTAATATAAAGAGGTGATGGTGAAGATGATAAAGATAATTTTTTCTACAAGACTGAGCATGAAGACTCCTAAATTTTACTTTGCTCTCTGCGCCGTACCCATGTCTGGGCATACATCCTCGGCGCAGAATAAGTTATAAATCGCCGCCGAGGACGGCGGCTTGAGCGTTTTTAAACCTGCGGGACGGTTTTATTCATCTGACGTAATCGTTCCCGAAATATCGTTCACATAATCCACTGCATTAGCGCAAATACCAAGCAGATTTGGTGAAACATTTTCCCATGTAAGTGGCAAGCCAGATGTTCCTTGAGCTAATGTAATCGCTTCTGCTAAACAGCCACCACCTGCATTGTAATTGACTAAGGTGAATTTCCACAAATCCTCATACGAGGCTACTTCACCAGCAGATTTGCCAGTATAGTTTTTTATTACTTGTCCTGTTTGTTCACAGTTAGCTGTTAGGCTATGAGCAAACACGCCTACAGAAAAATTAGCTTGTGATAAATCAAAACCTAATGGGCATTCTTCACAAGTTAGATTTACACTCCCTACTAATGCACGGCGTAATTCTGTTTGTAATTCTTCGTCTAAATTTGCATAACCAAGCCCACAAGTTTCTGAATCCATCACCAATGGACAAAATTGATTAAAGAAAGATGGATTCCAAAATAAAGTTGTATCTGCTCCATTTTCTGTGAGTTGCCCCAAGCCAACATCATTGCTAGCATAAAAAATTCCAGGCCAGAACTGACTTTCACGCGCAAATAAACTTTTCAATAAACGAGCAGGCACGCTGGTTTCTTGTGCTGTTGTTAAAATTAATTCATCAAATTGATTTTGCCATTCAGTCACGGCATCTTGTGCTTTTTCCATACCACATTGATTAACAACATTGCCATTTGCTAAACCACCATCAGTACAAGCACTGGCATCTACAACGCCTTGTAAAATTAAATTTGCGGCTAAATATGTATATGGAATGTCACTGCTTAAATCTTCGCTTTCGGTTGGGGTGCTAATCCATTCTGGTGAACCACCAACAGGTGGGAATGCTCCCCACGCTTCGGAACACGTGGCAGATTGACCTTGAAATTGTGATGACAAAATATCTACATAATAATAAAGTTGGTCTGGGTCGCCTTCATCTACAACTTGCACACGCACTTGCGCTTTGAAAACCTCACTGCTATCTCCATAACTTGAATAAGACCAAAACTCAACAGGCACGCCTTCTTCAACAGTTTCAGGAATGCGGAATTTGCACACGTCACTTTCATCACAGGCAAATTCTTGTCCATCGTATGTGCCTTCTACTTTAATAATGCTTTCGTTTGGCAATGGTTCTTGACCTGTAATCACTAATGTTGGTTTTGTTTCGCAAATATTTGTTGATGTGCTGAATACAGGTTCGCAATCTTCAAGTGAAATCCATGCGCTGGCGGCGGGGAGTTCTAAAGCAATTTCTTTTTCTTTATCTTCACTGCCAATCAACAAAGCGTAATAACCTTTGCAAGTGCCAACTTCATTTAAGTTACATGGGGGTTGTGTCATCCATGTGTCGTAAATTTTTTGTCCGCAATCACGATAGACTTCTTCAGGCAATGGCGTTTTATCATGCTCTGAAAAAATTTTGCAGACGAATTTTTTATCTTTCCAATTTTTAAGATGAAATTCGTACTGAGTATATTCAACGGCGATGATAGAAAAACGGTCGGGACCAGGCGGTAGTTGGTTTTCAGCACCCAAGTCTGAGGTCTGGCTGGAAGCGGACGTACTTCCAGACGAGATTGCTAAATTGCATAGAGCAATCAAAATTAGGAAAAGGCGTTTAATCAAAATCCTTTTTTGCATGAGAATCAAAAGAGTCCGCTATATTATAACGGACTCTTACTGCCCTATTGCTCTTTGCGCCGTCTCGGCGCAAACTTATTTATACGCCGCCGAGGATTTATGCCCAGATTATGGGTACGGCGGCTTTAGCAAATGTTATTCTAATGATTCTAAAACCTCTAGCTCGGCTTTGAGATTTTTTGCGCGGATGTATATACTGAAAACGTAAATGCCCATGATGAGAAAGGCGATGACGTAACCTGCAATCATATATGCGGATGTATCGGGAGTGGTTTCCATATTTTTCCTTTTTTATTTGTACTGCAACATTTATGTTGCCTTTAACACGCAAGATGAATCTTGCGGTACTTTGCGGAACGGTGATTAACTAATTTTTTCTAATTTCAATTCTTCAACTTTTTCTTGCAAAGCACCAAGCCGAACACGATGCCAAATAAAATCTATAAATAAAATTGTGAAGGCGATTAAGGCAATGAATAATGTGTTACGCATGTCAACAGACATATCAAAGCCACCTTGTGCTTCGGCACTGGGGTTGCCAACTACAACGGGGTGAATGCTACGAAATAAACGAATGACCATAAATGTTATCGGTGCGGAAAGCCCACCAAGAATTGTATAAATGGCACCAAAACGAGCGCGCTTTTCGGGATCTTCAATACCTGCACGGAGCATGAAATAAGCAATGAAAATTAATTCAGTGATAGCGGCTGTCGTTAATCTGACATCCCATGTCCACCATGTGTTCCAAGCAGGGCGCGCCCAAACGGAGCCGAGAATAATGGTGATGATGAAAAACATACAACTGACTTCTACTGCGGCGAAACCGAAGCGATCCCAAATCATTTTTTTGTTGATGAGATACAGGATGCCTGCAATTGAAGCAATGATGAAACCTAGCAATGCTACCCAACCTGTGCCAACGTGAAAATAAAATACACGTTGTACTTCGCCCATCACCAATTCAGTAGGGGCGATGAATAAGGCTGAATAAGTGGCGTAGCCAATAACAATAATTGAGAGGACATCTAATATAGTGAGTAGAGTTGGTTTTTGTTGCATGAAAATCCTTTTGGTAACTGCGTAATTAGTAATTGATAATTTAACTTGTTTGGTATAGTGTCAGATGAGAATGAGGTAATTATTTTTTTAGAATTTGTAGGTTTTTATTTTTTGTAATAAAAACCTTTGTCACGAATTATGCGGATTTCGCTGATTTTTTAACAGTTGACGTCAATTAGCGAAATTAGCGACTGTTCTTTTGTTTTCTACTCTTCTACAATAAAATCAAAGAACATGAAAGAAACGGCGATAAAAATCACATCGTAAACAATTAACAAATTTAATGGTGACATAATTTGTGGCAATGTCATGTCGTTGATAATGGCTCCACTGGCTAAGACAGATGCAATCAAAACAGGCACAACGACTGGAAATAATAAAATGGGCAATAAAATTTCTCTTGTGCGAGTTTGAATTGTCATAGCAGATAACAATGTGCCGACTGCAATATATCCAATGGAACCAAGCAACAGCACAGCAATAAATTCCCATTGGAAGATGCGCGTTTCATTATAAAAGAAAGCATACAGCGGAAGTACAATGGCTTCGACAATTAACATAAAGGCTAAATTGCTGATGGCTTTACCAAAAAAAATTGCTGACCGATCTACTGGCGCAAGCAAGAGACCATCCATACAGCCTCTATCTTTTTCCACAGCCATTGACCTGTTAAGCCCCAGTGTGCCTGCAAATGCAAATGTTGTCCACAACACGCCAGCAGTAACAGTTTGACGCACATCGGGATTCAAATCTAAGGCGAAGTTGAAAATCAAAATCACTAGCACAGAAAAACTCAACATGGCTGTTAGTAATTCGCGTGAACGAAATTCAGCGGCTAAGTCTTTGTGGATGATGGCGAGGGTGGCTTTGAGGAAGGAAGGGTTCATGGTGATTGGTAAATGGTAATTGGTAATTCGTGATGCGTGATACGTAATGCGTAATTCGTAACTTGTAACGCTTAACTTTCTAGTGCTTGTTTATAAAAATCTAAAACATTATTTTGTCTCAAATCATTTTTATTGATTGAAGCAGTAATCATTCCACGCGATAAAACATCGAAGCGAGTGGCTAAACTTTCAGCACGGATTAAGTCATGGGAGGTCATCACAACTGTCCGCCCGTGTGAAGCGATTGAACGAAGCAAATCATCAAGCATAGATGAAGCATCTTGGTCTAAGCCTGTGTAGGGTTCATCAAATAAAATAATTTCGGGCTGATGCAAAATAGCACGTCCAATTGAAAGCCGTTGTTGCATACCACGTGAAAAGGTGCGGACTAAATCTTTGCGGCGAGGTTCAAGACCAATTAATTGAAGAACATCCGTAATGCGTGATGCGTAATGCGTAAGCCCATACATGCGGGCATAGAATTGTAAATTTTCTTCGGCAGTTAAATCTGGATACAACAATGGCAAATGTGACACTACACCTAACTTAGCACGCACTTTAGCAGATTCATTTGGTAACGAATGCCCTGCCACTTTTACAGTCCCATACGATGGTTTTGATAGCGAAGATAAGATGCGTAGAAAAGTTGTTTTGCCTGCCCCATTTGGACCTAGCAATGCTACAAATTCTCCGCGAGCAACTTGAAAATCCAAATTGCGCAGGATTGTTTTTAATCCAAAACGTTTGGTGAGTTTGGTGACTGAGATCATGGTAAATGGTAAGTGGTAATTCGTAATTCGTGATGCGTGGTCTCGATATGCCGCAAAAACAAAAGCGCGGCTACTCGACCACCATATTTCACGATTCACGTTTCAACTTATTCTTCAACTCATTTCGTCTTGCATGATAGGCTTCGTCTGAAATCTTTTTATCTTTATGCAAATCATCTAAAGCGATGATGGCATCTAGTGTAGAGTCATTACCATCATCTTCATAATCAATTTCAACCTTGCTTCTATCTTTTAGATACATCCAAATTCCCACACAGATCAATACTACACCTAACGTGCCAATTCCTAATAACACATTTTGATTTTCCAATAAATTAGTATTTTCAGTTGTACCTTTTGGTGTGCCCGAAATTGTAAACTCTAAGTAACCGCCTTTAGGGGTTTTTCCAGCCGAATAAATTTGAAAATTTGTATCTTGAAATGCTTGAACACCCTCATCAACTAACACATCCCCTTTAGCAGTGACGCCTTCAGGTAGTAGCACCGTTGCTTGGCTAATATCTAAAACTGCGGGCATTGAAAATTGAATTCGTTTGGTACGTGGAATAGAGGCAAAAGCAATTAACCCATAAGGTGTTTCACTTGGTGGAATTGCAAATCCATTTTCACTTGGAATAAAAATAGCACTATCTTGAGCGGCTTCATAGCCTAATCCGCTAGCACCACTGGGAAAAGATATAAAAGGTACTGTTTCATTTTCTAAATTAATCAGTATCGTTTTATCTGTTCTATTTGTAAATGTGTACACTGAAAAAAGCTGAACTTCCGTTTGGCTGGTCAAGTCAAAAAATATTTCTACCGAATCAATTTGTAAGGTACTGAAATTATCTGTTGTTTCGTATACAACTAATGTAGGAATATTTAATTTATTTGTATCAGCAGGCACCACCGCCACCTGGCTTTGATAATTCAAGCCATCTAACGTGAATTGAATTAAATAAATTTGACCTTCGCTTAATTCATGAGTGAAACTATAAGTGCCATCTGTATTTAATGGCTTTGTTTCATTAACAAATTCGTCAGTACCAGCATTTGGGTCAGAGCTATGTTGAAAACCACGTAGTGTGATTTGTAAATCAGTTGGGAATGATTCATTACTACGATTTTCGATTTGCCCCGTGATGTTTCCCGCTTCCGCACTAGCTTCAGCTTGGTCACTCACTTCAAGCGTAGATTCGGCTGATGGAGTTGAATCAACTATCGGCGCGGATTCTGAAGCGAAGGTGAGGGTGCGGATATAACTCGCCGTGGCTGATAATTCTTCATCGCTGAAATTTTTTCCAAACGAATCTTTAATCTGCTTGATTAATTCAACATTTGAAATAGCAGACATGTTTTCGAGATTCGTAAATTGCGAATCACAATTTGCACAATTTGATTCAAAAAGATTTTTACCGAGTTCAATTTGTTCGGGCGTGGTGTGCAAGGTGAAAGCATAAGTGATGACATCCCATTTTTCTTGCTCGCTTAAACTTGCAAACGGTGGCATGAAATTATCAATATTACCTTGCGTGACGATGCTATACCATTTTGCAGGCGAGGCTTGGTTTGCAACTTCGGGCAAACCAATTGGCTTTACTGTAACAGGAAGTTGTTTGCCTTGTTCACCATCACCCAAACCAGAATCGCCATGACAGGGTGCGCATTTTTCTTGAAAAATTATTTTTCCATTTTCAATGTTTGGTTTATTGCTTGGATACACCGCACCTATTGTTGGCACAGCAGTTGGGGCGACATAATTTGCAGGTGGTGTGACATCGCGTGCAAGCGTCATGTTACATGCTGAAAGTGCAAGTGTAATGATTGATAAAAAAATAAATTTTTGTTTCATAAAATCCTTAACGTGATTCGTAATGCGTAATGCGTGATTCGTAAAATGCTCTTTACGCATCACGTATTACGCATTATTTTAAGTTTGCTCCACAGGCTGGGCAAAACTTATCTGTTACCAAAACAGGCTTGCCGCACTTGGGGCAAAAACCAGCAGATTTACTTTTAATTTCTTTGCGCCGTGCCTTAATCATCATTTCAATTTTTTCATCATCTATTTCAGATTTGCTAATAGGGGGCATGTTAACATTCACTTCATCTAACTTACGTAAAATATCTGCACCTTTTTGCAATAGATTGGCGCGTTGTTCAGGGTAATCTTCTGCTGGTACTTTACCAAGTTTGAAATCAAAATCTAACTCTTGCAAAGAATTAATCACACGTTCACGCTCTGCTTGTAATGCTGAACTTTCATGTGATTCTTTAATATCAACAGATTGCACACGCTCTGCAAGTGGTGCATATAAGTAAATGCCCACAGCAATTAATACAGCCAAAATGAGAAAGATAGACCCTAATTCCATGCGTTACCTTTGTTAGCCACAATATACAAAGCTACCTGAGATATTTATAGCTTTTCTCAATACGCTCTGCGCTTTTTGTGACTTAAAATTATTTTAATTTCTGTTCAATAATATTTTTTATTTCATCCAACGAAATAAACGGTCCAACCTTTACATAATACACCACGCCTTGTTGGTCAATGAAATATGTTTCAGGCACACCTGTAATACGAAACATTTGTGAAATTTTCGTACCCATATCAGGTCCATTAGGATATGTGATTTGAAATTTTTTCAAATACGTTCTGGCTTCGGGTTCAGTATCCACATAATCTGCGCCAAGAAAAATCACATCACCATTATAAAATGCATAGGCTTCTTGCAATTCACTGGCTTCTTGTTCACAAGGTTTGCACCACGATGCCCAAAAATTTAACACTACAATTTTTCCAGAAAAATCTGAAAATTGGATTTCGTTTTTTCCTTCAAATTCATAGCCATTAAATAACGTCATCGAAAAATCTGGAACAGCATCCCCAGTTTTTAAAGCACCTTGTTGCCGTTTACTTAAAATACTTGCAACTAAAACTAACAAACCTGCCAAGCATACCCAAACTATAATTTGAATCCACAACGGCACACTTTTTTTTTGATTCAATTCCGACATTACGATTCATTCCTCTTTTTCAATTCTTCTTCCATACGTTTAATATATTCTGATGAAACTCCGCTTCTTATCTCGCTTGTAGTTGATTCTGTTTTCTGCGGCTTTGTCCATACCTGAAAATTTTTGAAGAGCCAAAATTGCTGCTAATAAAATAATGGCAGGCGGCAAAATATAGACTAACCAATTCAAACCAGTACGCGGAGGTTCCGCCAAAACACGATCGCCATAGTTGTCTACAAAATATTGTTTAATTTCTTCTTCCGTCATACCTTGCGCCAATTGTGTGCGAATCAATTCTCGCCATTGATGACAAGCCTGTGTAGGGCAGGTATCTAACGGGCGATTTTCACACACAGGGCAATATAACTGACTAGCCACTTCATTCACTTCATCATCCGTAGGGGTATCTTCTTGCGCGTAGGCAAATTGAAACGAGATAGCGGTAAATAAAATGGTTAAAAGTAATGCGTAATGTGCGATGCGTAATAAATGATGCGTGATGCGTGATGCGTAATTTTTCATTTCTATATTCCGTTTGAACTCTGTAAGGGTGTGATGATTATAGATGGTAGATTGTTAATTTCCAAATCCCGTAGGGATGATATAGCTTTGAAAACCTGTGACACCCATTTCGACAGGCTCAATGCAACGCCTACGGGGTTTATCAGCGAATCTTTTTTATCTATAATCCTTTCACTCCTTCGGAGTTGTATGCTGTAATCAATCTGCTGCAGAAGTTTGTTTGGCTGAGGATTTGACTCGTACAGGTTCCATTTCTTTATCGGGCCAGGCGGCGAAGATGATGCCCACTAAAAACACTAATGAACCAATCCATAACCAATTGACTAATGGGTTGACATAAATTTTGAATGTGGCACCTGAATTGGAAACAGATTTCCAATCTACTAGTAAGATGTATAAATCATCTCTAAAAGTTGAGCGTTGACCAGGAATCGTCATAGTTTGTTCGGCATCGAAGAAATAATCAATGCGTGGGTATAGTTGACCAAGATAAATTCCGTTTTCATAAACGTCAACAACAGCGCGAGTGTAATTGACTCCATCGCTACGCACATCCCACGAAGCCAGTTCACGATATTCCACGCGATATTCGCCAATGTTTAATGATTCACCTTGTGCTACTGTGCCTTGAGTCTCTTGCTGGAAAAGTTCAATACCGAGAATACCAATTGCCATCAACGCCATGCTGATGTGGATAATATATCCGCCATAGCGCCTTCTATTTCTCCGCATGAGATTAGATAAAGCAGAGAAGAAATTTTCATTTTTCGTTTTTTGCCTTGCCAGTGCACCACGATAAAATTCTTGTAAGGTTGCAAAGATAACCAAAGAAATTAAGAAGAAACCAGTTAGGGCGTAGAGGTTAGTTGAATAAACAAAAAACAGGCTGACGGTCAAAACAAAAGAAGCGAGGATTGATTTCCATAAAGCTTTGCCGAGAGTTTGCATAGTTGAATGTCCCCAAGCAGAGAAGGGGGCAATTGCCATCAAAAATAATAAGGCAGAAAATAATGGGGCAGTGGCGCGTTCATAGTATGGTGGACCAACTGTCACTTTGAAGCCTGTTACCAATTCTGAAACGAGTGGGTAAATGACGCCCCAAAAACAAACTACTAGAATGCTGATGAAGATTAAATTGTTTAATAAAAATAAGGCTTCGCGTGAAAGTATAGATTTCATTTCTGTTTCACTACGGAGCAGGGGCCAGCGCCAAATTAATAGAGCAATTGATGCGATGAAGGTGGCACTGACGAAGCCCATAAAATATGGACCAATGGGGCTGTTTGCAAAAGCATGTACTGATGATAAAACACCAGAACGTGTTAGGAATGTGCCGAAGATGACCAGTGCATAAGTGAGGATGATTAACACCATGTTCCATTGTTTTAACATGCCGCGTTTTTCTTGAATCATGACGGAGTGTAAAAAGGCTGTGCCTGTGAGCCACGGCATAAATGCCGCAATTTCAACAGGGTCCCAACCCCAATAGCCACCCCAACCTAAAACATCATAAGCCCAACGACCGCCTAGCACCAAGCCAAAAGATAAAAATAACCAAGCCCATAATGTCCAACGGCGGGTGATGCGTGTCCATCGGTCATCTGTTCGTCCTGTAATTAATGCGGCTATTGCAAATGCATACGGAATGACAAAGGAGACAAAACCTAGATAAAGCATAGGCGGGTGAATAATCATGCCTGGATGGCGAAGCAAGGGGTTTAATCCGCGACCATTTTCTGGTGTGAAGATGGTTGCTGTTGTAGTAGGTTTGAACATGCTTTCAACAACATTTCCTGATACGAGCCAATATCTTGAAAATGGATTTTCAAAGAAGATAATCATAAACAGGAAGAACGCCAGTGTGATAGCAGATACCACAATAACCCATGGCAAAAACTCAATATCTCTATCCCATTTTCGTAAGGTGACTAATGATGTAAATGAAGCTAATAACCAAGACCAAAATAACATCGACCCTGCTTGTCCGCCCCACCATGCAGTAATTTTCAAATAAGTAGGCATACTAAGGCTGGTAACTTCATAAACAAAGGTTACTTCGAAATGGTTATTAACTAGCAAAAATATTAAAGTTAATGATGAAATTGAAATCAAAGGAAAGGAAAGTAATTGCGCCCGCCTAGCACTTTCAATTAAAGATGTTGATTTTTTTCTAACCCCTAAAAAAGCGGTAATGCCGCTATATAAAGTAACTATTAAACTTACAACTAAAACGCCATATCCGAATTCTACAAACATATTTTTATCCACCGATTTTTTCTAATTTTCACTACCCTATAAATTCTTATAAAGTAGTGAAAATTGACGGATTATTTTTAAGGGTGAGCACTTTGCTCTGGCATTGCCTCTTCGTAACGAGTGGGGCATTTTAACAATAATTCGGTGGCATGGAAAACGCCATCAGCATCCAATGTGCCCGTCATAATAGCTTGTGCTTCGCCACGTAACAAATCTGGTTTTACGCCAATATAAATCACCTTCACCCGCGCTCGTGTGGGGTCCATCACGGCTTGATATAAAACCTCAGCCAAACCGCCTTGCTCTTCAATTTCTTGAAAATCGGCAGGGGCATGAGCAATTTCAAATGTTAAGGTTAATGTATTGGGGTCATATTGAATGGTATCTCCTACCACAGCCCCCGTAATTCGCAAACTATCTCCCACAATTGCAGGTCCTTCTGCCAACATTTCATCTACTGTCATAAACCGTTCAGCACTGGCAGATGTGGCTGAAAAAATAAGATATGCCACAGCGGCTAAAATCATCACGCCGCCGATTATAAATTTAGGTTTCATGTATTTCTCCAAGAAAATATTTCATCTTCTATTTTACACAGAGAGATTAATTACGGGTGAGTGTTCCATTATGGTATATTACATACATGATCGAACAAACTGGTCCCCCAATTGAACTTACTATTATCTTAGTTTGCTTTTGTGGTTTATTTGTCTTAGTGCTTGGCGTTGTTGTTTTAGGATTTATCGTCCGCAAAGATGCAGGGAAAAATAATAAAGAAGATAAATTGTAGGCACCGTCCCGCAGGTTTTGTTAAACGAGAAAATTCTGATTAAAAACCTGCGGGACATTTTATTTGGCTTGGATGAAAAATTCAAGCGCCTCTATATCCGCACCGACAGAGGATACTGAAAAACGAAACTGAGTCAACACCCCAGCCTGAGTCGCTGCGCGGCTTTCCCAACGTTTGACTCCGTTGACAGTTCCGTTTTTGTCATAAGCCACAGCCACAATCCACACTTGATTTGCAGATGCTGAAAGGATGTATTGCCCGTTCACGTTTGCAAAATTTCCGTCAATTTCAGTGACGCTGTTGTTAATAGTCGCTGACACATAATTACTTACATTTCCTTGATATGCACTCAACAACTGCACTTGTGGATTAACTTTCTGATTCACATTTGAAAAATAAACATACACAGGTAAAGATGAATTAGCAGGGATAATATCTAAAATGGTGAAGGCTTCATCACTTGCGATTACATTATTCGCTTCATCTAATAAATTAAATTTTACGGAAACATTCTCAAGCATATTTGCCGAGTTATTTTGAATCAAAGCGAAACAATGCAAGCCAGAGGAATTGTCAGCATGGCAAACGGTTTGGGTAATTGGAACAGGCAGAGGCGTGGGTGTCGAAGCGGCGGCGAAAATAGCAGATGGGTCTGGGATGATGAGGCTTTGTCCAACAGGCATAGCGTTGGGGCTGACATCTGGATTCGCCGCTCTTAAATCCGAAATTGAAACCTTAAATTTTTCGGCAACCTCGCTGAAAGTATCACCTTGCTCAACGATATAAATATGTGGCGTGTTGGTAGGAATGGGCGTTGTTTCAACAATTAAAACATTTGGCGTGTTTGTATTTTGTGGCGTGTTGGTAAGATAAGGTTGTAAAGAAATATTTGTAGTGGGCTGATTTGGTGAAGCACACGAGGCTAGAAGCAAAACACAAAATAATAATTTTTTTTGCATGAGGGGATTATAATGGAGTAAATGTACCGCAAGATTTATCTTGCGTTTTTACGCGCGACATAAATGTCGCGGTACTTATAAAAAATTGGAGGTAACATGCAATATCGTCATTTAGGTAAAACAGGAATTCAAGTTAGTGAATTATCGTTTGGCTCGTGGGTCACATTTCATAATCAAGTGGATGTAAAGCCCGCAGTGGATATGATGGCGGCGGCGTATGAACACGGCGTAAATTTTTTTGATAACGCTGAAGTGTATGCCAGTGGAAAATCTGAAGAGGTGATGGGGAAAGCCTTGAAAGAATTAAAATGGCGCAGAAGTAGTTATTTGGTTTCAACAAAAATTTATTGGGGCTTGCATGATAATGTTAATGAAAAAGATACATTGAATCGCAAACGATTAATTGAAGGTATCAATGGTTCGCTTGAAAGATTGCAATTGGATTATGTAGATTTGCTATATTGTCACCGCCCTGATAAAACTACACCGATAGAAGAAACTGTTTGGGCAATGCACAATATTATCGAATGGGGCAAAGCCCTGTATTGGGGAACATCGGAATGGGCGGCTTCGGAAATTGTGGAAGCGATTC
This sequence comes from Chloroflexi bacterium OLB14, assembly GCA_001567105.1. Taxonomy (GTDB): domain Bacteria; phylum Chloroflexota; class Anaerolineae; order Anaerolineales; family Villigracilaceae; genus Villigracilis. Next base: position 74,198 of record LMZR01000072.1, read on the forward strand.
ATATTGCTGAAAAACATCATTTGCATAAACCTGTGGTGGAACAACCTCAATACAACATGTTTGAAAGAAAACGGCTTGAAGGTGATTACGTCCGCTTTTATAAAGAATATGGCTATGGCACAACTACTTGGAGTCCTTTAGCATCGGGTTTGCTTTCAGGAAAATATAAAGATGGCATTCCAAGTGATAGCCGCGCTTCTTTGAAAAACTATAGCTGGCTGAAAAAGCATATGACAGATAAAAGCAAACTTGATAAAGTCAATGCACTTGAACCCATTGCTAAAGATTTAGGTTGCACACTTTCACAATTGGCATTGGCTTGGTGTTTGAAAAATCCATTTGTTAGCACGGTCATCACAGGTGCTAGCCGTGTTGAGCAAGTGCATGAAAATATGAAAGCATCAGAAGTTAAATTGACGCAAGAAGTTATGGATAAGATTGATGTGATTTTTGAAATTAAAAAAGAAGAGGAAGAAGATTAAGAATATAAAACTCCGAGGTCTTTAAGACCTCGGAGTTTTTGTTTAACTATATTTTCACAAAATGATTTTCTTCCACACTTTGCCACGTCTCATCATGTCGCTTCATGTATTTTGCTAACAGCGGATGCACACTCGAAATTTCTTCGTAAATTTTTTGCGCCACACGTCGAATTGAAAAATGAGCATTCGCCGCACTGCGCAACTGACAAAATGCAAACGCTTCTCTCAAATTGAATTGTGCTAACACACGGCGATTAAATCCATTGGGGACGATATATTGCGCCACATCTGGATTAAATTGATATAACTTTTCATACATTTGAATTGCTGATTCCATCACCGCTTCATATTGTGACCCGAAACCTGCTTCTGTTATCAAACGCGGAGTTGTGAATCCCAGCCTTGTGGTTAATCGTTGTGCAGTCTGTGACATCATGCGGTGACGTTTAAATTCAGCATAGGCACCTTGATCCATGATTAAGTCAAATGTGTAATTGCAATATTCCAATTCTCGTAATGGAACGTCAAATTTATCAAGTTTGCCAAGTAATGTTTGGGCGAGATATTCTTTATCATTCAGTGACTTAACATAATCCAAAGCATTTTCATAACTCATTTCGCCAAATCTATACAACGCCGCAGCTAAGACTTTATTTTCGCCATCTTTGTCATATTCAATCAATGAACACCACTTACCACTTTCCACTTTCCAATCTCCAGTCTCTAATTCCTCAATTTCTTTCATGGTCTCAACCATATACGCATTCACATCAGCATACTTAACCAACGTAGGAGTCTCCGCTTTAGAAACTTCTTTTACTCGCTCACCAATCTGCCTCACTTCTGCTAGTGGATGTGAAAGCATTTTGCGAATCGTATTTTCGATTACACGCGCGTTGGCGGTCATACCTACATTTGCATTGGCGGCGGCTGGCAAAATAAAAACGACATCTATCTACATATTGAGAACGGATGCGCCGATCAAATGCTTCATCGGATTCGTTTTCTTTGCGAGTCACTCGCTGCACGACAAGATTCTTTACAGGTTGCAATGAGTCAGCATAAGTCGAAAAAAGGAGGCGGACGGTTTTCGTAAATTCATCAAGTAGGGGATGATTATCAAGTTCGGGCGGAATCGTAAAATCATCTTGTCCCCATTTTTGATAACGCGTTGATTTTTCGGTGTAAGATGCTAAACGATTTCCTTCAATGGCTTCGATGGCGATGCGCGAAACATTTTCAAAAGCGATGTGCAAGACGGCATGTTCCGCAACCGAAGCGTGACCATAACCAACAACCCATTTTTCATGAAACTGCGCAGATTTTTTCGTCACTGAGTTCATTTGCAATTTCACGAAATGATTCAGGCGCACGTGATGTTTTTGCAAATGCAACCGCGATTGTTTCAGGGCTGAGTGCGCGTGGTGATAATAAATAAATTTCTCGTTCAGGCATGGTTTCTCCTTGTAATATGTCATTGCGAGTCACGCACTTGTTCTTTGTGGCGAAGCAATCTCCAATTTAATAATAAGATGCTTTGTCGGGAAATGCACCCTCCTCGCAATGACATAAATTTTTTATAAAAAAGCCATCAACAAATTTTATGCTGATGGCTTTTATGTTTTATCCAAAACCTTTCATTTGTCTGCCGCCGAGCAAATGCAAATGAATGTGAAATACAGTCTGCCCGCCTTCTTGATTGGTATTCATCGTCAAACGATAACCACTTTCGGCAATGCCTTCTTTTTCCGCTAAATTTTTTGCAACCATAAATAAATGACCAATCAATTGTTCATCATCTGTTGTTAAAAAATTAACAGAGTCAATGTGTTTATTTGGCACAATCAAAATATGAGTTGGCGCTGCGGGGTTTATATCACGAAATGCGGTTGCTTGCTCATCTTTATACACATTCGTGCTAGGAATTTCACCTGCAATGATTTTACAAAAAATACAATCAGTCATCTTGTGTCTCCTGCTTTTTTTGCGTTATTCGCCCATTAGCGAAATTCGCGTTAAATCTTTATCTAAAATCTTAATGCGAAATCCGCGAAAAAGCGAAAAGCGCGAATTTTTGATTTTACTTTCGTGTTATTCGCCCATTAGCGATATTCGCGTTAAATCTTTAACCTTTGTGTTTAATTAAGGACTTGGTATCGGTGAATATTCTGGTTCACAAACTGTTTCATAATATTGATATTCTACTTCTTTATTAGCTTGAGCATACCTACTATATTCTTTTCCAATACTTCTGGCAATATCAATTGCCATTAACGCTTCTTGAGGGGAATATGTTGGCAATGTCATCAACGGGTCATCAATTACACCTTCAGGAATCAAATTAGGTCTTTGCGGGTCAACGTCATCAGCCAATGGAACCCAATTGTACATGATAGGACCGCGTGCATTCATTGTAAAGCCCATTTTGAAGCGCAATTGACGTGCGGCTTCAACGGGTCGAAAACCAAATCCACCATTGGGCCAAATAATTGCCAAAGGATTTTTTCCATAAATATTTGCAAAACCAGCCCACGAACCTTGCAACTCACGCGCAATCACATTCTTAGCAGAATCATCTGATAACTTTGTATTTGCAAACACACCTTGTGCTTGATGGTCAACCAAGCCTTCACGCTCAAGCGAAATATTTTGGTCAATCAATTCATTGGGCGTATCGGGGTCGCTTACCCAACCATTAACGACAGACCACTTCCAATTTGTCCAATAATCACCAAAGACAATATTAAAATATTCTTCATCATGGTTTCCATCTTGGATTAAATATACCGAGCGTTGGGGGATGGCTGCATTTCTTTCAACAAACCCTTGTAACTGCTCTGTGTTAATCGCCTCAAACCCCTGACTTTTAAGTTGGTTCATTAACCCTCGAACTTCATTTAACGGGATGCTATTTGGAAGTTCTGCTGTTCCACGATTAATATTTTGGAATCGAATTACTAAGACTACAGTGCCAATAGTTGCATTTAGCGGATTCCATTTGTTGCGTAAATATCTGCAAGTCTCTTCTATATAAGTGTGTGGAATATCTAATGGATTAAGCAATGTTGTTTGAAACGTCTCAGGTAAATAGGGCAGTGTGGCTATGGGAGTAATCTCTTGTGTAGGAGACGTGGATTGGCAAGAAATTAAAATAGCCACAATCATAAACAAAGTAAGAAAGCGCAAAAGAATTTGTTGAAGAGGAATTTGTTTCATTATATTATTTGCTTTTCGCGCCGAGGGCGGCGACTTGAGCGAATAGTTAGGTTAAAAACGCGACCTACGGAATTGCTCCATACGTTGGCGCACAGACGATATCATAATATTCAAGTTCAATGGCTTTGTTTTGTTGGGCGTAGGCTTTGGCTTCTTCACCAATTGCGCGGACAGAGTCGATGTTTTCGCGAGCACTTGTGCTCCAATAACGAGGTATGGTCATTAGCGGGTTACCTGCTGGTACTTCAGGAATTGCTAATGGATTTGATTGGCTAACTGCCTCTGCTTGTGGAATCCAGTTATACATTATAGGTCCACGTTGGTTAACGGTGAAGCCAAGTTTGTAACCAAGTTGTGTGCCAATTTCTACAGCACGTTTACTAAATCCACCGCCAGGCCAAATATAACCAACTGGTGTTTTGTTCATATATTTTTGTAAAGTTGTAATCACACCTTGCATTTCACTGGTGATAAATTCATCGGTTGAAGAATCGCCGATGGGAATATTATGAATATATCCATGTGCTTGATAATCTACCCAACCTTCGGCAGATAAAGCTGCGTTTTCTGCCCATAAATCTGTACGTTCATCAATACCAATATAAGCATTGATAACGGGCCAACCCCAATCTTCATAATAACCCCGAAAATGGTCGTTGAAGTATTCTGCAAAATGACGGTCATCAACAATCATCAAAACAGAACGCTCAGGGATTTTGGCATTATCGTACATAAAATCTACCATTTGTTGCATGGTGATAGATTGAAAGCCGAATTCGTGCAAATCGTTCATAATTTTTTTATGTTCTTCAACTGTGATGTCGTTGCCACTGGCTTCACCTTTGTTAATGCCATGATGCATAATCACCATACTACTGTGCCAGGCGTGGATTTAGTTGAGTCCCATTTATTTTTTAAGTATTGACAAGTATCAGCAACATAAGTTCTTGGCAAATTTTCTGGGTTCAAAATTGCAGTTTGAAATGTGTTTGGTAATGCAGGTGGTGTTCTTGGCACAGTTGCTGTTGGAATGGGTGTGTCAGTTGGTGCTGGCGTTTTGAGTCGGTTGGCTGAGTTCTGCTATGGCGGTTTCAATGGCTTGGGTCATTACAAAGTTTGGAGTTTCAGTGGCTGGAGATTGACAAGAGGTTAATAGTACAGCAACCAAGCACAGGCTAAGTATGAAGCGGAGTCGTAAATCGTAAATCGTAATTGGTAATTGGTAATTATTTTGCATAAAATTTATTCTACACTAAAAAATGAGACATCTGCATTTTGCAAATGTCTCATTAATATCTGTTTACTGTTCACTGATTACTGTTTTACTCATCACTTTTTCCTGAAATAAAATCTTCAACTTTTTGATGAGCGATTTCATCTTTGAATTGTTTAGGTGGCGTTTTGAAAAAGTAAGATGATGGACCAATGATGGGACCTGCAAGTTCTCTATCCAGCGCGATTTTTGCACAACGCACGGCATCCATCATCACGCCAGCAGAATTAGGACTATCCCACACTTCAAGTTTTAATTCGAGATTCAATGGTACATTTCCAAACGTTGTGCCTTCCATGCGGATGTAACACCACTTGCGATCAGTGAGCCACGGCACATGATCACTTGGGCCAACATGCACATCATTGGGATTCATTTCATACGGAATCATGCTGGTGACTGCATTTGTTTTTGAAATCTTTTTTGATTCAAGACGTTCACGTTCAAGCATGTTTAAGAAATCGGTATTGCCACCAAAATTTAATTGATAGGTGCGGTCAATTTTCACGCCTCGATCTACAAACAAGCTGGTCAATACTCGATGTACAATCGTTGCGCCAACTTGACTTTTAATATCATCACCAAGAATCGGCAAGCCTGCATCTGCAAAACGTTTGCCCCAATATTCAGATGAGGCAATGAAAACAGGAATGCCATTGACAAATGCACAACCCGCTTCAATCACTTGTTCAACATACCATTTGGTTGCCATCTCTGAACCAACGGGTAAGAAGTTAATCACTACATCGGTGTGTGTATCTTTTAACAATTGAGCAATGTTAGCAGTGGAGCCTGGTGCTTTTTGAATCATGCCACTTAGGTATTTTCCTAAGCCGTCGTGAGTCATACCACGCACTACGGGTACATTTAATTTTGGAACATCTGCAAATTTATAGGTGTTGTTGGGTTCGGCAAAAATCGCTTCGGATAAATCTTTGCCAACTTTGGTGGCGTTGACATCAATGCCTAAGGTGAATTCAATATCTTTGATGTGATAGTCTCCAATTTTGGCGTGCATAATGCCAGGGATGACATCGTCATTTTTTTGCGTTTTTTGTAAAATTGCACGCCTTGTACTAATGAAGAAGCGCAATTTCCAACGCCAATAATTGCCACACGAACTTTTTTTACTTGCCATAAAATACTCTCCTTGAGATTGAGTTTTTAAACACAAAGGCAAAAATCATGAAGGCATAATTAATAAAATAATAATTTTTGCCTTCCTTTGTGACCTTAGTACCAATTGTGTTTAATTATTTTGTTATTGCACTGTAAGGTTAATTACAATTTCCTTACCTCGCGTTTGTGAATCAAATTTCAGACACAACCATAAAGTATAATCTTACTTAAATAATTATGATACCTGCCCGTATAAACTTACCTGTCCGAATACTAGAATTGATGCGCAACCTCAGCTCTATCAATGAGCTAGAATTATATTTACATTCTATCCTTTCTGTCGCAGCTGAGTCCACAAATAGCGCCAGTGCTTCACTTTTAGAATATGATGAAGTTACTAAAGATTTTTATTTCAAATCTATGCTCTGGTTTCAAGGTGACCAAGTCCGCTCGGCGCATGTACCCGTACAGGGCAGTGTGGCAGGGGCTGTATTTTTATACAACAAACCTGTTGCAATTGACGATGTTTCGAAAGATAATCGTCATTATAAAAAAATAGATGAACTAGCTGGCTTCGTCACAAAATCTATTTTAGGTGTACCAGTGGTTTATAACGAAAAAACTGTGGCTGTGTTAGAAGTATTCAACAAAAAGGAAAAGTACACAGAGGAAGATATTTTTATAGTGGAGGTATTAGCATCATTAGCGGGTGCCGCCTTGCACAACGAAACTCTCGAGAAAAAGATTCAAGCCACACAAGAAGAAGCTCGCGAATTAGAACAGCTCAAAAATGAATTTATTGCCATTGCTTCACATGAATTACGTACACCGTTGGGTTTAATTTTGGGGCATGCCACATTTTTGAAAGAATTAATCAATAGCCCAGATTATGAAGAACAAATTGACACCATCATTCGTAACGCCACCCGTTTAAAAGAAATTATCGAAAACCTAACCCGTGTAGATAATTACGAAACAGGTAGCGCCTTGCTACACTCAACAAAAGCCTCAGTTTCAAGAATTATTGAAGATGTTGCCATCTCATTTAACGATATGGCAAAAAAGAAAAACATTACCCTCAAAACCGAAACACCTCCAGGTCAGGATTTATTAGTAGATATTGATGGCACAAAAATAGCAATAGTATTAAGCAATATATTAAAGAATGCTATCGCATTTACAAATGAAAATGGCTTGGTCATTATGCGTGCCGAACAACATCCCGATTACATCAAAGTTAGTGTGCAAGATAATGGCATTGGTATCCCAGCCAAAGATATCAATCACATCTTCGATCGTTTTTATCAAGTCGAGTCACATCTCACGCGCAAACATGGCGGCATGGGGCTTGGGCTTTCCGTTTCAAAAGTGATGATTGAAATGCACGGCGGGCGCATTTGGGCTGAAAGCGAAGAAGGCACAGGAAGCGTATTTTCCTTCCTCTTACCCGTACGAAAAACACAACCACTTCCGCAAACTCCTTTCAAAAGTTAAATATGGAGTCAGCCAGCTCGCTGGCGAAATACGGGAGCAAGCTCCCTGACTCCATAATTTTATTTCAAGCGGGAAATTTTTTGATAAACTAATCCTCAAAGGAATCCTAATCTGATGCAACGCCTCAACCTACAATTCGAGTTGATTCGACAATCCCCAACCGTATCAATGGGTGACAGAATCATGGCGCTCCAAGCCAGTGGTAAAAATATTGTCGCCTTACAAATGGGCGACCCTGACTTTGGCACACCACCTGCTGTATTAGATGTTGCTTTCAAAGCCATGCAATCTGGATTAACCCATTATGCTCCCTCACGCGGATTTTTAGAATTACGAAAAGCAGTAGCGACAAAATTATTGCGTGATGAAGGCGTTGAATACAATCCTGAAACAGAAATTTTAATTACACATGGTGGCATCCATGCTTATTACCTTGCTATGCAATCTATTTTGAATCCTGATGATGATGTATTAATCCCAGACCCGTCATGGGCGACGCATGCCAACATGGCAACCATGTTAAGAGGAAATGTAATTCGCGTGCCTGCTCCTGCCGAAAATAATTTCATCCCATATTTTGAAGCATGGCAAAAAGCATTAACTGCCAAAACAAAAATTATCGTTTTGAATTATCCATCGAATCCAACGGGTATGTTTCCGTCCAAAGAATATTTACAAAAGTTACAAGATTTTGCCAAAGAAAATAATTTATGGATTGTTGCAGACGAAGTGTATGGCAGTTTATTTTTTGATGAAAAGCCAACATCCGTTGCGGCATTTGATGGTGCAAAAGAAAGAACATTGTTGGTAAATAGTTTGTCAAAATCGTATGCTATGACGGGTTGGCGAGTTGGTTATTTAGCCGCGCCACAAGCCGTGATTGAAAACGCCATCAAAGCAGGACAAAATTCAATCACCTGTGTTGCCCCGTTTATTCAAAAAGCCGCCGCATTTGCATTAACCGATTCTGCTATTCAAGAAGAAACTGCAAAAATGCGTGCAGGTTATAAAAGGCGAAGAGATTTAGTCATTCGTTTATCTCATGAGCTTGAAAGTGAAAAAGTAAAAATCATTGAACCCAAAGGTGCTTTTTATTTTTTTCTTGATTTACGTTCATTGAACATGCCTTCTGTTGAAATGTGCGAAAAAATTTTAGAAGAATATGGCGTTGGGCTTGTGCCTGGCTCCGCTTTTGGAAAAGAAGGCGAAGGTTTTATTCGTCTGTGCATCGCCGCTTCGGATGAAGATGTGGAATCTGGTTTTAGAAAAATTGTGGCATGGGCAGAAAAACAATAATACGTGATTCGTAATGCGTAAGAAATACTTTACGAGTTACGCATTACGCTTTGCGAAATAATTTTTAATCGGAGATAATTATGAAAGTCGCATTTCAAGGTGAGCATGGCGCATATAGCGAGCAAGCCATATTTGAATATTTCGGCAAAGGTGTAGACACGCTTCCATGTGAATCATTTGATGCTTTGTTTGATGCAGTTGCTTCTAACAAGGTGGATGCAGGCTTTGCTCCGATTGAAAATTCACTGGCGGGGAGTATTCATGCAAATTATGATTTGCTACTTCAACATAACTTACACATTGTCGCTGAATATGTTTTGCGCGTGAGACATTGTTTGATTGCAATGCCGAATGTCAAAAAAGAAGAGGTAAAAAAAGCAATTAGTCATCCGCAGGCGTTAGGTCAATGTGCAAGTTATTTAAGAAATTTAAATATCAAACCCGAAGCAGTGTATGACACAGCTGGCAGTGTTAAGCTGTTGAAAGAATCTGGCGCAAAAGATACAGCCGCAATTGCATCTAAACGAGCAGCTGAGTTATATGAGATGCAAATTCTGGAAGAAGGCATTGAAGATAATGCAGAAAACTTCACGCGATTCCTATGTATCAGTGCAGAACCAACTGTCCCTAAGCCTGAAGCGAAAACGTCAATTGTGTTTACGTTAAAAAATCAAGCAGGCGCTTTGTATAAAGCATTATCCGTTTTTGCTTTGCGCGATATTGATTTAACAAAAATTGAATCACGCCCGTTGCAAGGCAAGCCGTGGGAATATCTTTTTTATATTGATTTTATCGGCTCGCTTGATGATGAGGTTTGTAAAAAGGCATTAGAAAATTTAGGGGAACATGCACTCATGTTACGAGTGTTGGGTTCGTATCCAAGATTTAAGTAGATTCAATTTGCCACTTGACAAGTCAGAATTTTTGTTCTATAATATGTAACAGATTGGTTACATATTATGAGACGTGATGTTTTTCAAGCCATTGCAGACCCGAATCGCAGAGCCATCTTAAGTTTGTTGGCAAAAAATGAAAGGCTAAACTTAAATGGTGTTGCTCAAAATTTTCGCATCAGCCGACCTGCTGTTTCGCGCCATATCAAAATTTTGAAAGAATGTGGTTTGGTGATTGTGATTCAAGAAGGGCGTGAACGATATTGCGAAGCCAAGTTTGATAAGTTGGATGAAGTGACCGATTGGATAGAAAAATATCGTCAGTTTTGGGAAGAACGCTTTAGTCGTTTAGATAAAGTTTTAGCAGAGTTGAAAAAACAGGAGAAGAAAAAAAAATGTCAAAAAATAAAACAAACATTGTTGTTGAACCAAACAAGCAAGAACTTTTTATCACCCGCGAATTTGATGCGCCACGCGAGTTAGTTTTCAAAGCACATACTGATGCAAAACTTTATGTGCAATGGTTAGGACCACATGGCTATGAGATGATTTTAGAAGAATTTGAACCTGTCAGTGGTGGTAAGTATCGTTACCTTCACAAAGATAAAGAAGGCAATGCTTATGCTTTTCGTGGCACATTCCATACCATGACTGAAGAGTTGATGATTCAAACTTTTGAGTTTGAAGGGATGCCTGAATCTGGTCATGTGGCGTTGGATACGATGAAGCTCGAGAAATTACCAAATAATCGTACACGAATCACGATTCATTCTGTCTATCAATCTGTTGCAGACCGCGATGGCATGGTGCAAAGTGGAATGGAATCTGGTGTGGTTGAAGGCTATGAGCGACTCGATGATCTTTTGAAGAAGATGTAACTATGGCTAATAACCCTCACCTAAAAGGAGAGGAGACTCAAACTTAAAGGAAAAACAAAATGAATAGAATTACTCCGTTTTTATGGTTCGATACCCAAGCAGAAGAGGCAATGAATTACTACGTTTCCATCTTCAAGAATTCAAAAGTGTTGAGTTCAAATCCACAAATGGTAAATTTCATTTTGGATGGACAAGAATTTATTGGGCTGAACGCAGGTCCGCAACATAAATTCAATGAAGCAGTTTCGTTCTTCGTTCAATGCGAGAACCAAACAGAAGTAGATTATTACTGGAATAAATTAATTGCTGATGGTGGCGAAGAAGGTCCATGCGGCTGGTGTAAAGATAAGTTTGGTTTGTGGTGGCAGGTTATTCCTAATCAATTAGGTGAATTAATGGGCGATCCCAACCCTGAAAAAGCACAGCGCGTTGTGCAAGCCATGTTGCAAATGCAAAAGATTGTCGTTGCTGATTTGGAAAAGGCATATAATCAGAAATAAATTTATTTACAGGAGCAAACCATGTCATTTCAAGCATATTTAGATAATATAGAAGCAAAAACAGGTAAAGCACCAAAGCATTTTGTTGCCGAGGCGAAGAAGAAAAAGTTAACCGAATTTAAAGATTTGCTGGCATGGTTGAAGAAGGATTATGGTCTCGGCACGGGTCATGCTAGAGCCATTATTTACGTCATCCAACATGGTGATACGATCACACTCAAGCACACCACTGGCACACATCGAGATGCCTCTGCCAAGTTGAAGTTGGATGGTAAGAAGAAACCTGTAAAGAAGAAAGCCAAAGAGTAAATAACAAAGGCGCAGAGCAAAACTCTGCGCCTTTGTTATTTACTCAATGAATTGCGAAAACCTTCTACAACGTCCTCACGTACCGAAACTGCTTATAGCCTGGCGGGTCGGCGTTGATGGCGGGATCAACTGTCACGTGCAGGACGGCGGGTTTGCCCGAATCAACCGCCCGTTGGAGCGCGGCGGGCAGGTCTTCCACCAGATCAACTTTTTCGCCGTAACAGCCCAAGCCTTGCGCGAGGATGTCGTAGCGCATCGCGGTTGAGATGTCCACGCCTTGCTGATGCTCAGGCGCGATGCCGCCGAAGTTGTGCGCGCTGCGTTCCATGCCCCAGCCGTCGTCCACCGCCACCAGCACAACGATGTTCGCGTTCTCGCGCAGAGCCGTTTCCATTTCCATGATGTTGAAGCCCGCCGCGCCGTCGCCCGTGATGCAATACACGGGTCGTTCGGGCGCCGCCAATTTCGCGCCGATGGCAAACGGGATGCCCGTGCCGAGAAAACCCATTTTGACCGAATACAAAAAACTGCGCGGTTCATAAATTTGGTTGAACGCCACGCCCCACAACGTGGTGTTGCCGCCGTCCAATACGGTGACCGCGTTGCGCGGGAAAAAACTGCGCGCGTTGAAAACCATCTGCCCGGGGTTGAGTCCGCGCGTGGGTTGCGCCATCAAAAATTGAAAACCGTTCGCCACTGTTTGTTGCGTCAACTCGCGGTAACGCGCCAGATCGGGCATTTCACTGCGGGCTTGCGTCTTTTCTTTTACTTTGGATAAGATCGCCTTGAGCGCGGATTTCGCGTCGGCGACGATGCCCACGTCTACGGGGCGATTCAACCCGATGGAATTCGCATCGGAATCGATTTGAATTGTCTTCTGTTTTCCCGGCATTCCCCACGCTGGATGAGTCCCCCAGCCGTCATATTCGCCGAGCCGCGAGCCGACCACAAGGACAACGTCCGCTTCGTTGCGCGCCAGCGAGGTTGCCTGCATGTCGAACAGGAAAAAATAATGCGGATGATCTTCGGGAACGACTCCGCGCGCGCCCATGCTGGAGCCCATGCCTGCGGCGAGATAATTTCCCAACTCCAAAAATTCAGCGGATGCATCCGCCCACAACACGCCCTTGCCCGCGTGCAGATACGGCTTCTTTGAATTCGCCAGCAATTCGGCGGCTTGCTCGATCCAATCCGCATCGCCTGCGCCCATCTCGGTCATGCGATATTGCGATGACGGATAGACTGGCACACTCTCCGCTTCGATCTTTGTCCCCAGCAATTCATCGGGGATGGCGATGAAAACGGGACCTGGTCTGCCCGTCAACGCGGCGCGGAAAGCGGAACGCATCATCTCGGGCAGTCGCTCTGGCTGACGGACAAGCGCGCTGTATTTGGTGATCGGTTTTGCCATCGCCACGAGATCAGTCGTTTGCCACGCGCCGCCACGTTCGGGGTCGGTGGTGAGGCGGCGGCGGGTGCAGGCGATCGCGATGATGGGATGTCCCCCCGCATACGCAGATGAAAGTCCCGCCAGCATGTTCGCGCCGCCAGGTCCAGGCGAACCGATGACCACGCTCGGCTTGCCGTTGGTGCGCGTGTAGCCTTCCGCCAAATGGACGGCGCCTTCTTCGTGCCTGCAATTGATGTGACGGATGCCGTATTCGCCCGCGCGTGAGGAAAAGGGGATGTGCGCCCCGTCAATGATGCCGAACATCATCTCGATGCCTTCGGCTTGTAAACATCTTGCCAGTAATTCTCCAACTGTAATTTCGGTCATGTATTGCTCCTTGAAAAATTGTTCTAGGGTAGTTTTCCAATTGGGCGGATTTTTCCGCCAGCGATGTGTTTGGCGGCGATGTAGCCAAATGTCATGGCAGGACCGATGGTACTGCCGGCTCCGGGATAGGTGTTGCCCATCACCGAGGCGGAGGTGTTGCCCGCCGCGTAAAGTCCTGAGATCGGCGAACCGTCTGCGCTCAGGACGCGGGCGAATTCGTCAATCACTAACCCGCCTTTTGTGCCGAGATCGCCCGGCACCATTTGCACCGCATAGAAAGGCGGTTTCTCGATCGGCGCGAGGCAGGGATTGGGCTTGACGGTCGGGTCGCCGTAGTAGCGATCATAGGCGCTGGCGCCGCGTTGGAAATCTTCGTCCACGCCATTGCGTGCAAATTGGTTGAAGCGCGTTATCGTCTCAGTGAGATTCTTTGGGTCGAGTCCGCAGGCTTGCGCCAGTTCTTCCAGTGTGTCGCCGCGTTTGAAATATCCGCTTTCAAAATAGGATTTGGGAATCGGTTGCATGGGGAAAAGTGTGCCGAAAATATATTTGTTGCGAAAGCGGCTGTCCATGATGAAGGTAGCGGGAACGTGCTTGTTTTCGGCGCTGTCTTTCTCGTACATGGCGTGAACGACTTCCACGTACGAGGCGGCTTCGTTGGTGAAGCGTTTGCCTGCCGCGTTGACGATAATCGCACCGGGGTACGAGCGTTCGCCGACGTGGAACATGACCGGCATGTGCGGCGGCATACTTGAAGGACCCCACCACGCGTCTTCCATCAGGTCTATCTTCGCGCCGATCTTTATCCCCGCTTGAATTGCGTCGCCGGTGTTGCCGGGACTGCCCGAACTCCACAAATGATTGACGGGTCCCTTTTGGAATTCTTCGCGCATCGCCTGATTGTGATCGAATCCGCCCGCCGCGAGAATCACGCCTTTGTTGGCGCGAATCCGAAACGGTTTGCCGTCTTTCTCTGCCAAAACTCCGGCAACTGCCCCGTCTTCGACGATCAATTCTTTTAATGGAGTGTTGAGCCAAATGGGGATTTTCTCGTCTTTGAGCGAAAGCCGTAAGCGTGCGATTAACGCCTGACCAAGCGCCAGATATTTCACTCCGGTTAGCAGGTTGAAGACCGTGCGTAGACCGACTTTGAACGCGACCCATTTTCCCGCCCAAGTGGAGGAGATCATCCCCAGTTTGTTGTATTCGCTGGCAGTGAACGCCATGCCTGCAGGGATTTTGATGCTCATGGGACGCAGTTGTTTGAAATCTTCACCGAGTTTGCTCCCGTCAAAGGGGAACCTTCGATGGCGCGTCCGTCTGCCATGCCGCCGGGGCGTTCGGGATAGTAATCGGCGTAGCCGACCGAGCGATGAAAGCGGACATGAGAATTGCTCGATAAATATTTCACCATCTCTGGGGCGTTTTCAAGATAGGCTTCTTGTAAGGCTTGCGGAGTGCGATCTCCGACCGTGTTTTTTAAATATGTGCGCGCTTTTTCAAGCGAGTCATCCAAGCCATCTCTTTGCAAAAGATAATTGTTCGGAATCCACAACCCTCCGCCTGAAAGAGCCGTCGAGCCGCCGTAGTATTCCGTCTTTTCGATTAGCAAAACATTTAATCCAGCTTGTTTCGCCACCAGCGCGGCAGTCATTGCTCCGCCACCCGTGCCGACAACAAGTACATCCGTTGTATGATCCCAATTTGTCATGTTTGTTTCCTTTGTAGATTGTCTGAAGTATTTTTATAAAATGCCTTGTTCTCGTAACCAAATTTCTGTTCGTTGCATTCCTTCTTCCAAAGTCACCTGCTCATGCCAGCCGAGCAAGCGATGTGCTTTTTCGTTCGAGACGGTATTTTTCTTCGAGAGCATTTCCATCGCGCCGCGTCCAAGTTCGGTGGGTTTGCCGAGCAGTTTGAAGATGATGCGTCCGATCTCGGCGATTGCAATGGCTGTGGATGTGTCCATCACGCGCGGACTGCCCTTGCCCATCATCCGATAATAATGACCGAAGAAAGTTTCGCAGGTTAATTTCTTTTCTCCGCCAAGGATGAAAATCTGTCCGCTGGCTTCGTCTTTTTCGGCGGCGAGAATCACGCCGTTGATCAGGTCGTCAATGTAAATAGCGCGGAAGATTCCCTGTCCGTGCATGGGGAGCAGGAACAAGCCTTTGCGAATCATCTGCACGGGGACGATGGTCCACGGGCGGGAGTTGGGTCCGTAAACGTCAGCAGGACGGAGGATCGTGCAGGCGATTTCGCCTTTCGCGTGTGCGGCAAGGACGGCGTGTTCGCTGGCAATTTTCGTATCTACATACGGGTTACCTGTCGGCATCAGCGGTGCGGACTCGTCGGCTTGGTCTTCGGTGTTGAAGCGCATTGCCGCCAGCGATGAAAGATGGACGAAGCGTTTGACTCCCGCTTGAATTGCCGCGTCCAGCACGCAACGTGTCCCCAGCACGTTGACGCGCCACGCTTCCGCGCGCGAGACGTTGTTGGTCACAATGGCGGCGGTGTGAATCACAAGGTCACAGCCCTGCAAAGCGGATTGCCACGCCTGCGGCTGAGTGATGTCGCCTGCGATGACGTTCAGCGCCGCGTCTGCGCGGATATCGAGTCCGCAAGTCTGCGCGCCGAGTTGACGGTATCGTTCCGCAAGCGCGCGTCCTACAAACCCCAACGCGCCAGTGATGAAGATTTTTTTGTAACGAGTGTGATCCATAATTTGCAGTGTTGTAAGATTTTGTATTTTTCCAAGATAATACAATATTCCCATTTTGCTATTTTTAACGCGAATAGCGCAAATCGGGCGAATAACACAAAATAATTTGGCGAAATTCGCATTAAGATTTTTGGATACTGCCATTTCGGTAAGGAAAAATCTTTTGCATGGCATGGGCTAAGATTTCTCGCTTCGCTCGAAATGACAATTATCGCTCTTTCCTTAATTGCTCCAGCCGCTTCATGCCGCGCTGTTTCATTTTTTCGTAGAGCAAAAACATGAGCGATGGATTGAGGTCGTTCAACTTTGTCAGCCAGCCGCGCCAACGAGGGAGGTTGATCTCCAGCGGTTTTGCGCACATGGCTTTCCAAAGCGCTTTTTCAAGGTCAAAAACTGTCAGCGTGGCGCCGCTAAAAGCAAGCGCAGCCTCTTCCCCTGCGGAGTTGAGGCGTTCCGTCAAAAATGGGCGTGTCCACAAG
>LMZR01000073.1 GCA_001567105.1 Chloroflexi bacterium OLB14
AGTGTTGTAGATTTATACAATAACGAAAGGCCACATATGAGCAAACAGCAACTTCACACCAAACAGTATTCATCATTCAAAAAATAGAATAAAAACAGAAAGATTATGGAAGAATTACTATCGGAAACAAAATACATTTGTAAACACATTTCAGGACTAAAAATGAACTGTAAACTAATAGCAGGATTAATCAATTAAACTGTAAACTTTTTTCAGGACGAGTCACTATCTGATTCACCCTCGCTCCCTGCAACACCCATACTAAATCTAAAAAAAAATCTCCCTTCTTCCGGCAAGAGAGATCCATAATAATCAATAATTATAAAATTAATATAAATGAAAAATAACCATTCCTCTTTTAGCTCACCACCACCGGCTCTGGCGTTGCCGAAGTAGCCGAACCTGCAATCGCTTCGCGCGATGCCTCACTTATCAGCGGTGTCAGTGCCACATGCTCTATCGTTTTCACACCCGCATGCACATCCACCGTTATCGTATGCTCTGCATATCCGTCTGCCACTATCCTGTATTGCGTTTGCCCCTCTGCCTGCTGACCCATCTCTGCACGCCCTTCCTCTGCACTCACCGTACGCTCTGTCGAAAGATTCGTCATCTCAAACATCGGTATCACAGCATTCGTCTCTGCATTGCGCAGTTCCACTACCACCGTGGCGCTGCCCGTAGGTTTTATCAGAGAGCTTACTGCCTCTATGCTAAACAGTTTCTTCTTCACCTCATCATTCATAAAACACACCTGGCCATCCAAACACAGCGACACCGTACTCTCATACACTGCATTATTCGCTGCTATCTTGGCTGCCGTTCCTGCCTCTGCATTCTCTCGCGCTATCAAAAACGCATCATACTTCACATTAAATGCCCCTCGTTTATCATCAAACGTATCCTTAAAATCATCAGGCATATAACCTGCCGTCTTCAACAAGGCCTCATGCTCTTCAATAAACAAAAAACCCATCTGCATCATCTCGCGCAGCTTATCCCAGTTCTCATTCGATGCCTCTGTATAATACTGCCATCCTGCAGCATCCCACATCACCACCTCTTGCGCGCTGCCATAAGCATCCGCTATATAACGCTTCAGATTTTGCCACATCTGGCGGCAATCTGCGCCCAGCCCAATCATATCTATTCGCAGCAACTCATGCTCTGCGCTTCGGGCCTGTTCGCTCTTCATAGCCTCTGCCGCATCAAGCTGATTTTGCAACGTCAGCAAATACGCGGCATTATATTTGCTCTTAAATGAACCAAGCGCAGCTATATTATTTGACGCATTGGTAATAATGGTGCGTATCGTCTGATAAAGCACACTCATTGATAATGAATAAGATTTTACCATAATTTTAATTTTATTTTTTCCCTGCTTTTACACCCAATCAAAACAAAAGGTTACATTTTTCGCCAATCATTACATTTCCTCAACCCATGTAAGCAAAGCCCCAAACACACACCACTCTCCACTTTTCACTTTCCACTTTTCACTTTCCACTTTTCACTCTCCACTTTTCACTTTTCACTTTCAATTGTCCACCGACTGCATTTTCAAAAAAAAAAGTTTCAGTCCCAAGTCACTACTTACGCACACTTTTCAACAAACCATCCATACTCAAAAACCACCATTCGCTTACTCGCCACACTATCAAACACTTAAAAATTTTCACTAACAAAATGGCATAAAAAACACTGCCAAAAGTGAGGGGTAATTCGTTGTAAAGCAGGGGTAATCGGTTGTAAAGCAGGGGTAATTCACAGTAAAGCAGGGGTAATCCGTTATAAAGCAACCATAACCCATCGTAAAGCAACCATAACTCATCGTAAAGCAACCATAACTCATCGTAAAGCAACCATAATTCATAAGAGGCGCTCCATAATTCATAAGAGGCCTTCCATAAACAGCTGATAAACGCATCAAAACCGCCATCACACCATTTTAAAACATGTAAGAAAACCATTAATCAACCGCCAAACCACATCCCATCACCCAACCACACCCGGCAACCCCAACCAAAAATCACAAAACCTTACAACACCAACACCCTGCATCCCGCAGTACTTCCACTGACTCCCGGCAGGTTATCGAAGATTCCTGCTGGGTGTAAAAAAAACGCGCTTCAAATACGATGTGTGTTGTCACCCCTTCAGGGGCAGGGGGTGAGCG
>LMZR01000074.1 GCA_001567105.1 Chloroflexi bacterium OLB14
TTTCAAAGTAAAATATAATTTCCAAATAAATAAAGGAGAAATTATGAACATCAACTTTAGCATGTGGCGCAAAGCCTCGTGGCAATTAATTAAAATGGAAGATAAAAAAGAATGGGACGCACTCGATGTTGTTTCAAAATGGTTGATTGCGACTCGTTCTGCAGTGACCTTGGTGACTGTTTACTCATGCGTGATTGCTGGAATTTTAGCGGCTCGTAACGGACATTTTAGTTGGTTACCGTTTCTGATAGTGACTCTTGGCTTATTCATCGCGCACGGCACAAATAACATTCTCAATGACTACACAGATTACTCTCGCGGTGTAGATAAAGATAATTATTTCCGTTCGCAATATGGTGTGCATCCACTTGTGCAAAAATTTTGGGATAAGCAAACTTCAATTCGTTGGTTCATCGTCAGCGGATTTTTAGCAACGCTTTCAGGAATTTATGCGCTTTTTTATACAGGTTTTTCAAGCACTACCATTATTTTATTTGCAGTTGGTGCAGTGACGTTGTTAGCCTATACCTATCCATTCAAATATTGGGGATTAGGTGAATTTTCAATTTTCTTAATTTGGGGACCCATTTTGATTGGTGGCGTGTATTTTGTTTTATCAGGTGCATGGGATTGGCAAGTTGCTTTAGCAGGTGTGCCATTTGGTTTAAGTGTGGCTAGCATCAATGTCGCTAAACATATTGATAAACATGATGATGACAAAGCCAAAGGTGTGGGTACATTCCCTGTGCGTGTAGGTGAGAAGTTTGCTCGCCGCGTTGACCAAATTGCTATCGCCTTAATTTATGTGGTCACATTATTTTTAATTTTAGATGGCTTCTTCACGCCAGTCATGTTGATTGTTTTCTTAGCATATAAAGAAGCCTTAGCCGTGATAAAAGTTTTGAATAATCCTAAACCTGCCGAAGCACCCGAATTTGCTAAAGCATTTTGGCCCGTTTGGTTTTCTGGTTTTGCGTTTCAACATAATCGTAAGTTTGGCGGGTATTTAATTCTCGGTTTGATTGCAGATGCTTTGATAAAAAGTTTCTTCCCAACTTTTTGGAGTGGGTTGTTCTAAAACATCCACTTCGCTTTGCTACGGGATAATATAATGCGTGATTCGTAATGCGTAATTTACGAATCACGCATTACGAATCACGAGATCCGCAATCTCTAACCACGCTTCATCATTCTCTACAACACCGAAAGATAATTTTCCATCAGGCGTGAAAGATGCGAATTGATTATCAATCCAGATGACTAATCCTAAGGGCGGATGTGGGCTGACATTTGATTCGAATATTTTATTTTCATCTACATACCAAACGACTCGTTCTTGACTCCATTCAAGTTGGTAATTGTGCCATTGAGTTGGGTCAATATTTTGGAATCCAACAGTTTGCTGTTGGGCTTGCTCATGTAAACTCGCCAGTGAACTGGCTGACTCCATAATTATTTTCCCCATTAACTTTCTAGTCTGCTTTTTTGAAAATGGAAAAACTAAACCAGCAAGAATCAATAATGGATGAAATTTTGGCGAATGAAAACTTTGGGCAATGAATCCATTGGCGGGTTTGTTAGAAAACGACAAATAATTTTCTTTAGATGCACCGAAGAACCAAACGGCATTAGGTAATGTTGGTAAACGAAATTTATTTCCACCAAAGCCGAGACTCATGCCAAAAGGGTCATTCCATAAGCCGAAGCCCCAAGTCCCAGACAAAGGAAAGGCTGAGGTTCTAGCACGCAGGTTCAAGGTCAGAGAATGATGCGGAAATTTTTTTCGGGCAAGACCAAGATAATCGTCAAGCTGTGCAAAACGATAGCGGGATGAATCTCCAGCGGGGATTTTTAAAATATATCCATTTTGAGTTTTATCAATATTTGCATTTGATGTAGTTCTAAAATTCATTTTCTATTCACCAACCAAACACCGAAAATAATTATCGCGCCACCTAACATTGAAGCGGATGTGATTTTTTCATTTAACACAACGGATGCAACAACCATGCTGGCGGGTGGTTCGAGAAAAAGAAACGCGCCTGATTGCGCGGCGGGTAGTTGACTTAAGACATCGAACCAAGCGATGTATGCTAAACCTGTGGTGAACACGCCCAGAAAAATCATCGCCCACCAACCACGCGAATCAAGCAATGAAATTTCTGTATAATTTTTTCCGTACATAAATGCAATGGATGTGATTAACCAACCGAAGGTCATTACCCAAAAAGTTAATTGTGTGGGTGGGTGTGACTGAAAACCGCGTCGCGAAAGAATTGAAAAGACAGCCCAATTGACTGCGCTGATTAAAATTAAAATATCTCCTGCTGTGCCAAAGTTGCCGAGTGATATTGAAGCGAGGTCGCCTTTGCTAACTACAACTAATACACCGAGCATGGATATTGCAACGCCAAAAAATTGAAGCATTGAAATTTTTTCTTTTAATATCAGCCATGCTAATAGCACAAAAAAAAACTGGTGATGTGGAAACAATCCATGCTGTGGTGGTGGCTTGCGATGTTTGTAATCCGTTGGATTGTAACCATTGATGAAATGAAATGCCTAAAAAACCGAGCAATGCAAAATATGCCCATTCGCTCCCTTTTGGGAATGCAAATTGTTTGCGCATGATGACTGCTATGAATAATATCGGAATGCCGATGGCGAAACGAAGCCACACTAATGCAACAGGTGAAATTTGCTCCACTGCAATTTTTGTAGCGATGAATGATGCTCCCCAAACAATAACGGCAAATAAGGCTTCGAGATAAACCAGTGTTTTGGATTTTGTCATGGGGGAATTATATCTTGTTAGGATTTATAAAAGTCCAAAAAACTTAATGCGAAAGGCGCGATGGTGATGGAAAAAGAGTAAAATCTAGTATGTTAAAGAATTTGGGTGTTTATGAACAAACAGACCCTAAAGGTCTCGTTACAAATCAAGTAATTTGATGGCAAAGATATTTTGCTTTCGTAAATAATTTTCAAGCAAAGCAGACCTTTAGGGTCTCAAAAACCTGTTAGGCTTGGGCGAAATAATTGATGCAGGTGACAGTCGTCTGTTTTTGATGAATGAATAAAAACCTATGTGATGGAGCAGAATCAATTATCGGCTAAGTATGAGGCGGCTTTATAAGTCATTAAATAAAAAATTGCGTAAGAAGGCGGCTAAAAAGAAAAAACTCTCGGTGTATTTTATTTCACTCCTCTCTAAATTACAGCCTATTACATCAATTCCCATCGGGTATAATATGCACTTCGGAGGCACTACATAAAATGGAAATTACTTGGTACGGACATTCTTGTTTCAGACTAACAGAACGAAATTACGCCACAGTGGTCACAGACCCGTTTGACCATAAAAAAGTTGGCTACGATGCATTAAAACTAAAAGCCGAAATTGTGACAGTTAGCCATGATGCCCCAGGTCATAACAATACCGACGTTGTAAAAGGTACAACACACAGCCTCACAGGTGCAGGCGAATTTGAAATTGGCGGCGTATTCATCACGGCTGTGCAAACAGGCGGCGGCAAGAAAAAAGATAAAATTCGCAATACGCTTTATGTTTATGATTATGACGGCATCACCGTTGCTCACTTAGGTGATTTGCAAGAAGTGCCAACTCAAAGCGAAGTGGAAGCCTTAGGTACAGTTAACGTGCTTCTCATCCCCGTAGGAGGCGGAAGTAGTTTGAATGCCGCTAAAGCATCTGAAGTAGTCAGTCTCATCGAGCCAAATATCGTTATCCCCATGCACTACTCCACACCAGCCGCAAAAGTAAATTTAGATTCATTAAATAAATTTCTCAAAGAAATGGGCTTAGGCAAAACCGAATCACAACCCTCATTGAAGATAACTCGCTCTGGCTTGCCCGCAGAAACAAAAGTAATTGTTCTGGATTATCAAAAAGGATAACATGCCAGTCAAAGTTTTGATGACTTGGGACATTGCCGCAGAACGCGACCAAGAATATTTTGAATTTATTATCGGCGACTTTGTGCCAGGCGTGCAACGCTTGGGCTTACAACCATCGGATGCGTGGGCAACTTTATATGGCGCATACCCGCAAATTCAAGTTGGCTTACTAGCATCCACAGCTGAACAGGCGCGCGAAATTCTTTCATCCACCGAATGGATCGCTCTACAAGAACGATTATTTGGTTATGTAAAAAACTACTCGCACAAAATAGTTAAAGTAAGAACAGGTTTTCAATTCTAATTACCAACACATGAAAAATAATTTTTCAAAATTAATGCCGTGGTTTTTCTTTGCCGCGGCATTTCAATCTCTTATTCCCATCCTTACGCTTTTATCCATCCCAACCGAAAATGGAATTTCAATTGCACGCCTTGCTTTACTTGCAATTTTATTTTTATTTTTGATAACAGGAATTTATTTAGGATTCCGCACCTCAAAAGATTCTTCCTCACTGAATTTATTTTTAACCCGAACCTCATCCATTCTCGCTACAACGCTTCTTTCATTGACTTGTGGCTTGATTCTGTTTCTGCTACGTTATCTTAACCCCGAGCAATTGCTTCCTTACTACGAACGCCTGAGTCCATTGTTGTGGTACGTATTCTTCATTGGTTTTGAACTTGTTATATTTTCCCTACTTCTCAAATATGGTTTTCACCCGCAGGTATTATCCAAACAAAATTTTATCCCTGCTCTTGTTGCTTTTTGTATTTTATTTTCTATTTTTCTATTTATAACCATCACCAAAATCGGCATCACACCTGATACTGCCTACTGGGGTGAGCCTGGCGTCCCGATTCAACTTTGGCATTTTGTCATTGCGATTCTATTAAGTTTTGTAGTTCTACTTTCTACTCTCCACTCACTATTTACCAATTACTATGCACAAATTACCAATTATCTCTTGCCAATTATTATCTACATTACTGCTTGTGTTGTTTGGTTAAGTGTGCCACTTCAAACATTAGCAAGTAGTTACTATGCTCCCATTTTTCAACCGACCAACATTCCGCTCCCATATTCTGATGCAGGTTTTTATGATTACAATGCTCAAAGTTTATTAATTGGCACTGGCTATCTGGGTGAAATTCCGCCCCGTCCGTTGTATATTACATTTTTAGCATTTCTTCATTTATTCTTTAATCAAAATTACCCTGCTATTATCTCTGCCCAAGCATGTATCCTTAGCACTTTTCCCCGTAGCCTTATTTTTTCTTGGTAAAAAATTACATAGCCCTGCCGTTGGGGTGTTGGTAGCTTTGTTTGCTATTTTCCGTGAACATACAAATTTAGTTGTTGCATCCAATACGCGTGTGATTAATTCCAAAATATTCACCACAGATTTTCCTACGGCTTTAGCAATTGCTATGATGTGCATTATTGTGATTTGGTGGCTAGAAAGAAGGGATTTTAAATCTACACTCATAGCGGGCGGGGCTTTTGGTGTTTTCTTATTATTTCGCACGCAATCTACAATTATTTTGCCAGTTTTGTTTTTGTTAATTTTATTTGTGTTTCAATTCAAATGGAGTCAGTGGATAAAAGCAGGAATTATTTTTGCAGTTGCTATGATTCTGACTGTTTTGCCATGGCTGACTCATAATTACACAATTTCAGGTAAATTTTCATTTGATGACCCGAAGCAAGTTGCAGTGATTTACAGTCAATACTCATTTACTGATAACTTAGATTTAACTCAATTCAATCCCGAAACAGACAGTGTGGGGAAGCGCATTATTTCTTTCGCGCTCGAAAACCCTGCTTATGTTGCAACCTTCATCACAGCTCATATATTAAATACAGAAATTGGTGGATTATTATCGCTACCATTAGTCAAACCATTCAACGGCATATTTGAACCTGTCAATTTATATTGGATTACATGGAAAGATTCTCTTGAATGGTATAACATTGCATTGCTTCTTGTGTATCTTGGCATTATCGCCATTGGGCTCGGTACAGCATGGCGAAAGATGAAATGGCTGGGATTAATTCCCTTAGCCTTCAATCTCGGGTATGTTTTATCAAACGGTATTGCTCGCTTCTCCAGTTGGCGCTACAACCTACCAGTAGATTGGGTTATCTATTTTTATTTTGCTATTGGTTTAATTGAATTGTTTTCTATCCTTATTTCATTATTTGGGAAAAAATTACAAAATCAGAAAATTTACATCTCGAACAAAAAGATATTTCAATAAAAGAATTTCGCCCGCAATATATTTTTATTGTTCTTTTTTTTATGTTAATTGGCTCATCACCTTGGCTGGCGAAAGAAATCGCACCTAAGAGATATACTGCCCATCAAAATGAATTAGTTGTAAAACTAGAATCTACAGGCTTAGATAAATCCCAGATCGAAGATTTTATATCTCAGCCTAATGCAATTTTATTGGAAGGACGTTTGTTATATCCGCGCATGCTATGGGGCGAGGAAGGAATCCGCGCGGCGCACCCATGGCCCGCATTTGCAGAACAAAATTTCCCAAGGCTCGGATTTATTGTCATTAACAACCTGCGTTATGATGTTATTTTCCCAACCAAAGAATTACTTAATTTTCCACAAGGTGCCGATGTGATTGTGCTTGCTTGCAAAGTTGATAATTTATATTATGCCCGCATCGTAAGATTTGATAATCAAACCTTCCAAAGCGCACCACTCACTGATGACTGCTAATTGATAACTGATAACTGAAATGTCCCGTCTCTCTACTAGACTTTTGAATTGGTATAACAAACACAAACGGATTCTTCCGTGGAGAGATCATCCAGACCCGTATGCTGTCTGGGTATCTGAAATTATGCTTCAACAAACACGGGTGGAGACGGTTATCCCATATTTTGAAAAATGGATGAAGTTATTTCCAACTATAAAAAAATTAGCAAAGGCAAATGAACAAGATGTACTCAACGCTTGGGAAGGGTTGGGATATTACAGCCGCGCTCGAAATTTACATAAATCTGCAAAAGTTGTTGCAGAAAAATTTAACGGCGAATTGCCTCGCAATTTAGATGATTTGAAAAGTTTAGCAGGTATTGGGAAATATACAGTCGGTGCAATTGCATCTATGGCTTTCGGCATGGATGAAGCAACATTGGATGGAAATCTTCGGCGCATATTTTCACGTTTATTTGACGTAAAAGAATTTGCCGATTCACCTGCGGGTGAAAAAATATTATGGTCACTTGCTAGAGAAAATTTGCCCAAAGGTAAAGCAGGTGACTATAACCAAGCCTTGATGGATTTAGGCTCGACAATTTGTTTGCCGAAAAATCCAAAATGTTTGCTATGCCCGTTAATACAAATATGTGAAGCCAGAAAAAAGGGAGTTCAAGAATTAAGACCCATCTTGAAACCGAAGAAAAAAACGCCACAGTATATTGATGTTGCAGTTGTTGTATTGCGGCGCGATGAAGTTTTATTAAATCAACGCCCAGCAGATGGGTTGTTGGCGAATATGTGGGAATTTCCGAACGCGCGCCTTGCTGAAGCCGCCGTCCTCGGCGGCGTGAAAAGCAAAGAGATAGTAAAAAGTCTAAAAGCACAAACCAAGATTCAGGTCAAGCAAAAAGAGGCGTTGGGGATTGTTAATCATGCCTATACCCATTTCAAAGTCAGCGTGCATGTGTATCAATGTGATTTAATTTCAATACCTAAATAAAAAATTGAAATGGGTAAAGGTTAAAGATTTAGAAAACTATCCGATGGGAAAAATTGATCGGCAAATTGCAAAGATGATAAAAAAAGTGACAGTCTAAGGTGACTGTCACTTTGATTTAATGTTGTAATGTGGCGCGGGATGCCATCCCGCGTTACGATTTGCTCAATGTTACAAAAATCATCGGGCGGCGTTTGGTTTGTTGATGCAAATAACTTTTGACAGCGTTGATAATATCTTTTTCATCATCAAAGCCATCGTTATGAATTAAATCCAGCACAACTTCTTGCACATCAGGAATTAAATCTTGAGCATCTTCAGGTGAAACAAAACCGCGCGTGATAATTTCAGGGTCGTGCAAAACGCGCCCAGTTAATTTATCCAAACTAATATCAATCAACATAATGCCATTGCGCGCAAGTTGACTGCGTTCTTTCATCACATCATGATCAATATCACCAATTGATTCGCCAGTGACGAAAACATAATCGCCTGGAATTCTTTCACCCAATAAAACTTTATTACCAACCAACTCAACCACTTGACCATTTTCAACAACGATTGTATTTTCTTTTTCAATACCAAGTTGTTGCGCAAGTTCAGCATGGCGCATCAGTTGACGTAACTCACCATGAATGGGCATAAAATGTTTTGGCTTTACCAAATTGATTAATAATTTTTGTTCTTCTTGCGCGGCGTGACCTGATACATGAATTGGAGCAATGCCATCGTGGATGACTTTCGCGCCTCTTCTTAACAGACGGTTGATTGTTTTACTGATAGTTTCTTCATTACCTGGAATTGGGTGTGATGATAAAACTATTGTGTCACCTTGTTTCAAATCAAATTGACGATTCGTGCCAGCAGATAAACGCCCAACAATAGATGAAGGTTCACCTTGCGAACCAGTACACATGATAGCAATTTTATGGTCTTGCATTTTTAATGCTTGATCAATTGGCACAATTAATTCATCAGGGATGTCGAGATAACCCATCTTGCGAGCAATCTTGACGTTATCAATCATGCTTGTGCCAGCCAATGCCATTTTACGTCCATGCTTGGCGGCGGCATCAGCCACTTGTTGCACACGAGATATTAACGATGCAAAGGTAGCCACAATCACACGACCTTGTGCTTCAGCAAAAACTTTATCAAATGCGGGACCAATGACTGATTCAGATGGAGTCCAACCTGCACGTTCGGCATTGGTTGAATCGGATAATAATAAATCCACGCCGCGCGTTGCAAACTCAGAAAGTTTTGCAAAGTCGGTGGGCCAGCCATCTACGGGTGTGTGATCAAATTTGAAGTCACTCATGTGAACGACAAGACCTGCTGGGGTGGTGATACCAACTCCAACTGCGTCAGGAATCGAATGACTCACATGAAAATATTCCACTGTGAAAACACCAATCTTAGATGTTTCACCTGCTTGCACAGTCTTGAAGCGTGCTTTATCAACATTATTTCTTAATAACTTGCCTTCAATTAATCCGCGTGTTAAAGGCGTGGCATAAATTGGCACAGGAAAATCTTGAATGAAATGTTGAATGGCACCGATATGATCTTCGTGACCATGTGTGATGACGAGTGCGCGAACTTGCCCCGCTCTCTTTTTCAAATATTCATAATCTGGGATGATGTAATCAATACCCAGCATGTCATTTTTCGGGAACATAATGCCCGCATCTACAACAATGATTTCGCCTGCGAACTCATACGCCATCATGTTTTTTCCCACTTCGCCTAAGCCCCCCAGCGGGATAATCTTTAATTTATTTTTCTTACTCATATAGTTTTTTTATACCTCACTAAATTTATTTTTTTATATAAAACCGCTTATGCGGTTAAGAGTTAATGTAAAACTTTCAAAGGGCATTCACCACTGAGACCACAAAGAACACTGAGAAAATTTTCTTAAAAAATCTCTGTGAACTCCGTGTTCTCTGTGGTTAAATCTTTTCTTCCCACAAACAAAAAATCCTTCGCTGACTTGCTCGCGAAGGAATCGAAATGTTTTTCAAACTCGATATTTCTCAAACAAAACTGCACCATTGTGCAGGGAAAGTCAACTTAACGATTTCAAGTATAGCAGGGGGGTGGGGATTTGTCAAAACGTGATTTACAATTTTTAGCTGGTGTTTCAGAAGGTGTTGGCGTTGCTTCTCCTTCTTGGGCAAATGCAGGTGGCAATAGGAATGTAAAGGAAATAAATATAGCAAAGAGAAAAGCCATTCCCATCCATTTGAACAAATTACGTTGTACTTTCATAGAATCCTCCTGTTTCAATAATAAAGTTTTAGGGTAAATTTAGTTTTAAAACTGGACTTGGTACATAAAAATTGAACTAAGACCGGGAAAGGTAAGTAAATAATCTCCACCATCTTGCACTATGATTGCACTATCATCGTAATACCATCCTTTGAAATAATTATACATGCCGCTTGTAATTCTTTGATTCGTTTGTGTGAGATATATCCCATCAAAACGAGCAACATGTTTATTCGTTGGAGAAGGTATATCTGTATCATAAAGCCTAAAATCTATTAATTCATAGTTCATGTTGAGATTCTTAATTAGTTGTACTAATTCTTCAGCAGAATCAGAAAACACAACCCTGCTATTTGGGTTTGTGCGAAAATCGGCAGATAATGCTACTAAAGTATTTTTTGAATGATGGATGTAAATATATTGAGCAGATTGAATATAAGCATAATTTTTAGGGTCAAATTTTCCACCTTCTAGGCGAGGAAGTGTATCAAGGTCGAGTAACTCATAACGCTTTCCATCGGTTAAATCCAAAATGTAATGAGGGCGATAACCCGGCTTATCTGGACGTACTAAACTTCCTTCTAACCAAACCAAATCCGAACTGAGAAAAATTCCTTTTTCTAACAAAAGCGGGTCATTGGGGGTTGTTCTTTTCTCTCCTGTGCGCAAATCTAACAAATACATCTTGCCAGTTCGTACTTCATGTAAAAATAAAACTTCACCATCTGGTACACCTGTTGCAATCGGATATTTGCACGCAGAGACCAGCACTTCGGTGTTTGGTGGTGGGAAGAGGTCTTTGGCTAAGCACAATGTCAATGATGGAAGATTGCAACATAAAAAAATTAATGTAACAATTGATAATAATTTTAGAAGAGGTTTATTGTCTTTGATCTTTCTCAAGTCATTTACCCCCACCTTTGATTATTTTTTGTGATTGCATTGACATATCCATTCCTTTGCTTTGTCTATATGGATTTTATAATATGAGGTGGGTTTCAGTCAACAGAAAATTTTCACTAACTTTTATTTTCCAAAAAACTGATCACTGACCACTGATTACTGCACACTACCCAAATTGACAATCTCCCTCCTCTCCTGTAAACTCATTCAATGGACATAGACCTCGACCTCTACCGTCACGAAATAAAAATTTCATCCAATCCGCTCATTCGGCTTTCGGCAATTGATGTTTCACCTGAAAGCCCCAAGCGCACCATCATTTTTATTCACGGCTTCGGCGGCAAGGCAGCGCAGTGGGGTTATCAAATGCAAAAATTTGCTATGGATAATCGCGTCGTTGCATTAGATATTCGTGGGCATGGACTCTCTGACAAACCATCAACTGGATACGACATGGGGCGCATCCAACTTGACCTTGAAACTGCTTTTGCTCAATTGAAAGTGTCATTACCGTTTGTTTTGATCGGTCACTCTTACGGCGGCGCAATTGTGACAGAGTATGCCCTTAATCATCCCGACCATATTGAAAAATTAATTCTGATTGCCACAGCAGGAGAATTTCGTCTAGCACCATTTTTGAAATTAGCATTGAAACTCCCTGCAACTGTTTTAAGACTCGTTGGTCCATTTACAAAAAAATGGTTACATGCTCCGCCACATGCACTTAAAGAATATTATCGAGATAACATGTCACAATGGCTGGGCTGGGGAAAATTTGAAAAATTAGAAGTGCCAACCATGGTCATTCGTGGGCATCGTGATTTTGTTTTCGATAGACCTTTGTTTGAAAAAGTAGCCAAATCCATTCCAGGCGCAGAAGATGTTGATGTGCGCACATCAGGCCACATGGTCATGTTAGAGAGGCGTGAAGCAGTTGATCGAGCCATTGCCAGCTTCCTCAAAGGCGAATCTAAAAAAATCATGGCGTGATAAATCATTCATCATCCCAAAAACACAACGAGATGATTTGAAAAGTCAACGTGTTTGGTTAAATGAATATCAAGATGGCGTGCCATACACAGTGGATGTGCCACGCATTGCAGTACATCAATTACTACGTTCATCGGTTAGAAGGTTTCCGAATAACACAGCGATTTATTTTGAAGGTCGAAAATTAAGTTATCGCACTTTGAATTATGAAGTTAATAAATTTGCCAACGCGTTATTAGCGCAAGGCATTGGCAAAGGTGCTAGAGTTGTTTTGTTGTTACCAAATATTCCGCAAATGATTGTGGCATTTTATGGCACAATGAAAGCGGGTGCTGTGGCTGTATTAACGCCACCAGTCACCGAACCTGAAGAATTGATTCGCCAAATCAAAGAGACAGATGCTAGCGTGTTGGTGACATTATCCAATTGGGCAGGCTTGGCAAAACAAATTAAAGATTCAACTCATGTGCCGCACATTGTTTTAACAGACCCTGCTGATTATTTATCTCTGCCGATTCGTTTAATTTCAAAATGGCGTAATCGTAATTTTAGTTTAACCAATTCATTATCATGGCGCACATGGCTCAATGGGCGAGATAAAAAATCCCCAACCGTAGATATTTCTCCAGAAGATTTAGCAGTCATTATTTATACAGGTGGCACAACGGGGCAATCCAAAGGCGTGATGTTATCGCATAGAAACTTGGTAGCAAATGCCATTCAAACCCGACATTGGTTGCCATCTGCTATTGAGGGCAAAGAAAGATTTTTATGCGTAGTGCCATTCTTCCACAGTTATGGATTAACTACTGCATTAAATGTACCCGTCTCTGTGGGTGCTTCATTGATTTTGAAAGCACAATTTCAAATTTTAGATGTTTTGAAAGCCATCAAAAAATATAAGCCGACAATTTTCCCTGGCTCACCGAGTATGTATGTTGCTATTAATAATTTCAAAGGTGTAAGAAAATATGGCATCAAATCTATCAAAGCTTGTATTAGTGGTTCAGCGCCATTACCTGTTGAAGTGCAAGAAGCCTTTGAAAAATTAACCAAAGGAAAATTAGTAGAAGGGTATGGATTAACGGAAGCGAGTCCTGTCACTCATGCTAATCCATTAGATAAAAACCGCAGGCTCGGAACAATTGGCGTGCCGTTGCCATCCACGCAGGCTGTGATTGTAGATTTGATGACCAGCAGTAGAGAAGTTGAGGCGGGTCAAATAGGTGAGTTGGCAATTCGCGGTCCGCAAGTGATGATGGGTTATTGGAAAAATGACGTTGCTACAAATCAAGTCTTAACCAATGATGGTTGGTTATTAACTGGTGATGTTGCTCAAATGGATGAAGAAGGTTTTTGTAGAATCATCGCGCGCAAGGCGGATATGTGGTATCCCGAAAAAGGTGGCAAAGAACCAGCCTTCCCCAGAGATGTAGAAGAAGTGATTTATGAAATCCCACAAATTAAAGAAGTGGCAGTTGTGGCAGTAGCAGGCAAGCCATTTGCGTTTATCATTGGCGGGCGTGAAAAACCCAGTGCCGAATCTGTCATTGCTTATTGCAAAAGACGATTGCCCCCGCATTTGGTTCCGCGCTTTGTAATTTTTATGGATGAATTCCCACGCACGTTTATTGGTAAAGTGTTAAGAAGAGAGTTGGCAAAACGATACGGAAAAGAAATAGCGAGCGAATAAAGAACATTAAACACGAAGGACACAAAATACATGAAGTACGAATCTTAAAACCTTTGTGACCTTCGTGTACTTTGTGTTTGAAAAGGTTTTATTGAAATGGAATTAAAAACAAATAACATCATGTATCAAAGCATGATGTTGAGCAACAATCAAAAAGTAAATTATGTAACGCAAGGTGAAGGTCAGCCGATTGTTTTGGTGCATGGGCTAGCCGCATCACTGCATGATTGGGATGATTTATTACCAGAATTGTCAAACTCAGGCTATCAATCTTTCGCGCTGGATTTATTAGGTCATGGCGAAAGTGAAAAGCCAATAGAACATCATCATTACACATTCCAAAATTTATATAGTGATTTTTCAGCGTGGATTGATTCGCTGCAATTTACAGAACCTTTTCCATTAATCGGACACTCTTTAGGTGGTGGACTATCTTTGCAATATGCGTTGCTGAATCCGCAAAGAGTTTCAGGGCTGGTGTTGGTGAATCCGTTTTATGATATTCATCAACTACCACGCGCCATTCGATTATTTTTTCGCACGCCATTATTACGAACGCGTTTTATGGAAAGAACGCCGTATCGGCTCTTCCGTTTTTTTATAGATATGACCAGTTACAATTTTTTATATTGGGCAACGTGAGACTCATGTTTTACCAGAACATATTCGATATCAAACCGCATTAGACTACACTCGCGCTTCTTCTGGGATTTATAACATCCCCCGCACGCTTCCTTCAGCTGAATTTGTTTTGTCTCAGCTCCATCATCCGACTCTTCTCTTATGGGGTGGGCGTGACCAAACGCTTAACCCAAATTCATTTATTCAATTAGCAAATATGTTACCGAATCTTAAAGGCACACATGCTTTTCCAATTTGTGGGCATGTGCCACATCAATGCCATCCTGATAAGTTAAATCCGCATGTGATGGAGTTTTTGAAAAGTTTATAAATATGGAGTTAGGGAGCTTGCTCCTGTATTTCGCCAGCAAGCTGGCTGACTCCATATTAACTAAAAAGTTGCTGAAACAGAATCAACTATAAGTCAAGGGGGAGGCGGTACTTTTGTCATGAAATTTTAAGATTGCTAGCCCTTGTCAAATACTAGTTGAAGTACTAAAATGCCCAACACTTTAGCCATATATACGGGGATGCAGAGCTGTAACGCCCATATTTGGCTGATACATCTGTTCTAATAATGGAGCCTGTTTCGGATGCGTTGCCCGTATTGTAAACACCACGACTCGAAAGTTTTGGATACTTCTCACGACAGTCACGGCGGGATTCGCCGCCGCCGTGAATGTTTGAAGTGCCGTCAGCGCTTTAGTAGTTATGAGCGCCCAATTTTGGCTGTGCCGTTGTTGGTGAAGCAAGATGGCACGCGTGAAGAATTTGACCGCGAGAAGTTGGCGCGTGGTATTCGCATTTCGTGTGTGAAGCGACCTGTTTCTGCGGCGGATATTGAACGCATGATTGGGCAAGTAGAAGCGCAATTGCAAAAAATGGGTAAGTCGGAAGTTTCATCACGTGTGGTTGGGGATTTGGTGATGGAGAGTTTGAAAGAAGTTGATCAGATTGCTTATGTGCGTTATGCTATTGTGTATTTAGGTTTGGATGATTTGAAATCCATCCGCACTGAAATTGATCAGTTGTTAGAAGATTAAGTTAAGACGAAGATGTTCCCTTGTAAATGAGGGAGTGTTTTTGTCTTTTTGTTTATGTAAGAGCCTTGCCACAGAGAACACAGAGTTCACAGAGATTTTTAAAAGATTTTCTCAATTGTCCTCTGCGACCTCTGTGGCGAGAAAAGAAAGTTAAAGTAAATTTATTTTATGAGGAGAGTATCAAATGGTAACAAAATCTGCTGATGAAACCAAAGTTGTGAAGAATGGTTTGCTTCCAACACCACCTATGCCGAAAGGCTTACCCAAAGCAACATTGACAGATAATGCTCGTCAGGTGTTGATGAAGCGATACGTGCGCCGTGGTGATGATGGCAAGCCTGCCGAAAATGTGGAAGAAATGTTCTGGCGCGTGGCTTATCATGTGGCTAAGGTAGAAGAAGAATGGAATGATGATGTTGCCAAACGCACCGAAGAATATTATCACTTGCTTTCTAGTAAAAAGTTTTTTCCAAACTCTCCAACTTTTACTGGGGCAGGGACTCCGCTTGGTCAATTAGCGGCGTGTTTTGTTTTGCCAATTACCGATGATATGGGCAGACATTCTGCTGGTATCTTCCAAACTTTGCGTGATGCCGCTTTGATTCAGCAGACAGGTGGCGGAAATGGTTTTTCATTTTCACGTTTACGACCAGCAGGCGCTAGAGTGCAAACATCAGCAGGCAATGCAACGGGTCCAGTTGGATTTTTGAAAGTATATGATCACGCCTTTGGTGAGATTGCACAAGGTGGCACGAGGCGTGGCGCAAACATGGCGGTCTTGCGAGTGGATCATCCAGATGTGGAAGATTTTATTACTTGTAAGATCAATGAAAATCATATAACTAATTTCAATATTTCAGTGGGTATCACTGATGCGTTTATGCAAGCCGTGCGTGATGATAAAGAATGGGCGTTACGCTTCCCTGATTTGGTAGAGATGAAACAAAAAGGATTCAATGGCACGCTCGAACAAGCCGAAGCCGCTGGAATCAAAATCAATACTTATAAAACAGTTAATGCAAGAGAGTTGTTTAATAAAATCGTTAAGCAAGCACATCACAACGGCGAGCCAGGCGTTTTATTTTTAGATGCTTCGAATCGTAGTAACCCTGTTCCGCATTTGTATCCGCTTGAAGCGACAAATCCGTGCGGCGAACAATGGCTTGGACCTTACGAAAACTGCTGTTTAGGTTCTATCAACTTAAATGAACATTGCGCACCCGATGGCAGTGTAGATTGGGAATTGTTGAA
Organism: Chloroflexi bacterium OLB14; assembly: GCA_001567105.1. GTDB lineage: Bacteria > Chloroflexota > Anaerolineae > Anaerolineales > Villigracilaceae > Villigracilis. The sequence goes on from LMZR01000074.1 coordinate 16,414, forward strand.
ACAATCTACTATTACCGCAACAAGATTTTTAGATGATGTTGTTCAAGCCAATGCTTATGTACCCGCTGTGCCTCAATTAAGAGAAGCCGCGTTGCGTGCTAGAAGAATCGGTTTGGGTATTATGGGCTTGGCTGATTTGATGTATCACGTTGGCGTGCGTTATGGTTCAAAAGAAGGTCAAGAGTTTGGCGCGCAAGTGATGGAGTTTGTGCGTTATCACTGTATGATGACCAGTATTGAACTTGCCAAAGAACGCGGCGCATTCCCTGCGATTGAAGGCTCAATTTACGATCAGAAAAATATGCAATGGCAAGCGCCGAAGAGTATTATCAACTATCAGAATAACTGGAACATGCCCAAAGTCAAATGGGAAGCGGTGGTGGATGGAATCAAAAAACATGGTATCCGTAATGCCGCTCAAACCACAGTCGCACCTACTGGCACAATCGCCACTGTTGCAGGTTGTGAAGGCTATGGCTGTGAACCAGTTTTCGCGTTGGCATATATTCGTCACGTTAACGATAATGGAAAAGATTTGAAATTAACGTATGCCAGCCCGCGCTTTGATGAAGCATTAAAAAAACTTGGGCTTGGTGAAGAGAAACGTCAAGAAATTGTTGAGCAAGTGATGAATGAAGGCACATGCCAAAACATTACTGAACTTCCGCAACACATTCGTGATACGTTTGTTGTTTCGGGTGATGTGACTGCCGAAGAACATGTGCGTATGCAAGCCGCATTGCAAGCCTTTGTTGATAACTCGCTTTCAAAAACTGTAAACTTTTTTGAAAATGCAACTGAAGCCGATGTTGCTACTGCTTATCAACTTGCTTGGGAGTTGGGTTGTAAAGGAATTACAGTGTATGTGACTGGTTCACGCGATAAAGTTGTTTTGGAAACCAAAGCCACTGCGGATAAAAAGATAACGCCTCAACCCACGCCGACAGTTGATTCTGCTATTCAGCCTTCACCTACCATTTGGCATGAGACGAAAAAATCTCGCCCCAAAGTGTTGACTGGTAAAACATACAACATCGAAACACCAGTTGGTAAAGCGTTTATCACCATCAATGAAAATGGTGGATCACAACCCTTTGAAGCATTTGTCAATACTGCTAAAGCAGGCTCCGAAATTGCGGCAGTCTCCGAAGCGATAGGGCGTTTGATTTCATATATCTTACGCATGGCATCTCCAATTGCACCTGTAGATAGAATGCGTGAAATTGTTGTACAACTCATCGGCATCGGTGGCGGACGTTCACTTGGCTTTGGACCAAATCGTGTGCGTTCATTGCCTGATGGCATTGGTCAAGTGTTAGATGGTTACTTGAATGAGAAAAGCGGAATCAATATTGAAGAAGTAAAAACAAATGGAAATGGAAATCACAGCGAAGCACCTTCAGCAAAAATGAAAATCGGTGACATTTGTCCCGAATGTGGCGAAGCCGCCGTAGTCAATGAAGAAGGTTGTCGTAAGTGCTATGCCTGTGGGTTTAGTGAGTGTTAGAAGGTTAGTAAGTTTGAATGCTATAAAGTTGGCGGATGAGGAAACTTGTCCGCCAAAAAAATCACTCTAAAAAAGAACAAAAATTCTAACAATACTCTTATACTTTTCTGATTATGTTTTGAGAAGATTATGTAAAGATATTTTGAATAATCAAAGTATCTATATTAAGGAAAAAATATGAATAGTTTAATTGATCACTTTACAAAATTCTTATCTAATATCCAGCCTGATGGAAAGCGAGTTGAACTTGCAACAGATATTCCAGATAAATTGCGTGAATATTTGAAGGACACTGATAAAATAAAAACGGTTGATCCACATACAAGATTATCGGGTTCATACTCACGATATACTACTATCAAAGAAATTAAAGATGTAGATATTCTTTTGTTTATTAATGAAGAATATAAGAATGGGGAAGATAGTGTTAAAAAAGTGATCAATGAATTGGTTAACGCTTTAGGAGGATTCCCTAAATACTTAAAAGACGAATCTGGAAAAGTTAATGCTGACCTTGCCCTTAAACGCCAAAGAAGATCAGTTCAAGTACATATAACTTTAGATGAACAGGATTTCGATATTGATGTAGTTCCTTCAATAGTCGAAGATGGTATAGAAAAACCTTTACTCGTTCCTGATAGAGATTTATCTAAGTGGGTATTATCTGACCCGCTTGGTTATAGTAAGCTTTTGTCTAAAATTAATAAGGAAAATGTTAACAAAGTAGTTCCTTTGATTAAGATGTTTAAACATTGGCGTGATGTTCAAATGAAAAGAAAACGCCCGAAAAGTTACTGGCTAGAATGCATGATTGTGAAAGCTGCTAATGAAGAAAAACTAAATATAAAAGACGCATCTTGGGGGGAATTATTTCTAAGCCTCTTGAGTTTTATCTATAATGATTTCCATGATAAGTGGAAAAACAGTAAAGAAGTTCCTTTAATAAAAGACCCAATGTTGGCAAATAACGTTGCTAAATCTTGGACGCGAGATGAATTTGAATCTTTTATGAAACATGTTGAAGAATCAAAAAGAAATGCCGAAAAAGCTATAAATGAAAAAGATGAAGATGAGAGCATTAGGTTGTGGCAGAGTTTATTTAATGATGATGATGAGAAGGAATATTTTCCATCTAAAATTGAAGAGACATTAAAAAATGCTTTGGTTGGTGGAGTGTCTTTTGTTTCCTCTTCAGGTAAAGTTACATCAACTAAGCCACAATCTGAAAAATCATGGCAATCACCTTCTCACAGAAATTATGGAGATTCTTGATATAGATGCCTTTACCAAGAGATAAACCATTATCATTAGCAATTCAAAAGGCTTGTATACAGGAGCAATTCCCACAATTTAGGTTTTCTAAGGCAGAAAGTTCATGGATTGGAATACTACAACCTACAATAGAATCGCCTGAATATTTAATTAAGATAATTTATAAATTGTATACCGTTCCTCGAGTTTTTGTACTTAAACCTAAATTACATCCTGATGCTCCACACATTTATAAGCACACTGGATCTTTATGTTTATATTTTCCTGATGATAAATCGTGGACGAGTCAAAAACTTCTAGGTAAGACCATTTTTTTATGGACTGCTGAATGGCTATATTATTATGAGATATGGCTTTCGACAGGCCAATGGTATGCCCCCGAAGCTCCGCACAATGATATTAAGAGAGAAGATAATTGAGGAGAAAATATGAGCCAATTTGTAGAGTTTTTCAATCATCCATTTTTCATTGTAGTTGGTGGTATGGCAACAATATCTTCAATACTAGCTACTATTTATACTTTGTATTTAATAATTAAAGGTATTTTCCCTGTTTGGTATAGACTTGGTCTTGGGTTATCTACACGCGAAATAGCAATATTTGCCGATACGGAATTTGATAGTTTGAAAAGTTTGTTAGTTGATTCTAAAATATTTCAAGAAAAAAATATTACCAAGATTGATAGTAAATCGATTAAGAAAGCAGAAAAAATAACCTTATTTTTGGTACATTGGAAATCTTTTAAAGATGAGTTTGAAGAGATATTAAGGGTCAAAAAAGATACTTCTGCCTTAATCGTTTATGCTCCACAGGACGAGGGTTTTATTGATAAGGATGTGATAACAAAAATCAACTTAGAGAGAAATGCGCTTATTGTAAATTTTCGCGGAAGACTAGTGAATGATATTTTGACATGTATGATTACGACTAGTTATCATAAAAGATGAATTTATATCTCTATTTTGCCTAATAAATATAAGTAAGGCTCTATGAGCCTCAAGACCTCATAATTGTAAACAGCAATAGGAATAACATGCCTTATCAGTAATTTGGTCAATTAAATAAATTACGTGGATAAACCCAAGTGATAGTCACCTCAAAGGTGACTGTCACTTTTCTATTGAATCAATCAAAACCCCATTGTTCGATACAGAAACATCAGTACATGAATTGCGATTGAAGCAACACGGTCTGCGATTCCCTGCATCCATTTTGGATAAAGCCACCCCAATGCGTTTCTTACGCGTTTCCAAATTTTTTGTTGAACCAATCCAACGGATCCAATCCCAACGAGCATTTGGCGTAATATCCATCCATGTGGCTTGTGCCGTTTTCGTAGAAGCCAATGCTTTCTTCAAATCCGCTGGCACTTTGGGTTCGGGCCACACTTTCATCACTTCCGCTTCAATCGTTATTGCATCACCCTTAATTCTTTGCATCATATTTTTTTCAACCTTCAACCAATGGCTTCCCTTACCATCAGGTTCAAGTGGTGCTTGAAATTCAAAATCATTGATGCTTCCATTTATCATCACCACCCCGCGCGATGGAAGTTTGTTACTGACATTCTTCGGTAGTTTGATAATTATCCACGAGCCGATTTTAGATAATTTCGCTTCAAAACGGATTTTCGACATGTTTCTGTTTCTTCATCCTTATTCTTAACTTTGACGTTTGTATCTTAACCTAAGCGTCAATCATCTCAACCTTATGTTTCTGCTAATAGTTTTCGGATATAAGGCAATTGCGCTTCGGCGGCTTCTTCTCCTTTTTCTATAATATAGGGGAGTTGATGATGGTCAAAGCCGCCAATTTGACGATCGAAAGTGGGCAAAATTGGAATGATTTCTGCATGTGAAGCAACATTGTAAAAAGAAAAACTTGATTTCAAAATATTGTTCATATACAAAGTGTTTAGGTGAGAAGTGACAGCTGTATAAGAATTCATGCGTTTGCGTATGGGTAATTCAAAACCTACTGCTACAATAACATCACTGCCTTCTTTTATCGCTACATCAATAGGAAAAGGATTACTGACAGCGCCATCTACTAACAATTTGTCATCAATTTTAACGGGCGGAAAAACCAAAGGTATTGCTGAACTAGCACGTGTTGCATCCACTAATTTGCCTGATGAAAGAACTACCGCTTCTCCGCTATAAAATTCAGTTGCGACTATATATAACGGCATGACTGTATCTTTGAATGTTTTCTCACCGAATGCGATTTGTAACCGCTCTAACATTACTTTATCATCTACCAAGCCGCTAGATTCTGTAAAGCGAGTTTCGCCACTCATTGCAGAGCGCAGGTTAGAGGCGTAGCTTCTACAATATCGTTTTTATATAATTCAGTAGTGAGAGTCAATGCCGTTTCAGCATCCGTATTCAAGGCGATAATACTGGCGTATAAACTACCACCGCTACAACCAACAGCCAACGTAGGCTGAAAGCCTTCACGTTGTAACGCTTTGATTATCCCAAGCGAAGCCGCGCATAATATACCGCCTGAGCCAATTACAATTGAGAGCCGTTTTTTCATGGTTCGATATTCAACAACTTTCTGATGTATGGAATTTGTTCTTCTGCAGCTTTTTCGCCTTGCGCAATAACATAAGGGATTTGATCTGTGTCGAAAAGACGAATGGAATGTTCAAATTCGGGAAGGATGGTAATAATCTCAGAGTGATGTACAGCATTGTGGAAAGCAAAGTTGGAGTGATACAAGTTATTGGTCATTAAACTGTTTATATGAAACGCGTAACGACTCACAGATTTAACTGTACGCGGCAATGGAGATTGAAAGCCCATGGCTAAAATCACATCTGCGCCTTCTTTTATGGCTACATCTACAGGCATGGGGTTAGAAACACCACCATCTATTAAAGTGCGTTCACCAACTTTATGAGCAGACCAAATAAAAGGAATAGCAATGCTGGCACGAATGGCATCTACAATTTTGCCTTCATTCAGCGGCACTTGTTCGCCTGTGTAAAAATCGGTCGTCATTATCGTCAAAGGGGTTTTTACTTCGGCAAAAGTTCGGTTACTAAAAACTTGATTTAAGTTCGTTTCCATTCGTCTATCTGAGATCATGCCAAAACTAGGACCGAAGTTAAACAATTTAGGAAAAGCCACGCTTAATAAAGCCTGCCAATTTTTTTGTGCAGTTACTTCTTTATTCCATAGCGTTTTAGTATATTCAATACATTCATCTAATGAAAAGCCGAGAGCCATCGTAGCAGTGTATAGACTTCCACCACTGCATCCCACGAATAAATCAATAGGGATGTTTTCGCGGTTTAGAACTTTCCATAAGCCCAAAGCCGCCGCACATTTAACAGAACCAGCCCCTACAACTAAAGCGAGGCGTGGTTTTTTATCCATTATTTTGGCTTTCAAAACTTGCTAGTGCGTCATCTACGTTTGTAAACACTTTGACGATATTATGAAAACCAGACATTTTTAAAACTTTTTCTACGTTAGGTTGTGGTGCGGCTAAACGAAAATCTCCACCATTTGCGCGCGCTTCTTTAACGCTAGCAAGAATAGCCCGCAATCCAGCACTGCTCATAAACTCAACCTTACTAAAATCTGCAATTACATTAGGGTGTCCGTCATGGATGTGCGCATTGATTGTGTTGATAAGTTGAGGGGCTGTGAGCGCGTCTATACTTCCAGTGATGATGATTTGATCAATAACCCCTGTGGTGGTGATGGTGATTTCCATAAGAATCTCCTTATTGCGTTGACATTAATATTTTTTGATGAGTTTTGTAATATTACCAGTTTCTGAGCTTTGATATTCTATATCATCTACGGACATAAACACGAAAAATAATCCCAGCCCGCCAGATTTCAGATTGTCAAGTTCGTTGTTCAAGTTTGGTGGGGGAGGTTCAACAGGCTCAAATGGATGACCGAAATCTGTGATAGATACGATTACTTGATGCGGTTCTATCTCCACTTCCATAATTATAGAGCCTGGATCCATTTTTTCATACCCATGCGTAATTATGTTTGTGCAAACTTCATCTACCGCTAATTGAATATCATATACTATTTGTTCGTTTATTTCTGGCATATTTTGGCAAGCAGTTTTAACAAGGTCACGAAACAATGGTAACGACTCAAGTTCAGCAGAAAGTGAAATTTGATGGGTGTGTGCCATAAGTTGTTCCTGATTAATATATTGAGTTTGGAAAAGTATTTACACTAGCCATTTTTCCAATTTGTTTAACCATTCGTAATTTATCCCAGTTGGTGTTTAGGGTTTCAAGGATTCCATCCTGAATTGCCCAAGCACGACCGCGGACTGAATTCGCTTGCTCTGGTTGTCGAAAAGGTGAAGAGTTATCTAACGCTTTGTACAACAAGCCGTCTTTTTGAAATTCGCGTTGAATATCATCCATAAGTTTATGCCCGCGCACATAAGCAAAACCGCGCTTTTCAAATATCCAAGCAGAGGCATAGGTTAAAGGTTCAAGGAAATATGCTTGATGCCCGATTGTTGCTAAAAAAGTATCAAGTTGATCTAATACGAGTTTGGATGCCGTTAGGCTATTGCGCACCTGACCTGGAGCAAGACCTGCTTCTTTGGCGCGTAATTCTTCATCAATGTTTCTTCTCAATGTGCCAAACATGGTTGGCTTACCTTGTGCATCTATATCTGTATTATAGCGTGGGGAAGTGGGATCGTTTAACAAGATTAAATTTAGTTCAATACCATTGAGCATGTTATCTGCCAACTCAAGGGCAAAGAATTCATCGTCAAGGGAGGGCGAAGTCCTCGCAGACAGCAAAACTTTTTCAGTACCAGAATCCGCTTTCAAAAAGACAAGAGGCGTTTTTTTCTATCCCTAACCAATTAATGGGGTTGATGTTAAAACGAGTCAGCAAACTGGGTGGAATTAAATTACGATAAACTCGTTTTTTTATATTTTCTGGTAGGTCATTAATTTGCCTGATGGTGAAAGGAATTGATGCGTCACCCTCAAGTAACGATAACGTTATGCTACCAAGATTGGGGACGATTGGCTCTAGTTTTTCTTTGCGTTTGAAAAATAATTGCATAAGATTTTTCTGTTTGGATATTATATTGCATTTATTCGGTATCTAATGCAAATGTTTGGTATTCATCTATAATTGGGAAAAAATTTAGGAGATTTCATGCGCCCATTGATTTTATTTGTGATTGTAATGCTCATTGCTACATTAGCCTGTGGAAGTGGAGATGTTAGCACCCCAGTAGTATCGAATTCAAGTACACAAGAAGTTGTGACCCAAATCGCTTCCAGCCCGACCGAAAGCTTGGTTACTCCAACGACAACGCCTACTCCCGAGAATGTGATTTATGTAGATACACTTGAACAAGAAGTGTATCCATTTATTCAAAATGGAAAATGTTCGTTTGCCGAAGCCATTATGGCAGCGAACACTGCTAAACAATTTGATTCTTGTAATACGGGCGTGTTAGGTGAATCGGTTATTGAGTTAATGCCTGGCGAATATGTTTTTACACAAGTTGACCAATCGCCTCCAATTTTCGAATGGTTAGTCAGTGTGACGGATGTAGGCACAGCCTTACCGCCAATTGTTTATCCCATCACAATTCATGGCAATGGCGCCACTTTGACGCGTGCTGAAAACGCCGAGCTATTTCGTTTTTTTGAGTTGAAAGTCAATTCAAAATTGACAATGAATAACATCACAATCCAAAACGGTGATGTGGCTGATGATTGGGGCGGTGCTATTTATTCAATGAGTAGTTCAATCACTTTGGATAACACGCACTTTATCAATAATCATTCTGATAATGGCGGAGCAATTTATTTCACCTTAGGCAGAATTGATATCACCAATAGCGAATTCTTAAATAATACAACTTCAGGAAATGGCGGCGCTTTGTATATTGATTCGTCTAGTTCTTTGATTCAATCCACACGTTTTGAAGGAAACGAAGCAGATGGAGAAGGTGGAGGTTTATACGTTTATTTTGCAACTCTCGTTATCCAAGATGGATTCTTTATCAAGAATCGTGTGACTGGGAATGGTATTGGAATTTGGGGCGGTGGTATGTTTACAAACCATGTAAACATTACCATTACTGAAAGTCAGTTTTATCAAAACGAATCACCTGCTTATGCTGGTGCTGTGGGAGTCATTAACCCCATTTTAGTGGGCATAGACCCCGAAGATGAAGATATGCTTGAACAAATAAAAAATGAGCCCATGATTTCAGATATGCTCACAAGTATTCCTGGTTTTCAGGCAACGCTTGAGGCACATCCTAGTGGTATTTATGTAGATTTTCATGAGGATATTCAAATTCATAATAATTGCTTTGCCAATAATGCCACGCACGGATCAGAACCAAATTGGACAAGTGGCATCCATGCTAGTGGCGCAATGGCTGACAATAATTATTGGGGTCATCCCAGCGGACCTTCTGGCAGAGGACCTGGCTCGGGTGATAGTGTAGGTAAAAACAAAGTTACTTTTGCACCATTTTTAACAGAAGCACCAGCATTTTGCGATGCGTCTCTTTCAGAGATAAATCAATAGGCAAGATTAATTCTAAGGTTGGTATAGGTATTGAGGTACTTGATAGAAGATAATCAAATAAAAGCCGACTATAAAATTTAGTTGGCTTTTGTTTGATTATGATGATGGAATTATGTTTGTATTTAAGTGCACATATATGCAGTTAAGTGATAAGTTGAAGAGCAGAATCAACTGTCGGTTAGGGAGAGGCGGTTTTAAATCTGGTTGACAAAACATGTGCCTCGCCTTTATAATTGTGCATAATTACACAATCTAGGCGAGTTTGTTAATCGATAATAAAACCTTGATGATGCTGGTTTTATCCTTTACAATTGCTACACTTAATTAACTATGGAGTGTATTATGCTTGCGTGTGTAATGCACTACAGTGATAAGTGGAAAAGTATTTTTAGTGAGGTGATTTCTAATGAGCGAAAAGAATATTCAGCAAGTGCTTGAAATTGAAAAGCAAGCAGCAGCAATGCAAGAAAAAGCCAAACGTGATGCCCAAGAGATTCCAGTTAAAGCCGAGCAAGAAGCACAGGCTTTGATTGAGAAAGCTAAGGCTGATGCTCAAGAGCAAGCCCGTAAGTTGGTGGCTGAGGCTAGCAACCCTGTTGAGGCTGATGTTGTGACTCAGAATACTGAGTTTGAAGCAAATGCAAAAAAGAACTTTGATAAAGCAGTTGCTTTTGTGTTGGAACGTGTAATCGGTAAGGCTTAATATGGCAAGTGGCGTTTCGGGTTACGCGGCAATTAGCACGCGAGTGCGCGCAATGAAAGCTGATTTGCTTTCTGCGCAGGATATGGCTCGTTTAAATGAGTCGCCAGATTTTGCATCTTTGGTGGCGGCACTTAAGAACACGCCGTATGGAAAGTATCTTGCAGGGCTTAAGGAAAGTGATTTAACACCACGTCGTGTGGTTTTTGCTATTAAAAGCAAACTTTCTGATTCATATAACAGCATTGCACAACAATCTCCTAGCGAATCTCGTCCGCTGATTAAGCAGTTATATCGCTATTTTGAAGTGGGAAATTTGAAGGCTGTTTTGCGTAGCATTCAAACAGTTTCCTCTTGGAATACAGATATATCCAGTTGGGATCGTGTGCGTGAAGTTTTGTTCCCATTTCCTTCCTCTTCTAGCATTCCTGCTCAGGCAATGGTGGAGACAGGCAATGTAGGTGGGGCAGTGGAACTGTTAAAAGGCACACCTTACGAATCTACTATGACTTTTGCAATGAAGCGTTTTTCGGCTGAGCAGAATCTTTTCCCGCTAGAAGTTGCGCTTGATTTAGATTATTGGAGAACTTTGTGGGCGGCAACAAAGAGACTTACAGGCAAAGACCAAGAAGTAGCTACAAAAATTATTGGCTCGTTGCTTGATATGAATAATTTAATGTGGGTGATTCGTTACAAGATTTATCACAAACTTTCTGAAGAAGAACTAATTAACTACACCTTACCATTTGGTTATCGTGTAAAAGATGAGGATGTACGCGCTATTGCCTCAGGTGCAGATATTGCCTCTGTGATTTCTAAAATTTATCCCACACTTCAAGATGTAAATACGCTTCTTGATGACCCTCAAACTGGGTTGCCGAAATTAGAGCAACAACTTAAGCGACAGGTGATGAATCAATGCCTTGCCGCTTTTTATTGGTGATCCTTTCCACATTGGAATTCCGCTGGCATATTTAATGCTAAGCGATTTTGAAATACAAGATTTAATTGTTTTGATTGAAGCAAAATCTTCAGGCATGGCAGATGAAAGTTACCGCTCGTTGCTATTGAAGACGAGTAGTGTGCAGTAAAAACCCTTATTCTTGCTCTCGATTAGCTTGAGCAAATAAATGGAGATGTTATGTTTTTTCCGAAAGAGATGACCGAAGTTGAATTGATTATCCCTTCCAAGGATATTGTGGCTGTTGCAAAAGTATTAAGCGGCCATGGTGTATTTCATCAAGTAGATAGCACCTACTTGGGGTTGGAAAATTTGGGTCCAAGTGCTTGGCAAGAAAAAGCAGGAAATTATTCTGCTTTAGAACGTCGCATCCAAGCCATTATGCAAACTTTGGGCTTGCCAGAAGAATACCCAACCAAAGCAAATGCAGAAAATATGGTTGAACTTGAATCAATTCGCCCTGCAGTGAGTCGAATTGATGAAGAAGTGAAAAGAAATAGCGACCAACTTTCTAACGAAAAGAAACAAGTAGAATTGTACGAAAGTCAATTGCGCCAGTTAGAACCAATTGCCGATGTCAAAGTTGAAGTGGGAGCGTTGAACAAATCTGTATATATGCACTCCATTTTGGGCGTGCTTCCCGCCGCAAACATTAGCAGATTAAAAACAAGTATCGGGCGTGTTCCGCATGTATTCTTCACTTTGCGTGAAGATTCTCAAAAGCCTGTAGTTTGGTTGCTAGGGCCTAAAAGCAATTCAGATATTTTAGAACGTGCCGCAAAGAGTGCTTATCTCACGCCATTAAGTTTGCCCGATGAACTCAACGGCACACCTGAACAAATTACAGCCACACTTAAGAAAGAGATTGAAGCTTCTAAGAAAAAGATTGCTGACCTTGAAGCAGACTTAACCAAATTAGGCAAAACTCACAAGGCTGAATTGCAACAATTATTGTGGGACGCTCACATTAGTCGTGTAATGGCTGATGCCATTGTGCGCTTTGGGCAATTACGCCATACTTATGTTGTAGTTGGCTGGGTGCCAAGTGCCGACCTTGAAAACTTAACAACAAAATTAAAGAACGCCTCAAAAGAAGTTTTAATTGAAACACATACTCCAAGTCGTTCCGACCACAACTCAAATATTCCAGTAGCATTGACCCAAAACAAGTGGCTAAAACCAATTCAAAATTTAGTCACCACTTTCGGTCGCCCCAGCTACGGCGAACTTGACCCAACTCTTCTAATTGCCTTAAGCTTCCCAATTCTATATGGCGCCATGTTTGGCGATATTGGTCAAGGGCTTGTTTTGATGTTGGTGGGTATTCTTGCTCATAACCGCATCTTCATGAAAGGTTTGCAAAGCCTTGGTTTGCTACTTGTATATGCTGGCTTCTTTGCAACCATCTTTGGTTTCATGTACGGAAGTATCTTCGGGTTTGAAGGTCACCTTGTACATGAATACCTCCACTTCGACTTACATCCGCTTTGGATTAGCCCCCTTGAGAATATTTTGACCATCCTCGGTTTTGCCATTGATGCAGGTATTGTTATCCTAATTTTTGGATATTTACTTTCCTTATTCAATACCATTCGTGCAAAAGATTGGGCGCACTTTTGGTTTGGGCATACAGGTGTAGTTTCTTTAGTTTTCTACATTTGTTTCCTTGCTTTACTTGGCGGATTCTTAGGTGATACAGCCATTGCCCCCAAAGTAGCAGTAGCCATTGGGCAACTTCCACTTCCATTTAATATCCTTACTCCGATATTTGCTCTTGGCTTAATGTTCAATGGTTTGTTCCGCAATATGGCAGAAGGTCATCGCCCTCTCGTTGAAGGTGGTATTGCTATGTTCTTAGTAACATCCTTCATGGACTTGTTCGAAGGTGTTATCAGTATGTTATCCAACACACTTTCCTTCGTGCGTGTGGGTGCTTTTGCAGTAGCACATGGCGGTCTAAGTTTAGCAATTTTCTCTTTAGCAGGGCATGAGCCAGATTTAGGCTTTTGGATTACGATTGTCCTCGGTAATATTTTCATTATCGGGTTTGAAGGTTTGATTGTATATATTCAAACCATGCGTTTACATTATTACGAAATTTTAGGGAAATTCTTCCACGGTGGTGGTATGCGTTTCGAGCCGTTGAAGTTAAACCCCTCTCAAGAGGAGGCGTAAGCCCTGAATTAGAAAGACAAATATAAAAAATTACTGAACTTGCAAGAAAAAATAAAAAATCAATTTCTATCTATAAGGAGATAAACAATGTTTTTAGTTTTTGCTGTATTAGTTGGTTTGATCCCCGTAATTCCTGCGGTGGTGTATTTGTTACAAAATGGTAAGACTAGCCCATCTCAGGCTCTTACTCGCTTAGTCAATGGCTTCAATGGGTTCAACTTCTTAGTTGGCTTGTTCGCCGCTGGACTTGCTGTAGTCTGGTTCGCCTCCCCAACCTCTGCTTTTGCTGCAGGCGCCGCACAAGAAGCCGCAGTTGACCAATATGCTACTCTCGCTGCTGCTCTCTCCACTGGTTTAGCTTGTATCGGTGCAGGTATTGCAGTGGGTGGTTCTGGTGCTGCTGCCGTTGGCGCAACTGCTGAAAAGCCTGAATCTTTCGGTCGTGCTTTGATCTTCGTAGGTCTCTCTGAAGGTATTGCTATCTACGGCTTGATCATCTCCTTCCTCGTTCTCCCCTAATAGGCGAGCAAAGGACTGATATGAAAATTCTGGTTATCGGTCATCCTGATGCCGTGCTTGGTTTTTCTCTAACAGGCGTTGGTGGCAGAGTTGCTACTACTGCTGATGAAGTGAATCAAGCATTAGATGAAGCCCAAGCCAATAAAGAAGTTGGCATTGTGCTTGTCACTCAGGATGTGGCTGAATTAATCCCAGCACGGATGGAACACTTGAAACTGCGTAGCACGATTCCGTTGGTGGTTGAGATTCCTTCCACTGGCGGTGTGCCAGAAGGTCAGGCTTCGCTGGGCGATATCGTCTTGCGAGCGATTGGTATCAAGTTATAAAAAATCTATCCAACCCTATGGAGTCAGGGAGCTTGCTCCCGAAATCAACCAGCAAGCTGGTTGACTCCAAAAAAATTGGAAAGAGATAGGAAATGTTTATGAAAACTGTAGCAGAAGATATTGAGATGCTTGCGCAAGCAATTATGCTTGAAGCGAAAGATGAAGCAGAACAATTGCAGGCTGAAGCAAAAGAGAAAGCAGATGCCATTCGTAAGCGTGCCCAAGCAGAGGCTGAGTCTGAGGCGAGAGCTATCTTAGACCGCGCTAAGCAAGAAGCAGAGCGTTTGAAAAGTCAAGCCACTGCTACCGCTCAATTAAAGGCACGTTCAGCGCAATTGGAATCTCGTGAAAAATTGTTAGATAGTGTGTTTGAAGAAGTCAAGAAACAATTAAATGGCGTGAAGAATCGTTCAGATTATGCTGAGATTGTGAAGATGCTGACTCGTGAAGCGGTGACACAATTAAAAGCAACAGAAGCAGAAGTTCGCGCAGATGAATCAACACAAAAAGTTTTGAAACTAGATGAAATTTCTAAAGAATTAAATGGTAAGTTTTCATCAGGCGCAAAACTTGAAGAAGGTACTGGTGTGGTGGTGAGTGCTTCGGGTGGTAAGTTGAATTATGACAACACACTCGAAACACGCTTAAGCCGTTTACAAGGTACGCTTCGCTCTTCCGTATATAAAGTGTTGATGGGAGAAAAGGCATGAGCAACGAAGTAGGAAAAATTACTTGGATTAGTGGACCCGTTGTGCGTGCTAAGGGTTCTCGAAATGTGGGTATGCTTGAATTGGTTGAAGTAGGTTCAGACCGCCTCGTAGGTGAGGTGATTGGTTTGAAGGGCGACCAAATGACTGTTCAAGTGTACGAAGAAACTGCTGGTATGCAAACTGGCGAAGTGATTTATGGCACAGGTTTGCCATTATCTGTTGAATTAGGTCCAGGCTTAATTCAAAGTATTTATGATGGTGTGCAACGCCCACTTCCTTTGATTGAACAAGCAGTTGGTTCATTCATCAATCGCGGTGCACGCTTTGATTCAATTAGCCGCGAAAAGAAATGGAAATACACATCAAAAGTTAAAGTTGGTGATGAAGTCAAAGGCGGAGATATTCTCGGCGTGGCGATGGAAACCGATACTTTTGAACATCGTGTAATGGTTCACCCCGACGACTCAGGCACAATTACTTGGGTTGTGGCAGATGGTGAATACACTGTTAACGACACAATTGCGAAAATGAAAATGGGCAAAGAAGAAAAGTCCATTACCATGATGCAACGCTGGCCCGTACGCCGTCCACGCCCATTTACCAATCGTCGTGGCGCAAACATTCCTTTGATTACTGGTCAAAGAATTTTGGATACATTCTTCCCTGTTGCGAAAGGTGGTGCGGCTGGTATTCCTGGTCCGTTTGGTTCTGGAAAAACAGTAACTCAACACAGCATTGCAAAATGGGCTGATGCAGAAGTGATTGTGTATATTGGTTGTGGTGAACGTGGTAACGAAATGACCGAAGTGTTACAAGAATTCCCACACTTGATTGATCCTCGCTCTGGTCGTCCATTGATGGAACGAACTGTATTGATTGCAAATACATCTAACATGCCTGTGGCGGCTCGTGAAGCCAGTATTTACACAGGTATTACCATTGCAGAATATTATCGAGACATGGGCTATCACGTGGCTCTCATGGCTGATTCAACTTCTCGTTGGGCTGAAGCCTTGCGTGAAGTTTCTGGTCGTCTCGAAGAAATGCCAGCAGAAGAAGGTTATCCTGCTTATTTGGCTGGTCGTTTAGCAGAATTTTATGAACGCGCTGGTTATGTCAATAACTTAAATGGAACACAAGGTTCAGTTTCTATCGTAGGCGCAGTTTCCCCTCCAGGTGGTGACTTCTCTGAACCTGTAACGCAACACACCAAACGCTTCATTCGCTGTTTCTGGGCGTTGGATAAATCCCTCGCTTCTGCTCGTCACTTCCCAGCCATTAACTGGTTAGATAGCTATAGCGAATACTTAGAAGATGTTGGCAATTGGTGGCGCGAAAAAAACTGGTAAAGATTGGTTAACCATGCGTAACCGCGCGATGGAATTGTTGAGTGAAGAAAGCCGATTATCTCAAATCGTGAAATTGGTCGGTCCCGATGCGCTTCCTTTCACCGAACGCATGGTTCTTGAAACCACACGTTTGATTCGCGAAGGGCTTTTACAACAAAACGCAACCGAGACGGTTGATGCTTATTCTTCAGTGGAAAAACAAATTCGCATGCTCGAAATTGTGCTTTACTTCCATGAACGTGGTATGGCAATCGTCAAACGCGGCGCGCCGATTAACTTAATCCATGATTTACCAGTTGTAGATAAAATCATCCGTGCAAAATCTACAATTACAAATGAAGAATTAGGTAAGTTTGATGAAACTTCAAAAAGAAATTGACCAACAAATGAGTCAATTAGATGCGGAGTATAGACAATGAGTGAATCAAAAGTCTTAGGCGGTCAAGAAGTCATTGGCGTAGGACGTATCGAAGGACCAATCATGGTCGTTGAAGGTGCGGCAAACGTCAGTTATGATGAAGTAGTAGAAATTAAAGATTCTCGCGGCCAACTCCGCCGTGGTCGTGTGCTTGAAGTAGGCGAAGGCTTTGCTGTGGTGCAGGTCTTTGCTGGTTCTACTGGCTTATCCATTGACGGAACAAGCGTGCGCTTTTTAGGTAACACCTTACACATTCCTGTTGCCGAAGAAATGCTCGGACGCATTTTTGATGGTTTAGGTAACCCCATTGATGGTGGTCCAGAACCATTGACAGATCACTATGCTGATGTAAATGGTCAGCCAATTAACCCAACTGCACGTATTTATCCACGCGATTATATCCAACTGGTATTTCCACCATTGATGGTGTTAATACTTTGTTACGCGGTCAAAAACTTCCGTTGTTCTCTGGCGCAGGTATGCCACATGATCAACTCGCCGCTCAAATTGTGCGCCAAGCCACATTAGGTAAAGAGGCAGGTGCGCCACAAACTGAAGGCGAAGAATTTGCTATTGTGTTCGCCGCTATGGGTGTTAAGAACGACGTTGCTGATTACTTCCGTAAATCATTTACTGAAAGTGGCGCGCTTACCCGTGTGGCAATGTTCTTGAATTTGGCAGATGACCCCCCAGTAGAACGTATCGTAACTCCGCGCGCTGCATTGACCTTAGCCGAATATTTGGCTTATGAAAAAGGTATGCACGTGTTAGTAGTGTTAACCGATATGACCAACTATGGTGAAGCCTTACGCCAAATTTCAAACGTACGTGGTGAGGTGCCAAGCCGTAAAGGTTACCCAGGTTACTTATATTCTGACCTCGCTTCTTTATACGAACGAACAGGTCGTATTCGTACTAGCGAAGGTTCTATTACCCAAATCCCGATTCTAACGATGCCTAATGATGACATCACGCACCCCATGCCAGACTTAACAGGTTATATTACCGAAGGTCAAATTGTGTTGGGACGTGAATTAAACTTTGCAGGCGTTTATCCTCCTGTAGCAGTTTTACCAAGCCTCTCTCGTTTGATGAAAGATGGTATTGGTAAAGGTCGCACACGTGAAGATCATCCACGCTGGGGCGCACAACTTTACGCAGCTTATGCTAGAACACAAGACGTGCGCGCCTTAGCATCCGTTATCGGCGAAGAAGAACTCTCCGAAGTTGACCAAAAATACTTAAAGTTCGGACGCGCATTTGAACGTGAATATGTCAATCAAAGTTTCACCGAAAATCGCACTATCGAACGAACTTTGGAAATTGGATGGAAATTGCTTTCCATTTTGCCAAAGAAAGAACTAACCCGCGTCAACCTCGACGAAATCGAAAAATATTATACAGGCGACGATGCCACAAATTAGTATAGCCCCCACTCGTACGAATTTAATTCGCCTCAAAAAGGAATTACGCTTTGCCAAAGAGGGTTACGAAATCCTCGATCGCAAACGTGAAGCCCTAACAGGTGAGCTTGTTCGTGTTGCTAAAGAAGCCGATTCTCTTCAAAAAGAGGTTTGGGCTTTGCTTGAAACCGCATACGGCGCGATGGAAAAAGCACGCCTTGTGATGGGTTCAGATCATGTGGAGTGGGCATCTTTGGCAGTCAATAAAACTGTTGATGTGCATTTGCGTTTGCGTGGCATCATGGGTGTAGCAATTCCGCAAATCGAAGCGCGCGGCGAACCACCAAAACTTTTATATAGCCCTGGTGATACCGCCGCCGTGTTAGATGAAGCCAGTGCCGCATTTCGTGAAGTGCTTGTGCGTATTCCGCAACTTTCTATGCTCACCGCCGCAGTATGGCGTTTGGCAAATGAATTAAAGAAAACGCAACGCCGTGTAAACGCCTTGCAACACATCTTTATCCCAAACTATAAACATCAAATCGAGTTTATCGTTTCCTCATTAGAAGAACGCGAACGCGAAGAAACTTTCCGCTTGAAATGGTTGAAAACCAAAATGACCAAGCAAGCGGCTTAAAAATTTCTAATCCGAAAAATAGGTTTTGACGATATACTCGTCAAAACCTATTTTATTTAACAACGTACCGCAAGATTTATCTTGCGTTTTAGAGCAACATAAATGTTGCAGTACATAAAAATATTAATATGAAACTCAACACATCTCTACAAAAATATTTTCTGAAATTCCCGTATCATTTCAAACAAAAATATTCCTGATATTCAAATCACAGGAATAGCCATTGATAGTCGTGCCGTCAAATCTGGTGATTTGTTTGTTGCCATGCAAGGCGGCACTTTAGATGGGCATAAATATGTTCAAAAAGCTATTGATAATGGGGCGGTGGCGATTCTTGGTGAAAAAGATTTAACTGGATTCAATATCCCATATATTCAGATAAAAAACACGCGTCAAGCCCTGACCTGGATAGCTGGTTCGTTTTACAACTGGCCTGGTCATTCGCTGACGGTAATTGGCGTAACAGGCACCGATGGCAAAACAACAACCAGTAATATCATTCATAAAATATTAATTACAGCAGGCATCAAAGCAGGCATGATTTCAACTGTCAATGCTGTAATTGGAGATGAAGTATTAGATACAGGCTTTCACGTCACCACACCTGATGCGCATGATGTGCAAAAATATTTAGCGCAAATGGTAGAAGCGGGATCAACTCATGTTGTGCTTGAAACCACATCACATGGTTGGGCGCAACATCGAGTGGATGCTTGTGAATTTGATATTGCTGTCGTCACCAACATCACGCACGAACACATGGATGAACATGGTAGTTATGAAAATTATCGCGCCGCCAAAGCGCGCTTGTTTGAAAGCCTAACATGGACAAAAGAAAAACCACAGGGCAATCCACGCTTGGCGGTGATTAATCGTGATGATAAAAAGTCATTTGATTTTTTGAATAAATTTACCCAAACCAACAAAATAAATTATGGCTTGCATAAAGATGCAGATGTTTATGCAAAGAATGTCAAATACAAATCACTGGGGATTAGTTTTGATATTGTTTCTAATAATTTGCGCGTAGCCAAATTAGCATTTCTAGATTCTTTGGAATTAGATGCCGATAAAAACAAAATAAAAATAACCAGCGAACTTGTTGGCAAGCATAATGTTTATAACAACCTTGCCGCATTCACAACAACCGTTTATGGGTTAGGCATTAAACCCGAAATTGCCGCACAGGGTATTGCTGCTTTAGAAGGTATTTCAGGGCGCATGGA